>JBILLJ010000152.1:0-20736 GCA_044376125.1 Sandaracinaceae bacterium
AGAAGCCTCGAGCACGTGCCGGATAACGGGTTCCGATCGAAGCCCGCAAGAAAACGACACGCCCGCACCTGCCGCGACGCGAGACACGACGCGCGGGCGCCAGCGCCCGGCCGGTGTAGAACCCGCGCGTGACGACCTCTCTCGTGACCGGCGCCGGCGGATTCGTGGGCGCACACCTCGTTCGGGCCCTCCATGCGCGCGGCGACACCGTGCGGGCGACCGACGTGCGCAGCCGCGACGATCTGCCCGTGCCGATGACCATCGCCGACATCACGGACGCGCGCTCGATCACGCCGCTGCTCGAAGGCGTCGACGTCGTCTTCCACAACGCCTCGCTCGTGCAGACCGCGCGCGCCGGGGCCGACCGCGTGTGGGCCGTGAACCTCGGCGGCACCAAGACCCTGCTCGAGGCGGCGCGCGCCGCCGGCGTGAAGCGCTTCGTCTACGTGTCCTCCGCCAGCGTCGTCTACCAAGGCGTCGACATCGAGAACGGCGACGAGGCCCTGCCCTACGCGGCCACCTCGCAGGCGCCCTACGCGGACTCGAAGATCGCCGCCGAGAAGGAGGTGCTCGCGGCCAACGACCCGCGCACGCTCCTCACCTCCTCGATCCGCCCGCACGTGATCTTCGGTCCCGGAGACAACCGCTTCCTGCCCGCCATCCTCGCCCGCGCCGACAAGGGCCAGCTCAAGGTGGGGATCGGCCGTGAGCCGCGCCTCTCGGACTTCACCTACGTCGACAACCTCGTCGACGCGCTGCTGCTGTCCGACGCGGCGCTCGTGCGTGATCCCTCGCTCGGTGGGCGTGCGTACTTCGTGACCAACGGCGAGCCGATCCCGTTCTGGGACTTCGTCGACCGCGTGCTCGTGGCGCGCGGCGACCCGAAGATCCGCCACCGGCTGCCGTACTGGTTCGCGTACGGCGCGGCCGCGATGGTGGAGTGGTCACGCGCGATCCGCGGGCAGGCCAGCCACCCCGAGGATGGCTTCACCCGCTTCGCGGTCCGCTACATGTGCACGCACCACTACTTCTCGATCGAGCGCGCGCGAAAGGATCTCGGCTACGAGCCGAAGGTCTCGATCGACGAGGGGATCGCGCGGACCATCGGCGCCCGCGCGTGAGCGGCCGCGCCGCGGATCACCCGCGACGCATCGCGTTCGATCCGGAGACCCGCGTGATCCGCTCGAGGCGCGGATCACGCTCGATCCTCCCTCAGCTCCGACCGTAGACGGGCACGAGGGCGCCACGCGTCACGCGGTTCGACGGCGAGGCGAGGAAGACGACCGTGCTCGCCACCTCCTCGACCTTCGGCCACTTCGAGAAGTCTGCGCCGGGCATCGCGGCGCGGTTGGCGCCGGTGTCCATCGTCGAGGGGACCACCGCGTTGACCCAGATGAGATCGTCCTTGAGCTCCTCGGCGAGCGAGGTCGTCAGCGCCGCGACGGCCGCCTTGGACATCGCGTAGGCGCTGAGCCCGCCCGTCGGGACGATCGCGGGCTTGGCCGAGACGTTCACGATGCGGCCGCCTTCGGACGCGTCGGGGCGTGCACGGATGCGACGCACCGCCTCGCGCGAGCAGAGCCACGCGCTCATCGCGTTGCTCGCGAGCAGACGCCGCGCCTGCGTCGGGGTCGTCTCGAGGATCGATCCGCCCGCGTAGCCGCCAGCGACGTGGATCGAGGCCCAGAGCGCAGGCACGTGCGCGTAGAACGTCTCGACGGCGACCTCGTCCGAGAGGTCGAGCCCCGCGCGGATCACCACGCGCGGATCGTTCTTGAGCACGAAGCGCTCGGCCTCCTTGTCGTCGAAGGCGGGCACGTGCACGCGTGCGCCCTGAGCGAGCAGCATCGAGCACACCGCCGTGCCCAGCGCGCCTGCGCCTCCCGTCACCACCACGTCTCGTCCGTCGAGCTCGCTCATGTTCGCCTTCTCCTCGTGCGACGAGGCCGGCTCGTCACCCGCGAGGATGATACGTGCCGTGCACGCGCCCGAGGTGATCTCCGGTCACGTGCGTGTAGACCTGGGTCGTCGTGATGTCGGCGTGCCCGAGCATCGTCTGCACGGCGCGCAGGTCCGCACCCCCGAGGAGGAGGTGCGTCGCGAAGGAGTGCCGCAGCTTGTGGGGCGAGAGCGGCCGCCCGATCCCGGCCGCGAGCGCGTAGCGGCGCACGAGCTCGAAGAAGCCCTGTCTCGTCATGGGCTTGCCCAGGTGCGTGACGAACAAGGCGCGTGAGGAGTCCGGTGCCCAGCGCGGTCGCACCTCGAGACGCCAGCGCTCGATCCGCCGCCGCGCGGGCGCTCCCAGCGGGACGATGCGTCGCTTTCCCCCCTTGCCGAAGGCCTGCACGAAGCCGGTCTCCAGGTTCACGTCGCCCAGGGAGAGCGAGACCAGCTCCGACACGCGGAGGCCCGCGGCGTACATCGTGTGCAGCATCGCCGCGTCGCGGATCCCGCGCGGGCTCTCCTCGTCCGGCGCCGACAAGAGCGCGAGCACTTCGTCTCGCGAGAGCACGACCGGGAGCTTCTTCACGGGTCGTGGTGCGTCCACGAGCTCGGTCGGGTCCGCGCGTACGAGCTTCTCGGCCACCAGGTACGCGAAGAGGCCGCGCAGGGCCGAGAGCAGCCGCGCCTGCGAGCGTGCGGACAGCCCCTGCCTCGATCGCGCGGCGAGGAACGCCGAGAGGTCCGGCCCCTTCACGGCGTCGATCGCCAGGCCCTCCTTCGCGAGATGGCGCAGGAAGGGCGCGAGGTCCGCCGCATAGGCGGACACGGTCTTGGCGGCGAGGCCCTTCTCGATGCGGACGTGCTGCAGGAACGCGTCGAGCAGGAGATCGTTCTCTCCCATCCCGAGACGCTCGCACCCGCGATGCGTGCGACGCCAACTTTCGGCCGAGCCCCTGAGCGCGGACACTCGACCGCGACGGGCTTGCGCCCGAGCCAGGATCCGGGCGAGGGTAATCCCGCGGGAGGGCGATCCGGTGGACGCCCCGCGTCGTACGAGACGCACGCCGAGCCCGCTCGCAACACTTGGCGAGGAGACAGCAACGAATGAACTACAAGAAGCCTGCAGCCTTCACGGCGATGACGCTGTTGGTCGCAGCCGGGCTCGCCTTCGTGGCGACCCGGCAGACCACGGTCGAAGCCGCCGATCACCTGGACCCACCCGCGCGCACGAACCCCGACGTGGGTGGCATGGACCGCAACGCGGACATCGCGGACGTGTACGCCTGGTACAACGGCGAAGGAGCGGACCGAACGGCCGTCCTCGCGATGTCGTTCGCGGGCCCCAACGTGCCGGCCGCGGATCAGGCGACGCCGTGTGACCGCGACGTCGTGTACTCGATCCACATCGACAACAACGAGACCGACGGCATCGCGCCCACGAGCACGATCGAGATGCGGTTCGGCGAGGACGACGCGGGCAACTGCTTCTACCGCCTCACGGGCGTGCCGGGTGCGGGCGCCGATCCGATCGTCGGCGCCGTGGGCTTCGAGACGCGGCGAGCCGACGTCCAGGCCTACGTCGGCCTTCGCGCCGACGCCTTCTTCTTCGACCTCCAGGGCTTCCGCGAGACCCTCGCGATGGGCACCCTGCGCTTCGTGAACGACCGCGACTTCTTCGCCGGCAAGAACACGTCGGTGATGATCGTCGAGGTCCCGCTCGTCGCGGTCAGCCCGACCGACGCCCCCTACCGCGTGTGGGGAACCACCGCTCGCTTCGGCAGCTGAGGAGGACGAACATGAAGAACATCCTTCGCATCAGCGCCTTCGGTCTTCCCCTCGTCAGCCTGCTCGTCGCGGGCTGCCCCAGCGATCCGGCTCCCGCCGACGCGTTCACCCCGCCGACGCCCGACGCGTTCACGGCGAACGAGGACGACGCCTTCGTGGCGCCCGACTCGCCCGCGATGCCTGACGCGTTCGTCCCGAACGACGCACCGGTCGTGATCACGAACGATTGCGCGGGCTACTGCGCCCAGATGGCTCTCAACTGCACGGGGGCCAACGCGCAGTACATCGACAACGCGGACTGCATGGCCCAGTGCACCGCGCTGGCCTGGCCGGCCGGCACGCCGGGCGCGATGGACGGCAACACGATCGCGTGCCGCATCTATCATGGCGGCGCCCCCGCCGTGATGGACCCCGCAGCCCACTGCCCGCACGCTGGCCCCTCGGGCGACAGTGTGTGCGGCGCGGCGGTCACCTTCCGATCGGAGGCGTCGTCGATGGCGACGCGTGTGGATCGCATGGGCATGCCGGCCGTTGCGACCGCGACGATCTCGGGCGCTCAGAAGAACGCCTACAACGACGGCAATCCCTCGGACGACGCGATGCTGACGTTCGCTGGCGATCAGATCGCGACGCTGACGGGCATCCACGCCGCGCTCGACGACGACCTCGCCGGCCTGTCGCTCACGCCCTGCAGCATGGCCATGGCGGACTACATCGATCCGGACGGCGCGGGGCCGGTGCCCCCGCTCCCCGAGTGCCTCGGGCAGGAGATCTTCCCGGGCGGCGGCGCGCGCGTGTTCCAGCTCGTCATTCCCGACACGCTTCGTGTGAACCCGACGCAGGTCTCGCGCTTCCCGAACGGCCGTGACCTCGACGATCCCGTCATCGACGTCACCCTCGCGGCGGCGCTCCTCGACCTCGGAACGCACACGCCGGCGACCCTCGCCAGCGTCCCGCTCAACCCGCCGGCGAACGCCGCGGGCGAGCTGCTCACGACGTTCCCGTACTTCGGCGTCGCCGCCGAGCCCTGAGCACACTGCTGGGCTGATTCGAGAAGGAGGCCGCGGCTCACGCCGTGGCCTCTTTCCTTTTCTCGGGCGCTCCCTTTCTCGCTCGCGCGCAGCGCGCACGACACAATCGCCCGTTCGCGCTCGTCCCACGCCACGCCTGCCACTGCCCATGAGCCGCCCCACCACCGTCGCGATCGTCGTCGTCATGGCGCTCGCCGCCCTCGCCGCGCTCCTCTGGCCCCGCGAGGCGCCCCCTTCGCGCCCGCCCGCCACGACCACCCCCGCGCCCCCCACGCCCGCTGCGGGCCCGACGCGGGAGGCGGACGATCTGCTCACGCGCATCGAAGCGCAGACCGCCGCGGCCGAGCAGTCGGGGTCGTGGGTCGAGTGGGACGTCGTCGCCTCGCTCTGGATGGACCGCGCGGATGCAGGCGGCGGCCTGGACGATCTCGGTCGCGCGAGCCAGGCCCTCGATCGCGCGTTCGCCGTCGCGGACCCCGGCGTCGGACCGCACCTCCGGGCCGCGGTGCTCGCGTTCCGCCTCCATCGCCTCGACGACTGCGAGACCCTGCTCGAGAGCGTCGAGCGCTACGCCATCGTCTCGGCCGACGATCGCGACGCGATCGACTCGCTGCGCGCCGACATCGCCTTCTTCCGCGGCGAGTACGCCGCCGCGCGCACGGCGTACGAGGCCACCGTCGCGAGGGACCCGCACCCCACCGCGCTGGTCGCGCTCGCCCGCTTGGAGTGGAGCACCGGCCACGCCGATCGCGCCGCCGCGCTGCTCGAACGCGCCGAAGGTGCCGACACCCACCAGCGCCTCACCCGCTACCTCGCGCTCGCGCAGACGAGCTTCGCGCGCGAGCGCGGCGACCTCCAGGCGGCCGAGCGAGCAATCGTGTCGGCGCTGCGTGCGCGACGTGGCGACGAAGACGCTGCGCTCCTCCTCGCCGAGATTCTCGTGGATCGCGGAGAGCTCGAGCGGGCCGAGCGCGTGCTCGAGCGCTTGCCCGACAGCGCGCGCTACCACGAGCTCGGCGCCCGCATCGCGCGCGCTCGCGGCGACACGATCACGCAAGAGGAGCACGCCGCGGCCGCGATGCGGGATCTCGACGCCTCGTACGGCGCCTTCCCGGAGGCCGTGGCGGGCCACGCGCTCTCGTGCGTCCTGCGCTTCGGGCCCGCCGGTCGCGCGGTCGAGATCGCGGAGCTCAACGCGCGTGCACGGCCCTTCGGCGAAGCGCGGGCGCGCCTGGCCCTGGCGTACCTGCGCGCGGGTCGCGCCGAGGACGCGCGACGAGAGATCGAGGCCGTGCTCGCCACGGAGTGGAGCACGGGCGAGTCGCACGCGATCGCGTCCGAGGTGTTCGAGGCGCTCCACGACGAGCGCGCCGCGCACGAGCGCGAGCTCGCCGAGACGCTCTCTCCGGGCGTGACGGCACGCGTGACCGATCTCGCGCCCGACGCTCCACTGGCCCCTTGAGATCGCCGCCCCTTGAAATCTGAGCGCAGTGCGCGCGGAATGCCCCGCATGCACACCATCGTCCTCGAGGGCCGCGGCCCCAACACGATGTCCGTCGCGATGCTGGAGGACGTCGTTCGCAAGCTCGACGCCGCTGGCGAGGAGCCCGTGCTGCTCACCGGCGCGGGCACGGCGTTCTCGTCGGGCCTCGATCTCGACGCGCTCTCGCGTGCCGACGTCTCCGAGGTCGGCGCGCTCCTCGATGCCATGGAGCACGCGACGCGACGGCTGTTCCTCCACCCGGCGCCGATCGTCGCGGCGGTCAACGGTCACGCGATCGCAGGAGGCTGTCTCGTCGTGCAGTGCTGCGACGTGCGGATCACCGTGGACGATCCGAAGATCCGCTTCGGCATGACGGGCGTCGCGCTCGGGCTCGTCTACCCGCCGTTCGTGCCTGCGGTGTTCCGTGCGCGCGTGCCTGCTCCGCACGCGGAGACCGTGCTGATGGGTGCCGGACGCGTCGATCCGCGCGAGGCGCTGCGGCTCGGTCTCGTGGACGAGATCGTCGCCCGCGACCACCTCGCGCTGCGCGCGCAAGAGGTGCTCGCGGAGCGCGCGCGCCTGCCACGCCACGCGTACGCGGCCATCAAGCGGGCCCTGCGCGAGCCTCTGTACGCTGGCGTCGCAGAGGCGCACGCGCGCTTTCGCGACGAGACCGTGCCGAGCTGGACGCACGCGATCTTCGGCTCGCGACCGACGCCCGTGCTGTAGCCGCGAAATCCCTGCAACGCGGAGCGCGTGTCCCCTACCCTGGGCCACATGCGGTTGCTCCTCGCCACGTCGGCCCTGATCGTCGCTCTGTTCTTCGCGGTCTCGTCCGCAGGCGCACAATGCGACTGCGATCACACGCTCGAGGTCGGCACGACGGTCGCGGTGGGCGACGATCTCGGTGTCGGCCCCGGTGATCGGGTGTGCGTCACCTCGGGCACACGCCCCTTCCTGCGCCTGCAGCAGTTCCACGGCACGGCCGAGCAGCCGATCACGGTGCTGAACTGCGGCGGCGTCGTCGAGATCACGAACCCCGATCGCGCGTACGCGCTGGTCATCGAGGACACGTCCTCGCACGTGCGCGTCACCGGCACTGGCGTCGAGGGAGTCGAGCACGGCTTCCGCGTCAGCGCGCCGGCCCGAGAGCCCTACCCGGGGATCGGCGTGTGGATCCTCGGCCGCGCGACGAACATCGAGGTCGATCACATGGAGGTCTTCGACACCGGCTTCGCGGGTGTGATGGCCAAGACCGATCCCTCCTGTGAGGACCGCCCCTTCTGGGACGGCTTCGTCATGCGCGACACGCGGCTGCATCACCTCTGGGTGCACGACACCGGCGGCGAGGGTTTCTACATCGGCAGCACGCAGCTCATGGGCTACACGCGCAGCTGCGACGGCGCCGACGTGGTGATCCCTCCGCACAGGCTCGACGGCGTCACGGTCGATCACGTCCTCATCGAGGACACCGGCTGGGACGGCATCCAGTTCGGCGTCTCGGACGCGTGTGCCTTCTCCGACAGCGTCGTTCGCCGCGTGGGTCTCGAGGGCGTCGAGTTCCAGATGCAGGGCGTGCAGGTCGGCAGCTCGAGCTGCGAGCTCAGGCGGCTCGACGTGCGCGACGGAGGCGCGAGCGGCGTGTTCGTCCTCGACTCGAGCAACGTGACGATCGCCGACAGCGTGATCGCCGGCTTCGCGGCGGACGCCATCTACCTGAACCTGCGCAGCGCCTCGGCCGGCACGTGGACGATCGTGCACAACACGATCACGGGCTCGGCGAGCGCGGGCGCGCGAGGCTTCGGCGACGGCGTCACCGGCCGCGTCGCGAACAACCTCGTCTTCGGCAACGCCACGGGCAACCTCCAGCTCCCGCGCTCGCTCGAGAGCGTCACGAACCTCGAGTTCGCCGACACCGCAGCGGCGGGCGTCGTGAGCGCAGACGATCTCCACCTGGGCGCGAGCAGCCCCGCGCGCGGCGCGGGCACGGACCTCACGGCGATGGGCTACGCGATCGATCTCGAGGGGCGCCTGCGCGCTCGCCCGCCTTCGATCGGCGCGTACGAGCACGGAGGTGACGTGCCCGACGCCGGCGTGCCGATCGACGCCGCCGTGGTCTCCCCGCCCGGAGCGGACGCCGCAGGCAGCTCGGACGCCGCGAGCGATGCGCTCGATGGCGGACGGCTCGATGCAGGCAGCGGCCCAGCCACGTCGGGATGTGCGTGCCGCGCGACGCAGCGCGAGCTCCCGATCGCTCCCACGGCGCTCGTCTCGCTCGCGCTCCTCGCGGCGGCTCGCCGCCGCGCGCGCGGTCAGAAGTACTGATCGAAGCTCACGTAGAACGCGACGGGGTTGCCGAGCGCGCGGCCCTCACCGCCGTTCTGCGCGAGCCGCGTGATCGGGACGCCGAAGTCGAGCGCGAGCACGCCCGGTTGCACACCGCCGTACTCGTAGTGGAAGCGCACGCCGAGCCCGCCCTCGCCCGCGAAGCGCGCCGTCTGGCCCGAGGGCGTGTCGAACACCGCGCCAGCGCCCGCCCACGTGACGACCTGGACCTCCCGCGCCCACACACCGTGCAGGATGTTGATCGCGAGATCGTTGATCAACGTGTAGCGGTGCTCGATCACCGCGAAGGCCATGCCGTTGCCGACGAGCTCGTCGTTCGCGAAGCCGCGGAGGCCGTAGCGCCCCCCCATGATCTGACGGTCGGCATCGAGCGCCGCGCCGATCGTGAAGCCCCCCGAGGCGAGGAAGAAGAAGGCGTTGAGCAGGCCCGCCGGCACGATGCCCGAGACGCGCGCGTAGCCACGCGCCGTCCCCGCGATCGAGCCGTCGTCGCGCAGCGTGCCTCCGCCGGTGAGCTGCACCACCGCCGTGAAGCCCTCGCGCGGATCGGCGACGTAGCGCTGCGTGCTCAGCGTACCGAGCACGTCGAGCTCGAGCGCCCAGCCGCCTTGCGTGCTCGTCGCGAAGCCCGGCTCCACGCGGCTGAACGCGAGGCCGCCGCCGAGCTGGAACATGCGGCGGTTGTTGTGGATCTTCGGCCCGAGGCCCTGGAGGTAGCGGATCCGCCCCGTCGTGCGCGCCACGGTGCGGGCGATGCGGAAGATGAGGGTGTGCTCGAGGTCGTAGCGTTGCCGGAGCGAGATGTCGGCGAGGCCGGTGAAGTTCCCTTCGGACGCGAGGATGTCGAGCGAGAAGTTGTTGAGCAGTGGCAGGCGCCAGGGCTGTGAGGTCGCGTCGTCGGCCCGCGGATGTCCGTCCGCCACACGCGCGCTCTGAGGCAAGCGCTGACGCGGATCGAGTGTGACGGTGCGCCGCTCACCGCCGGTCTCGACGATCACGCGTCCGAGCGGTCCCTCGCCGTCCCATCGCCCCGTCGTGTGGGTGCCTTCGGCGTCCTCCACGTCGACCTCGACCGGCTCGACGCGAGCGTCGCCGTCTCGGATCACCTCGATGGTGTGCCGCCAGCGGGCGCGGCCGTCCTCGAGCGTCACGCGCTCGCTCGTGATCTCACCGAGGCGGTAGTTCACGTCGAAGATCGGATAGGCGATCCACGTCGCGAGGCGCGCGCTCGCGCCGGGGAGCACGCGCTCGAGCGCCTCGCGTGTCGGCCGGCGGCCATGGACGAGCATCGCGACGAAGCGCTCGGTGCCCGCCTCGCCGAGCACGTCGGCGATCGACTCGAGCAGTCGGTGCCCGCGCACCACCGGCAGGCGGGCGCGCATCGGATCGTCACGGAACGGATCGGGCTCGTCGATCGCGCCGAAGTACACGTCCTCGAAGGCGACCTGCGGCGCGTAGAGCAGCTGATCCACGGCTGGATGGAAGGAGAACGGCTGGAGGAGCTGATCGACGCGCTGCCCCGCACCGTGGCGGCGCACGTCGTCGAGGTCCTGCATCGCCACCGCGCGCAGGTCCTCCGACCAGCGCCGATCGAGCGGCGGATCGATCGCGGAGATCGGCTGTGCGAGCACCTGGAACAGCGCGCGCCGCGCAGCGCGGCGGTGGGTCTCGCGCAGGTCTTCGAGCGGAAAGATCTGGAAGATGCGATCGGACAC
Source organism: Sandaracinaceae bacterium (assembly GCA_044376125.1). Classification (GTDB taxonomy): domain Bacteria; phylum Myxococcota_A; class Polyangia; order Polyangiales; family Sandaracinaceae; genus JAFLCL01. Next base: position 10,305 of record JBILLJ010000152.1, read on the forward strand.
GAGCGCGACGTGAGGCGCGGACGCGGCGAGCTCGGTGCGGCTCGGGACGACGAGCACCACCAGATCCCGAGGGACCGCGACGTCGAGCCAGTCCGCCGTACGCACCGCATCGTTCGCGGCCTCTCGCAGGAGCGCGAAGCGATCGACGCCAGCGAGATCCTCGAGCGCCAGCTCCCCCTCGGCCCGCCGTGGCGGCGGCACGTACGCATCGCCGTGATCGACCACGACGAAGCGGCGCCCGCCTTCGAGCGAGCCCTCGCGTCGCACGAGGCGCGGCGCCGCGAGGACCGGCACGTACGCAGACTCGCGCTCCACGGTGCGCTCGACCGCGATGACGCCATCGTCCGTGGTCCAGACGCCGTGCTCGGCACGCAGGTGAACGCGGTGCGGGACCACGTGGTTCCAGGCCTCGCCGTCGAGGACCAGCGGGTACCAGGGCGCGGCGAGCGAGAGGCGCCCGCTCGCGTGTCCGAGGCGACCGAAGCGGTCGGGCACGTCGAGCGTCGCCTCCACGCGGATCGACACGTGACGCGCCGGTCCTGGCTCGATCGGGACGACGAGATCGCTGCCGCCTGCGTCGCGCGAGCGGAGGGGCGCTGACGCATCGCTCGACGCGCTCTCGAGCGGTGCCCGCGTCGAGGGCGTCTCGCGCCCGTCCACGGTCACGTGCGTGATCTCGAGGCCGCCGAGATCGATCTCGCCCGGATAGATCCACCGCGCGCTGCGCTCCTCCATGGCCGCCGGTGCTGCCGCCGTGCGGTCACCGTAGAGCCAGAGGCGAACCTCCCGCTCCCCTTCGCCGACCAAGACGTCCACCACGACGGTCTCGCGCACGCGTCCGGTCGCGGTGTCGAGGCTCGCCTCCACCTCGTATCGCTCGGGGCGCGCGGCCCGCGCCTGCGTCGGCACGATCGCGGTCGCGAGCGCGACGCCCAGCGCGCCCGCGAGCCAGCGAGCGCGAGCGAGGGAGAGCGCCGCTCGCGCCCGTGTCATGCTGGCCCCTCCAAGTCCGTGCTCGACGTCGACCTCACCGTTCCGATCGCCATCCTCGCGACCGCCGTCGTGATCGTGATCGGGATCCGCGCCTGGGCAAGCGCGGCGGAGCGTCGCACGGCCGAGCGCACGGAGGCGCTCGTTCGCGAGCTCGGCCTCGGCTCGCCGCACGATGGCGCTGCCGAGGACGAGCGCGCGTCGGAGGCACGGCCCCACTCGGCCGGCGAGGCACCCAAGGCTTGACGGAACGCGGCCGTCCCAAACACTGTCGATCGGACCATCGGGTCGTCCCCCGATGGCGCTCGAGAGAGCGTCCGCGCCGGTAGGTCGCAGACCGTCGCTCGCGGCCCCGAGGCGCGAGCTGTCAGACCGAGAGAATGCGCGCGAGCCATCGCGCGTCGTCTCCTCACGCTGCCCCGGAGCACACCAGCATGGCGCGCATCGTCGCTTACGTATCGAATCGAACCGATCGGCTCCTCGAGGCGCTCGTCGAAGAGCGCGCGGCGGTCGGCGAGGTTCCCTCCGAGCACGCCGACGCATGGGGCATCGGCTTCTACCAGAGCGGCGAAGTCCTCCACAAGAAGCGCCCCCACCGCGGCGGCGACGCGGTGAGCTGGAAGGACATCGTCGGCAACGTGAAGACGGACTGCGCGGTGATCCACCTGCGCAAGGCGTCCGTCGGTGACTACCGCGCCGAGAACACGCACCCGTTCCGCATGCGGCAGTGGTTGTTCGCCCACCACGGCACCGTGCACGGCTTCGAGGCGATCCGCGAGGCGCTCGCGGACACCCTCCCCGACTTCCTGCGTCGCAACGTGCGCGGCACGACCGACAGCGAGCTCGTCTTCCACACGTTCCTCTCGTTCCTCCACGATCGCGGCGTGCTCGATGCCCCCGACGTCGATCACAAGGTGCTCACGAGCGCGCTGCGCTCGACGGTGGCGCTCGTCGATCGTCTGGTCTCGGAGGTCGGCGCTCCGGAGGCCGAGCTCGACCTCGTCGTCTCGAACGGCCGCACCACCGCGGTGGCGGCCCGCGGCGCGCCGATGTTCTACGTCGAGCGCAGCCTCGCCACCGAAGCGCGCGGGCCGGCGGGCCCCGGGTTCCGCTACGTGCTCGCGTTCGCAGGCGAGTCCGCGCCGCCCGACTACAAGCCCATCCCGCGTGGCAGCGTGCTCCTGGTGGATCGCGATCTCACGTCACGTTCGTTGCCGCTGTGAGCCTCTCGCGCGTGGCCGTGAGGGGCATCTCGGCCGCGGTGACCTCGGCCGCGATGGGGCTCGCGGGCTGCGGTGCGCCTCCGCGCGGCCTGGCGTCGTCCGAGGGCACGCTGCTCGCGGAGCGACCGCTGCGCCGCGCGATCGACGCGCCGCGCGAGACCGAGAGCTCCACCCACGCGCTCGATCAGGGCTCGGACGTCGCGCGCGCGACGTTGTTCGAGCTACTCGGCGCCGTCGTGCGGGGCGATGCGCATGCGATGCGACGCCTCCTCGTCGAGGAGCCGCTCGCCATCCACTCGCTGCGGCTCGGCCAGCGCGTGCCTGCGGCCTTCACGGCACGTCGCCGCGAAGACGTGGTGCGTGGCCTCCTCAGCGCGCAGCGCGCGGCGCGGCTGCCCGAGGGACTGTCGCTGCGCGAGCTCGTCGACCCAGAGCGCGTCGAGATCGAGAGCGCCCGTGCGACGTTCGAGCGCGGCACGCCCGGTGGGCTCGAGCCCGAGGATCTCGTCGTCCGTTTCCACGTCGACGAGCAGGCCTCGCGCGCCTTCGTCGCGGTCGCGAACCAGGGCCGTGGTGTGATCATCGTCCGCATCGCGCCCGAGGGCGGCCACGTCGTCGGCCTCTGATCCGCCCGCGGCGTCGCGCCTCGCTGCCTCCTCGCGGCTCAGCGACGGCGGAGCTCGGTGAGCGTGGCGCGGATGTGGGCCTCTTGCGCGCTGCCCTCGCCCTGCCAGTCGCTCGGCCCGACCACGACGCGCTCGAGCTCGTGATCCTCGAGCCAGAGCACGAGCTCGATCGCCTCGTGCGTGGGCTGGTTCTCGACGTGCACGTCGGGGGTGAAGCCGATGAGCATGAACACCTTCGCGCCCGGCGGGTTCGTGATCACGCGCACCGAGGCGAGGTCGCCGGGCGTGCCGGGATCGCTCGGCATGAGCGATGGACCGAGGTCGACGGTCTCGGCGGTCTCGTTTGCGCCGAGCGCCGCACCGACCTGCGCCGCGAGCTCGTAGCGAGCGCCCTCGGGTCCCTCGTCGTACTGCGCGTCGGCCGGCACGATCACGCGCTGCGGGCGATGCCCATCCGCGACGACGAGGAACTCGTGTGCGACGCCGCGCGGGAGATCGTCGACCACGATGGGCCCGCGGCCCACGAAGAGAAACACCTGCGCGCGCTGCGGCGTGGAGTCGACGTTGAGCGTTCCGGCCTCCGGCTCGGGCGGCGGCGGCACGGCCGCGTCCGGGATCTCGTCGGGCGAAGGGCGACCGAGCATCTGATCGACCACGTCGGGTCGCTGGGTCGCGAAGTAGAGCGCACCGATCGCGAGCACGGCGATCATCGTCGCGAGCCCGAGCCACACGCCGTTTCCGCGCGAGGGAGGCGGCGCGTCGTCGACGAGCTCGATCGGCCGAGGGCGTCGAGGCGCTTCCTCCGGCTCGCGGCGCTGCGAGCGCGGCGAGAGCATGGGCTCCGGCGGCGGGGTCGGCGCGGGAGCGGGCGCAGGCGCGGGGCGTGGAGCCTCCGGCGGAGGGGCGGCCTGAGGCGCCGGCTGCAGCCGCGCCGGCGCGCTGGGCGCGGGCACGGGATCGTCGGGGAACGCGGGCGCGCGCGCCTTGTCGACCGGCATCGGTGCGGTCTGCTCGTCCGTGTTCTCGCGCCGCGCGAGGTCCTCGCGCGGGACCTCCTTCTCGGGCACCGAGCGCTCGATCGGTCCGGGGTCGAACGAGCTCGGGTACGGCGCCGTGGAGCGACCATCGACCGGTGCGTGCGGAGCGTCCGTCGCGTCACCGAGGAGCGAGTCCAGCGCGTCGTCGACGCCTCCGACCGACGGCAGCGGAGGCCGCTCGGTCGTCGGACGGCGCGCCTCGCGGATCATGCGCGAGAGCACGCGGCGCGCGGCCTGTCGGTTGAGCGGAACGAGGGCCGCCTCGAGCATGTCGCGGAGCGAGACGAGCGCGTGTGGCCCGGTTCCGCCACCCGACTCGACGATGCCGATGAGCTGCGTCGGCACGGCGGTGCCTGCCGCGACGAGCAAGCTCGCCAGCATGGACACGAGGCTCTGTGCCGAGGCCTCCGCCGATGCAGAGCGCGGCGTGACGTAGAGAGAGACGAGCCCCTCCTCCGACACGCGCACGTCCTTCATCGTCACGAGGGCGGGGCCCTCGATCAGTCGCTCGGCGCACTCGAGCGCGACGAACGTGCCGATCTCCGCCGGGACGCGCAGCTTGCGCGCCTTCATCGTCCGGACGAGGTCCTCGATCGTCGCGCCCAACTCACTCATGGGACCACTTCACTCGTGTGGACGGTTCACTCATGTCCGCTCGTACCGCTCATTCCATCGCGCTCGGGGCGCCGGGCTCGTTCGGGATCGCCGCAGTGAGGCGCACGGGGACACCGACGCCGCGAAGGTACTCCTTGACCGTGCGGACCGAGAAGACTCCGTCGTGAAATACCGAAGCGGCCAGGGCCGCATCGGCGCCGCCTTCGCGCACACCGGCCGCGAAGTGCGCGAGGGTGCCCACGCCGCCCGAGGCGATGACGGGCACGGGGACCGCGTCCGCCACCGCGCGCGTGAGCGTCAGGTCGTAGCCGTCGCGGGTACCGTCGCGGTCCATGCTGGTGAGCAGGATCTCGCCTGCGCCACGGCGCGCAGCCTCGATCGCCCACGCGACCGCGTCCTTGCCCGTCGGGCGCCTGCCGCCGTGCGTGTAGACCTCGAAGCGATCGCCCTCGCGGCGCGCGTCGATCGCCACGACCAGGGCCTGATTTCCGAACGCAGCCGCGATCGCGTCGACGAGTGAAGGGTCGGCGATGGCCGCGCTGTTCACCGCGATCTTGTCGGCGCCTGCGAGCAAGAGCGCGCGCGCATCCGCCACCGAGCGCACGCCACCGCCGACCGTCAGCGGCACGGTCAGCGCGTCGGCTGTGCGCTCGACGATGTCGAGCAAGGTCCCTCGCCCCTCGTGAGACGCCGAGATGTCGAGGAAGGTGACCTCGTCGGCGCCCTCGCGATCGTAGCGGAGCGCGCTCTCCACGGGATCACCTGCGTCGCGGAGCTCCACGAAGCGCACGCCCTTGACGACGCGGCCGTCCTTCACGTCCAGACAAGGGATGATGCGTCGCGCGAGCATCAGCGGATCTCCTCGAGGCGTCGTCGCGCGGCGGCGTAGTCCAGCGTGCCTTCGTAGAGCGCACGGCCACAGACGGCCTCTCTCACGCCGGCGCGTGCGAGCGCCTCGACGTGCGCGAGCGTCCCGATGCCGCCCGAAGCGATCACCGTCGCGCGCACGCGTGCCTGGAGCGCCGCGGTCGCCTCGACGGCAGGTCCGATGCCAGTGCCGTCGCGGCCGATGTCGGTGAAGAGGATCGCGCCGACGCCCCAGTCGTCGCACTCGCGCGCGACGTCCTCCACGCGTCGCCCGCTCCCCTCGAGCCAGCCGGCGACGCGCACCTCGCCATCGCGCGCATCGAGCGCCGCCACGATCGTCTCTCCGCGCTCGGCTGCGAGCGCGCGCACCCACGCGGGCTCACGCACGACCGCCGTGCCCACGACGACGCGCGCGGCACCCGCCTCGAGCCAGCGGCGCGCCACGGCCGCGCTGCGAATGCCGCCGCCCACCTGCACCGCGAGGGAGGTCTCGCGCACGATCCGCTCGACGAGCGCGTGCTGCGCGCCGCCCTCGTCGGACACCTGCTTCGCGCGCGCACCCTCGAGATCGACGACGTGAAGCCGCGTCGCGCCCGTGTCGCGGAAGCGTCTCGCTTCGGCGAGCGCATCCTCCGCGTACACCGTGACCTTCGCGTAGTCGCCCTGGTGCAGGCGCACGACGCGACCGTCGAGCAGATCGATGGCGGGCACGAGCTCGAACGTCACGCGGACCTCGCGAGGAAGGCCTCGAGCAGTCGTGCCCCGGCCGCCGAGGACTTCTCGGGATGGAACTGGCACGCGAGCACGTTGTCGCGCGCCACCGCCGCGCAGACCGGCTCACCGTAGTCGCAGGTGCCCACCGTGATCGACGCCTCGGCGGGGACGCAGTGGTAGGAGTGCACGAAGTAGAACCAGTCCTCTCGCGGGAGCCGCGTACCGTCGCCACGCACCACGTTCCAGCCCATGTGAGGCACCTTGCGGCGCGCGTCGCCCTCGAGTCGGAGGCCCTCTGCGAAGCGCACCACCCTCCCCGCGAAGACGCCGAGGCCGGGAGCGCCGGGCGCCTCCTCGCTGGACTCGAAGAGAATCTGCATGCCCAGGCACAAGCCCAGGTAGGGCCGCCCAGAGGCGAGCTGGGCGCGACACGCCTCGCCGAGCGGACCGGCCATCGCGCGCGCGCAGTCCGCGAAGTGCCCCTGGCCGGGCACGACCAGACGGGCGGCGCGAGCGACGATCTCCGGGTCGCTCGAGATCTGCACCGCACCGCCCGCACGCTCGAGCGCGCGGGAGACGCTGCGCAGGTTGCCCATCCCGAGATCGACGACGACGACGTCGCTCATCCGACGAGCGTCCCCTTCGTGGAGGGCACCGCGCCGCCGGCGCGCGGATCGATCTCGGTCGCCATGCGCAGCGCGCGAGAGAACGCCTTGAAGCAGATCTCCACGATGTGGTGGAGGTTCTGGCCCGCGTGGAGCTGGAGGTGGAGGTTGCACTGCGCACCCCGCGCGAAGCCCTCGAAGAAGACCTCCGCGAGCTCGGTGTCGAACTCTCCGATCTTCGCCTTCGGCAGGGGGACGTTCCACACGAAGAAGGTCCGGCCCGAGAGATCGAGCGCACACGTCACGAGCGCCTCGTCCATGGGCAGCGTCGCGTGCCCGTAGCGGCGGATCCCGGCCTTGTCGCCGAGCGCGTCCGCGAAGGCACGACCGAGCACGATGCCGAGATCCTCGGTCGTGTGGTGACCGTCGATCGCCACGTCGCCCTCGGCCTTCACGACGAGGTCGAAGAGGCCGTGCTTGGCGAGCTGCTCCACCATGTGCGTGAGGAACGGGAGCGGCGTCTCGATTCGATGGCTCCCGTGACCGTCCAGACCGAGCTCCGCGCGGATCCGCGTCTCGTGGGTGTTGCGCTCGACGATGGCACGCCGCGTCATCGACGGGACCATACCAGCCCCGCCGTGCCGCGCCGAGAGATGGGCGCGCCGGAGCGGGCACACGCGTTGCTGACACGTGAACGCCCGTGCGGCTCATGCCGCGGCGCGAGGTGTCCGATGCTCCAGATGGTCCAGGATCCCAAGCTTTCCGGTGCCTGCGTGCTCGTGACCGGCGGCACCGGCTCGTTCGGGCGGCGGTTCGTTGACGCCCTGCTCCGGCTGCCTGACGGTCCGGCGCGCGTCGTCGTGTTCTCGCGCGACGAGCTCAAGCAGCACGAGATGAGCCGCCTGCCCGGCATCGAGGCAGACCGCCGCATGCGCTTCTTCCTCGGTGACGTGCGGGACAAAGATCGCCTCCGCCGTGCCTTCGAGGGCGTGGACGTGGTGGTGCACGCCGCGGCGCTCAAGCAGGTGCCGGCCGCGGAGTACAACCCCTTCGAGTTCATCAAGACGAACGTGCTCGGTGCGCAGAACGTCATCGACTGCGCCCTGGACACGGGCGTCTCGCGCGTCGTGGCGCTCTCCACCGACAAGGCCGCCGCGCCGGTGAACCTGTACGGCGCGACCAAGCTCTGCGCCGACAAGCTGTTCGTCGCGGCGAACGCGATGAAGGGCTCGCGTGATCTGCGCATGTCGGTGGTGCGCTACGGCAACGTGCTCGGGAGCCGTGGCTCGGTCGTGCCCTTCTTCCTCCAGCGCCGGCGCCACGGGGTGCTGCCGATCACCGATCTCGGCATGACCCGATTCAATCTCACGCTCGACGAGGCCGTGTCCTTCGTGCTCGACGCGCTCGCCACGATGCGCGGCGGCGAGCTCTTCGTGCCGCGCCTGCCGAGCTATCGCATCACGGACATGGCCAAGGCCGTGGCGCCCGAGTGTCGCATCGAGATCGTCGGCGTGCGGCCGGGCGAGAAGCTCCACGAGGAGATGATCACGCCCGCGGACTCGTTCCGCACGGCCGAGCTCGCGAGACACTTCGTGATCCTGCCGGCCTCGCCGCTCTGGGACGAGGAGCAGTACCTGCGCGAGCGGCGCGGACACTTCGTCGCGCCCGGGTTCCACTACGAGAGCAGCTCCAACACGGAGTGGCTCTCGGTCGAGCAACTGCGCGCGCTCATCGACGACCACCTGCCCGAGGCCCAGGCCGCATGAGCCTCGCGCACACCACTGCCTGCGAGCGGATCGAGCCCACCGTCGACGCCGCCAACGGACCGCCGCCCGCCCCGCTGCCGTATGGGCGACAGACGCTCGACGAGGCCGACGTGGCCGCCGTCGTCCGCTCGCTCCGGGGGGAGTGGCTCACCCAGGGTCCGACCGTCGGGCGCTTCGAAGAGGCGATCGCCGCGCGCTGCGGCGCCCCCTATTGCGTCGCGGTGTCGTCGGGCACGGCTGCCTTGCACCTCGCGTCGCTCGCCGCGGGTGTGCGCGCGGGTGACGGCGGCGTCACCTCCGACATCACGTTCGTCGCCTCGGCCAACGCCGTTCGCTACGCAGGCGGGTCCGTCGCGCTCGCCGACGTCGACCCCCGGACCGGCCTCGCCACCGCGGCGAGCCTCGAGCGCGCCCTCGATCGACTCGCGGGGCGTGGCGTGAGGCCGAAGGTCGTCATCCCGGTGGACTTCGCGGGGCAGCCCGCGGATCTGCCTGCCATCCACGCGCTCGCGCAGCGCCGCGGGCTGCGCGTGATCGAAGACGCGGCCCACAGCCTCGGGGCCACGTACGAGCACGGCGGCGTGACGGTGCGCGCGGGCAGCTGCACGCACTCGGACTTCGCGATCCTCTCGTTCCACCCCGTCAAGCACATCACGACGCTCGAGGGTGGCGCGATCCTCACGCGGGACGAGGGCGCCTACCGCGCGCTGCTCGAGCTCCGCTCGCACGGCATCACCAAGGACCGCACACGCCTGCAGCACGACGACGGCCCCTGGTACTACGAGCAGCAGGCCCTCGGCTTCCACTATCGCCTGAGCGACGTGGCGTGCGCGCTCGGCCTCTCGCAGCTCGACAAGCTGCGGCCCTTCCTCGCGGCGCGTCGCTGGATCGCCACCCGCTACGATCGCGGGCTCGCCGCGCGCGGGCTCCTGCGCTGGGCCCGACCGCTCGCCACGCCCCACGCGCGCTCGGCGTTCCACCTCTATGTGATCCGGCTCGTCCCGCGCCCGAGCGAATCGCTCACCAGCGTGGCCGCGCGACGCCTCGCCCTCTACGAGCACCTGCGCGCCCGCGGCATCACGCCGCAGGTCCACTACATCCCGCTCCATCGCCAGCCCGATCTCGCGCGCTACGTGGACGCAGACGAGCGCTTCGAAGGCGCCGACGCGTACTACGCGGGCTGCCTCTCGCTGCCCATCTTCCCCGCCATGAACGAGGGCGACACCGAGCGAGTGCTCGACGCGCTCGCCGAGCGGTCGGCGATCGACGCCGGAGCGAGCGCAGCCGGCGAGGGCTGAGCGATGCGCGTGCTCTTCCGCGCCGACGCGCGCCACGGGATCGGTGCCGGCCACGTGCTGCGCTGCCTCGCGATCGCGCAGGCATGCCGCGACGAAGAAGCCCACGGCTCGCGCGAGAGCCTCGCGGAGCTGCTCTTGGTCTCCACCGATCTCCCGCAAGCGCTGCGCAGGCGCTGGGAAGCCGAAGGTGCGCGCGTCGTCGATCCGTCGCGGGAGGGCGGCGCGACCGAGCCAGAGGCGTCGCTGCGCGCGCTCGTCCGAACATGGCGACCCCACGTCACGGTCCTCGACGGCTACCACCTCGACCAGCTCACCGAGGGCGCGCTGACCGCGACGGGCGCGAAGCTCGTCGTCCTCGACGACAACCACGAGCGCGACACCTCGCGCGCCGATCTCGTGATCAACGCAGGCGCTCACGCCGCGTCGATCGACTACGGACCGACCGCGTCGCTCCGCGGGCTTCCGTTCGCGCTCCTCCGACGCGAGCTGCGGCACGCGACCTCCGCGCCGGGCCCCAGCACCGACGCGCTGTGCGCGGCGCCGGTGCTCGTCACGCTCGGGGGAAGTGATCCTCGTGACCTCACCGCGCCCCTCGTCGAGCGCCTGGTCGCACGCGGCCTGCCCGTCGCGGCATTGCTCGGCGACCTCCACGCGCGCGGCGCCAGGCTCGACGGGGCGTGCACGCTCCCTG
>JBILLJ010000305.1:0-4072 GCA_044376125.1 Sandaracinaceae bacterium
GCTTCAGGGTGACTGTGCCCACCGAGCCACCGAGCGCTTCAGGGCGCTTCAGGGTCACTGTGCCCACCTGGCCACCGAGCGCTTCAGGGTGACTGCCCCCCTCCCGCGCGCGGGAGGGGCCGGGGGAGGGAGGGGTGCAGTCCACCATCCCGTCTCCCAGCGCCCAATACCAAGCCACCGAGACGCGATCACGAAGCACACCCACCAAGCCACCGAGCGCTTCAGGGTCACCCCTCCCGCGCGCGGGAGGCGGCGGTCCCAGCGGCGTTGACCCGAGGCGCGCAGGCGCGCGACAAGCGCGGTCATGGACCTCGCCATTCTGGGTCTCGTCGTCGTGGGGGTGATCGTGCTCGCCGGGCTCGCGCTGCGTCCGCGCAAGCGTGAGCCCGAGATCGTCGACGACGCGAACAGCTGCGCGGCGTGTGGCAACACGGAGCTCACGCACCCGGCCGAGGGCGTCTACGTCTGTCGCTGCGGCTTCCGCGGCGGCCCGGGCCTGGGGGCGTATGCGTGGAAGCTCGAGACCGAGCGCATCGCTGCGATGAGCGAGGCTGACCGCGCTGCGCTGCTCGCGCGTGTGCGCGCGGACGCGAAGCTCCAGCTCGATGCCGCGCGAGGCGACTTCGACATGGCCAGTCGCGCCTTCCGCGCCGGAGAGGCCATCGTCCCGATTGGCCGCGGCGAGGCGCTTCGCAAGACCGAGCTCTACGATCAGGTCCGCGAGTACCTCCCTTCGGCCGAGCGCCACCTCACCGACGCCGTCGCGAGCGTCGAGAAGGTCCGCCACATCGAGCGTGGCGGAGGCCGCATGAACGAGTGGTACGAGAAGCTGAAGGGTTCCCGCGAGAGCGCCCTGACGGTCACTGGCATGCAAGCGACCACGGCGCTCCGCGCCCAGCTCGAAGAGGTCGGCGGCATGCTCGTCGGCCTCGAGCAGGAGCTCGGCCCCCCGCCGCGGTGATCGCCCGCGCCCTCGGGCGACCGCCGGCCTGCGGAGCTCGCCGACACCGGTGCAGCGCACATCCCGGCTCCCAGCACCCGCCCACGAGCCACCGAGACGCGATCACGCAGCGCACCCCCCGAGCCAAGGAGAGCTTCAGGGTGACTACCCCCCGAGGCACCGAGACGCGATCACGCAGCTCACCCACCGAGCCACCGAGGCCTCGCGGTGACTGCCCCCCTCCCGCGAGCGGGAGGGGCCGGGGGAGGGAGGGGTGCAGTCCACCATCACATCTCCCAGCACCCGCTACCAAGCCACCGAGACGCGATCATCGCAGCACACCCAGCAAGCCACCGCGACGTGATCACGAAGCTCCCCAACAAGCCACCGAGAGCCTCACCGTGACTGCTCACCCAGGTTGTCTGTCACCCCTGGGGCTAAGGATCAGGAGATCCGATCACGCGTCCATCTTGGCGAAGCCGCTGCCGATGGGGGCGGTCTCGAGGAACTTCCAGCTCTCGTTGTCGCGCTCGAGGCGGCGCACGTCCCATTCGCTCTGGAGGAGCGCGACGGGGTGACCGTCGATGTCGGTGACGGCGAGCGGGATGCGGCGGGCCTCGAGCTCGGCGCAGCTCGTGGCGCCCTGCACCCAGCGGGCGTAGCCGAAGGGCAGGCGATCGAGCGCGACCTTCGCGCCGTACTCGTGCTCGAGGCGATAGGCGAGCACCTCGAACTGCAGCTGACCGACGACGCCCATGATCGGGTCCTTCTCGCGGCCGGGCTGGAAGAAGAGCTGCACGGTGCCCTCCTCCGCGAGCTCGTCGACGCCCTTCTGCATCTGCTTGCGCTTCATCGGGTCGAGCAGCGTCGCGCGGGCGAAGTGCTCGGGAGAGAAGCGAGGCACCGAGTCGAACGTCACCGGCTGTCCCGTGGAGAGCGTGTCGCCGATGCGGAACAGACCCGGATCGTGCAGGCCCACCACGTCGCCGGCCCACGCCTCGTGGATCGTCTGGCGCTCCTGCGCGAAGAGCTGCTCGGCGCGCGCGAGCCGGATCTCCTTGCCGAGGCGGTAGTGCCACACACGCATGCCGCTCTCGAACTTGCCCGAGCAGATGCGCATGAACGCGATCCGGTCGCGGTGGTTCGGGTCCATGTTCGCCTGGACCTTGAAGACGAACGACGTGAAGCGATCCTCGCCGGGCTCGACGCGACCGCCCGAGGTCTCGCGCGGACCAGGCGTGGGGCAGATGTCCTTGAACGCCTCGAGGAAGGGCTCGACGCCGAAGTTGGTGAGCGCGCTGCCGAAGAAGACCGGCGAGATGTCGCCCTTGAGGAACGACTCGAGCTGGAAGGAGTCACCCGCGCCCGTGAGCAGCTCGACCTCGTCGCGCAGCGTCTGCGCGAGATCGGCGCCCGCGATCTGATCGATCTGCGGATCGTCCAGGCCGCGCATCTGCATCGGCACGCGCGAGGCGTTCTTCGCGGTGCGATCGAAGGTGAGCACGCTGCGCCCCTCGAGGTCGTAGACACCCTTGAAGAGGTCGCCCGAGCCGATGGGCCACGTGCGCGGCACCGTCTTCATGCCGAGCGTCTCCTCGATCTCGCTCATCAGCGCGAACGGGTCGCGCGCGGGGCGATCGAGCTTGTTCACGAACGTCACGATGGGCGTGCCGCGCATGCGACAGACGTGGAAGAGCTTCTTCGTCTGCGCCTCGACGCCCTTGGCCGCGTCGATGAGCATGATCGCGCAGTCGGCGGCGGTGAGCGTGCGGTACGTGTCCTCGGAGAAGTCCTGGTGGCCCGGGGTGTCGAGGAGGTTGTAGCGGATGCCGCCGTACTCGAACTGGAGCACCGAGCTCGTGATCGAGATGCCGCGCTTCTTCTCGAGCTCCATCCAGTCGCTCGTCGCCGCCTTCTGCGCGCGACGCGCCTTCACCGCGCCCGCCGTGTGGATGGCGCCTCCGTAGAGGAGGAGCTTCTCGGTGAGCGTCGTCTTACCGGCGTCGGGGTGCGAGATGATGGCGAACGTGCGTCGCCTGAGGTGCTCGGCGGTCATGGGCGCCGTGGTGTAGCAGACGCGCCCCGTCGCGAACGGGGCGCTCGTCTTCGGGTGGCGTGCGCGCGTGACTGCTGGGCGGCTCGGCTCATCGTCGAGGCGACGGACCGCGGTGCAAGCGGCTCGCGCCGCGGAGCGGTGTCGATGAGCAGACGCGACTTCGTGAAGTGCTTCACGAAGGGGGCTCGTTCGGCGGGTTTGGGGCGGGCGGAGGGGGGCCCTGCTACCTTGTTCACCTTCGTGCCCGAGAAGAAACGGCGACATGCGCGGGCCTGGCTCCGCTTCCGTCGCTGGGCGGTGATCCTCGCGATCTTCGCTCTGGGCATCCCCGTGGCTGCGGCGGCCGCGGTGCGGTCGTCCAACGCGCACGAGCGGCTGCGCTCGTACGCGGTGCAGGCCATCCACGATCAGCTGGGGCTGCGCGCGACGCTCGGGCGCGTGCACCTCGAGCTCGTGCCCCTCTCGCTCGTGGCGAGCGACATCGCGCTCGACGACCCGGTCTACGGGCGCCTCGCCGACGCGGGCACGCTGCGCGTGTCGCCCTCGGTGGGCTCGCTCCTTCACGGCCGCGTCGAGATCGCGTCGATCGAGCTCGAGCGCGCGAGCGTGCACCTCGTCGTGCGCGACGACGGCGTGCGCAACCTCCCGCGCATCGACACGGGCGGCGGCGGTGGCCCTCCCACGCTGCCGTTCCGACGACTCGTCGTGCGGGACTCGACGCTCACGATCGACGGTGAGCCGCAGCTCACGGGCGAGCTGCGCGGCGTCGACGTCGAGGTCCGCGGCGAGGAGGGGCACGTCATCGCGGTGGAGGCGTCCGCGAGCGGCGGCGAGATCCAGCGCGCGGGGCTGCACCACGAGCTCACGCGGCTCTCCGCGGCGGTGCGCGTGAGCCCCGACCGCATCGACGTGAGCGCGGTCGATCTCGCGATCGGGCCGCTGGCGCTCGCGGCCGAGAACGCGGTGGTGCCGCTGCCTCCACCGCAGGATCTCGACTCCCTCGAGGGCCTGCGCGGGCACGTGCGCGTCGGCTACGACCTCGCGAACCTCGCGGCCCTCGAGCTGCCCGTGACGAT
>JBILLJ010000176.1:0-16176 GCA_044376125.1 Sandaracinaceae bacterium
CCGCGCATGTCGGGGCAGGCGCTCGTCGATCTCACCATCGCGCCGGCCGAGCGCGACGACGGCACCAGCGGCATCGAGGCCAGCGGCTTCGTCGAGCTCGAGCACGGCCGCATCGAGCAGTTCGGCCTCGGAGATCACGTGCACCTCGACGTGACGGCCTCGCCCGAGCGCGTCGTGGTGACGAACGGCGTCATCGACGTGCAGGGTGGGGGAGGGCGCGTCGGCCTCGAGGCCACGCTCGAGGTGCCGAGCCTCGCGCTGACGGCGGTGGCGCGCCCCGACGATCTCTCGTTCGCGCACCTCATGGAGCAGTTCGAGGTCTCCGACAGCTCGCTCGTCGAGTGGATCTTCGACGGCGAGCTCCACCTCGAGGGCTCGCTCGCCGACACGCGGAACCTGAACCTCTCGGGGCCCGTCGAGCTCCACACGCGCGACTTCGTCGTCACGAAGGACGGCTACCAGGCGCGACCGGTGCGCGCGGTGATCGCGATCCCGCGCGGGCGCTTCGTCGGCCGCTGGTCGATCCGCGACGACGCCGTGCGCTTCGAGAACCTCGTCGCGGACCTGCCGCAGAGCCGGATCTTCGCGGACGTGCTCCTCGGCTTCCACAACGAGCTCCGCGTCGAGGCGCGCGCCGACGCCAACCTCGCCGACCTCGGCCACATCGACGGCTTCCCCGTCGCCGGCGTCGGCCAGCTCACGTGCCACATCGACGGCGTCTTCCAGGACCCGCGCGTCGTTGGTCACGCGCGCTTCGCCGGCTTCGAGTTCTACGACTTCCGCCTCGGCGACGTGGACACCGACGCGGTGCTCGATCGCGACGGTCAGGGCGTGACCTTCCCGCACATGACGCTGGTCAAGCGCGACAGCCGCTACAGCGCCGAGAACCTCTACCTCGACTTCCACCAGGGCCGCTTCGCGATGCGGGGCGCGCTGGCGTTCGAGCGCATGACGCTCTCGGACTTCTATCACGTGTTCCACTTCGAAGAGGACGAGCGCTTCCTCCCGTACCAGGGCGTGATCCGCGGTCGCGCGGGCCTCTCGTACACGAACGGCTACCCGGGCGACTCGCCCTCCGGCACCCTGCTCGCGGAGCTCGACCTCTCGATCCCGACAGCCTCGCTCAACGGCTACGGCTTCGCGGACGGCCTCTTCCGTGGGCGCTGGAGCTGGTACGACTGGTCGCGCAGCTATCGCGGCGGCGTGCTCGAGATCGAGCACGCGGAGCTGCGCAAGGGCGAAGGCATCGCAACGCTCTCGGGCACCATGGCGCGCGAGGGCGTGCTCGCGATGACGGTGAGCGCCGATCGGCTCTCGATGCGGGACATCGAGGGCATCGGTGATCGCCTCACCGAGCTCGATGGTGTCGCGGGCGTCACCGCGACCATCTCGGGCAGCGCCGATCGCATGCTCGTCGACGCGGACGTGGGCCTCTACGACGTGGTCTACGCGGGCCGCTCGCTCGGCGACGGACGCGCGTACGTGCGCATGACGTACGACGACGATCCGTGGGTGTCGGTCGCGCGCGCATGGACGGGACAGGACGTGCCGCAGGGCGAGGCGTGTGGACACGGCCGCCGCGGTCTCGCGCTCGCGAACTGGCCCGAGGACCCGCCGATCCACACCGTCGATGGCCCCATGCGCGCGATGGAGCGGCCGAGCGCGTTCCTCGTGTGTGGCTCGTTCATGGAGGGCGACATCGGCTTCGATCTCGCGATCGGTCGGCAGTCGAGCTACCCGCTGCGCGGCAAGATCCAGCTCGACGACGTCGACCTCTCGCGCTTCCTCCCGAGCGTGGACGACGAGCTCGTCGCGCGCGCGTCCACCGAGGGCGTGGTGCGAGCGATGGTCCGCTTCGACGACGGCGGCTTCCGCGACCCGGCGACGCTTCGCGGCCTCGCGCGCCTGAACACGCTCGCGATCCAGCGCGGCGAGCTGCGCCTCGAGAACGTGCACCCGATCCTCGTGCGATTCGATCGCGGCGTCGCGCAGATCGCGCAGGCGCGGCTGCGCGGCCCCGGTGTGCGCCTGCGCATGGAGGGAGAGGCCTCGCTCGACTCGGGCCTGGGCCTCGAGGTCTTCGCGGCCGTCGACCTGAGCACGCTGCCGCGCATCACGACGGCGGTGCGCGAGGCGGAGGGCTCGCTCGCGCTGCGCCTCGCGGTGACGGGGCCGTTCTCGGATCCCGAGTACTTCGGCGAAGCAGGCCTCGCGGGCGGCATGGTGCGCCTGGCCTCCTTCGATGGTCCGATCACCGAGCTCGCGGGGCACGCGACGTTCAGCGCGCGCCGCATCGTGGTGGAGGACATCTCCGCGCACCTCGCAGGCGGCCAGGTGAACATCGGCGGCGAGGCCGTGCTCGAGCAGCGCGGCCTCGAGCGATACGCCTTCCGGATCCGCGCGCGTGATCTCTCGCTCGCGCCGGCGGGTGGCCTCGAGGTGACGCTCGGCGCCGACACGGAGCTCGCGTGGGGCCGCGGACAGCGCTTGCCGACGCTCGGCGGCACGGTGCGCGTCGAGCGCCTCGAGTACGCGCGCAACATCGATCTCGGCACGACGCTCGGCGAGCTGTCGCGCACGCAGCGCACCGAGGTGGATCGCTACGACCCGGCGAGCGACTGGATCCAGCTCGACCTGCGCATCCGCCACGACGAGCCGTTCGTGGTGCGGAACAACCTGATCGACGCCGAGCTCCGCATCGAGGACTCCGAGCGACCCTTCCGCCTCACGGGCACGAACCAGCGCTACGGCGCCGTCGGCGACATGCGCTTCTCGCGCGGGCGCGTCTTCTTCCGCAACGCGTCGTTCGATCTGCGGCCCGGCGGCACGCTCACGTTCGACGACGAGGAGCGCATCTCGGCGCGCTTCGACGTGCACGCCTCGACCGACATCCGCCGCTCGGGCGACCTCAGCTCGCAGAGCTGGCGCGTGCTCCTGGACGCGACGGGCACGACCGACTCGTTCTCGATCGCCACGCGCAGCGATCCCGATCTGCCGCAGGAGGACATCCTCCTCCTGCTCGCGGTCGGCCTCACGCGGAGCGAGCTCGAGACGCTGCGCGGCGGCGATCTCACGAGCACGCTGGCGCTCGAGGCGCTCGCGAGCGTCACCGGCATCGACCGCGAGGTGCGACGGGCGCTGCCCGTGATCGACGACTTCCGCCTCTCGAGCGCGTACTCCGTGCGAACGGGCCGCACCGAGCCGCAGGTCTCCATCGGCAAGCGCATCGCGGACCGCGTGCGCCTCTCCGCCACCACGGGCCTCAGCGAGTCCCGCGAGTTCCGCGCGGTGCTCGAGGCCCAGCTCGACGACACGACGAGCATCCAGGCCGGCTACGACAACTACAACCTCACGAGCGCCAGCTCCTTCGGCAACGTCGGCGTCGACCTCCGCTGGCGCCTCGAGTTCCAGTGATCGCGCGCGGCCCCCGCGGTGACGCGTCAGGGGAACGGGGCCGCGTCGTCGCTGGTCATCATGTCGCGCATCTGCACGCTGGGTGGTGGTGAGAGAGGTCGGCTGGGGCTCGAGCTGCTCGACGATCTCGGTGGCGACCGCTGCGTCGTGGGGCTGTCGGTGGACGGCTACGGCGCAGATCCGCGGAAGGACTACGACGCCTGGCGCGGCTGGCGGAGCCTCGAGATCGCGCGAGCGTGTGTGTCCACGAGCGGCCTCTTCGGCTTCGTCGATGCGCTCGGCGCCTGGGCCGAGCTCCCGCTCGCGCGGCTTCGCACCGCGACGCTCACGCACGAGGTGGAGCTCGCGCGAGGCTTTCCCGAGCGCGTCGGCCTCGCGGTGGGCCCCCTGCCTGCGCGCATGCGCTACCCGCTGGGAGATCGCGTGCTGCTCAGGGTGCACACGCGCCTCGGGGGTGTGCCCTCCACGCTCGCGTTCGTCATCGACGTGAGCGGTGCGGCCGTGTTCGTGGATCAGGTGCACGACGCGACCGGCGCGCGCTCGCCGTTCGCGCGTCGCTGAGCCCGGCCCGCGGACCAGTGCGCTCGCTCTCTCTCGCGAGCGCTGTCTCTGGGTGTCTCGGTGCGCGGTCGCTGCGAGGGCGCGTGGCGCGTGCCATGATCGCGCCCCGTGACGACGTCCCCTGCGAAGCTCTCGTCGCTCAAGGACGAGCTCGAGAAGACCCTCACTGCGGGCAAGCTCCCCCGGGCCCTCGAGATCGCGCGTGAGCTCCAGCGCGCCGAGCCGAACGAGTCGCGCTGGGCGCAGAAGGCGGGCGACATCCTGCGGCGCCAGAACAAGCCGCGCGAGGCGGCGGCCGAGCTCGAGAAGGCCGCGCGCGCGTGGGCCAAGCAGGGCTTCATGGCGCGGGCGATCGCGATGGCCAAGACCGTCGTCTCGCTCGATCCGAGCAAGCAGGGCCTGCTCGCGGAGCTCGATCCCGCGGTCGCGCGCGACGAGCACCGCAAGGCGCGACCCGACTCGGCCGCCACGCACGGCGCGGCGCTCACGCTCGCGCAGGCCGCCCCCGAGCTCACGCAGGCGGCGGACGCAGAGGACGACGAGATCCGCTTCGTCATGGAGCCCTCGGCCGTGATCGATCTCTCGGAGATCACGCTGCTCGACGATCTCGATCTCGAGCCGCTCTCGAGCGCCGTCGTGGTGCCCACGCCCTCGCGCGAGATCGATCGCCTCGCGTCGCTGCCGGGCTTTCCGCTCTTCGCAGAGCTGCCGCAGGACGCGCTCGCCCTCCTGGCCGAGGGCGCGGAGCTGCTCGAGGTCGACGACGGCACCGTGGTCTTCCGCCGCGGCGAGCACGCGGACGCGCTCTACGCGATCGTCGAGGGCGCCGTGCGGATCGAGGTGCCGACGCAGCCCGTGCTCCGCGAAGGCGAGCTCTTCGGCGAGGCGTGCCTCTCGGGGTCGGCCAAGCGCACGGCCGACGTCGTCGCGCAGGGGCGCCTCGTGGCGCTGCGCTTCTCGCGCGTGCTCCTCGATGGCGTGAGCGCGAAGGCTCCGACGTTCGAGCGCGTGCTCGTCGAGGCGCTCGGCCGGCGCGTGCTCGCGAGCGCGATCGCGACGAGCCGACTCTTCTCGCCGCTCACGCCTCCGGAGCGACGCGAGCTCGGCCTGCTCTTCGATCTGCGGCGCGCGGTGTCGAAGTTCCCGCTGCTCTCGAAGGGCAAGTCGAGCGACGCGCTCTACGTCGTCATCTCCGACGAGCTCGTCGTGGAGCTCGCGAGCGGCGAGACGCGCACCGTCGGCGCGGGCGGCGTGGTCGGCGAGCGCGCGGTGCTGAGCCCGGGCCCGAGCGACGTCACGGTCACGGCGCCGCGCGGCGCGGTCGTGCTGCAGCTCACGGCCGCCAAGCTCACCAAGCTCGCCGCGCTGCGGCCCGCGCTCGGCAAGCACCTCGCCACGCTCCGCATCGACTCGAACGCCCTCGGGGCCGACGCTGCGACCGTGAGCTGACCGCGAGCGCGCGGGACCTGACGCGCCGAGCGCGGTTCGGTAACGTGCGTCGTTTCCTTTGGACCCGGCACGCACAGCACGCAGCAAGCGCGCGTCGAAGGACGTGGCCGCAGGGCTTCGCGTCGTGCGCGCCCTCCGCTCGGTCGCACTCTCCTGGGCCGCACTCTCCTGGGCCGCGCTCTCCTGGGCCGCGCTCTCCTGGGCCGCGCTTCTCTGGGCCGCGCTCTCCTGGGCCGCGCTCGTCGGTGTGCTCACGCTCGTGCCGCAGCGTGCCGCCGCGGAGCTGCCACCGGAGCTCGAAGGCAGGCCCATCGCGGGGGTCGAGGTGCTCGGTGAGGCGCGCGGCCTCCTCGACGCAGACGAGCTCCACCTCTCGCTCGGCACCCCACTCACGCGCACGAGCCTGCGACGCGCGGTGCTCGCGCTGCTCGGCTCGGGCGAGTGGGCCGACGTGCTCGTCGAGTGCGAGGAGACGGCCGGCGGCGTGCTCGTGCACGTGACGCTCGTGCCACGCGTGCTGCTCACGCGCATCGAGCTCCAAGGCAACGCGTCGCTCTCCGATCAAGCGGTGCTCGACGTGCTCGGTGTGCACGAAGACGGCGAGATCGTGCCCGACCAGCTCGGCGCCATGCGCGCAGCGCTCAAGGACGAGCTCGCCTTGCGAGGCTTCGTCGGCGCGGAGGTCGAGCTGTCGTTGCGCGACACGGACTCTCCGTCGCGGAAGGTGCTGCGCGTGGTCGTGCACGAGGGCGAGCCGCTGCGGGTGAGCGAGCTGCGCTTCGTCGCGATCGGCGGCGGCGTGGACAGCTCCGCGCTCGTGCCGCCGGAGGACGCCGAGCTCTCGAGCGCGATCGGCGTCGGCGAGGGGGACGTGCTCGATCGCACCCGCCTCGAGGACGGCCTGCGCCACGCCGAGACGCAGCTGCGCGAGCGCGGCTACCTCGAGGCGCGCGTCGAGCCGGCCCTCCTCGATCTCGCGCGCGGCGTGATCGCCGTGCCCGTTCGCATCGGTCATCGCTACCGCGTCGAGATCCGCGGCCACGCGCCGCTCGAGCGCACGAACGTCGAGGAGGTCCTCCAGCTCTCGGACGAGCGCCTCACGCGGCCCGTCGCCGAAGACGTCCGCCTCCGCATCGTGGACCTCTACCAGCGCCACGGCTTCCTCCGACCCACCGTCGTGCTGCGGCGCACGCTCGATCCGGAGCACCTGCGCCCCGAGGACGGAGAGCCCGACCCGCGCTTCGCGGTCTTGCTCGTCGAGACCGCGCCCGGCGAGCGCACGCGCGTCGTGGGCGTCTCGTTCCCCGGCGCCACGCACTTCGCGCCCGAGCTCTTGCGCGATCAGATCCGCAGCTACCTCGACGAGGATCTGCCGAGCTCGCAGCCCTTCGAGCCCGTCGACGACGAGGTCGTCGACCGACTCGTCACTGGTCGCACGACCGCACGCCGCGGCGTGCGTGCGCACATCCTCGACGTGCCCGCGTCGGTGTGGATGGAGTCCACCTACGCCGAGGCCGTCGGCCACATCACCGAGCTCTACCAGGCCGCGGGCTTCCTCGACGCGTCGGTCGGTCCCGCGGAGCTGCGCGAGCTCGAGGACGGCGTCGCCGTCGTCACGGTGCCCGTCTACGAGGGGCCGCGCACGCTCGTCTACGACGTTCGCGTCGCGGGCAA
The DNA here is from genome assembly GCA_044376125.1 of Sandaracinaceae bacterium. Classification (GTDB taxonomy): domain Bacteria; phylum Myxococcota_A; class Polyangia; order Polyangiales; family Sandaracinaceae; genus JAFLCL01. The sequence continues at coordinate 7,099 of JBILLJ010000176.1, forward strand.
CGAGCTGCTCTCCACGCACGAGATCCTCGAGGCCGCCCACATCCAGCGGGGCGAGCCCTTCGGCTACATCACGCTCGAAGAGGCGCGGCGCCGCGTGCTCGCGCTCTACCAGGATCGCGGCCACTTCTTCGCGCGCGTCGCGCCCGTGGTGCACCGCTCGGGGGATCGCGAGCGCGCCGAGATCGTGATCGAGGTGGTCGAGGGCTACCCGGTGCACGTCGGCGCGATCCGCGTCGAGGGCATCGAGGGCGCGAGCGAGGAGCTCGTGCGGCAGGCGCTGCACTTCGGCCCGGGCGAGCTCTACCGACCCGACGTGGTGCGCCAGAGCGAGGACGCGCTCTTGCGCCTCGGCGTGTTCTCGAGCGTGAGCATCACGCCCGTCGATCCCGACCTGCCCGAGCGCGTGAAGGACGTGGTCGTCACCGTCGCCGAACGCCTGCCGCAGGAGCTCGCGCTCTCGGCCGGCATCGGCACGGGCGAGGGCGCACGCGGCTCCTTCGAGTACACGTACCGCAACCTCTTCGGCTACGCGGTCTCGCTCTCCTTGCGCGCACAGCTCGCGTTCCAGTTCTTCTTCCAGGACCTCGAGCTCCAGCGCGCCATCGAGGGGCTGAACCTCCTCGATCGGCTCGAGCGACGCATCACGATCGGCCTGGCCGTCCCGCACATCCCGGGCCTGCGCGACGTGCGCGCGGGGCTCGATCTCGTGCACCTCCGCGACAACTTCCGCGACTTCGGCCTCGACAAGAACGGCGCGGTCCTGACCCTCACCTACCAGCCCGAGCGCCGCTTCACGGGCTCGCTCTCGACCGAGGTGGAGCAGAACACCGTCGGTCTCTTCGACAGCAGCCAGACGCTCGAGGACTTCCTCGCGATGACGACCGATCCGCGCCTCCAGCGCCTCTTGCGCGTGCCCGCGGGCGTCTCGGCGCTCGCCAGCGTGCGCGGCTCGTTCGCCGTGGATCTGCGCGACAGCGCGTTCACGCCGACCGACGGCTTCTACGCCTCGGCCGCGCTCGAGTGGGCGCACACGCTCGTGACCGAGCGCGCACAGGACTACAGCCACTTCTTCAAGCTCACGCTGACGGCCAACGGCTACGTGCGCCTCGCCGAGGGCTGGGTGCTCGCGCTGCAGGCGCGAGGCGGGCGCGTCTTCCATCTCGAGCCCACCTCGCGCGTGTACCCGAACCGCGCGTACTTCATGGGCGGCGTCGACTCGCTGCGCGGATTCCTCCAGGACCAGGTGATCCCGCAGGATCAGGTCGAGGCGATCGACGCGGCACGCCGCGCGGGCACGCCGCTGCCGGCCTCGGCGATCACGCGCACGGGCGAGCTCTTCTACCTGGGGCGCGTCGAGCTGCGCTTCCCCATCGCCGGGGATCTGCAGGGCGGCGCGTTCGTCGACCTCGGCAACGTGTGGGCGTTCGCGGACGCCATGAGCATCGAGGACTTCGCGAACGTGCGCGTGTCCGCGGGCCTGGGCCTGCGCCTCTCGACGCCGGTCGGTCCCATCGCGGCCGACTACGGCGTGAACCTCACGCGCCGCGACGATCAGGACATCCAGGAGCCCTTCGGCGCCTTCCACTTCTCGATCGGGCTGTTCTAGTCAGGCGTCGGGCCTCACTGCGTTCGGCCCGCCGAGAGGGGCTGCTTGCCCGCCCGCAGTTTCGTCGGACGAACCGGGGGTTGCCTCGCGGCGGGACGCGCGTACCCTCCGCCCTCCCATGAGCACCAAGAACGAGTTCCTGTTCGACAAGCGCATCCTCCAGCGGAACATCGACAAGGGTCTCGTCGAGGCCAAGGTCGTCGACAAGGCGCTCACCAGCCTCCCGGACCGCGCGGACAACGTCGCCATCACCTCGTACGACGACGACAACGACACGGACACGGACGTGTCCGACGACGAGGAATGAGCGATGGCGGAGAGCGAGCAGGAGGACGATTTCGCGCCGCTTCCCGATCCGTCGGGGGCTGGCGGTGACGGCACGCCTCCCATCGACTTCGCGACGTTCGTGTTGTCGCTCAGCGCGACGTGCATGATCCAGCTCGGTGAGATCGAGAGCCCCGATGCGCAGCCCGATCTCGTCGGCGCGCGCCACACGATCGAGATCCTCCAGGTCCTCGACGCAAAGACGCGCGGCAACCTGAGCGGCGAAGAGGAGCGCGTGCTCGGCCACGTGCTCTCGGACCTCCGCAGTCGCTACCTCGCCAAGGTCCGCAAGTAGCGCGCGTCGTCGCGACGACGTCACGAGGGGCGGTTGCGTTAGGATGCGCGCGACATGACGCGCAACCTGACCCTCCGCCTCGACGCGTACGACCGTGACGCGCAGCGCATGATCCACGCCGCGCAGGCGCTCGCCGACGAGCGCAAGAACCCCGAGGTCGAGCCGCTGCACCTCCTGCATCGGCTGCTCGATCGCAACGAGGGGTCGCAGGCCATCGTGCGGCGTGCGGGCGTCGAGCCGACGGACGCACTGCTCGAGTGCGAGGCGCTCGTGCGGCGGCTGCCCAAGGCCGATGGCGTCGTCGCGTACTTCTCGCCGCGCATGCACGACCTCCTCGCGCGCGCCGAGGGGGAGGGCGCGCGCGAGAAGGCCGCGAGCATCACGAACACGCACCTCCTCGTGGCGCTCTCGCAGGACACGGTCGGGCCCGTCGCGCAGGTGCTCAAGAGCACGGGCCTCACCTCGACGATCGTGCGGGCAGCGCTCAAGGGAGACCTCGTGGACGCGAACAAGTCGGGCGGGGCGAGCAGCGCGAGCGGTGGAGCGAGCGCCAACGGAGGCACCGCCTCGAGCAACGGGCGCGGCAAGGATCCGATCGAGGCCAACGGCATCGACCTCGTCGGGCGCGCGCGCCGCGGCGAGCTCGACCCGGTGATCGGTCGCGACGGCGAGGTGCGCCGCATGCTGCAGGTGCTCGCGCGCCGCTTCGAGAACAACCCGCTCCTCGCGGGCGAGCCCGGCATCGGCAAGACCTCGATCGTGCACGCGCTCGCGCAGCGCATCGCGAGCGGCGACGTGCCCGCGGTGGTCGCAGGCAAGCGCCTCGTGTGGCTCGAGCTCGCGACGTTGCTCGCGGGCGCGCGGCTCAAGAGCGAGGGCGAAGAGCGCGTGCGCTCGCTGCTCACGGCGGCCCGCGACTCGGGCGACGTGATCCTCGTGCTCCCCGATCTCGGCTCGCTCGTCGGTGATCGGGCGCAGCCGGGGCTCGCGGCGCTCCTCGGCAGCGCGCTCGGTCGCGGCGAGCTCCGCGCGATCGGCCTCGCGGCGCCGGGCACCCTCAAGAAGCTCGCCGACGAGGAGCCCACGCTCTACCGGCGCTTCGTCGGCATCACCATCGAGCCGCCGTCGCCCGAAGAGGCCGTCGCGATCGTGCGTGGCATCGTGCACCGCTACGAGGCCAAGCACGCGGTCCGCATCGCGGACACCGCGATCCAGGCGGCCGTGCGCCTCTCGCGGCGCTACGTGCCGTCGGCGAACCTCCCGAAGGTCGCGGTGGATCTCATCGACGAGGCCGCAGCGCGCGCGCGCGTCGAGCTCGACGGCAAGCCCGCGGAGGTCGACGCCGCCGAGCGCCGCCTCGAGAAGCTCGAGGCCGAGATCGGCTCGCTCGCGGACGACGCCGACGACGACAGCGTGCGCGCGCGCAAGGATCTCGAGGCGCAGGCGAGCGAGCTGCGCCCCAAGGTCGAGGCGCAGCGTGCGGCGTGGAGCGGCGGCGCGGCGCGCCTCGCGGAGGTCAAGCGCATGGAGGCGGAGCTGCTCGGCCTCCAGAAGAGCTACGACGAGGCCACGCAGGCGGGCGATCACGGTCGCGCGGGCGAGCTCCGCTTCGGCGCGATCCCGCTGCTCGAGAAGAAGCTCGGTGAGGCACGCACGCAGCTGGGCTCGCTCACGCTGCGCGCCGATCGCGTCACCGAGGCGGACGTGGCCGACGTGATCGCCGCGTGGACCGGCGTGCCCGTGAGCCGGATGCTCCAGGCCGAGCAGGACCGGCTCCTCCAGATGGAGGGCCACCTCACCGAGCGCGTCGTCGGACAGGACCTCGCGGTCTCGGCCGTGTCCAAGGCCGTGCGGCGCGGTCGCGTCGGCCTTCGCGACGCGCGGCGCCCGATCGGCAGCTTCCTCTTCCTCGGCCCGACGGGCGTCGGCAAGACGGAGCTCGCGAAGGCGCTGGCCGAGTTCCTCTTCGACGACGACGCCTCGCTCACCCGCCTCGACATGAGCGAGTTCATGGAGAAGCACATGGTCGCGCGCCTGCTCGGCTCGCCGCCGGGCTACGTGGACAGCGAAGAGGGCGGCTTCCTCACCGAGGCCGTGCGACGCCGGCCCTACAGCGTCGTGCTCTTCGACGAGATGGAGAAGGCGCACCCCGACGTCTTCAACATCCTGCTCCAGGTGCTCGACGACGGCCGCCTCACGGACTCGCGCGGTCAGCTCGCGCACTTCGCCGACACCGTCGTCATCATGACGAGCAACGTCGGCGGTCGCGTGATCCTCGATCACGAGTTCCCGCCCGATCCGGCCGATCTCGGCGGGGCCGATGGCGCGGGCGACGACACGGCGCAGAAGGCCTCTCGCGACGCGCTGCGCGCCAAGCTCGATCACGAGCTCCGCACGCACTTCCGGCCCGAGTTCCTGAACCGCATCGACGACGTCGTGATCTTCGAGCCGCTCGGCAAGAAGGAGCTCCGCGGCATCGTGGACATCCAGCTCCGAGGCCTCGCGAAGATGCTCGCGGACCGACGCATCACGCTCACCGTCTCGGACGCGGCCAAGCAGCGCCTCGTCGATCTCGGTCACGAGCCCGCCTTCGGCGCGCGCCCGCTGCGCCGCGTGATCCTCAAGAACCTCCAGGATCCTCTCGCCGAGGCGATCCTCCGCGGCGGCTACGCCGCAGGCGACACGGTGCTCGTCGACGTGAAGGACGGCACGACGTTCACGTTCGAGAAGCAGAAGGTCGGCGCCTGAGCGAACGACGTCTCCGTACGAGGTCGCGGAGGGGGTGTGTTCACGCATTCGTCACCGAGGCGGCGAGCGTGTGAACTGCAGCATGTTCGGATGACTCGTCGGGAGATGCCGTTCCTCCTCGTCGTGGCCTGTCTCTGGCTCGTGAGCCCCGGCTGCAGCTGCGACCCCGAGGCCGAAGGGCTCGCGGTGTCGCTCCAGACGGACTTCGTCCCGGGCGTCGAGTTCGACCGCGTGCGAGCGACGGTGGACGCCACACGTGCCTTCGATCTGGACGCCGAGGTGGGCGACTCGTTCGCGCGTCCTCGACGCCTGACCACCTACGCGGGGCTCCGGCTCGGACGGCGCGACGTGGAGGTGTCGCTCTGGGAAGGCGAGCGGCAGCTCGCGTCGCGTCGCGTCTCGATCGAGTTCACCGGCAGCCAGATCGTGAACGTCGTCATCGCACGCACGTGCGAAGGAGTGATGTGTGACAGCGGCGAGACCTGTGTGGGCGGCGAGTGCGTCAGCCCGCGCTGTGTGACGGGCAGCGAACCCGAGTGCCCGCGGCCGCAGTGCACCACCCCCGCGCAGTGCACCGCGAGCGCGGCCTGCGTCGCGCCCTCGTGCGTGGCCGGGGTCTGTCTCGAGACCAGCGGCGATGGCTGCGCGGCGTCCGAGGTCTGTGTCCCGTCGATCGGTTGCGTCGCCGCGGGCAGCGAACGCGACGCCGGTGCGCGTGACGCCTCGGTCGACGCGCCACGGCTCGACGCGTCAGGACTCGATGCGCAGGGCCTCGACGCCGGCTCGTGCGACGAGACCACCTGCGTCGCGGGACCGTGCGAGACGGCCACGTGCGTTGGGGGACGTTGCGAGCGCGCGAGCACGTGCGCGATGGGCGAGTCCTGCTGCAGCGGCGTGTGTGCGCTCGATTGCGCGAGCGCGGACTGCGCTGGGCGACCGGTCGGAGAGGTGTGTCGGCCGGCCGCGGGTGGCTGCGACGTCGAGGAGCGGTGCGACGGCGGCGCCATGTGCCCGCCCGACGCCTTCGCGACGGCAGCGACGGAGTGTCGAGCCGCTGCGGGCGAGTGTGACGTCGCCGAGCGCTGCAGTGGGACCGGGCCCGACTGTCCGACGAACGCGTACGAGCCCGATGGGACCGTGTGCTCGGCGGGCTCGTGTGATGGTCTCGGGGCCTGCAGCAGCGCCTGTGTCCCGGGCTCCGCCTGTGCCACGGGCAATCCGTGCGAGCGCGGTCGCCGTGTCTGTCCGAGCGGCGCCTGCGTGAGCGCGGGGGCTGCGCCTGCGGGGATCGTCTGCCGCGACAGCATGGGTGTCTGCGATCTCGAGGAGACCTGCGACGGCACGAGCACCGCGTGCCCGAGTGACCGCCGCGTCGCCGCCGGCACCGAGTGCCGCGCCACGCGGGGCGTGTGCGATCGCGCCGAGAGCTGCGACGGGACGAGCGCCGCCTGCCCGGCCGACACGCGAGAACCCGCTTCCACGGTGTGCCGCCCTGCAGCGGCCGGTGGGTGCGACGTGGCGGAGACCTGCACGGGCTCGAGCGACGCGTGTCCCACGAACGGCTTCGCCAGCGCGAGCACGACGTGTCGTCCGGCCGCCGCGGGTGGATGCGACGTCGCCGAGCGTTGCACTGGCGCAGGCGCCGCCTGCCCAGGGGACGCGGTGGCGAGCAGCGGGACCATGTGCCGCGCGGCTCTGGGCAGCTGTGATGCGCCGGAGCTCTGCGACGGAGCCTCGACCAGCTGTCCGCCCGATCCCGGAAGGCGGTATGGGGATCCGTGCTGTGCGGGCGCGGCGTGCTCCGGTGGCAGCGAGTGTCTCGGGTCGCGCTGCGCCGTCTTCGGCGGCACGTACGCGATCGACCAGAGTGGCAATGCCGTGGTGCCGTGCATCGGCAATCCGCTCGTCGCTGGCGCGACCTGCACCTGCCCTCCGGGCTTCGTCGCGCAGCAGCTCGAAGACGCCGACTGGGCGGCGGACGAGGGCTTGGGCTGGAACAATCGCCTGTACGTCTGCGTCGCGCCGAGCGCGCCGACCACCGGCACCGACTTCGCGGGCGCGCACGCCCGCACCACCACGGGCAATCCGTTCTCGTCGGGCTGCGCGAACGCCTGCACGTTCCCGGCGAGCACGACCGGGGCCTGCAGCTGTCCTGCCGGATCGACAGGCGCCCTCCTCACGGGCGTTCACTACCTCAATGGCTCTTCGCTCGACTGCGAGCGGGAGATCACCTACTGCGAAGGAACGGCCGCGCCCCTCAGCTATGGAGGAGCCTTCTGGCGCTACACCGTCGGCGGCGACGCGGTCTGCGACACCAGTCTTCCCGCCGTGCAGCGCTGCATCGCGAACCCCGAGACTGGGCTCTGTGCCTGTCCCGCGGGCTTCGTCGAGCAGGTGACTCCGTTCATGCAGCGGCGCGTGATCGATCGCGGGTTCGGTCCCGAGCAGTGGTATTGCCGGGGTCAATCCGTCGTCTGCGGCCGCGTGCCCTGATCGTCGGGGCCGAGGCCGTGGTGACCAACACGGCACGGGGTCGTCACGCATCCGGGCTGGAGGGCACGCCGCCCTGTGCGACGTTCGCGCCGCGTGCGCGTGTCGCGCATCCCAGCTGGAGCGGACCATGAAGTCGATGAAGCCGGTACAGGTTCTCACGTACGCCACCCTCGCCGGTGCTTGGGTGGGCGGTTGTCCCGGTCCGGCCGAGCCCGCCCCCCCGGATGCCTTCGCCCTGGACGCGCTGGTGGTTCGCTCCGACGCCGGAGTCGCCGATGCCCTCGTGCTCGGAGCCGATGCGCCCGGCACCGATGCCTTTGCCGAGTTGCCGGACACGGGCCCGTCCGCAGAGGATGCGTCGTCGGGCGTCGACGCGCTCGTGGTCGGCGCCGACGCGTTCGCGGCCTGGCCCACCGATCCTTGTGCGCAGATCACGATGATCCGCTCGATGGCAGGCGGGCCTCTCGCGACGCCGCGCCCCGTCACTGGCGCGGTCGTCTCGTATGTCCTCGCGACCCAGCCGGTGGGCGCGAGTGATCCGGTCGGAGTGTTCGTGCAGTGCCCGGGCGCCGCGGGCCCGGCGCTCTTTCTCGCGATCGATCCCAGCAGCCTCTCTCCCGCTCCCGCGCTGGGGGATGTGGTCTCGTTCGAGGTGACTGCGGCCCTCGATGCGGCGAGCGGCGCGGGCTCGACGGGCGATCAGCACCGAGTCACGGCCATCACCGGATACACACGGACGGCGAGCGGAGCGAGCGTCGCACCGAACGATGTCTCGGGCGTGGACCTGCCGGCGATGATCGAGGCTCACGAGAGTGAGCTCGTGACGATCACCGGAACGATCGCCTCGGCCGCCACACCCGCCGGGGCCGGATACACGTCGTTTCAGATCGCCACGACCGGCTTCCCCACGGCGGGCTCGGCGCTGAGGGTCCGTCTGCCCTCGAGCGTCGCCAGCGGGCTCACGCCGACGCCGGTACCGGGCTGCACCGTCGCCGTCGGGCCCACGCCGCTCTGGCGATTCACCACCACCGCCCAGCCATCGGCATGGCAGGCGTCCGAGATCACCGTCCGTTGTCCCACCCCGGCCCCTGCGGTCGGCGAGGTCTTCGTGACGGAGGTGGGCTATCAGTTCACCGGCTCGGACAACGAGAAGGAATTCGTCGAGCTCCACAACCCGAGCGCCAGCGTCACCTACGATCTGGCTGGTTGCATCCTGAGCGACTCGGCCGGACCGACGGATGCGGACGCCTTGGTCTTGCCGGCACCGACGCTGATCGGTCCCGGCGACTACCTCGTCGTGGCAGGCGCGATGTCGGACATCGCGGGCGACGTCGTCTTGCCTGCTGCACTGGGCTTCGGCGGCGACGACGCGGTGCAGCTGCACTGTGGCGCGACGTTGATCGATGCGGTCACGTGGACGGCGAGCGGCATCGGCGGCGCCGACGAGGTGAGCGCGCAGCTCGATCTTGCCCAGGTCACCACGACGGGCGCGGCGAGCAACGACACTGCGGCGAGCTGGTGCTCGACCCCGACCGGCAGCACCTACGGCGCGGCGATGCGACGAGGCACGCCCGGAGCACCGAACGTGGCGTGCGTGGCGGCACCTCCGTGC
>JBILLJ010000205.1:0-12252 GCA_044376125.1 Sandaracinaceae bacterium
TCGATCTCACCGGGTACGCGCTCGTGGCCGTGAACGGCACGGCGGGAGGACCGGAGTACTCGCGTGTGGCGCTCGGAGGCTCGATCGCTGCCGGTGGCTACGTCGTCGTGACGGCGTCCGGCAGCACCGTCGGAGGCGCGACGTTCACGCTTCCGGTGGCGATGCAGAACGGCGCACCGGATGGCTTCGTGCTCGTCGGGCCGAGTGGGATCGTCGACGCTGCCATCTACGAGGGGACCATGGCCACCATCACCCTCATGGGTGGGGCCGCGATGCCGCTGGTCGAGACTGGGTCGATTGGCACGGACTCGGGCGACGGCGGCCTCTCGAGGCGCCCGAATGGCTGCGATCGTGACATGCCCGCGATGGACTGGGGCGGTGCGCCAGTCACGCCGGGCGCGACGAACCTGTGACAGGGCGGTGGCGTAGCGTTGTAGGAGTCACGAGCGGCGGAGGGCGCGCTGTGTAGGCTCGGGAGTCATGGCGCTCACGGAGAAGCATCGGTCGCCCGCTGCGGCGCGGGCGTCGCTTCAGCGTCGAGGATGGACCTGTCTCCGGATCGAGCCACGACTGAGGTTCGAGAGCTGGGAGCTGGGCTCGAACCGCGCAGCGCTTCTCTGGTATGCCAGCGAGCTCGACGGTGCCGACGTCGTCTTCGTGCACGACCCGGCGCCGCGCCCCCCGCGAGCCGTCGAGCGGCCGAAGCCGAAGCGACGCAAGAAGCGCCGATGAGACTTCGTTCACATCGATGCTGCAGCGACGACGCGGTCGCGCCCGAGTCGCTTGGCCTCGTAGAGCGCTTCGTCGGCACGTCGCAGCAGCTCCTGTCGCGTCTCACCCGGCAGGCGCACCGCGACGCCGATGGACAGCGAGACCGAGTCCTCCCCGGCGCGCACCCGCGCGCTGACGTTCGTGCGGATCTCCTCGGCCAGCGCGCTGGCGACCGCGGCTGACGCGAGCGGCAGGACCACCAAGAACTCCTCGCCCCCCATGCGGAGCACGTGGTCGTCCGTTCGTACGGTGGCTCGGAGCTCGCGCGCGACCTCACGAAGCACCTCGTCTCCTTTGGCGTGACCGTGAGTGTCGTTGATCCGCTTGAAGTGATCGACGTCGATCATCGCGACGGCCACTCGCTTGTCGCTCACCTCGGGCAACGCGTGCTCGAGCGCGTGGCGGTTCGAGACGGAAGTCAGCGGATCCGTCTCTGCGAGCCGACGCAAGCGGTGGACGGCGAGCAACGGAGAGGCGATCTTGGCCAGGAGCTCGAGACGCCTCGCGTCCGAGGGGCTGAACGCGTCGCGCTCCGGTCGCGTGGTCGCGAGGACCCCGAAACAGCCGTCCGCGTCAGCCAGGGGCGCGCCGAGGAACGAACCCAGCGAAGCCGAGACGCCCGGCCGCGGAGAGAAGCGCGGATCGACTGCGGCCCAGCCGACGCGGAGGGGACGGTTCTGGGCGACGACCCAGCCGACCAGCCCTTCGCCCGCCGTGAACTGCGTCGTGGTCGGATGAAGGGGGACGCCGCTGCGGGCGGCGACGAGGAGACGAGCACGGGTCGCGTCGAGCACGCGGAGGCTCGCGCGCTCGGTCCCCAGACAGCGTGTGGTCCACGCGGTCGCCACGCCGAGGGCCGTCTCGAGGTCCCGCGCGGCGGTCAGCTCGTCGAGGTAGTGGAGCAGTGAGCGCTCGAGCTCCGCGACCTCGACCGCGGTGCGGACCCGACTCGCCTCGGCATCCACTCGGGTCGGTGAGAGGTGCTCTTGCGGCACGACCGCGTCCTCGTCCATGCGGGGAACCGTAGCAAGCCGCCCTGCGCCTGGAGGCGACGTTCACGAAACGCCCAGGACCGCTGACTCCGGGCGGACTCGCGCGGGGCTCGACGATCTCGACGCGAGGTGAACCTTCCGCAACGCCTCGACGCCACTCCGTTGCGGCATTGCTGCGGGCGCCGAGGTCATCTGCCGCCATCTTGCCGCGCGTGTCCACCAACGAATCGGATCAAGGGAGCCGCAGCGAAGGCGTGAAGGTGAAGCGGTGGGGCCAGGTGGACCTGGCCCTCATGGAGCTCGCTCGGATGAACCGCGAGATTGCCGCGTTCCAACCCACGGTGCGGGACGACGACGACCGCGATCACCTCGCGAGCCTCGAGGCGTGTCGCGCCGCGCTCGTGAGGCTCGTCGCGCGGGAGCTCGAGATTGCGGACGCCTGACAAAGGAGTGGCCGCGCCTGGCACTTCAACGTCACGCACGGGTCACGCGACGGTTGAACCGACGTCCGCCGCGCAGCGTCAAGATGGGGTTCTCGTGGCCCCTTCCGAGTTGCAAGACGACCCGTCCGCAGACGAGCGCAAGACCAGCGACTCGCTCTCGGGTGTCTCGAGCGCCTCGGCGATTGCCATCCAGCCCATCGCGCTCGAGCGCTTCGACGACTACCTCCTCCTTGCGCTGATTGGTCACGGTGGAATGGCCGAGATCTATCTGGCCCTCCACGAGGGCCAGAATCGCTTCCGCAAGCTCGTCGTCATCAAGCGCATGCGCACGGGCATGCGCGCCGATCCCTTCGTGGTGCAGATGTTCCTCGACGAGGCGCGGCTCGCAGCGCGCTTCAACCACCCACACGTCGTCCAGACGCACGAGATCGGCGAGATCGGCGGCGAGCACTTCCTCGCGATGGAGTACCTCGACGGCCAGCCCCTCTCGAAGCTGCTCCGGCGCCTCCAGGACAAGGGGATCGCGCTGCCGCTCCCGCTCGCCGCGCGCATCGCCGCGGATGCGCTCGACGGGCTCCACTACGCCCACGAGCTCACCGACTACGACGGAACCCCGCTGCGCCTCGTGCACCGTGACGTGTCACCGCACAACGTCTTCGTGACGCAAGACGGCGTGGTGAAGCTCCTCGACTTCGGCATCGCCAAGAGCGACATCCAGGAGTCGCAGACACGCACCGGCCTGATCAAGGGGAAGTTCGCGTACATCGCCCCGGAGCAGGCGCGCGCGGAGTCCTACGACCGGCGCGCGGACCTGTGGAGCATGGGCGTGACGCTGTGGGAGCTCGCTGCGGGGAGGCGCCTCTTCAAGGGGCCGAACGAGGTGGCGACGCTCCAGGCGGCGCTCACCGCCCCGATTCCACGGATCGACGCGGTCCGGGCAGGAGTGCCCGGTCCCCTCCAGCGGGTCGTCGATCACGCGCTCCAGCGTGATCCGGATTTGCGCATCGGGACCGCGCTCGAGATGAAGGAGATCCTCGAAGACTGGCTGTCCACGCAGGGGGTTGCCGGCAGTCGACACGCACTCCGAGATCTCATGAAGGAGGCGTTCGGCCCCGAGATGCACGCTCGGCGGACGCTGATCCGGGACCTCGTCGGCAGGATCCAGAAAGAGGCGTCCGCCAGCGAGACCGGACGCTTCTCGGCGGTCACGGTCAGCTCGATCGTCGGATTGCCTCGTTCGGACGGAACGCCCTCCGCCGTGCGGCCGGTCCTGGACGAGGGCGCCACCCGAGTCTCCGGGGGCCGTGCACCGTCCCCCACGGCCACTCCGTCTCAGCCAGCCGTGCCGCTTCAGCCAGCGGCCCCGCCAGCCCTTCCAGCACCCGTCGCCAGAGACGCGCAAGCGCTCGCGCCCGAGGCACAGCGCGGATGGCTCGCCGTGCTGGCCGGCTCGGTGGCCGTCGTTGCCGTGGTCCTGGCCGTCATCCTCCTGCGCGCAGGCCCCGAGGAGAGCTCGACCAGCGCGGTTCGCGTCGCTCCCCCGGCGTCGCCCGCGCTGCCCGCGACCACCACGGCCGCGAGTCTCACCGAGCCGGCGGTTCCTCCACCCACCCTCCATGCGACCGCCGATGTGGCCGTGACGGCGGCGCAGGTGGTGCCCGATCTTCCGACGACGGCCGAGGCTCCGCCGACGACCACGGTGGCCGTCACGCCGCCCTCCACGGCGAGGTCTCGCCCTCTGCCGCGGCGCGGCGAGCCGCGCGGCGACACACCGTCCGCGTCCGAGCCCACCGAGACCAGCACGCAGCCTCCGGCGCCTTCGACACCCGAGCCCGCCGCCCAAGCCACGGGGCGCCTCCAGCTCGACGCAGCTCCCTACGCGGTCGTGTTCCTGGGCGCGCGCCGACTGGGGATCACGCCGATCGACGTCGAGCTGCCGGCGGGTGCTCACACACTGACGCTGCGCAATCCCGAGCAGCAGATCGAGACCACGTATCGCGTGACCATCGGAGCAGACCAGGTCGTCTCTCGGCGTGTCGCGCTGGAGTGACATGCGGCGAACGAGCATCCATCCGGTCCTCCTCGTCACGCTCTGTCTCTGCTCGATCGGGCTCGGCTCATGGGGCGGGCTCGGCTCATGGGGCGGGCTCGGCACCTGGGGCAGTGTCGCGTCGGCACAGGACCTCGAGCACGCGCGGCGCACGCTGGGACGCAATCCCGAAGCTGCGCGCGCGGAAGCGGTGCAACTGCTCGAGTCGGGGGCCAGCACTCCGGAGCAGCTCGCCGCCATCCATCGGGTCCTGGCCGAGGCGTGCGGGCGACTCGGAGACGAAGCCGCCGCGGTACGGTCGTTCACGGTCGCCCTGGCGCTCGATCCCTCGTATCGAGTCGAGCGCACTGCGCCGGCGGAGGTGCGCAGCCCGTACATGGAGGCGGCTGGGTTCTGGTCCTCTCACGCCACGCGGCTCGCCGTCGACGTGACGGAGGGTGAGGGTGAGACCGTCCTCGTTCGGACCGTCGACCCCGGCGCGTTGGCGGCGCGCGTGCGCATCCGTGCCCGGCTGACCGGCGGTACCTTCGTGGAGCTCGTGCGCCCGACGAACGAGCCAGTCGCGGTGACGCTGGACGGACTCGCGCTCGCGCGAGAGGTCGAGTACTCGGTGTCGTTGCTCGACGAATTCGGCAATCGCCTCTTCCAGCGTGGAAGTGACCAGGCGCCCGAGATCCTGCGGCTGGAGGTGCCGGCACCAGCGCCCGCCACGATCGCGGCTCCCCTCGTGGAGCGCCCCGTGCCAGCGGACCCCGTGCCTTTCTATGTGGCGGCCGGCATCGCGGGCGCCATCGGGCTCGGAGGGATCGTGGGCGGCGCGATCATGCACGGCGAGCGGGAGAGTCTCGCGTCGCGGTGGAACGCCGGTGTCTGCAGTGGTTCGGGCGTCACGCGTGGGGAGGTGTGTGCGGCCGAGCGCTCGGCGCTCGGAGACGCCGAGATCCTCGCCGGTGTGCTCTATGGCGTGGGCGGTGCGGCCCTCGCCGCCGCCGGAGTCACGGCGCTCCTGGCGCCGCCGCAGGGCGCTGCGGGTGACGATGTCACCCTCCGGTGCACGCCGGGCCCCGGCGATGTCGGCTTGAGCTGCGGGGTCAGCTTCTGATCGGAGTCCACGTGACCTGTCGACGACTGTGTATCTCGACTTTCGTGTTCCTCTCGGCGTGCACAGTCTCGGCGTGCACGGCGCTCCGGCCCGCCTCCGACCCGGTTCGCGACGCCTCCGTCGACAACGCGGACACTGGACGCGACGCCTTCGAGCTCGACGCCCCGGGGCTCGACGCGCCGCAGCCCGACGCGCCGCAGCCCGACGCGTACACGGACGACGCGTTCACGCCGACGGACGCAGGGCCGCGGTGCCCTGTCGACCCCAGCACTCGGCCCGAACGGCTCGTGCCAGCCGGTACCGAGATCACGAGTGCGACGACGTGGGACTGCGCCCACAACTGGGTGCTCGAGGGGGCGGTCGTGGTCACGGGCGCCACGCTCACGGTCGAGGCCAGCACGGTGGTCGAGGTCGCCGACGGCGCCTTCGTGCTCGTCGCCCGCGATGCACGAATCGAGGCTGTCGGAACCGCCGCAGCTCCGGTCGTCTTCACCGCGCGGACGCGCCCGGCGTCGCGAGGCCAGTGGCGCGGCCTCGTGCTGCTGGGCGCCGCGCGAACGGGGTTCACGACGACCTCCCGCATCCGCGAGACCGTGATGGACGCGCGCGGCGCCTATGGTGGCTCGGACGATGAGCACGACTGTGGACGCCTCGAGTACGTGCGCGTCGAGTTCGCCGGCGGCAGCGCCTCGGCGCTCTCGGATTACACGGTTCCTGCGGCTGGGCTCACGCTCGCCGCGTGCGGCCGCAGAACGGTGATCGACCACGTCCAGGTCCACCGGAGCTCGGACGGGATCGGCCTCGTCGGTGGCACGGTGCCGCTGAGACACGTGATCGTGACCGATCCGAACGAGGACGGGATCGAGTGGGTGGCCGGCTACCGCGGGCTGATCCAGTTCGCGGTCGTGCAGGCCTTCCCTGCCTCCGGCTCGGCAATCAAGGGCAGTCGAGAAGAGGGTGAGCCCACGGGTGACCCCGAGTCGGAGCCGTTCGTCTACAACGTGACCTTGGCGGGCGCGCAGACGGGCCCGGAAGGCGCCAATGGCTTCGAGTCGGGGGTTCGCCTGCAGGTCGGCACGCTCGGGTGGATCCGCAACGGGGTCGTGACCGGCTTCCCGGGCTCGTGGGTGAACGTGACCGATGCCGAGACGGCCATGCGCCTGCCGCTCGGTCGGGGGGGCGTGTCCCACACCCTGTTCTTCGACCGTGCGCTGCCGCCGCGCGGTGGTTTCCCTGGGCTCGACGACGGCGACGACGATGGGATCGACGAGGACATGGTCTTTCGCGGCGCGAGTCTCTCGAACCGCTTTCCGTCGACCCCGACTCTGCTCAGGGCGCCGTACAGCGCGACGGCTCCGGATTTCACGGGCGACACCACGCTGCAGACAGGCGCCTTCGCGCCAGAGCCTCCGGGCTGGAGCGGCATCTACATGGCCGCCGACTATTACGGGGCGATGGCGCCGTCGGACGGCAGTCCCGCCGGACGCGCTCGTGTGGACTGGACCGCCGGTTGGACCACGTACCCCGCGAGTTGATCGGCGTGCCGGGGGCGCTACAGAGAGGTTGCCGGGAGTTCACCTGACCCCCGCCGGATGTCGACACTCCGGGCCCATGCTGGAGCGATGAACAAGCACATCCGCGTCCTCGCGTTGTCCTTCGGAGCTCTCGCGCTCGTCGGATGCCCAGGTCCCTCTGCCACGGACGATGCTGCCAGTCTCGCCGACGCGAGCGGGAGCGATGCGGGGAGCATGTCGCGTCTCGACGGGAGCATCGACGCATCCGGCGGAGCGGACGCTTTCATGATGATCGCGGATCCGGATGGGGGCCTGGACGCTGCTGGGGAGCTGGACGCGGCGTCCTCGGACGACGCGGGTGGGCAGGACGCCTTCGGCCTCGACGCCTTCGTGGCTGCCGATGCCTTCGCGCCACTCGATGCTTTCGTGCCGCCAGACGCGTTCCGTTCACCTGATGCGCCCATGGACGCTGGTCCCCCTCCGTGCCCGGCGATCGGTAGCCGCACCATCGTCGACGTCCCGCCTGGAGTCCTGGCTGGCGGCGCGAACGTCCGCTGGACGTGCAACAACCTCTACATCCTCAACGGCATCGTGCTGGTCGAGGGCAGCGAGGCGACGCCGCAGGTCTTGACCATCGAGCCGGGCACCGTGGTCCAGGGGCTCACAGCCGACGGCAGCAAGGGGTTCCTCGTCGTGACACGCGATGGTCGCCTCGAGGCGCGTGGCACCGCGGAGCGACCCATCGTGTTCACCTCCGCCGACCCCGTTGGCATGCGGGCTCGCGACGACTGGGGCGGGATCACGCTCCTCGGGCGGGCGTTCGCCGGCGCGACGCGGCGCACGGAGGGCTTCCCACTCACGCTGCCCGGCGGAGAGTCCCTCGATCCGCACCTCGCCTATGGTCCGCGCGTCGGCGCCATGGCGGACGACGCCTGGAGCTGCGGCACGCTGGAGTACGTGCGCGTGGAGTTCGCGTCGTTCAACGCTGGCGGCGGCGCCGGCAACGAGTCCAACGCGATCCAGATCTACTCGTGCGGGTGGGGCACGACGATCGACTACGTACAGACGCACCTGTCGGGGGACGACGGGATGGAGATCTTCGGTGGGACCGTCGATGTCCGTCACCTCGTCCTCACGGGCGCGAGCGATGACACCTTCGACTGGGACGATGGTTGGCGCGGACGGGCGCAGTTCATCGCAGGTCAGCAGCACCGAGACACGGCCGATCTCGGCTTCGAGGCGGGCGGGTCGTCGGACAGTCCGGCCTTCGCGCCCAACCCGAGGATCTTCAACGTCACGTTCGTGGGCACGAACGGGATGGCAGGTCAGTTTGCGGGGCGCCTCCGCGGCGCGAGCCGAGGATTCCTCCGCAATGCCATCTTCGTCGGCTTCACCGATGGCTTCCTCGATGTCGGTGGCGCGGTTGCTGCGGCGAACCTGCAGGCGGTGCCGCCTCTTCTCAGTGTGCGCAATGCGATCTTCGACCAGGCGGGCGCCGTGGTGGCCTGGCCGACTGGCAGCGATGATGCTGCCGACGGAACACCCGCCCTGATCGAGTCCGACTTCTTCACTGGGGCCGCGCAGCTCAATCAGGTGACGAGCGCCATGCTCGTCGACCCGTTCAATCAGGCTGCTCCCAACTGGCGGCCGACGGCCGGAGCGCCCGTCGGAGCGGATCGCGCTGTCGCCCCCTCCGAAGAAGATTTCGACGTTCGTCCGCCCTTCTTCGATGTCTCTGCTGACCATGTCGGGGCCTTCGCCCCGGGCGGCACGGACTGGACGGCAGGCTGGACGTCCTATCCGGCGAGCTGAGAGCACGCGTCTGCGGCCAGACCCTCCGGCAAGAAGCGTCAGAGCATGAGTCAATCCAAGTGACTCATGCTCTGACGTGCCGAGCGAGAACGACCGGATTCGTCGAGGCCGTGAGCAGTGGAGAGTCGAACTGGCCCCTGGCCTCTGAAGCGGTCGAGCGCTCGGTCGACAGCGCTCAGGGCTCGCGGCTGCCCTCAGCCGTGCTTGACGGCCACGTGGGCGAGGCGGTGCGCGACGCGCTCGCATCGGTCGATCGTGTGGCCCAGGTGCTCGACGATCCTCATCTCGCGCAGGATCGACTTCGGGTCCTTTTCATCGTGGAAGAGAGCGGCGAGGCCGCTGCGCGAGACGACCTGAGCTCGCTTGACCTCCTTGCGGAGCTCGCGGCTCGTCGACATCAGCGACGCATAGTCGTGTCGATGGAGGGCGGGAACCATGTCTGCGAGCTGCGCGGTGCAATGACCGAGGATCGCGATCAGCTCGGCCATCGGCCGCGTCGGTTGGGCCAGGCCGAACATCTGGAAGTGGCGCGCGGAGGAGCCGGTGAGCACCACGACGCGGTGGAGATCGCCCGCGAGGTGCTGGAGATCGTCGCGATCGATCGGAGAGACGAAGGTGCTCCGCAGGGCGTCCTCGAGCTCGTGCAGCGCGCTGTGGCTGCGCTCCTCCTGGGTCTGGAGCTCGTCGAGGACCTCGTCGAGGGCGAGCCCCGGCGCGAGTCGGGAGAGCGCCTGAGCCGCGGCGCGTGTCGCGGTCGCCTGGCGCTCGAGGAACCCATAGAGATGCTCGCTGCGGGGAAGCAGTCGCCGAACGGTGTCCTGGAGGGCCATGACTCCGTCGTACACGAGCGTGGTCGCGCGCGCGTGACCGAGGCGTGACAGCGCAGCACCCTCGGGGGGCGGTCCTGCCCGGGTGTGCGTCGGTCAGAGGCTGTTGGCGGCGCCCGGGGTGGCGGCACAGGTCGTGAAATCGCCCGTGGCGTTGGGGAAGCGACAGTGGGTCTGCGTGGCGCCCATGAGGTCGCCCACGTACTCGACGCGGGCGATCTCGGTGCTGCCGTCCGGGGCGAAGAGAACGATGGTGTCGCCCGTGCGGCCGATGCCATAGGAGGTCTGGAGGCAGGAGTCGACGCCTGTGATGGGACAGGGGCTCACGGGGCCCACAGGGGTCTCGGTCGAGCCTGCGGGTGGGTCGATGTTCATCGCGATCACGAGATAGCCTCCCGGCGCAACCTCGAGCGCCGGCAGCGTGGTGCGATGCGTCGCGTCCGGGGGAGTGGCGATGCCATCGGCGTCGGCGATCACCCAGCCCCCGACCGCGACGGCGGTGGAGGTGGGGTTGTAGAGCTCGACGAAGTCCGGATCCCCATCGGGTGCCAGCTCGTTGAGCACGAGCGACGCTGCGCCGTGGGCGTCGGCGCCAGGGACGAACGCGTCTGTGCCAGGGGCGACGAAGGCATCCGTGCCGGGGGCGACGAAGGCGTCGTCTGCTGGCAGCGCCGCTGCGTCTCGGCCGGCGTCGCTGCGCGTGGGGGCCGCCTCTGCGCAGGCTCCGAGGAACGAGAAGGAGACGGTGGTGAGGGTGATGGCATGGAGTCGGTTCATGGGTCTCTCTTCCTGCTGACGAACATGAGGCGTGTTCAGATCGCCCCGAACACCCGGGCAACGAGGTCGACCTCGACCACGAGGCGGACGTCCCACCGCTCCCAGGCGGGCGCGGTCACGCGGGCGAGCGGGTCGGCGAATCGGCCGTCCACGGCGAGGTAGACGCGGAATTGGTCGATGACGAGCGCGCCTGCCGTGAGGGTCACGCTGGTGAGCGCGTCGCTGCCCGTGCCCATGTCGCGGACGTAGTGCAGGAACTGCGCGCCCAGGATGAGGTGATCGAAGAGCAGCCCGCGGAGCCAGACGTCGAGCAGGCCACCCTCGCGCTCGCCACGGTCGCCTATCCCGAGGACGTACGCAGCTGAGACGCCGCCGCCGATCTCGGCTTGGTCCCAGAGGAGACTCCCCACCACGCGGTCGCTGCGAGCCGAACCCGCGCCGAGGGACCCGTTGGTGTAGCCGAGCACGACGGTCAGAGGACGCAGCTCGGGGACGAACGCCAGCGGGTGGACGTCGACCGCGACCTCGAGATTCTTGCCGCGGTTCAACTCGCGGCTCGAGTAGCCCTCTCCGTTGGTGTACGAGACGCCGGCCCTGCCGAAGCCTTCCGGAAGATCGATGAACGCAGACGCACCCAGGTCTGCGGGAGCGAGGAGGTCGTGCTCGCGCAGACCGATGCGTGCGACACCACGCAGGCCCCAGTGCTGAGTGAGGGAGGGAGTGAGCAGGGTGGGAATCAGACCGGCGCGGAGCTCGATCAGATCCGCAACGCGATAGCCGCCCCACGCCTCGCGGAGGCGCAAGAGGAGACTGTCGTCGGCGATGCCCGAGAGTGAGCCGTCGTCGATCGCGCGCGTCCCCTCGAGCAGAACGCGGCCAACGGCGTTCTCGACACGAAAGCCCAGATAGACCCAGACGCGGGGCACCGCGAAGCGGTGGTTCCAGTCCGCCCCTGCGGGGAACAGCAGCTCGTACTGCCCAAAGGTCTGTGTGCCGAGGGCCACAGTCCACGGGATTCCGCCCGTGGTGGAGAACGTCGGTGGTGTTCCCAGCCCTGGAGTCGACCCTTGGCCAGCGCCGTTGTCGAGCGCGATGTGCACGCTCCCGGGCGCGATGCCTGCGCTGGTCGGCGCGATCGCAGCGCGGCTCTGCGCTGCGGGGGCAGCCTCGAGCGACACTGCTGCGTCCGCATCCGCCGGCCCGCTCGTCACGGGTTCCTCCGAGCCGGTCGCAGCCGACTCGGGGGAGGTGGATCCTTGCGGCTCGCCGCCGACGCTCTGCGCCCGGGTCGTCAGCGGAGCACTGACGATGAGCCCGAGGATCGCTGCGAACCGGCTCGCGTCTTTCATTCCCATGCGCGGACCTCCGCGGCGGTTCCGTAGAGTGCGCGCCGTTCCAGGTCGGGACCGTCGATGGCGGGCTCGGGGACGAACCCGAGCGTTGGCCCTCGCGTACGCAACGCCTCGCGGAAGAGCTGCCAGTCGAGCGTGACGACGTCGGCGTGGATCCGCGCGACCTCGATCTCGCCCTCGATCATCTCGTGCTCTCGGTCTCCCAGGCGCGCCCTGAGCTGCGTGGCGAATCGGCCGTCGGCGCCCATCCCTGCGGTCGAGTGAATCCGTGCGAGGATCTCGCACAGCACCGCAGCGACTTCGGTGAGGGCATCTCGGGTGGCGCGGTCACCGACGAGTCGCTCGGTGCGGAACGTCTTCTGTGCCTCGGACTCGAGCCGGATCTGGACCGGCATCCCGAGCCACGTCGCCGCGCCCCACCACGGCTCGGCATCGGGGCGACTCCATGCGGCCTGGGTCGCGCGGCGGATGCGATCCACCTCGTCGTCGGAGAACACGCCCGGGACCAACGCGCCAGTCGCGCCCGACTGCGACTCTTCCTTCAGCTCGAGGATCACGTCGTCACTCGGATCGTCAGTCGGGCCCCGCACGAGGACGAGGACCCGAACCCGG
>JBILLJ010000112.1:0-30260 GCA_044376125.1 Sandaracinaceae bacterium
GCGACGCCGCTGCCATGCTCACGGACGGCGTCGAGAACCGTCAGGTGGTCCTCTGGCGGCGGTGAGGGGAGCGCGCGGCGGTACGCATCCAGCGTGCGAGGGAGCTCGGACAGAGCCCAGTCGGGTAGATCGGAGAGAACGTTCTCCGGATCGTCTGCGTCCGGGGCGCCGCGCACGAAGTGTCGAGCGCCGTCGTCGAGCGTCGTCAGGTTCGCGAGCTCCGCGCGCGCCGCCAGGTCGCGACGGCCACGGCGGAAGAGGTCGAGCAGGATCGGGTCCGTCGCGTCGTCGACCCGATGCGGGGCGTACGTGCCGGCATCGATGTCACGCAGGGTGTCGACGTAGGACGCCACGCAGGAGCGCGCGACGTCGCTCTGTGCCCCGTCGTCGAGGGAGGCGGTGCGACTCGCCAGCACCAGCCCGATGGAGAGTCGGCGAAGGTCGAGTTGGTAGGGGTGTCGGTCGGCCGCGTCGAGATCGTTGGGCTCCAGCGCGAGTGTCCCGTCCGCGGCGAGCAGGAGACCGAAGTTCTCCGGGTGCGCGTCACCGATGGAGAACGGCAGCACCCCTGGGAGATCGAAGTCCGTCTGGGCGACGCGCATCCGCGCGTCGCCCAGATCGCCGCGGAAGATGGGCATCGTCCCGCGGTAGAAGTCGTAGAGGTTGCGCGCCATGCGCGCGTACTTGCCCTCGACGAGGTCGGCGCGTCCGGACAGCTCTCGACGGTCGGCCTCGACGAGCGCGCCCACGATCGCAGTGGTCCGCGTCGCAGGCGCCAGCGGGTCACTCGGAGCGGCGCATGCCGCGTCGCTCGCGGCGAGCGTGAGCAACACGAGCAATCGCGTGGCAGTGAAGGACACGCCGCTCGTTACGCGTTCGCGGTGACGGGCTCGCGACGACGGTGTGACCGTCTGCAGGCTGCGCGAGTCGGCCTGCCTGTGCCGGATTGCGGCCGAGAGCACTCACCGCCTCGGAGGTCGGTCCGAGCGGGTGCGCTCCATCGGTGCCGGAGACATGACGGGTCGTCTACGAGGCGAACGGTCGCAGCGTCGGGGCGCGCGTGACGGCGCGGAGACCGCTCGTCGTTCGTAGGCCTTCGGGCGCTCGCGTCAGGCGGGCTCGTGGAAGGGCCCCTCGATCACGTAGGTGATGCCGAGGCTGCGCGTGCCGCCACGCTGCGAGGAGAAGTAGAGGCGCGTGCCGCTCGGATCGAAGGCGGGGCCGGTGATCTCCGAGTCGCCCTGGCCGTCGATCTGCACGAGCGCGCGCAGCGTGCCGTCCGGGAGGATCGCGACGATCTGCATGTTGCCGCCGTCCTCCGCGACGATCACGTCGCCGCAGCAGGTGATGGTGAGGTTGTCGACGCCCGTGAGGATCGGGTCGGGATGCGTCGCCGCGTCGTAGAGCACGCGCAGCAGGCCAGTCCTCACGTCGTAGGCGCGCACGTGGTTGTCGCCCTTGGTCGAGAAGTAGACGACGCCCTCGTGGAACCAGATGCCCTCGCCGCCGTCGAAGCGCGTGGCCTCCGCGACCTGCTCGCGCGTCTCGAGCTCGCCCGTCCACTGCGGGTCGGGCACCTCGAGCCAGCGCACGCTGCCGTCGGTCCCGACCGATGCGACGTCGAGCCTGCCCGCGCGCAGATCGGGATGACCCTCGGCCGTGCGCATCGCGGGCGTGAAGCGATAGAAGCAGCCCGAGGCGTGATCCTCGGTGAGGTAGAGGACGCCCTCGCCGGGATCGACACAGACCGCCTCGTGCTTGAACACGCCGAGCGCGGGGCGCGCTTGCGGCGGCTGCATGCCGAGGGGGTCGCACTCGTGCACCACGCCGCGCGGGATCTCCTCGCACGAGAGCCAGCTGCCCCACGGCGTGCCGCCGCCGGCACAGTTCACGTTCGTGCGCTCGAGGATGCGGTACGCGCCCGTCAGCGCGCCGCTGGCGTCGAAGCGGAGCGCCGAGACACCGCCGCGCACGGGCACCTCGGAGTTCGACACGTAGATCCAGCCGCCGTCGGTCGTCGCGAAGCACGTGCCGCCGTCCGGGTACGTGTGCCAGACGTAGCTCGTGCCAGGGACCTCTTCGCCGGCGATCGCGAGGATGCGGGCGGTGAACCCGTCCGCGACGCGCACGCCATCGGCGTTGGGGCTGCCGAGCGCACCGACGTCTGCGATCAACGAGCGCAGCGCTGGCCGCGCGGGCATCGCGTTGGGGACGAAGGGGGAGCTCGCCGCGTCCGCCGGCACGAAGGCGTCGACGCTCGGCGGGGCATCGGTGAGGTCGAGGCCGGCGTCGAGGTCCGAGGCCGCGTCCGGGCTCGGCGCGGGGGAGTCACAGCCCGAGAGGACGCGCGAGGCCACGAGTGACGCAAAGGTGACGAGGCCGCCGTGGAGCACGGTACGGCGGGGCAGGGGACGGCCGAGGAGCACACGCATGGCGACAGAATAGCGACATCCGTGTGACGGATGCGTGTTTCGTGCAGACGAGCTCAGCGCTCTCGCTGCGACCGTTCGGAGCGGCGCGCGGGCGACGCCTCGTCCTCGGCCTCTGCATCGGGGTCCTCGATGCGCACCGGCGGGACCTGGCTCTTGCGGCCGTAGCGCACGACGCCGACGCTCTCGTCGAGCTCGGCGCGGATGCCGTCGCGCTCCTCGGCGGCGAGCCGGGTGGCGATCGCGTCGGCCTCGGCCTCGCTCGTGCCGAGGTGCTGCGCGAGCTCGGGCACGGTCGAGGTGCGCTCGACGAGGAGCTGGCGGGCTCGCTCGGTACGGTTCGCGGCGAGGTGATCGCTCACCGCGCGCTCCATCGCATCCGCACGCTGGAGGAGTCGCACACCGGTGAACGCGCCGATCGAGCCCACGACGATCGCGACCGCGACGCCCGCGGCGCCCGTGCCCAGGACGGCGGTGGCCATCGCCGCGCCGAACACGGCGAGCGCCATCGCGAGGCCGCCGAGCAAGCGCAGGCCACGGCGTCGCGGTGAGATCGAGCCCGTCTCGGTGGGCGCGAGGCCCGCGATGGTGGTGCCCGGCTCGAGCTTGCGCGGCTTGCCGCACGCGCTGCACACGAAGCCCTTGCCGCTCGCGCGCACGGCGGCGATCGCGTGGCAGTGAGGGCAGCGGTTCGCCTCACCGAACACGCGTCCACACTGCGGGCACTTCGGCGCGCCGTCGGGCACCGCGAAGCCGCACGTGGGGCAGGCCGTCGTCATGCGCGGGACCGTAGCAGCCTGCGGCGGGGGTGGCGTCCGCCAGGGGGCCTCGCGGCGTGGGTCGGCGCGGTCACCGTCGCGAGCTGCGACGCGGATCGTGGCAAGCTGTACGCGGACGCCGTCCTCGCTTCGCTGACGAAGAGGGACGCGCGGGCGCTCCTCGAGGTGGTGATGAAGACCGACGGCTACCAGTACCAGAGCGAGTGGATGAAGCAGAACTTCGCCGAGGGAGAGGCGAAGGAAGGCAAGGCCCATGGCCTCGGCTGGAGCGCGGCGCGGGCGGAGAACGTCGCCTGCCTCTCGTGCGAGGGCCTCGAGCGCCTCATCGTGCGCATCAGCGCGGAGCGACGATGGCGCGACGACGCGTGAGCGTGGCTGTCCTCGTCCGCCCGTGTGCGCTCGTGCTCGCGCTCGCAGCGTGTGGCGCGACTGGCGCGCCGAGCGCGGACGAGCGCAGGCCCACGAGCGGCGGGAGCGCACCCGTGGACGGGCCCGGCGCCGAGGTCGATCCGCAGATCTGCGCGAGCGACGCCGACTGCATGGTGGGCACGCCGCGCAACTGCTGTGTGTCGTGGTGCCCCGAAGACGCCGTGGCGTGGAGCCACTCGGCGTGGGCGGCCTACCAGGCGGAGTGCGCCGTCGAGGAGTGCGCCGAGACCGAGCAGCTCGCGTGTCTGCCGCAGACGGAGCCCGCCCGCGTCGCGCGCTGCGTCGCGGAGCGCTGCGTGCTCGTGGCGCCTGGGTCCTGAGGCCAGCGACGGGTCAGCGCACGACGACGGTCGTGGCTTCGATCGAGAGCGTGCTCGCGGTGGCGACGGCGCCCTCGGCCTCGAGGTGACGGCGTCGCGCGTCGCTCAGCTCCTGCACGTGAACGCGGCCCTCGATCGTCGCGCGTCGGCCCGCGACGTCGCGCGGCAGGAAGTAGCTGTGGCCCGCCATGGGCACGCGCACGGGCTCGGCGTTCTCGGCGCGGAGCTCCATCCAGCAGCCCATGCGCTGACACACGCGCTCGATCGTTCCTTCGGTGCGCACGACGCGGTCGGTGAACGACGGCGGATCCGCGCTGATCGACGAGAGCGTGACGGTCTCGATGCCGTCTTGCAGCTCACGCCCGAAGACGCGGCTTCCATCTTCCGCAGTGCGGAGCGGGCGCGGCCCCGGCGCCTCCTCTGGCTCCACCTCCGCGACCGCGGGCGGCGTGGGGTTCTCGCACTCGGCCTCGCTCTCGTGATCCTGTCGCGCGGTGAACTGGGGCTCCTCGCCGCGACAAGCGGGAAGCACGAGCAGGGCGCCGATCACGGCGAGCGCGGCAGAGCCAGTCATCCGGTCACGCATCATTGACTCCGAGCAGCTTGGTCATCGACGCCTCGTCCGCGGGCGTGAAGGGGTACTGGTCGAACTCGATCGACGTCACCCAGCGGAACGCGTGCACGTTCTTGCAGACGAGCTCTCCGCCGCGGGCCCGACACTCGTAGAGGAACAGATCGACCGTGTAGTGCTCGTACGGGTGCGTCACGTACGAGATGAGGTCGCCGACCTCGACGTCGATGTCGAGGCGCTCGCGCATCTCGCGTCGGAGCGCCTCGAAGTCCTTCTCGCCCTGCTCGACCTTGCCGCCGGGGAACTCCCAGAGGAGCGGCAGCACGGCGTTCGGTCGCCGCTGTGTGATGAGGTAGCGGCCGTCGTGCTCGACGACGGCGGCGACCACCCGGATGGTGCGGCGGGGCTCGTTCTTTCCGGGCTGGTTCATGTCGGGCGCGGCCTTCGAGGGGGCATCGCGGCCTGGCCGCGACGTCGTGGGATATACCACTTCCGTGCGCTTCCTCTACTTCGGTCTTCCCCTCGGCGCGGAGGTCTTGCGTCGCGCGGGCTTCGTCCCGCACGTCGCCTCGTTCGGCCACCGCATGTCCGGTCTGCGTCGCGTGCGCGCCCGGCTCGCGCCGCTCGTGGTCGCGACGGATCGCACGAGCGCGCCCCTCGCGACCGAGCGACCGCTCTTGCTCTTCAAGCCGGACCTGAACGATCGGGGGATCGTGCAGGCGCTCGCGAGCGCGCGCCCCGACGCGATCCTCTCGTGGTTCTGGCCGACGCAGATCCCACCGGCCGTGCTCTCGCTCGCGCCGCGCGGCGCGTTCGGGGTGCACCCCTCGCTCCTGCCGCGGCATCGCGGCCCCGACCCGTACTTCCATGCGATCCGCGAAGGTGACGCCGAGACGGGCGTGACGCTGCACCGCCTCGAGGCCGCATACGACACGGGCCACGTCGTCGCGCAGCGGCGCGTGCCGATCGACGCGCGCGACGACGCATGGCGCCTCGCGCGCAAGCTCGATCGCCCCTCGCTCGCGCTGCTCGTCGAGTGCGCGCAGCGCCTCTCGCGGGGCGAGACGCTCGAGGGCGTCGCCCAAGACGAGTCCCTCGCGACCGAGGCACCGCAGCCCACCGAGGAGGAGCTCTGCCTCGACTGGGACGCGAGCGCCGACGAGATCGTGCGCCTCGTGCGTGCGGCCGCACCTGCGCCGATGGTGAGCACCTTGCTCGGCGACGAGCTCGTCTTCGTGCGCCGTGCCGTTCGCTACGAGCGCGAGGTGCCGGACGTGTTCGAGCCGGGCGATGCGCTGCGCACCCCCGACGGCATCGTCGTCGTCGCAGGGGAGGGCGCGGTCCGCCTCGTCGAGGTCGAGCGCGAAGACGGCGAGCGTGTGCGAGAGCGCGACATCGATCGGCTCGTGCCCACGATCTGAGAGCACGTGTCACTCGGATGGATCGATGCGAGTGGCACGGGCTCGAATCGGCGGGAGGGAGGCTCTCGGCCGTGCGCTGACATGCACCGTGTCGTCCGCGTACGCTCGCGTCTCATGCCGATCGTTCCGGTGGTGCTCGTCCATGGTGGTGCGGGAGACGTGCCCGAGGCGTCGCGCGCAGCGCACGCAGAAGGGTGTCGCATCGCCGCGGCCGCGGGCCTCGCGCGCTTGCTCGAGACGGGCTCGTCGCTCGAGGCCGCGATGCGCGCGGTCGAGGTGCTCGAGGACGACCCTCGGTACAACGCCGGCACCGGCGCGTGCCTCGACGAGCACGGCGAGCTCGCGCTCGACGCCTCGATCATGGAGGGCACCTCGCTCCGCGCGGGCGCGGTGTGCGCGATGCCCCCCTTCACGAGCCCCATCCGGATCGCGCGGGCGGTGCTCGAGGACGGTCGCCACGTGCTCTACGCCGGTGAAGGTGCCGCGCGCTTCGCCGAGGCGCGTGGGTTCCGGCGCGCGGATCCCGCCGCGATGATCACCGACGCCGCGCGCGAGCGCCTCGCGAACGTGCTCGCGGGACGCGCCGAGCGCGGCTGGGCGGGCGGTACGGTCGGCGCCGTCGCGTGCGACGCAGAGGGCCGCGTCGCGGCGGCCACGAGCACCGGAGGCATGGTCGGCAAGCGCGCGGGGCGCGTGGGTGACTCGCCGATCCTCGGTGCGGGCACCTACGCAGACGACGAGAGCGGCGCGGCCAGCGCGACGGGCGAGGGAGAGGCCGTCCTGCGCCTCGTGCTCACACGTCACGTGTGCGAGCTGCTCCGCGCGGGCGCGAGCCCCGAAGAGGCCGCCCGCGCGGGGATCGATCGCCTCGGTGCGCGCCTCGGCGCCAGCGGTGGTCTCATCGTCGTCGATGCCAAGGGCCGCGTCGGCCACGCACGCAACACCCAGACGATGAGCTGGGGCCTCGCGCGCGCTGGGGAGGCGCCCACCGCGGGGCACTGATCACGTCGGGCGGCCGCAGCGGCCCGAGTTGCACGTGGAGCTCCCGCCGCACTCGAAGCTCGACCAGCAGCGCGCGCCATCGGCCACGGGCACGCACTCGCCGCCGCTGCAGGTCATGTCGCCGCAGCAGTCGGACTCCTGGCGGCAGAGGCCGCCCGCGCTCACGCAGCACTGAAGGCCTGCGGCCTGCGTCGCACACTGCATGTTGCCGCAGCACCGGTTGGGGGAGGTGCGACCACCGGGCTCGCAGGCCTCACCCCAGACGTGACACTGCGATTGATCGTCGCAGATGCCGACGAAGCACTGCACGTCGGGGTTGGTGCCCGCATCGCAGCACTCCGCGTGCGCCTCGCAGCCGCGGAACTGCGGCGTGCACATCGCGGGCGGGCACATCGCCGCGTCGCGGTGCGGAGGCTCCCCACCCGAGGGGCCCTCGCACGCGGTTCCATCGCCCATCGCGCCGAGCGCGGGCTGCACGCCCAGCGGCGTGCCCGGAGGCGCGAACGCGACGAGCACGTCTTGATCGGTGGAGAGGCCGAGATCGCGCAGCGCCTGGGGCGACGCATCGACCGCGCGACCCGTGCGCGGGTTCGGGCCCCAGTCCACGGGTCGCACGACGACCCGCGCGCCGGTGCTCGGGTTCACGAGCACGATGCGTCGATCGCGCCACGGCCGCGGATCGAGCGAGCCCGAGGTCGTCGGGTACGCGAAGCGCATCGCGACGTAGTAGTACCGGTCGGGGTTGGTCGCGGCCTGCGTGGCCGAGGGATTGGGCGGGTCGTTGAGCGCGCGCAGGCGCTCGCCGCTGATCGAGCCGGTCTCGGTCGAGGACACGCCGCGATCGCTCGCGCCGCCGAAGTGGCTGATCGTGCCGCGCACGTACTCGTTGCCGAACGCGGTCACGGTCGTGCCGAAGCGCTCGGTCTCGTCGCCCGCGCGGCCGTAGCGCGCCGCCCAGCTCCGCAGCGTGCCGTTCTCCACACCGACGCGCGGGATCTCGAAGCTCCCCTGCGTGAGGCCGTCGTAGGCGCCGCCAGTGAGCGAGACGCAGGTGCTCGTCGCCGCGCAGAAGCCGCACCCCTCGCGCTCCACGCAGCTCGCGCAGTCGAGGCCGCCGCAGCTCGGGGCCTCGGGCACGGGCGTCGCGCGAGGCGGCGCGCACGCCTCGTTCTCGTGTCGCATCCCGCAGCTCGCCGCGCCCGCGCACTGCCACGCCCCTCCATTGCAGCGCTGGAACGCGCAGCGCGCCTGGCCGCAGGCGCCGTAGCTCACCTGCACGCACTCACCGCTCGGTACGTCACGCCCGAGCGTGCTGCTCCGGCAGCTGCGCCCGCCCGTCGGCACCGACGTGATCACGGCCGTCAGCGAGTAGGACTGGCCGAACTTCGTCATGCCGCGCGTCATGCGCCATCGGCCCGTGTAGCGACCCGGTGGGCTCGGCACGTTCGCAGGCAGGCTGAAGACCTGTGTCTGCCCGGGCGCGATGCTCGCCCCCACGGGCAGGTCGATCCGCATCGGCGCACCGAAGCCCTCGCCGCTGTCGTAGACGAGCGCGTAGCCACCCTCGGGCGTCCACGTGGTCGTGCCGCTGTTGCGCACCGTCCACGTCTGCACGAGCGCCTGGCCGGGATCGGCCGTGACCTCGCGCGGGTGGGTCGCCGAGACGAGCGTCGAGTCGTCGCCCTCCCGCCGCTCGCACGAGCTCGAGGGCGCATCGCCGGCCCAGAGCGAGTCGTCGCGCGAGCACGCGCCTGCGTACGGATCGATCGGCGGTCGCGTCGCGTAGCTCGCCGCGTCGGTCACGCCGTCCTTCACCTCGAAGTAGAGCTCGGTGCCTGCGGTGTACCCGAGCACGTCGCCACAGCGGACCATGTCGCCCTGTCGCTTCGAGAGCCCCGCGCGCAGGTTGCCGTAGAGCGTCGCGCGCCCTCCGGCGTGGAGGACGATGATCTGGTTGCCGAGGCCGCCGCCCGTGCGCGAGCCGCTCGCGGTGCCATCGACGGTGCGGATCACCGTTCCGTCGGCTGCGGCGTACACGGGCGTCTCCGCGGCCGTGCGGAACGAGGTGCCGAATTGCTGGCGCGTCACCGGCCGGCACTGGTGATCGGTGCGTCGTCGCGACCAGTCGCCGTGGCAGAAGAACGCGCTCGGCTCCGGCGACTCGACCGGGCTCCGCAGGCGAGGTGCCGTCGCGCTCGGGTAGGTGCCTCCCGCGCCGTACGCCGCGACGAGCGACGAGTACGGCGGGATCCACGAGGTCGTGCCACCGACCGACCAGCGCATCTGGAAGTGCAGGTGGATCGTCGTGCCCGGGTTGTTCGACACCGTCGCGAGGCGTGTGCCCGCGGTGACGCGCTGACCCACGCGCACGGCGACGTCGCCGCGGCGCATGTGGAGGTACTGGTAGCGGCGCCCCATCGCGTCGGTGACCGTCACGCTCATCGAGCCGATCGCGGTCACCATGCCGTCGGTGCCCGAGACGATGTCGTGCGTGCCATCGGCGCAGGACGCAGGCCGGATGTCCTGCCCCGCGTGCCCGTAGCCGAGCGCGCAGAGGAGCGGCCGGTGCGCGCCGTCGTTGCCGCGGCTCTCGCAGTAGTTGTCGAACCACGGGTACTGGTAGTTGGACGCGTTGCACTCACCGCGCAGCGGCCCGTGGTACCAGCCGCCGCCGGGCCGGAAGACCTGCGTGTTCGCGAACGCGTTGCCGCTCAGCGGGAACGTCATCCCCGGCGCCCACACCGTCGCGTCCACGTAGCCCTCGCGGCCCTCTGTCGCGTCCTCGAGCGTGCCCGCGGGCGCGTACGTGAACTGCGCGTGTGTGGGCGAGGCGCGCTGCGTGAGCACTGCGATCGCGACGAGCATCGCGACGCGCGTGAGTCTTCCGAGGGAGCGCCTCACCGCTCACCTCCCACGGCCTCGAGGCTCTCGGCGACCTCGAGCGCGAGGCCCACACCGTCGCAGCTCGCGAGACAGTCGATCTCCACGTCCCACGCGATCCCGCCCTCTTGCCACTGCGCGTAGTAGAGGCCCTCGTTCTCGTATGCGTAGCCCGCGGCGCCGCGGATCGTGCGATCGGGCTCGGGCACCTCGAAGCGCGCGCCGCGCGGTGGCTCGTGGTGCGCGTCGGTGCCGAAGACCGTCGCGAGGTACGTGGTGGTCTCGAGGTGCGTCGAGACCCACCGATCCTCGTGGAGCACCGTCGCGGTGGAGAGCGAGCGGGCCGTGACGGCGGGCTCGCGCGGCAGCATCACCGGCAGGCGCGAGCCCTCGATCGACGCATGCAGCGTCGCGGGCACCCACGATGGAATCGCGGCGTGTGCGGGCGGCCCGATGACCTCCGGGGGCGCTTCGGTCGGCGCGGTCTCTTCGAGCGCTTCGGTGCGCGCGCGGGTGTCGGGCTCGCTCGAGGAGCAGCCCGCGGACACGGCGACCGAGGCGAAGGTCGCGAGCGATCCGAGCGCTCGGAGCAAGTGCTGGGAGCGCGGGCTCATGGTCCCTCCGTCGGCGCGTAGATCGTCGTGCAGCCGCCCCCGGGCGTGTCGTCGACGGTCGCGATCACGCCACCGTCGATCGCCTCCGGGAAGCGTCCTTCCCCGAGCAGCTCGGCCTCGCCGGTGCTCACGTCGACCGCCCAGATCGCGCCGGGCGCCGGGCCCTCGAGCTCGCTCGTGTCGATCTCGCGCTCGATCACCGAGTACACGAGGCGCGAGCCGACGATGGCCAGCTCGTGGAGCGGCACAGGCACGAACTCCTGCCCGATGTCCGTGATCCCGACGTTCGTCAGCTGACGCGGCACGCCGCCGGGCGAGACGCGGAGGATCGCCGCGACACCATCGGGCGCGCCCACGAAGAGCACGTCGTCGGTGCCCGGCAGCGCGATGGGCGTGCCGGCGATCGGGTCGTCCACGAGCTCTTCGAGCTCGGCGGTGTCGAGGTCCATGCGCACGAGGCGTGTGCCCATCTCCGGCGTCACCTCCGCGCTGCCGCCCGCGACGCTGGTCACCTCACCGGTCTCGGGATCCTCCGTGTCCTCGCCATGCGCGGTGTCCGGTGCGCGGAGCGCGACGAACAGCGCGTGATCGCCGTCGTCCTCGATCGAGACGTCGGCGGCCCAGCGCGCGAGCTCGATCTCGCTCGTGCCCTCGACGATCGTGAGGCGAGCATCCTCGTGGAGGATCACGGTGCGACCGCGCGAGGCCGCGTAGCCCATGCGCGCATCGCTCACCGCGACCGGCACGAGCGAGGTCCCGCGCACGCGCGCCACCATGCAGCTGCCCGCCTCGCAGATCGTCGCGACCTCTCCGTCGAAGCGAACGAGGCCGGGCGTGGACGTGAGCTCGCAGTACGCATCCAGCTCCGCGGCCGCAGGCCCGCTTCGCCGCCCGATCGAGGTCGGCTCGCACGCGACGAGCGCCAGCGCGGGCACGAGCAGGGGGACGAGGACACGACGCATCCAGACCTCCGAGCACCGTGGCTCAGCAGAGAGCATGCCTGCGTCGCGGCGCGGTCGTGCACCCTTCATCACGCGCTTTCTCACGAGGCACGGGCGCCTCTGGGGCCGCCAGACACCACTCGAACGGTCTCGCTGTCGACCGTGGTCCTCAACGCGCGGACGTCCCTCGG
Organism: Sandaracinaceae bacterium; assembly: GCA_044376125.1. GTDB lineage: Bacteria > Myxococcota_A > Polyangia > Polyangiales > Sandaracinaceae > JAFLCL01. The sequence continues at coordinate 11,578 of JBILLJ010000112.1, forward strand.
CGCTGTGGGACCCGGGCTCGGAGAATCGGTTACCGTCGTGGCGTGGCCAACCTCGGCTACCTGCAGGTCGTCCGGCACTGCAACCACTTCTGCGGGTTCTGCTCGAACCCGACGTCGCCGTACGAGCACACGCTCGAGACGATGAAGGTGCTCGTCGACGATCTCGTGAGCCGAGGCTACTTCGGCGTGGTGCTCACGGGCGGCGAGCCGACGCTGCACACGGAGCTGCCCGCGGTCGCGCGCTACGCGAAGGAGCGTGGCCTGCACGTCCGCATGATCACGAACGGCTGGCGCCTCGGGGACCGTACGCTCGCGCGCGCGCTCGCCGACGCGGGCCTCTCGCTCGTGCACGTCTCGATCTACTCGGTGCGCCCTGGCGTCGAGCACAAGCTGCGCGGCATCGAGGGCACGCTGGAGCGCGCGTTCGCCGCGCTCGAGGCTGCACACGAGGCGGGCATCGAGGTGAACGTGAACTGCGTGATCAACGCGCTCAACGCCGATCACCTCGACGAGAACGTCCGGGTGATCACCGAGCGCGCGCCGTGGGTGCGCCACTTCGTGTGGAACAACCTCGACCCTTCGATGGGCCGCGCCGAGGTGAACCAGGCCGAGCTCACGCCGCGCCTGGGCGCCTTCGAGCTCTCGCTCCACCGCGCGCTCGCGTACCTCGAGAAGACCGGCCGCAGCTACCGCGTGGAGCGCGTGCCCCTCTGCTACATGACGGACTTCGCGCACGCGAGCACCGAGACGCGCAAGATCGTGAAGGGCGAAGAGCGCGTCGTTCACTTCCTCGACGACAAACAGACCGTGCGGCAGACCGACTGGGAGCACGTGTACGCCGAGGGCTGCGCGTCGTGCTCGCTGCGATCGATCTGCGGCGGCCTCTTCGATCGCGGCCATGCGTACGACCCGGGTGAGCTCTCGCCGGTCTTCGTCCCGCTCGAGCCGATCGTGCGTCGCGTGATGACCGACGGCGAAGATCCCGCGATCACGTCGAGCAACTTCGACTACGCCGCGTGGCATCGCGCGCACGAGGCGCGCCGCGCCCAGCCGCGCCGCGCGCGCGACGCGGATCTGCCGCCCCAGGTCGAGCGCGGCGAGGGGCCGTCCGTCGGTCTCGTCACCGAGGAGAGCCTCAAGCGCTTCGCCGCCAAGCGCCGCGCCGAGGCCAAGCTCGCCGAGAAGCTCGGCGTCACGCAGGAGCCGGGCGAGCGCTCGCCCAAGGCTGGACGCTGAGAGCAGGCCGAAGGCCGAGGATGTTCGAGCATCAGCCGGATTCGAAAGCGGAGAGTCCCTCTCCATCCCGTCAGAGCATGAGCCGATCCAAGTGACTCATGCTCTCAGAGCGTGCGTCACTTGCATTGACTCACGCTCTGACGTTTCTTTCCGGAGGGTCTGGCCGCAGCCCCTCCCTCTCGCCGAGTGAATCGGCGAGAGCCTCCCTCCCGCCGAATCGAGCCCGTGGCACTCGCATCGATCAATCCGAGTGCCACGTGCTCTCAGTGCTCGGGCACGAGGGGGACGTCGGCCAGCGCGGGATCGAGGTCGATGGCGAGGGCTCGCTCGCGTTCGGCCTCGTCCATCTCACCTCTCGAGGCGAGCAGGCGCGCGAGGTTCATGTGGCCGAGCGCGTAGTCGGGCTCGATCGCGAGCGCGGCGCGCAGGTGGGCGATGCCGTCGTCCACCTGCCCCTCCACGACGAGCGCCGAGGCGAGGTTGTTGTGGGCGCGGACGAGCTCCGGATCGAGCGCGAGCGCGATCTCCAGCTCGCGGCGCGCCTCGGGCACCTGCCCCTGCTGGAGCAGGACGACCCCGAGGAAGCAGTGCATCTCGGCGTCCTCGGGCGCGAGGCGCACGGCCTCGCGCGCCGCGCGGAGGGCTCGGCGCGTGTCTCCTCGCTCTTGCAGCGCGAGGGCGAGGTTGCCTTGTGCGGCCGCGGCGCGCGGCACGACCTCGACGTTGTGCGCCCAGAGCGTCGCCCGCGTGTGAAACGCTCGCGCGTGCTCGAAGCTCAGGCCAGAGAGGCCCGCGGTCACGATCGCCAGGGCCCCGAGGCTCGCTCGCGCGGGCATGAGCGACGTGGAGAGCACCAGCGCGAGGAGCGCGACCGGCAGCGCCGCGTAGGCGAAGTGGTCGGCGACGTACGCGAAGCGCATGAACGACATGTCGAGGAGGCCGAGGGTCGGTCCGAGCAGCGCGAGGTAGCTGACGAGGATCACGAGCGACGGGCGTGCCCACGACGCGCGCGCCTTCGTCGTGCTCGCCCACGCCAGGCCCGCGAGCGCCGCGACGAGCACGATCGACGCGGCCCAGCCCCGCGCGCTCTGCCCGCTCACGGCGTCGCGCGCGTAGATCATCGCGAGCCCCGAGGGCCACACGGTGTGCGCGAGCTGGAAGGCCGTCGCGTCCGCGGCGCGCACGCCGCGCACGAGCGCGCCGCCAGCGTCGGCCGGCGTCGCCGCGTCCTGGAAGGAGATCGTCACGAGGCCCAGGCCGAGCGCGCAGGCGAGCATCGCGGCGATCGCGAGCCACGCCTCGCGCGGCGGCCGGCCGCGCAGCCACCAGCACCCCGCGAGCACGATCGGCAGCCCCACGACCTGCGTCTTGGCGAGCAGCGCGAGCGCGAACAGCGCCACCGAGGCCGCGAGCTCACGCCGCGTGGGCCACGCGCGATCCGCGGGCAGCGCCACGATCAAGGACGCCACGGCCAGGCAGAGGCTCAACGTGTTCTTGCGCTCCGCGACCCAGGCGGCGGAGCTCACGACGAGCGGATGGACCGCGAACAGGATCCCGACGAAGGGCCCGTGTCGCACGCGCAGCCGCGTCGCGAGCGTGCCCACGAGGCACGCCCCGAGCGCGTGCAGGAGGAGGTTGTCCAGGCGCGGCAGCCAGGGCTGGTCCGTGAAGCGGCGCTCGACCCAGAACGACGTCGACGTCAGCGGGAAGTAGTCGAGCGTTCCGTCGCCGGCCCAGATGCGCGCGAGGCCCTCGAGGCCGCGCATGAGGCGAGGAGACGAGACGAGCACCTCGTCGTCCCACAGCCACTCGCCTCGCACGGTCGATCCGAGCGTCACCAGCACGAGCGCGCACGTCGCGGCCCACCACGCGAGGCGCGTGCGGAGCCCGGGCTCGAGGGCGCCTGGCGACGCGGGTGCGGGCGCAACCTCCTCCACACGCTCGGGGCTCGGGCGTTCGGCCGTGCTCGGCCGAGGCGCCGCGCTCTTCTTCTTGGCGGCCACGTCGCCGCGATCAGTCCTCGAACACCGAGTCGATCACCTCGATCGGCGTGTCGTCGTGACACGAGATCTGCGGACGCACGGCGTACCAACTTCCGCCGCGGTTGCGGCGCAGCGCCGAGCGATCCAGCCGGATGCTGCCGGTGTGGTTGTTCGTGACGAAGAAGATGCCGCTGCCGTGCTGCACGACGTCGTTGTCCTCGAGGCGCGTGCCGCAGAGCGAGAGCACCATCTCGTTGCCGTCGTTGTAGATCGCGCCGCCGCTGCCGCCGCCCGGCGTGCCGGGCATGCTCGGGTTGCCGCCCATGCCGATCGCGTGGTTGTGCGTGAAGAGGCTGTTGAGGATGGTCCACGACACGCCGATGCTGCTGATGCCACCGCCGTTGCTGCAGGTGTTGCCGTAGCCCTCGGCGCCGCCGAACGTGGAGTTCACGACGTAGACCGGCCGGTCCTCGAACTGATCGAACACGCGGATGCCGGCGCCGCCGACGTCGGGGCCGACGTCCGCGCAGCGGTTGTTGAAGAAGCGGCTGTTGATCACGCGCAGCTGACCACCGCGTGCCCAGATCGCCCCGCCGCCGTCGTACTCGGTCTCGCCGCGCGAGTCCGCGTCGATGAACGTGAGGTTCTGGATGGTGAGGCGCGGGTGGTCCTGGTCGTTGCAGTGCGAGGTCGTCCAGCGGAGCGACTCGTCGCAGGTGTTCATGTAGAGGATGCGCCGCTCGTGGTTTCCGCTGAGCGTGACGAGCCCGCCGCCGTCGATGACGATGTCGGGGCCCGTGTCGTTGAAGATCCGCGCGGTGCGGCTGAGCACGATCGTCACCGGGTCCGGGCCGCAGTCGAACGTGATGACGCCACCGAGCGCGACCGCGTCGACGAACGCGTCGCTCGTGCAGCTCTCGGGCGTGCCCGTGCCCACGACCGTGCGCGGCGCGCTCACGTCCGCGGGGCGAGCCTCTTCGGGGATCGCGCAGGTGCCCTCGGGGTTGCCTGCCGGCGGCCCGCTCGTCGGATCGACGGAGACGAAGAACGCATCGAGGTTCGCGTCCGCGGCCGGCGCCACGTACGCGTCCGTGCCCGGCGCGACCAGGAACGCGTCCGTGCCCGGCGGTGGTGTGCCCGCGTCGCCCGTACCGTCGCCGCCGCCGCAGCCCGCGGTCGATGCCTGGATGCCGAGGAGCGCCAAGGCCCCGATCACGCTCGCGGTTCTCATGCCGCCCATGTTCGCACAATCGCGCAAAACATGGTTGACACGTTCGACCTCCGTGATATCAAGCGCGCCTCTTCGCGTTTCGAAGAGCTGCTTACACGGTTCGCTTGCCACCATGGGGTGGTAGTTAAGTCGGTTATAACGCCGGCCTGTCACGCCGGAGGCCGCGGGTTCGAGTCCCGTCCACCCCGCTTCGAAAGCCCTGCCAAAAGCAGGGCTTTCGTCGTTTCTGGCCCCACGTTCCTCGCTGTCTCCGTGTCGGGGCGCGCCGTTCGAGGCTGACGGCATGATCGTCGTCGCGACGCGCAGATCTCGCGGCGAGCGTGGACGAGGCGCGAGCGTGCGATCCGCCGCGGAGCGAGCGGGTCAGCCGAAGCCGAGGAGGCCGATCATCGCCCAGTGACCGTTGTCGAGCAGGGTGGGGTGCAGATCCACGGAGATGCCGAATCCCGTACGGGAGCGCGTGCGGTCGTATCGGCCGCCCACGACGATCGCGAGGCGCATGTCGGCGCCCGGGTAGGGGCCCGAGTTGCCACAGACCACCTGGGCCCGATCGGCGTTGCAGCCCCACCAGAAGTCGAGGGACGGCCCGACGCCGACCTGGAAGATGCTCGCGGCGGTGAGCTCGAACATCGCAGTGTGGAGCGCCACGCCCGCCATCTCGCCCGTTCCATCCACGTAGTGGCCGACCAGGTACTGGCCCTGGATCAGGATCGCCGCGTGCTCGCTGAGCTGCACGCCGATGCGCGGGGAGAGGCCGCCGAGCCCGCCCGCCGCGTCGCCGACGAAGCCTCCCCCGACGCCGCTCACGCCGAAGCGCAGGCGAGGCGCCCAGTAGCGCTGCTGGGCCTCCGCCGTGCTCGCGGTGCCGAGCAGTCCGAGGATCGCGAGCGAAGCTGCGAGCGCCACGACGACCCACGGTCGATTCGAGCCAGCGGCGTTGCGGGTGAGTTGGTGAGACATGGGGCTCCTTGAGTGCGACGAGTCGAGTGGGCTCGGTGAGATCGAGGCCGGTCGTTCCGTCGTGCGGTGTCGACCTCCGGGCCCACGTCGCAGGGCACGTGCCACCTCGCGGAGGGCGCGCTCGGCCAGCCCATGGGCCGCTGCGCTGCGCATGGCGAGGCGCGGTGCCACAGGTGTCGCGCGCTGCCGCGCACACGCACGGCCGCAGAGACACGACGCCGTGGCCGCGGCCGTGCCGCTCGTGACGCACGTGCTCGAGCACCCGGCAGGTGGGGCGGAGAGCTCGAGACCTGGAGTGCGCTCGGGGGCGTCTGGCTCAGCGACCGTCGAGCTGCGCGAGTGGCTTCTCGAGGACCACGAAGATCAGATCGTCGCGACGCGGCTGGCCGGCGCGGGGCTCGCCATAGGGGAAGGGCTCGGTCTGCCCCGTGCGCACGTAGCCGCGGCGCTCGTACCAGGCGAGCAGCGAGTCGCGGAGCGAGATCACGCGCATGCGCATCGTGCGCTTGTCGAGCTCCGTGCGGGCCACGCGCTCGGCTTCGTCGAGGAGCGCGCGACCGATGCCCGCGGACTGCAGGTGCGGGCGCACCGACAGCATGCCGAGGTACGCGGTCGAGTCTTCGTCGCGGACGAGCACGCAGCCAACGAGCTCGCCTGCTTCGTGCGCGAGCAGGATGCGCGTGTCCGAGCCGTTCACGAGAGCGCTGAGCTCTTCGGGATCGGTGCGCTGTCCGTCGAGGAAGTCGGCCTCGGTGGTCCAGCCCGCGCGGCTCGCCTCGCCGCGATACGCGTTCTCGACGAGGGCGTGCAGAGCGGGGACGTCCTCGAGGCTCGCGCGGCGGAAGGTCGGCATGGCCCGCGAGGATGCCTCGCTTCGCCGCGCCGCGCAGCGATCACCGCGTGACGGCGGTGGGCGTCGTCGTGCCGACGGGCTCGCGCGTGAGCGCGTCCTCTCGGCGGAACGGGTGGAGCAAGAGCGACCAGAACCCCGCGGGCATCGGCGTCGGGCTCCCGAGGCGGCCTGCACGCGCCGCGTCATGGGTGCCGAAGAGGTGATCGAGGAGCGGGCACGATGTCGCGAAGTTCGCGGCCGGGAGATCGCGATCGTGGTGGCGGTGAGCCCATCAGCTCGAAGACGACGAGACCGAGCATCACCTCGAGCCCCGTCGCGAGGTGAGGGTGTGCCCGGTGACGACGTCGCGCATCACACTCGAAGTTCCGGGGCGCGTCGAGCGAGGCTGGCCGCGACGTGCGTCAGGCGAGGGCGCGGCGGTCGTCGTCGTCGAGCGTGATGGTCAGGGCGCGCACGCTCGACTCGATGCTCTTCACCTTGCTCGCCCCGGGGATCGGGAAGAGCGCGGACGAGAGGCCGAGGAGCCAGGCGAGCGCGATCTCGTGCGGGCTCGCGCCGTGCTTGGCTGCGATCCGCTGAAGGCCCACGTCTTGTGCGAGGCGGGCCTTGCCGCGGCTGCCACCCACGGGGCTGTAGGGCAGGAACGCGAGCCCGAGCTGCTCGCAGCGCGCGAGGGCGCCGTTGTCGATCGCGGCTCGTCGGTCTCGCACGTGGAAGCGGTTCTGCACGCTCACGATGGGCGCGACGGCGAGCGCGCGGTCGATCTCCTTCGCGTCGACGTTCGAGAGGCCGATGTGCGCGATCTTCCCTTCGTCGCGCAGGCGCGCGAGCTCTCCGACGCTGTCCTCGATCGGGACGCGATCGTCCACGGCGTGGAGCTGGTAGAGGCCGATGCGCGGCACCTGCAGGGCACGGAGGCTCCGCTCGCACGCGCGCCGCAGCTGCGTCGGGTGCGCATCGACGGTCCATGCGCCGTTGGGCCGACGCAGCCCGCCCTTGGTCGCGACGAGGACACGGGAGCGATCGCCGCTCCAGGTGGCGATGGCCTTGGTGATCAGCCGCTCGTTGTGGCCGAGGTCGTCGTCGTCGAGACAGTAGACGTCCGCGGTGTCGAGCAGCGTCACGCCGAGGTCGAGCGCGCGGTGGATGACGGCGAGCGACTGGGCCTCGTCGGGGCGGCCCGAGATCGACATCGGCATCCCGCCCAGACCGAGGACGGACACGTGGAGATCGCTCGGTCCGAGGGTGCGTGTGGGGATCGTCATCGCGCGAGGATAAGGCAGGCCCGAAGGCCGCGGAGCACCGGCCTGCCCCACGGGCGAGGCCGCGGTGCTCAAGATCGTCGGCCGGCCGACCGATCGACTCCGTCGTGGCGACCGTCCTCATCGTCGACGACAGCGCGACCCTGCGCGAGCTCACCCGCGAGGCGCTGCACCGTGGCGGGATGTTCGACACCTACCTCGCGGCGGGCGACGGCTTCTCCGGCTTCCGCAGCCTGCTCTCGGACAAGCCCGATCTCGTCATCTGCGACCTCAACATGCCAGGCGCCGGCGGCCGCACCTTCCTCGAGCTGCGCAAGGCGCACCCGCGTCTTCTGCGCGTGCCCGTGATCGTGCTCACCTCCGACGCGGACGAGGGCCACAAGGCAGATCTCCTCGAGGCGGGTGCCTCCGACTACGTCGTGCGCCCGTTCCATCCGCGCGAGCTCATCGCGCGCGTCCGTCTCCATCTGCGCCTCAAGCAGGTCCAGGAAGAGCTCGCCGTCGCCAACGAGCGCCTGCTCGCGCTCTCGCGCACCGACGCGCTGACCGGCCTCCTCAACCGCCGCGCGCTCGACGAGTCCATGGCCATCGAGGTCGCGCGCGCGCTCCGCTACGGATCACCGCTCTCGATCGCCGTGCTCGACGTCGATCACTTCAAGCGCGTCAACGACACCTACGGCCACACGATCGGCGACGAGGTCCTGCGCGCCGTCGCGCGCGTGATCGAGGGAGGCCTCCGCAAGACGGATCTCGCGGCGCGATTCGGCGGCGAGGAGATCGTCGTCGTCATGCCGCACACCGACCTCGGCGGCGCGTCCGAGGTGGCGGAGCGCTTCCGCGTCGCCATCCGGACCTCGGAGCACTGGGCCGGCGCGCAGTCGTTCTCCATCACCGCGAGCTTCGGTGTGGCCGGCATGTCGGTCCCGGGGGTCGCGAACGGGCCTCGCACCGGAGACGAGCTCTTCGCCCTGGCAGATGCCGCGCTCTACGCCGCCAAGCGCGAGGGCCGCGACCGCGTCGTCGTCTCCGGTGTGCCGCGGCTCGACTCGCAACGTCCGACGGGCCGCCCACCCGGCCGCCCACTCGCGGCCTGACGCCACGGCAGACCCGTCCGCAGACGATGCGTCGGGAAAGGGACCGCGAGAGAATCGAGGTCCCGCCGAGCGCAGCGCGAGGCGCCCAAAGCGGGGCTGGGGCGAGGAAGATCAGCTCCCGCGGTAGGTGGAGTAGCCGTAGGGGCTGAGCAGGAGCGGCACGTGGTAGTGCTCGTCCGTCCTGTCGACGACGAACACGATCTCGACGTGCGGATAGAACGAGCGGCGTCCGTCGATCGCGAAGTAGGGGTCGAGGTCGAACCGGATCCGGTAGGTGCCGGACGTCAGCGAGCCCGCCGCGAGCAGGTGCGAGCAGCGGCCGTCCGCGTCGGTCTCGCCGTGCGCGAGGTGGCTGAACGCGCCGCCCTCCAGGCGCTCGAGGCGTACGGGCACGGCGCGCGCGGGCTTGCCGAGCGCGACGTCGAGGACGTGGGTGGTGATGGGGCTGCGTGCGGTCATGCGGAGAGCTTCTCCAGTCGGAGCTTGGTGATCTTGCCTTGTTCGCCCTGAGCGACGCGGATCTCGGTGTCGGCGTCGTTGGGCATGCGCGCCTCGAGGAGCGCGAGCATCTCGGCGGCGGTCTTGCCCGTCGCGCAGACGACGAAGATGTGCCCGAAGCGCGCCTCGTACCGGACGTTGCCGTCCCGGAGCGCCGAGAGCGTCTCTTCGCTCGCGGCGGCCGCGCCGGACTGCTCTCCGGCCGACCAGGTGGCCGTGCTCGCGAACTTCTTGCGGAGCTCGTCCATGTTGGCGCCGATGCGCGGGTGGTGCGTGAGCGCCTCGAGCACGTCCTCGCGTGAGGCGCCTGCCCACACCTCGTCGGCCGCGCGCAAGAGCGCGTCGCGCGAGCCGAAGGGCCGCCGCGCGAGCATTCCGTCCACCCAGCGCGAGGAGCCACAGCAGCGCGTGAGCATCGCGCGCGCCTCGGCCTCGCTCGCGCGGTCGAGCACGTCGCTCGGATCGAGAGGCGCGCTCATCCGCGCGTGCCCCAGGCGCGCAGGCGGCTCACGCCACCATCGGGGAAGACGTCGAGGCGCAGGTGCGTGAAGGGACCCTTGGCGGCGAGCTCGTCGCGGAAGAAGTGGCGCGTCGAGGCCGAGAGCTTCGTCTCGTCGATCACCGTGGTCCACGCCGCCTCTCCGCCGCCGTAGCTGCCGACGGGCACGAGATCCGTGATCTTCGCGCTGGGCGCGTGGATGCCTCGGAGCGCGAAGCGGTCGGGGTAGTTCCCCTTGAAGTGGTTCGTGTCGATCTCCACGAGGCCGAGCGCGCCGGGCGCGCCGAGGCGAACCAGGATCCAGTCGTGACCGGGCAGGCGCTTTCGACGCGTCTCCCAGCCGCCGCCCATGTTCACCGCGCGACCGGGCGCGATGAGGTTGTTCATGGGACCGAAGAACGAGTCGCTGCACGCGAGCGCGAGCGCACCGTTGCGCACCGAGGCGAGGTCGACCTCGCCCGCGCGGAGGCGAGGCTTGGTCTCGTCGTCGATCTCGGTGCGATCCCAGTCGGGGTCGGCCGAGCCCCACACCTTCAAGCGTGCGACGCCGCCGTCCGGATAGATGCGGAGGCGCAGGTGCGTGTAGGCCTCGCCCGCCGAGATCGCGAAGAGGTTCTGCGAGCCCGGGCGCAGCGGCGACTGCGGCAGGATCTCGGTCCAGCTCGCGGCCTCGAGGCTCGCCACGTCGGCGTCGAACGGCGCGCGCGTGGCCTCGAGCGAGGCATACGGCGGGTGGTTGCCGAGGAAGTGGTTCGTGTCGATGTCGACGGCCTTGATCACGCCGCGGACACCGAGGCGCACGATGCACCAGTCGTGTCCGGCACCCCGCTTGCGGCGGCTCTCCCAGCCGTCCATCCACTTGCCACGATCGGTGTACTCGTCGGGCAGGAAGACGCCGCGGCCGGGCTTGAGCATGTTCTCCATGCCCGCGAAGAAGTCGTCGCTCGTGGCGAGGGCCTTTCCGCCCATGTCCTCCGCAGCGAGATCGATCAGGCCGACGAACGCGGCGCCACCCAGGTCTTTGCTCATGTCTTGGTTCCTCGAGAAGGTCTGTCGTGTGCGAAGGGTTCCGTGCTCGCTCGTGCGTGGCGGAGCACCTGAGTCGTGGCGTCCTGTCGAGAGGGCCAGTCGAGAGAGTCAGTCGAGAGAGTCAGTCGAGAGAGTCAGTCGAGAGAGTCAGTCGTGCGAGAGCACGGACCGGCCGCGCGCTGCGATGGGCGCGCCGCCCGAGAACACGCGCTCACCGCGGAGCCACGTGCCGGTGACGCGCCCACGGAGGGCGCGCCCGAGGTAGGGAGAGACCTTGTGGCGGAAGAGCAGATCGCGCTCCGCCACGGGGAAGGCGGCCTCCGGATCGAAGACGCAGAGATCGGCGTCGAGGCCCTTGGCGATCCGGCCCTTCTTGCTGCTCAGGCCCGCGAGGCGCGCCGGCTCCTCGCTCATGCGCCTCACCACGTCGACGAGCGCGAGCTCGCGCCGGCTCGCCTCCGTCCACACCGACGAGAGCCCGAGCGACAGCGAGGCGATGCCGCCCCACGCGCCGCAGAAGTCGCCGCCCTGTCCGTCGGGCGTGAGCGGCTTCTTGAGGTGCGGTGTGCACGGCGAGTGATCGGACGTGACGAGATCGATCACGCCCTCGCGCACACCCTGCCAGAGGAGCTCCCGGTTCGCGGCCTCGCGGATGGGCGGCGCGCACTTGTACTGGGTCGCGCCTCGGGGGACCTCCTCCGCCGTGAGACAGAGATAGTGCGGGCAGGTCTCCACGGTGAAGGGCAGGCCCTCGTCCTTGGCCGCGCGGATCATGGGCAGCGCGGTGCCCGAGCTGAGGTGCACGACGTGCACGCGACAGCGCGTCTCGCGGCAGAGGCGGATCACCATCTCGATGGCCTCGTCCTCGAAGGCGTTCGGGCGCGACGCGAGGTAGCTGGCGTACTCGGCGGGATCGCCCGAGTCGCACGAGGGCACCCTGGCGCCCGCGCGCGTCGTCGCCAGCTCGAGCTCGGCGTGCACGAGGAGCGGGATGCCCGCGTCGCGGAGGATCGGCATCGCGGCGCGCAGATCCTCCTCGCGCGAGGCGGGGAAGTCGTCGATGCCCGAGTGGCAGAGAAAGCACTTGGCCCCGAGCATCCCGCGCGCGGCCATCTTCGCGAGCTCGCCGGAGCCGGCGTTGCCGGGCACGACACCGCCCCAGAAGCCCACGTCCACCGCGAGGAGGTCCTTCACCGCCGCGAGCTTCTCTTCGAGTGCGGCGAGCGAGGTCGTGACGGGGATGCAGTTGAGCGGCATGTCGACGAGCGTCGTGACGCCGCCCGACGCGGCCGCCGCGGTCGCGGTCTCGAAGCCCTCCCACTCGGTGCGGCCGGGCTCGTTCATGTGCACGTGCGAGTCGACGAGGCCGGGCAGGAGCACGCCCTCGACGTCGGTCACGGGCAGCGGTGAGGACGCGTCGATGGCGCCGGGCGCGAGCACGTCGGCGATGCGGCCGCCCTCCACGACGACGACCGCGGGACGGAGCGCGCGGTCCACGAGGACGCGGTCGGAGCGGAGCGCGAAGCGCGAAGCGGTGGAAGCGGTCATGGCCGGCGGAGCATCGCATGCCAGCGGGCCCGGCATCGACGCGCCTGGTGGGCTACCGTGCCGAGATGGTCGTCAGAGGTGCGCGCCCTGATCGATCCAGCGCTGGAGGGTCTCGCGCTCCTCGTCGGTCATGTGGGTCTTGTTCGCGAGCGGCATCGTGCGGGCCTCGCACGCGCGCAGGCGGATGCGCGGTGCGTACGCGACGATCGCCGCGGGCGTCTCGAAGACCACGCCGTTGGGCGGGCTGTGGAACACGTCGTCGGTGGGGCTCGAGCTGTGGCACTGCCAGCAGCGGCGCACGATGATGTCGTTGGCCTCCGCGAAGGTCACCGGCGGCCCGCTCACCTCGGGGCGCTGCGCGGGCCACGTGACGAAGACCACCATCGCGAACGCCACGGTCGCGGGCGCGAAGGCCCACCACGCGGTCTGTTTGCGCTCGATCGTGATCATCAGGTGGCGCACCGAAGCGCCGATGACCGCGAGCCCGCAGAGGATCACCCAGTTCAGCGGGTGATCGAACGCGAAGCTGAAGTGGTTCGAGATCATCGTGAACAGCACGGGGATCGTCACGTAGCTGTTGTGGAGCGAGCGCTGCTTGGCGGCGGCGCCCTCGGCCCAGTCGGGCTCCTCTCCCGCGAGGCGCTTCGCGATCATCCGTCGCTGCGCCGGGAGGATCCGCATCCACACGTTGCAGATCATGATCGTGCCGATCATCGCGCCGGTGTGGATGAACGCGGCGCGCCCGGGGAAGACCGAGCAGTAGCCGTAGATCGCGCCCACGAGGCCGAGCACCGAGACGACGAGCGCGAGCGTCGGCTGCTTCTTGCCCACGAGCTTCCAGAGGAGGTCGTAGACGACCCACGCGACGATCAGCGAGCCGAGCGAGATCGTGTACGCGACGTGCGGGTGCGAGAGCGGGATCCGCGTCGGGCCCATGAGGGCCATGCCACCGCCGGTCCAGTACACGAGGAGCAGGAGCAGGAAGCCGCTCACGTACGTGAGGAGCGCCTCGTATTTGAACCAGTGGAGGTTCGGCGGGAGCTTCGTCGGCTTCTGCTTCTCGACCCGGTAGAAGAAGCCGCCGTGGACCATGTAGGTCTCGCCGTCGACCGCGGGGTTGTCCTTGGCGCGCTCCGGCGAGAGCGGCTCGAAGCTGAAGTCGAGCCACACGAAGTAGAAGGACGTGCCGATCCACATGATGCCGGCGATCAGGTGGAAGAGGCGCAGACCATAGGAGAGCCACTCGTCGAGCACGTCGCGATGGTAGCGCGAGGCTCGACCGCGCAGGGACCGAGCGCACGTCGGTCTTGACCGGGACGCGCCTGCGCGAGGAGCCTGGCCGCGTGAAGGTCGGTGATCGCGTCGGGCGCTACGTCGTCGAGGCCCCGCTCCGGGGATCCCAGGGCCAGGTGTTCCGGGCGCGCCGCGACGACGACGGCGCGCTCGTCGCGCTCAAGGTGCTCGTGCCCGAGCTCGCGCTCTCCGAGCAGGCGCGCGCACGCTTCGCGCCGGAGGCCGTCGCACATCGCCGCGTCTCGCACGAAGGCGCGGTGCGCGTCCTCGACACGGGCTCGCTGCCCGGGGACCGCGCCTACCTCGTGACCGAGCTGCTCGAGGGCCGCTCGCTCGCGGCCGAGCTCGCCGCGATGCGCACGCTCTCGGTGGCGCGGGCCTGCGCCATCGCGCGCGCGTGCGCCTCGACGCTGGCGCACGCGCACGTCGAAGGGGTCGTGCACCGTGACGTCAAGCCCACCAACGTCTTCCTCACGCGAGACGGAGGCGTGAAGCTGCTCGACTTCGGGCTCGCGCGTGTGGGCGGTGAGCGTTCCATCACCGGCCCCGGCGCGATGCTCGGCACGCCCACGTACGTCGCGCCCGAGCAGACACACACCAAGGCCGGTCCGCCTGCCGACGTGTACTCGCTCGGGTGCGTCCTCTTCGAGCTGGTCACGGGCAGGCCCCCCTTCCTGGGCTCCGCGATCGGCGTCATCCGCGGACACCTTCGCGAGCCTCCGCCGTCGCTCGCGGCGCTCGCGCCCGTGCCGGTCCCGCCCGTGCTCGAGACGCTCGTGGCCGCGATGCTCGCCAAGGATCCCGACGCGCGGCCCTCGGCCTCCGACGTCGAGCGGCAGCTCGCCGCGATCGGCGCGTGAGCCCTCAACTCCTGGGCTTGCGGACGATCCTGGGCACGCGACCCATGCCCAGCGTGTCCATGCGAGAGAGGAGGCTCGTGCGCTGCACGCCGAGCTCGCGGGCCGCGTACGCGACGACGTCGCGGTGCTTCTCGAGCGCACCGCGGATGAGCGTGCGCTCCATCTCGTCGAGCGAAGCGCGCTGCTGCACGAGCTGCTTCCAGCTCTCTCCGAGCGCGTCGACGGGCTCGGCGCTCTCGGGGCGCCGTGCGCCTGCGGGGCGTTCGTCGGAGGCGGCCTCGCTGCGCGCGATCGTCTCGTTCGCGCGGCCGAAGTGCTCGGGCCGCAGCACGTCGGCTCGAGGGTCCTCCGCGAGCGCTCGCTCGCGCGCGCGCCGGACGAGGGCCTCGAGCTCGCGCACGTTGCCGCGGAGCGCGACCTCACCCGAGAGGAGCCAGCGCCGGGCAGGCACCGAGAGCTTCCAGCGCCGCGAACGATCGATCCGCGCGAGGGTCGTCTCGGCGAGGGCGGGCACGTCGTCGCGTCGGTCTCGCAGGCTCGGCAGCACGAGCACGGTGCCTGCGAGCCGGAAGTAGAGATCCTGTCGGAAGCGGCCGCGCTGGATCGCGTCCTCGAGATCACCGTTGGTCGCGGCGATGATGCGAACACGCGCGCGCTTGGGCGTCGGCTTGTCCCAGCCCAGCGGGCGATAGGTGCCGAACTGGGTGAAGTCGAGCAGGAGCTGCTGCGCGTGCGCGGGGAGGTTCAGGAGCTCGTCGAGGATCAATGTGCCGCCGCTCGCCATCTCGACGAGGCCGATGCGCTTGGTGACGGCGCCGGAGAACGAGCCGCGCTCGTGACCGAAGAGCTCCGAGGTGATCGTGTTGAGATCGTCCGAGGAGCCCAGGGTCGCGCGCACGACCGGGCTCCTGCCGCTCGCCTCCGCGATGGCCTGCGCGAGCGCCGTCTTTCCGGTGCCCGACTCTCCGAGGATGAGGATCGAGGAGTCGCCCCCGAGCGCTGCGCGGATCTCGTCGCGCAGCGCCGCCATGCTCGGTGCGCGCAAGAGCTCGTCGAGGTCGGGGCCGTCGTGGTGCGTCTCGGCGCGCGCGGCCCGCAGGTCCTCGCGAGCGGCGGCGAGACGCTCGCGCTGCTCGAGCACGGCCGACACGATCACCGCCGCCGACTCGAAGAGCTCACGGTGGAGCGCGCCGGGCTCTTTGCGCGGATCGCGGAAGTCGACGTAGAGCACGCCGCCGGCGGTGCCGCCCCACCACGCCGCGCGCCGCAGCGGCACGGCCATCGCGGACACGATCCCGAGGTCGCTCATGCTCTCGATCGCCGGGCGACTGGGCTCCCACACCACACAGCGACCCGACGCGCGCGCCTCGGCGATCACGGTCTTGCTCACCTCTTCACGCTCACGCGGCGCGAGCGCTCTTCCGCGCCCCCGCGCGTTGACGACGACCGCCCCGCCGAGCTCGGGATCACCCAGCACCACGAGCCCGCGATCGGCCCCGAGCAGATCGACGAGCTCGTCGACGACGTCGTCGATGAACGTGTCTCGATCGAGCGCCGTGACGAGGCGCTCGAGCAGCGCACGCAGGCGCGTCCAGGCCTTCTCGTGATCGAGCGCCACCGGGTTCGCGAAGTGCTTCATGAAGCCCGAGCCTACACCGCGGCGCGGCGACGAACATCGTCACGGCGACGTGGTTTCGTCGTCGCTGTGGCGATGATGTCGCAGAAAATGCAAAGAAATCGTCTGGCACGGAGGCCGCAAAGGGTCCCTGCACGCCCCGACGACGGGGCTCCTCAGGAGACCGCCATGAAGAAGAGCCTCTACCTCGCCTCCCTCCTCGCGCTCGCTGCCCCGCACCTCGCTGCCTGTCAGGGCGCCGTGTCGCCGAGCGATCCTTCGGCCACGCCGGACGACCTCGATGGCGATGGTCTGCGCAACGAAGTCGAGACGGAGGGCTGGGACATCCTGGTCGACGGCAACGGCTACGCGCGTCCGGGCACGATGGGCGCGACCGCGCACCTCGAGACGCGACGCGTCGTGAGCGACCCGCGTGTCGCCGACACCGATGGCGATGGCCTCGACGACGGTCTCGAGCGACGCGTCCAGTCCGACCCGAGCGTGATCGACACCGACGGCGACGGCCTCGCCGACGGCGACGAGATCAACCTCTACGCGTCGATCCCCAACAGCGTCGACTCCGACGGTGACGCGCGCGGCGTCGCCGGCACCGAGACCCCGCGCCCGCAGCTGTTCGACGGCGAGGAGGTCGGCCGCGGCAGCTCGCCGCTGCTCGACGACACCGACGCCGACGGCATCGCCGACTACGACGAGATCGTGATGGGCGGATCGCACCCTGCCGTCGCCGACCTCCCGCAGCTCGACCTCCTGCTCGGCGACGAGCCGCCCGCGATCTGGCTCGATGCGGTGTACGACGAGTCCGGCACGGAGATCCTGTCGGAGCGAGCGCTGTCGCTCGAGGGCCGCGAGACCTCGATGTCGACGACCGACGAGACGACCAACGAAGAATCTCTCTCCTACACCGAGAGCGTCGAGGCCTCGGTCGGCTACTCGGGCGGCTTCGAGGCGAGCGTCACCGCGAGCTTCGAGGCGAGCCAGACCTACACGAACACGAGCACGCACTCGAGCACGCGTGGCTCCGTGCAGCGGGCCGAAGAGGAGCGTGAGCGCGCCCGGACGGCCGAGCGAACGCGCGGCGTCAGCTACTCGAGCGGTGGCGTCGCGGTGCGCCTGACGGTGCGAAACGCCTCCGACGCGATCAGCTTCCGCATCAGCGACCTCGTCGTGATGGCGCGCGCCTTCAACGCCGAGACCGGGCAGATGGAGCTCGTCGGCGAGCTGACGCCGGCGACGTCGCTCGGCTCCATCGTCGCGGCGGGGGACTCGATCGACGTGCTCTTCCAGAACGACGCGCTCGACGCCGACACGGTGCTCGCGCTCCTGGATCACCCCGAGTCGCTCTCGTTCCGCGCGGCGCGCTACCGCCTCGAGCGCGTCTCGCAGAGCGGCGAGCCCGTCGCGGACTACGCGGCGCTCGCCGAGCCCATCGTGCGCCAGACGGGCCTCGTGGTGATCGACTACGGCAACGGCGTCGTGGAGCGACACGCGATCGCGACGAACGTGCGCCGCAACGCCGACGGCAGCTCGGCCGGCATCTTCCTCGACGAGGCCCTCGCGATGGCGGGCCTGCCGATCGGCACGACCATCCAGGTCGGCGCGGACGGCCGCGGCGTGAGCGTGCCCGTGGCCGTGCGCTCGGTCGCCAACCACTTCGACGAGGTCCACCCGGAGCGCAGCTCCTACTGGCTCCTCGCCTCGAACGACCCCGAGACGGACTTCGCGCACCTGTCCCTCGGCCACGGCGAGCGCGTGACGCTGCTCTACTGGCAGGACGACGACGGTGATCGTCTCTCGAACCGCGCCGAGCTGCTCCGCGGCACCGACGCGTACGATGCCGACACCGACGACGACGGCCTCATCGACTCGCAGGACCCCTATCCGCTCGGCGATCCGAGCGTGGACCCGGAGGGACCGACGGATCCCACCGACCCCACGGACCCGACCGGATCGACGCTGCCGATGGCCGTCGCGCACTGGGAGCTCGGGCTCGAGGCCGACCTCGGCATGATCGTGCCGGACACGATCGGTGATCACGACGCCAACGTGCACGACGTCGATGGCGTGACCTCGGTGTCGGATCGTGCGGGACACCCGGTGAGCGCGCTCTCGATCATCGGCGCCGGTGACGACCAGTTCGGCTACCTCGAGGTGCCTGGCTTCCCCGCGCTCTCGACGATCACGATCGCGGGCTGGATCGACGGCAACAACCTCGGCAACAGCGGCCTCGTCGCGGGCTTCGAGCGCGGCGCGCAGATCACGACGGAGTCGGGCCGCCTCGCGGTGGCGTTGGGTGGCACGAGCGTGTCGGCGGTCTCGCCCGAGATGATCCCCGACGGCTGGCACTTCGTGGTCGCCACGTTCGAGCAGCCCGCCTTCGGTGCGGTCCGCGTGGAGCTCTGGATGGACGGCGTCTCCATCGCTCGTGTCAGCGCGAGCGGTGCGCTGCCGACCACCGCGCAGGCCTTCTACCTCGGGCTCGGCTATCACGGCCGCATCGACGACTTCCGCGTCTTCGATCGTGCGCTGACGGACGCGGAGCGCGCCCTGCTCCTCGCCGAGCCCGCGCGCTGAGTTTCCTGGGTCTCCAGCAGGTTTGGTGGGTCTGAGAGAGCCATTCACGCATGACGTGGCGAGAGCTTGAACCCGGAGCAGCAGAGGAAGAGTGTTGCGATCAAGGGGGCTGCGGAGTGGAAGCCGAACGA
>JBILLJ010000153.1:0-20662 GCA_044376125.1 Sandaracinaceae bacterium
GGCAGCGGCTACGGCCCGATCTTCGGTGAGCGCGTGGACGAAGACGGCGCGCTGGACTCGGAGATCGTCGTGAACGCGATGATGGGCATCCAGGTGGAGAACCCGATGGAGGGCCTGCTCCAGGCGCTGCACGAGCTCTCGGCCTTCGCGCTCTTCGCCGCGACCACGACGCTGCCGCGTGATCAGGAGCTCGCCCTGTCGCGCGACGTGAGCCAGCGGTTGAAGAAGATCCGGCTTTGAGCGACGTCCGCATCCTCGCCATCGAGGCTCGTCCGCTGCGCGTGCCCCTCGTCGAGCCCTTCGTCATCGCGACCGGAAGGCTCGACGCGACCGACGCGGTCGAGGTGTCGATCACCGTCGAGCACGACGGGCGACGGGTGCTGGGCCTGGGCGAGTGCGCGACGCTGCCGCCGGTCACACACGAGACGCCCGCCGAGATCGAAGCCCACGTGCGCGCGCTCTCCGAGTGCTTCGTCGACCTCACGTTCCCCGACGTGCCCGCCTTCTGGGCGCATGCCTCTCGGCAAGCGAGCTGGGCAACGCAAGCGATGGGCCCCGTGGCTCGCGCGGGCCTCGAGACTGCGTGGATCGACGTGGCGGGCCGCCTGCTCGGGCGCTCGATGGCGTCGCTCGTCGCGACCGGTCCTGGTGGCCGCAAGATGGAGCACGAGACCGACATCACGCTGCCCATCGCCGAGCCCGCGCACATGGGCGAGCTCGCGCGCGGCTGGATGGCCAAGGGCTTCCGGGCGCTGAAGATCAAGGTGGGCCGCGCGCTCGAGGACGACGTCGCGGCCTTGCGCGCGATCGTGGCCGCGGCGCCCGATGCGCTGCTCCGGCTCGACGCGAACGCCGCGCTCTCGGCCACCGAGGCGCTTCGGCTCCTCGACGCGGTGCGCGCGCTCGGTGGCAACGTGGAGGTCTACGAGCAGCCGTGTCGTGCCGACGACCTCGAGGGCATGGCCGAGGTGGTGCGACACGGCGGCGTGCCGGTGGTCGCCGACGAGTCGTGCAAGGACCTCGACGATCTCGAGCGGATCTACGACGCCGAGGCCGCGACCGGGGTGAACCTCAAGCTCGTGAAGAACGGTGGGCCGATGGCCTCGTTCGAGATCGGGCTCCGCGCGAAGTCGGCCGGCATGAAGGTGATGGCCGGGGCGATGGTCGAGACGCGCCTCGGCCTGGCGGCGATGCTCCACGTCGTGACGGCGCTCGATGGGGTCGACTACGTCGATCTGGACACGGCGCTCCTGCTCGCCGAGGACCCGTACGAGGGCGGCTACGAGGAGCGGCTCCCGCGGCTCAAGCTGAGCTGGACGCGCGGGCACGGCGTGCGTCGCCGCATGCCGAGCGCGTGACCTTGCCGGGGCCGCCCACGAGCCCCAGTCCTCGCCGGGTCGCGCCATGAGCCGGAGCAACGAAATGCCGCGGCTCGCCCGGCCGTTCGCCTGTCGAACGCAAACGCATCTCCCTTGCAGGAACAAGGACCCCCGCGTACGGTTCGCGCCCCCGCGAGCCGCGCTCGCCACACACGAGGCTTGATTCGATGGACATCCAGGAAAGGCTCACCGCGTTCGCCATGCTGGGCGCCACGTGGGTCATGTGGCTCCTCGTCGGCATCTCGGTGATCGCCCTCGCGATCATCCTCGAGCGCGCCTACTACTTCTTCGCGACGAACGAGGAGTTCTCGAAGCTCCTCGGGTCGCTGCTCGGCAAGCTCAAGGACAACGACGTCGACGGCGCCAAGAGCGCGATGCGCGCGTCGCGGAGCGTCGAGGCGCAGGTCGCCCTGGCGGGGCTCGAGTCCGTGGACGACGGCCCGTCGTCGGCCGAAGAGCGGATGAACAAGCAGCAGACGCTCTCGAAGCTGTCGATGGAGCGCAACCTCGCGTTCCTCGGTACGGTCGGCAACAACGCCCCGTTCGTCGGCCTCCTCGGCACCGTCATCGGCATCATCCGCGCCTTCCAGGAGCTCAACCAGAGCCAGGGTCAGGTGAGCGCGGGCCTCATGGCCGAGATCGGCGAGGCGCTCGTCGCGACGGCCATCGGCCTCCTCGTCGCGCTGCCTGCGGTCGCCGCGTTCAACACGTTCCAGCGCATCATCAAGACGCGCGCGACGCGCGCCGACGCCATGGGGCGTGAGGTCCTCGCGTTCATGAAGTCCAAGAAGCGCGACGCCGCGCCGGCGGAGTGAGCGATGGGCGGCGGAGCACAGAAAGACGACGACGAGATGATCACGGCGATCAACGTCACGCCGTTGGTCGACGTCGTCCTCGTCCTCCTCATCATCCTCATGGTCACGGCCAGCTACATCGCGTCGCGCTCGATCCCGATGGACCTGCCGACGGCGGACGGCTCGCCGACGCCGCAACAGCGAACGCTCGCGATCTCGATCAACGCTCAGGGCGAGCTCTTCCTGGATGCCGAGCCTCGGACCGAGGATGCGCTGCGCGCCGACGTGCAGGCATACGCTCGGGACACCGCAGAGCCGGATCGGCGCGCCGCGATCGCTGCAGACGCGAGCGTCAGCCATGGCCAGGTGGTCCACATCATCGATCTCCTGCGCCGCAACGGCGTGAACCACTTCGCGATCAACGTCCGCCCTCAAGATTTGCAGTGAAGAACTGCGCTGGAGGGCTTGCCGTCCTCCGGGGTGGGCGCGAACAATAGAGCGCCGCGCAATGCACGCCGAACGCAAGAGCCTGCTCGTTCTCCTCGGCGTGCTCTGCATGAGCCTGGGCCTGCACGCTGCCGCGTGGGGCGGCCTCGGCCTCTTGCCGCCGATCGAAGCGATGCTCGATCGGCTGGCGATGGCCGAGGTGGAGATCGTGGAGGAGGTGCTGCCGCCTCCCGAGCCCGAGCCCGTGGAAGAGCCGCCGCCCGAGCCGGAGCCCGAGCCCGTCGTGGAGCCCGAGCCCGAGCCCGTGGTCCGCGAGCGGCCCCCGCCGCCAGTTCGCGAGGACACGCCCCCGCCGCCGCCCGAGGCCGAGCCGCCTCCGCCGGTCGAGGAGCAGATCGCGGACTTCACGGGCGAGACGCTCACGGCCGAAGGGCCCGGCACGAGCTGGGCGAGCGCGGTCGGCAACGGGCAAGACTCCGAAGGCCCGATCGGGGGACCGACGGGGCAGGTGACGGGCCGTCGTCGCGCGGGTGGTCAGGAGGGCGTCGTCGGTGGGACGGGGCAGGGCGCCGTCGAGCAGGTCGTGAACGTGCGCGACCTCCGCGAGATGCCGGTTCCACCGGACGACTCGCGCATCCGTGCTGCGCTCGAGCGGCGATACCCGACGCGGCTGCGCGGGCTGAGCATCGAGGGCGGCGCGGTGGTGCGGGCGCGCATCCGTGCGAACGGCCAGCTCGGCCCGATCCGCGTCCGCTCGGCGACCGAGACCGAGTTCGGTCAGGCGTGTATCGAAGCACTTCGTGAAGTGGGTGCTTGGCGTCCTGGCGTGGGCGCCGATGGCCAACCCGCGGCGACGGACGTGAGCTTCAACTGCGAGTTCGCGCTCTCGTTCTGAGCTCCCGCGCTCGAACGATCGACCGACGGCGCGGCGGCCTGCTGCAATCCTCCGTTGCGACGCGACGGCGGGCTGAGTGATACTCGGCTCTCGCGCCACCCGCCGGGTGTCGCTCGAGCTTCGGAGGCCGTGGATGTTCACAGCGGGCGCGGTGCGGGTGAGTTGGGGTGCGATGCTGCTCGCGGCAGCGCTCCTCGGGTCCATGGCGGTGCCCGCGCAGCTGAGCGCGCAGGTCCCACAGCAGGACTTCTCGACGCTCCGGTTCTCTCCAGCGCCAGGCCCTGGGAACTACTTCCAGCTCGATGGTGCACGCGTGCACGGCGAGCTCGAGGGCTCCGCGGGCGTGCTGCTCGACTACGCCCACAACCCCTTCACCCTCTATCCCGCCGAGTGCGATCCGGATGGCACGAACTGCCAGGTGATCTCGGGCCAGCGGTACGAGCTCGTGCGCTACACGTTCGCCGCGCACGTGTGGGGGGCGATCGCCATCTCGCACCGCGTGCAGATCGGCCTCGTGCTCCCGCTGGTGGGGACCGAGGGCGACGCGTTCCAGCCCTCGACCATGCTGAACGTTCCGGGTGGCGGCGCGTTCGCCCTCGCCGACCCGCGCCTGCACGTGAAGGTGAACCTGCTCGATGACTCGAGCGGTCTTCGCCTCGGCCTCGCGGCCTACGTGACGTTCCCCGTCGGCCACGCGATCGCGCCGCGTCGCTTCATCGGCGACCAGACGCCGACCTTCGGTGGTCACCTGATCGGCGAGTTCGTGCGCGATGGTTTCCACATCGCGGCGAACGTCGGCGGCATCTGGCGTGATGGCCAGGTCCTCTTCTCGACGCAGGCGACCTCGCAGTTCACCTACGGCATGGCGATGGGCTACGACATCACGCCGCTCGTGGGCGTGTTCGGCGAGGTGGCCGGTGCCACGTCGTTCAGCGGCGCGGTCGACGAGAACATGCTCGAGGGTCGCCTCGGTGGTCGCTTCCGCGTCGATGACGTGACCTTCGATCTCGGCGGTGGTGCGGGCATCATTGCCGGCGTCGGCGTGCCGGTCTTCCGCGTGCTCGGTGGTTTCGCGTGGGCCCCGGTCCGCACGGACGCCGATGGCGACGGCATCCTCGACGAGGCCGATGCGTGCCCGGGCGAGGCCGAGGACCTCGACGAGTACGACGACGCGGACGGCTGTCCGGAAGCCGACAACGATCACGACAACATCCCCGACGAGGCGGACAACTGCCCGGCCGACGCGGAGGATCTCGACGGTGAAGAGGACACGGACGGCTGTCCGGACCTCGACAGTGATGGCGACGGCATCCAGGACGGCTACGACTCGTGCCCACAGGAGGCCGAGGACCGCGACGGTGATCGCGACGACGACGGCTGCCCCGACAACGACCGCGATCACGATCACATCAACGACGACGCAGATCGGTGCCCGGCCGAGCCCGAGGACACCGACGGCTACGGTGACGAAGACGGCTGCCCCGAGACCGACTTCGACAACGACAGTCTGCCGGACGACTCGGAGAGCTGCCCCGATCAGGCCGAGGACATGGACGGGTTCGAGGACGAAGACGGCTGCCCCGAGGAGGGCGGTCCGCCGGTGCAGGGGCCCGCGGCGGGTGGTCGTCAGCGCACGCGCGGACGCTGAGAGAGCGAGACTCTCGCGTCGGCGGGGTGCTCGCGGGTGCTGCGTTCTCTGGACTCGATCCGTTACGCTCGCGCCGTGATGAGCCCCTCGTTGCGTTGCGGCGCACTGTCGATCCTCGTCCTCGCCGCGTGCGATGGGCGTCTGAGCACCACGCCGCCGACGGCGGGCGACGACGCAGCCATCTCGTCGGTCGATGCGGCCGGCCTCGATGCGCCCGGCCTCGACGCGCCGGTGATGCTCGGTGAGGACGCCCCTGTGCTGGCCGTGGACGCCGGGCCTGCTCCGGATCCGGGCCCGGTCACCTACGACCTCGGCACCCCACCGACCGGTCTCGAGCTGCACTGGCCCGCACCGCCGACGATCGTGCGTGAGGTGCGGGTCACGCAGCCTGACGAGCTCGCGGCGGCGCTCACGTCCGGCACGCGCATCACGCTCGCCGTGTCCGTGCCGCGTGTGGTGATCGCGGTGTCCGACCTCGAGCTGATCGTGGAAGACGGGGTCCACGTGGACCTCCTCCTCATCGACCATCGCCTCGCGCGCATCCGGGTGCGGGGCGGCAGCTACGGTGCCATCCAGGTCGAGATCCCCGGGACCTACTATCCGAGCGAGGAGTGGCACGCCGAGTGGCGGACGACAGACATCCTCATCGACGACGTGGACGTCGAGGCGTCCGACACCGCGTTCTTGCTGCGCGGCGGTGTTCGCATGGCGGTCACGAACAGTCGGGCGCATGCGGTGAGGTACGGCGTGTGGCTCGGTGACACGGCCGACTTCGGGAGCGAGGACATCATCGTCGCGGGCAACCACATCCGTGTCGATGGTCCCGAGGCCACGGTGCGCTTCGTTCACGTCGCTCGGAGCGCGGTCGTGGGCAACCGTCTCGAGAACACCTCGAAGCACAACTACCGAACGCACGGTCGATCACGCGAGAACTGGGCAGCGCGGAACGTCCTCGTCGGCACGGGGATGATGCTCGGCACGTTGCCGTCGGACAATTGGGTGATCGAGCGTCAGTGGGTCGAGGGCAACACGCTCCACCACACCGTCCCGAGCCTGCTCGAGCTCGACGCGCGGCTCGTCGATCTCGTCATGCGGGACAACCGCACGTACACGGACGTGTGGGACTGCTTCGTCTGCGTGTCGGTGCAGCCGTCGTGGGTGATCGAGAACAACGTGGTCGAGGGCTATCGCCCGCCGCCGGTGGAGTGAACGCGCCCCCGCGCGCGCGTCGCCGCAACGCGCGCGTTCGGGGCCCGTGGGCTCACTGCCTCGAGGTGAACCGCAGCGGGAGGTCGAAGCTCATCGGCCCGCCCGGCGAGGGGAAGTGCCAGAGGGCCGCTTCGCGACGCACGCACACCTCGAGCGACTCGTCGGGCATCGGCTGTCCGGACTCGGCCTCGAGACGCACCATGCGAACCGCGCCCTGCGAGTCGAGCGTGACGCGGGCGCGGAAGAGGCCGCCCTGGATGCTCGGGTGCAGGCGCATCGCCTGCTCGTAGCAGCGTTGCAGCGCGCGCTGGCTCTGTCGCACGACGGGGGTGATGTCCTCGGGCGGGAGGAAGCCCACGACGCGCGCACGCACGGGCTCGAGACGATCGGGCGTCAGCGCCAGGCCATCGGGGCCGACATCCACGGTCGCGCGGAACGCGTGGCCCGACGCATCGTAGGCACGCAGCGTGAGCGGACCGGGCGTCACACGCATCGCCAGCGTCGGTCCGCCCGCGAACGTGTCGTCGCCGATCTCGAAGCGAACGGCGTCCGGCAGCGTGACCGAGAAGAGAACACCCTCGAGTGGCGTGAGCGGCAGGGCGGCGAGCGCGGGGCGAGCTTCCGACACCACGCGCGAGGCCCAGGTCTCGTCGCTCGAGAGCTCTTCACGCGTGCCGTCCGGCGACACCACGACCACCTCGCCGAGCTCCGGGTGCGTCGCGCCGACCGAGACACGGGTCGTGTCGTCGGGCGCGCCCGGATCACGATCGAGATCGATCGTGCATCGCGCCGCGCGGATCTCGATGCGGTAGCTGCCCGCCAGGACGATCACGCGCGAGCTCGTCTCGAAGGCGTCGATCGTCGTGCGACCACGCGAGAGGACCGCCGTCACGGAACGCGCCGCACTGGACGGCCACGATGGGGCTGCGGGTGCCTCGAGCGACTCCACGTCTCCGATGCTCAGCTGCGAGCTCGGCCCGACCGCGACCTGAGCGAGCGCGAGCGGCGCGTCGCTCGGCGAGACGGCGGGCCCTTCGAGGACGAGCTGCGCCTGCGACGTCGCGCTCGTCTCGAGCCGACCTCCGAGCACGCGCTGGCCGATCTCGAGCGCCTCGGAGCCATCCGTCGCGGTGTCGGCCGCGGCGTACTGCACCGAGCCCGCCAGCATGGAGACGACACCGCTCGCCAGCACCGTGCGAGGCGCCGGAACGGCTCGAGGCTCCGTGGTGGGATCAGACTGCGCCGACGTGGTCGGGATCTCCGTGGCGATCTCGGTGGGCGAGGCGCCCCGACCCGCCAGGCCGATCGCCAGGAGCACCACCGCCGCCACGGCGATCGCGCCTCCGAGGAGCCACGGGTAGCGACCGTCGTTCGCCGAGCTCGCGCGCGCGCCCGTGGCGATCTGCGCCTGCGCTTCCCGAGCGAGCGCCTGCTCCATCCTGCTCCAGTCGATCGGCCGACCTCCGACCTCGGGCTTGCTCTGGAGGATGAACTCCTGCGACTCGCGGTACACGTGGATCGTCGCGAAGTGCTCGCGGCACACGTCGCAGCCGGAGAGGTGCGCGCGGATGCGTCGCTCTCCGTCGTCGGAGAGCAGCCCTGCGGCGAGCGCCTCGAGGGCGGCGGTCTTGGGCGCGTGCGACGTCACGGCTCGTCGCTCCCCCGCGCTGCGCTCTCTTCGGTCGGCACGGCCGGAAGTCGCTCGGCCACGGCGGCCACGACCGCCTTCAGCGACGGGTCCGACGCCATGGCCGCATAGAGCTCCTTGCGAGCGTAGAAGAGACGGGTTCGCACGGTGAGCACCGGGATCCCGAGCGTATCGGCAATCTCCTTCGCGGGCATCCCCTCGAAGTCGTGGAGGACGATGACCTCCCTCTTCTTCTCGGAGATCTGCTCGAGGAGTCGGTAGAGCGCCTTGATCCGCGCGCGCTGGTCGACCTGCTCGCCCGGATCGAGGATCACGAGCTCCTCGCTCGGCGCCGCGTCCGGCACCTCCACGTCCGCGAAGCGCGGGCGCGATCGCTTCCGGCGCAGGTGCATGCGCGTGACGTTCACGGCGAGACGATAGAGCCAGGTGCTGAACCGCGAGTCACCGCGGAACGACTTGAGCGAGCGGTAGACGTGGAGGAAGACCTCCTGGACCACGTCCTCGACCTCGGGGGAGGGGCCGAGCATGCGATAGACGACCCGCGCCGCGTCGTCCCTGTGGCGCACGAAGAGTTGGCGGAACGCCGCTTCTTCCCCGGCGAGGGCACGTTCGACGAGCGCGCGATCGGGATCCATGCGGTGCGTACCTCGCGCGGCCACCCGATGGAGATCGCTGCCCGGCAGCGCCGTCGCGTCGACCGACGCGGTGACGTCGAGCGCCAGCAGGGGGACGGAGGGGGCGGACGATAACATCACCCAACCGTTGCCGAGGGGGTCGTCGGCGTTCACGCGCGGCAGAGCGCGGAGAGAGTTGCGGACCTTCCGGCCATGCATTACGAGCCGCCCCTCGGAATGTCCGAGCGTCCCTCGTGACGTTCCGAGCCGGGCCGCCGTGCAGCGACCTCCTCGTCGCGGCGAGCACCCGAACGGAGGCAGGCACGTGATCGAGGTCGAGCACCTCAGCAAGAGCTACGGCACCCGACGCGCAGTGGACGACCTGTCGTTCAGCGTCGCCAAAGGGGAGGTCGTCGGCTTCCTCGGGCCCAACGGCGCGGGCAAGAGCACCACGCTCCGGATGTTGACCGGCTTCCTGCCTCCGACGGCGGGCCGCATCCGGATCGACGGTCTCGACATGCTCTCGGCGCCCGTCGAGGCGAAGAAGAAGATCGGCTACATGCCCGAAGCCTGCCCGCTCTACGGCGAGATGCGGGTCGACGAATACCTGCGGTACCGGGCCGAGCTGAAGGGGGTCTCGCGTGCGCAGATGACCTCGCGCATCGGCGCCGCCCTCGAGATGGCGAGCGTGAAGGAGGTGGCCGGCCGGATCATCGGCCAGCTCTCCAAGGGCACCAAGCAGCGCGTCGGCCTCGCGGACGCCCTCGTCGCGGACCCGCCGCTGCTCGTGCTCGACGAGCCGACGGCGGGCTTGGACCCGAACCAGATCCGCCAGGTGCGCGACGTCATCAAGGGCCTCGCGGGGCAGAAGACCGTGCTGCTCTCGACCCACATCCTCCCGGAGGTCGAGGCGAGCTGCGGCCGCGTCGTGATCATCCACCGCGGCAAGCTCGTCCGCGAAGGCACGCCCGACAAGATCCGATCGATGGGCCCCGGCGCGGCTGTCATGGTCGTGAGCCGCGCCGCGGAGGACGAGCTCGTCACCACGCTGCGAGCGATCGAAGGTGTGGACGAGGTCCTCGTGCGCGACCGCGTCGACGGCGCGATTCGCTGCGAGGTGCGAGGCACGGCGGCCGACGAGCTCGGCGAGCGCGTGTTCGCCGCGATCGCGGCGAAGGGGCTGACGCTGCGCGAGCTGCGTGACGTCAAGGGCGCGTCGCTCGAGGACGTGTTCTCCGCGCTGACGACCACCGACGCGACGGCACCGAGCAACGACGAGCGCGCGGACGATCCGGCCCGCGGCGAGGAGAACCCGCGATGAGCGCGACGTGGACCATCGCCAAGCGAGAGATCGTGTCCTTCTTCCTCTCGCCGTTCGCCTACGTCGTGCTCACGGCGTGGGTGCTGTGGCAGGGCGCGATGTTCGCGATCTTCTGCTTCTTCGTCGCGGGTGCGCCCGTGGGCTCCGCCTCGGACGCCGATCCGCTGCAGATGCTCTTCGGGCAGACGACGCTTTTCTTCATCCCGCTGCTGGTGTTCGTGCCCGTGCTGACGATGCGCCTGCTGGCGGAGGAGACGCGCCAGGGCACGCTCGAGACGCTGCTCACCGCGCCGGTGACGTCGACCGGTGTGGTGCTCGGCAAGTACCTCGCCGCGATGGTCTTCTGGGCCGCGCTGTGGCTGCCCACGCTGATGTACGCGTGGCTGACGAGCCGCTTCGGCGACGTGGACCTCGGCCGTCTCGGCGCGACCTTCGTCGGCATCCTCGGCGTCGGCGCGTACTACATGAGCCTGGGTGTGCTCATGAGCGCGATCGCCAAGAGCCAGATCAGCGCCGCGGTGCTCACCTTCATGTGCCTCGGCTCGCTCTTCGCGGTCGGCATCCTTCAGTTCATGCAGCTCGACGACGCGACGCTGCAGCTCGTCCGCTACGTGAGCGTCTGGCAGCACATGCAGTCGTTCAGCTCGGGCATCGTCGACAGCCGCTACCTCGTCTACGACCTCACGCTCGCGGCGCTCGGCGTCTTCCTCGCCGTGCAGGTGCTCGAGATCCGGAGGGTGGAGGCATGAGCGAGGCCCCCAAGACGCGCGCGCCCGAGACGCGCAGCGAGGCACGCCCTCCGTCGGACGACGCGCTCGCCGCGCAGCGCCGCGAGACGCGGCTCTACACCGTCCTCGGCATCCTGCTCGTCTGCTGCATCGTGCTGATGAGCAATTACCTCGGGTTCCGGCACTACGCGCGGTGGGACTGGACGAGCGAGCACCGCTACACGCTGAGCGAGCGATCGCAGCTCGTGCTCGGCGAGCTCGGCAGTGACGTCGACGTCTACCTGTTCTTGTCCGACGGCGAGCCGAGCTACACCGACGTCCGTGAGCTCCTCGACCGCTACCGCGCCGAGTCGAGCCACGTGGTGGTTCACTTCGTCGACGCGGTTCGTCAGCGCACCGAGTACGAAGCGCTCGCCGCGCGCTACGGCCTGGGCGAGGCGATGTTCGCGGATGGCACCCTCGGGGCGGATGCCGCGATCCTCCTCGTTGCGGGTGACCGACGCTGGACCATCACGCGTGACGACCTGGTCGCCGTCGACTTCGGCGTGTCGGAGGACAGCGAGGGGCCGCGCATCGACATGCGCGCAGAGCAGGCCATCACTGGCGGCATCCTCGAGGTCACGATGGGCCGCCGGACGCGGGTCTGCCTGTCGGAGGGCCACGGTGAGTGGACGCTCGAGGGCGGCAGCGATCGCAACCTGTCGACGTTCCGTGACGAGATGCGCCGCGAGAACCTCGAGGTGCAGGCCTTCCAGACGCGAGGCGCCGAGGAGATCCCGGACACGTGTGATGCGCTCTTCATCGTCGGCCCGCTCGCACCCTTCACTCGCGAAGAGGCGGCGCTCGTCCGCGACTACGTGCGCGGCGGCGGCAACCTGCTGCTCGCAGCCGATGCCGAGATCGATCGGGGCGATCTTCGCCCGACGGGCCTCGAGGACGTGCTGCGCGACTTCGGCATCCGCATGGATCGCGCGCTCGTGCTCGAGATGGACGCCGCGCACCTGATGCCGGGGCAGCCCGACCCGGCCGGGCCCTTCCTCGTCACGTCGTACGGCGATCACCCCGTGACACGCGCGCTGCACGAGCTCTCGCGTCCCTCGGTGTTCTGGGTCGCGAGGCCCGTGCGCCCCGTGGACGCCGAGCGTGCGACGACGCTGTTCTCGACGAGCGATCAGTCCTTCGCGGAGACGAACATCAGCGCGCTCGTCGAGAGTCACGAGCCCAACCGCGACGACGACGATCTCGGAGGCCCCGTCTCGCTGGCCGTCGCCACGCGCGTCGAGCCGGATGGCCCCGCGGGAGACGATGCGCCCGAAGCGGACGCGAACGCGCGCGGCGGGCGAGTCGTCGTCGTCGGCGACGCGGAGTTCATGCGCGGCGAGGCGCTGTCGAGCCTCGAGTTCGCGAACCTCGAGCTCACGAGCTCGATCGCGGGCTGGCTCACGTCGCGCGAGGCGCTCATCACCATCCCCCCACGTCGCGGTCAGTCCAACCCGGTGCAGCTCACGACCGACGACGCGTTCAACCTCGGCTTTCGTGTGATCGTCCTCATGCCCCTGGCCGTGGTCTTCATCGGCTTCGCCGTGTGGTGGAACCGAAGGAGCTGAGCATGAAGAAAGAGACCACCTTCGTGCTGGCCGCCATCGTGGCCGTGATGCTCGGGTTCATCGTGTTCTACGAGCAGGACACGCTCTCGAGCGGTGAGCTCGAGTCGCGACGCGGCCAGGTCCTCGATCGGTTCGTCCGGCCTCGCGTCCACCACATCCGGCTCGAGCGAGGCGAGGACGTCGTCGTCGATCTCGAACGAGATCAGGAGGCCGAGGAGACGCTCGACACCTTCGACGTGGGCACCTGGCGCCTCACCGCGCCGGTCACCGGTGCCGCGGATCCCGATGCGATCGACTCGCTCTTGCTCGCGTGCGAGGCGCTGTCCGCCCGCCGCACCATCGAGCATCCGAGCGCCGAGGACCGCACCCGCTTCGGGCTCGACGAGCCGCGCATGGTCCTCACGCTCGGCGTCGCCGACGAGACGCAGGTGGTGCGCGTCGGCGGCCACGACGAGGGCCTCGACGCCGACTACGTCGAGGTGGTCGGGCTCGATCGCGTGCACCTGGTCGGTCAGGACTTCTTCGAGGCCCTCGACCAGCAGACCGATCAGTTCCGCTCGAAGGAGCTGTTCGACGATCTGGCCACGCGCGACGTGACCGCGATGACGCTTCGCTACGCACACGAGGGCGCCGACGCGACCGAAGCGCGCGTGGCCCTCGTGGAGCACCGCTGGGTCGCGTCGACACCGTTCCGCGGCTGGGCGCGGCACGGCGTGGTCCTCGGGATCGTGGACGCGCTGCTCGATGCCCGCGTCGCACGCTACGTGCCCGAGGGCGGAGAGTCCCTCGTCGCGTCGCCGACCGTGACGCTCACGATGACCGCGAAGGAGCGCGACGCGGAGGGGCGCGACACGGGACGCCTCCACGAGGTGGTCGTGCGCGTGGGCGATCGCTGCGAAGCAGCACCCACCGACGAAGGCGTCGAGTTGCTCGCCGTGCGCGTCGACGACGCAGCGGTGGTGTGCGTGGCCCGCCAGGCGCTCGAGACCCTGCTCGGGTCCGAGACGACGCTTCGCGAGACGCGACTCCTCGCGGCGACCGACGATCAGGTCGAGCGGTTCGTGTTCGGTCGCGGCGAGGCCTCGGGCACCGACGCGGTGCTCGAGGTGCGGCGTGACGAGGACCGCTGGGTCCTTCGCGAAGGCGAGACCTCTCGCGCCGCGGACGCGCAGGCGGTGTCGGAGTTCCTCGGGGCGCTGCACGCGGCCGAGGCCGAGAGCTTCGAGGACGCGTCGGAGGCGTCTCTGGCGGCCCGAGGCCTCGCGGCGCCGCGCCTGCGGCTGCGGGTGCACCGCTCCGACGACGAGTCGATCGTGGAGTACATCGACGTCGGCGCGGTCGACACGGTCGGGGTGTGGGTGCGCCGCGGTGAGGAGCCCGTGCTCGCTCGCTACGTCGGCGGGGTGGACGAGTTGCTCGTTCCCTCCGGCCTGCGCTTCCGCGCGCGTGACGTGATCACGCGCGAGGCCGACGACGTGCTGAGCTTCTCGATCACGCGAGAGGGCGTCGAGGAGCGTCTGGCGACCGAGAACGGCGCGTGGCGCATCGAGTCTCCGTACGCGCTCGCCGCGGACCGGATCGCGACGCGCGACGTGGTTCGTGCGCTCACCTCGCTCCGTGCCGCGCGCTGGGTGGGTGACGAGGTCGAGGCCTCCATGGGGCTCGCGTCGCCGCGGCTGCGGGTGCACCTCGCGATGCGCGAGGCGCAGGCGCCGGATGCGGAGCACGCGGACGACGAGGTGCCCGATGCCGGCGCGCCTCTTCCGACCACGATCGATCTGCTGGTCGGTGCAGCGACCGACGGCGGCGCGTTCGCGAAGCTCGAGACGGACGCGGCGGTCTTCGTCCTGCCGACGGAGGTGCTCGATGCGATCACGCAGCCGCTCGTCGACCGAGAGGTCGTGGCGCTCGACACCTCGAACGCGACGCGCATCACGCTGACCGTGCGAGGCACGAGCGTGGTCATCGAGCAGCGCGACGGATCGTGGCGAAGCGGCGAGTCGATCGCTGCGCCGGACGCGACCGATGCGTTCCTCGAGCGCTTGCGCTCGCTCCGTGCCCGCGGCGTTCTCGCCTACGGCGAGCGAGCGAGCTTCTCGGCGGCCGAGATCGTCGTCGCGGTCGAGAGCCCCGGTGGAACCCGCCGTCTCGAGGTCGGTGGAACCACGGGGGAGGGCGAGAACGCGTTCGCGCCCGCACGTGTGAGCGACGTGAACGCCGAGCTGCAGCTCTCCCCGGAGATCGTGGGCGCGATCGCGTCCTACCGCCCCTGACGCGGGCGCCCGACACGCAGCCGACGCGCGAAGTCACGTGGCGCGGCGTGGCATCGCGCGCGCGCCTTCGTGTACCTTGAGACGATGACCTCGCACGCAGCTCGTCGCTCTCGTCTCTTGCTCGCGCTCGCGCTGTCCTCTGCTCCCGCCGTCGTCGCCGGCTGTGAGTGTGGACAGGGCATGGGTGGAGACGATGCCGGCGTGGATGCGTTCCGCGCGATGCGCGACGCGTACTCCGACGACACGAACGACGACGTGTTCGATCCGGGCGACGCGGCGATCTCGGCACGCGATCCCGCTCGCTGTCGTGTCGAGCCCTCCGACATCTACCTCCTCGGCACCGACGGCGATCTCGCGACCTCCACGCGCATCATCGACGTCTCGAGCAGCGCCGCGGAGTTCGCGGCGGTGTGGCGAGAGCAGATCGAAGGCTTCCCTCAGATCCGCCTCGCGAGGATTCCGTCCACCACGGGCGACGCGACGCGGCTCACCCTCACCGAGGGAACCATCCTCCACGACGAGCCCGCGATCGCGACCGTGTCGGGCGGCTACCTCGTGAGCTGGATCGACAACACCGAGGCCGACTACGAGGTCTACGCGCGCGCCGTCACCGGCGAGACGCTGGGCGCGGTCACGCGTGTGACGACGCGCGCTGGACGCGACGACTCTCCGTCGCTCGTGAGCGTCGGCGACAACGTGATCGCGAGCTGGGTGGAGAACCGCGACACGGTCCGCGTGCCGTTCACGCAGTTGCTCTCCGCGAGCGGCGCGCTCATGGGCGCGTCGCACGAGATCACCGCGCCCGAGAGCCTCGGCCGTCCGAGCCTCGCGCCGCGCGATGGAGGCGCCGTGCTCCTCTACTCGCAGAGTGGCGTCGCGCTTCCGGACGTGTCCTTGCAGCGCCTCGACGCGAGCGGCGTTCCCGCGGGCGCACCGGAGGTGCTGAGCACCGAGCACAACGCAGGGGGCGACGTGGACGTCGGCCTCACGCCACGCGACGGCGCGGCCGTGTTCACGGCGCTCATCGCGGGCGTTCGTCGCGACGTCCGGGTTCGTCTGCTCGACGGGACGGGCACACCCGGCATGAGCGAGTTCGCGCTCAACGAGGGCATGGAGCAGGGCGACTCGGCCTCGGTGGCGCGTCTGCGCGAGGCGGTGGGCTGGAGCGCAGGCTGTCGCGACGGTTACGCCGTGGTGTATCGCTCTTACCCCGACGGCGGCGCCGGCACCGTGCTGCGGCTGATCCTGCTCGACGCCGGCGCCGACGTGGTGCGTGCGGTGGACCTCACCGTGCCGGACGTGTCGAACCGCGGTGGGCGCACGACGCTCCGCATCTCGGGCGACGGTCAGCTGCTCGTCGCGTGGACCGACGCGCGGGCCGATCGTGTCGACATGCGCGCCGCGCGCATTCGCTGCGACTGAACGAAGCAGCGAGCGCGAAGCGGCGAAGGCCCGTGGGCCTTCCTCGCGTCGCTGCTGAGTCAGCGGGCGGAGACGAAGAAGCCCGGCGCGCGTTCGCGGCCGGGCTTCTCGATGCAACGGGGCGGGGCAGGAGGTCAGCGCCCGCGGCCCGTCTCTTCGGGAGGCGCGACCGCCTCGAGCGTCTCGTGGCTGCGGTACTCGAGGAGGCCTTCGCTGTTGTTGAAGCCCGCGCCGGAGACGCGCGCGAAGCGGCCCGTGACCTTGACCTTGTTGCCGACGACGAAGTCCGTGGGGATCGGGATGATGCCCGTCTCGGACTCCGGCGGCTGTTCACGACCGCGGCGCGCGTTCTCCACGGCCTCGTCGATCGCGGCCTGGTTCTCGGCGTAGCCGACCAGCATGAGGCGCTGACCGTCGGCCGGGATGTCTCGCGCGTCGGCGATCCAGAGATGCGGCGCGGCCGGCGGAGGGCACGTGCGGCCTTCGGGGCACTCGGGCGGCAAGTAGATCTCGACGATGTAGCCAGTGATCGTCTGGTCGTGATCCATCGTCGTCGCCTCGCGGCGCCGCACGCCGTACACGCTGTAGCTCGTGTCCGGGTACTGGATCGGGTAGGGCGGTGGCGGGAGCGTCGGGACGGCGGGGAGCGTCGGGCTCACCTCCGGCAGCGGCTCGATCACGAGATCGGGCGCCGGTCCTCCTTCGCAGGCGGAGAGCACCGGTACCGCGAGCACCGGCGCCGCGAGAGATGCCCAGGGGAGGGAGGCTGAGAGCACGAGCGTGTTGCACGCGCGCAGCGCCCGGGAACGAATCGAGGAACGGTTCATCTCCGACACCTTCCAGAAAGGTGGGCGGACGCTACCAGACTCAAAGTGCGCTTGGAACCCCCGCGTGCGTCGCGGCGGGCGGTGTCGTCGCTTCGGGCGCCGCGCGGCCTCCGCACGGTGGCTGCGGGTGGCTGAGGAGCACCTCGAACGCTGGCAGCGCGGGGCCTTCGGCGGCCGCTCGCGCCGCAGCGGCCGTGGAGCCCCCCATCCGGAGGGCGACCCGCAGCGCGAGCTGTGCGGTCTCGAGATGGCCAGGGCTCGCCTCGCTGCGCGCGCCTCGTTCGATCACGCGCACGAGCGCGGGCCCCAGCGCATCGCTGCACCGGGCCTCCGCCACCTCGATCGCGCGCGCGGTCACGTGGGGCCACTCGAGCGCGTCCTCGAGGATCTGCGCCACCGGTGCGTCCACGTCGGGCGCGGACCGGGACCGCAAGAGATCGAGCGCGCTCGCGCGCATGGCCGACGCCGGATCGCGCAGCGCCTCGAGGACGACTGCGCGGCCATCGGGCGCATCGGCGATCTCGCTCAGCGCGTACGCCCGTACGAGCGGCCAGGCGTCGTGTCGCGCGAGCGCCACGAGCGTCGGGATCTCGTGGCCCCGTCGCGCGACCGCATGCGCTGCCGCGAGCCGAACCCTCGGGTATCGGTCCACGAGCAGCACACCGAGCAGCTCGCGGGACGCACGTGCGCCGAGCGCTTCGACCGCCTCGGCGCGGAGCATCCACTCCTCGGCGCTGCGTGCCGTCTCGTCGAGCCACGCGTCGACGGCGGCGCTCTCGAACGTCCGCGCCGCGCGCGCGATGCGGAACCGCGTGACGAAGTCCGTGCGTGCCGCCTCGGACGCCAGGGCGCGCTCGGCGAGCGAGGCGACGATCGGCTCGGCGCCCTGGTCGACGACATCGGCCACGCGCGCTTCTGCGAGCCCGAGCGCGAGCGCGGCGAGCGCTTGCCCGTCGAGCGACGGTGCGTCGATGGCGCTGCGCCACGCGGGCTCGCGCATCACCGCCTGCGCGATCGCGGAGCGAAGCGCGGCGCGGTCCCATTGCTCGTGCGTGAGGCGCTCGAGCGATCCACTCGCGCTCGCAGGCAGACCCCGGCCACGCGCGAGCGCGCTCGCAGCGAGCGGAGAAGCGGTAGGCTCTGCGAGCGCGATCTCGAAGAGCATCGTGCGATCGTCGTCGTTCCCGCGTGCGAGGGCGCCCACCGCGTCGGTCCTCACATCGAGATCCTCGTCGCGTGCGGCGCGCGCACGCAGCTCGCGGATCTGCGCGCGTGTCGCCTCCCCGCTGCGTGCATCGAGCGCTTGACCGACGCGGAGCGCGCGACGTCGACCGCGGGGTCCGAGCCGCTCCCACGACGCCGCGAGCGCGGCCAGAGAGCCCTCGCCGGCGGAAGCGAGCCAGCCCACCGCCCGATCGCCTTCGCTCGCATCGGCGACGAGGAGATCGACCAGCGCGTCGAGGCCAGTGCGCTCGTCGGCGATCGAGTACGCGGCGATCTCGGAGAAGCCGAGCTGTGCCTCCGCGTCGCGTGGCGTTCCGTCTGCGAGCGTGATCGACACGCAGCTCGCACGGGTCGGCGCAGGGAGCGCCACGAACGCGTGCGCCCCGACGGACTCGGGCAGCTCGACGAGGACCGCCGATCCGTCGAGGCGCAGCACGACTCGACGCGGCATGTTCTCGGCGGCGGGCGCGCGCAGCTCGATGCCAGTGATCGCGGGGCCCGCCCACTGGGCGCGCAGCACCTCGCCGTCGCCACCGCCGCCGCGGCCCTCGGCCCAGCTCGTTCCGGGATCGCCATCGGTCAGGCCGAACGGCGGACCGAGCGCGATCGCGTCCTCGGCGCCGCCTCGCACGCTGGAGCTCGCCGTGAACCGGAGCCCGGGCACGATCGGTCGCGCACGTTCGGTGCCGGCGATCGCACGCAGGGCGGGCAGACCTTCCACGGAGACGACCGGCTGGACCGGCCGCAGCGCACCCCGCGCGTCGAGCGCTCGCGCGAAGAGGAGCTGGGGCGGCTCCCCGCACGGCCCGACCCCTTCGCGCCGCTGACCGACGACGAGATCGGGTCGACCGTCCGCATCGATGTCGCGACGTTCGAGCGCATCCGCGACACGTTCGCCAGGGTCCCCGTGGAGATCGACGCGACCGCGCCACACCACGTGCGGTCGAGGGCGCGGGTCGAGGACGGTCAGGTGCTCTCCTCGACCGGTGGCGCGGAGCACCACGACCGCGTGGCCGGCGCTGCTGGCCTCCTCGATGGCGACGTCCGTGACGGCGAATGGGACATCCCACGCCTCGAGCACGCGGGCGTGGGCACCGGCGCCGTGGCGCACCTCGAAGTGCGTGCTTTCGCCGGCCGCGGTGACGACGACGTGGTCGGCGCCGACCGGTAGCTCGGCCGGGAGCGGAAGCGCGTGCGCGGACCGGGCGCTGGAGGTGAGCACCAGCACGCAGGCGGCGAGAGCCGATCGAAGGGCGTCGCGCGTCCTCCTGGACAGGAAGCGCTTCGGGCTGGCCGCTGTTGGGCCGGAGGTGTCGAGAGTCACCCACCGAGGTCGGCCCGGCGCGGGTACGTAGATTGCTGACATGGAGCACCCAGGACCGACCGTTCGGGCGGCCCAGAGACCTGAACGGGGATGGGCCCGGCGGGCCACAGAGGGTGAAGGGCTCGACGAGTGCGGCGGCACGACAACTGCTCCCACGGAGTGGTTGGACAGGACGGAGGCGAAAGGTGCGTCAGGACGACGGCGAGAGTGCACTCGGATGTTGTGCGGAGCGTAGGAAAGGGGTAAGCGCGGGCTCCGATTTTGGCGGCCCCGAGGTTCCGGTGGGCCGATGATGCCACCAGACGAGCGCCCGGTCGTTCACGCAGACCTCGCTCTCTTCCTCGACGACGACATTCGCGCAGACACGCGAACACACGACGAATCCACCCGGGTCGAGCCCCACTCGACGAGGGCCCTCAGGCAAACGAGGCGACGGACCATGGCGAAGGCAGCAGCACAGGCGAGCAAGGCCACCGTGCAGATGAAGGGCACCCAGGACAAGCCCGCGGCGACGAAGACGCCGACGGCCGCTGGCAAGACCGCGGCCGGAAAGCCGGCGCCCACGGCCGGAGTCGCGCGCCCCGCGGAGAAGGCGCCCGAGAAGAAGGTCACCGCCACCAAGCCCGACGCGAAGAAGGGCGAGGAGCCCAAGGCCAAGGCCAAGGAAGTCGACGAGACGAAGAAGCTCGCCAAGGCCGACGGCAAGAAGGGCGGCAAGCCCGACGACAAGAAGGTCGACCCGAAGAAGGCGGCCGCCGCGCCGGGAACGCCCGAGAAGGAAGACGAGGCCGAAGAGGCCGAGCCCGATTTCTCCGACGAGCCGAGCGCCGAAGCGCTCGCCGAGGCGCAGGCCGAGGCCGAGAAGGCGCTCAAGGAGATGGAGCGTCAGGGCGGCGGTGACTCGACGCTCTCTCGCTACTTCCGCGAGATGGCGAGCCACCGCGTGCTCACGCCGCAGGAGGAGATCGAGGCCGCCAAGGAGGTCGAGCGCCTCGAGATCGGCTACTGGGAGGCGCTGTTCGCGCTGCCCATGGCGATCGACACGGTGTGCGCGACGATCGAGAAGTACGTCGAGCAGCCGCTCGCCGAGGTCGCCGCGCTCCGCAAGCTCTCGAAGAGCGTGCAGCGGGCCACGGGAAAGCTCGCGAAGAAGGATCAGGAGAAGTGGGACGAGCTCGCCCTGGCGCTCGCGACGAAGCTCCGCGCGCTCGACTCGGATCGCATCTTCGTCAACGAGTCCGACCGTGCCGTGCATCGCGTCGCGGGGGAGCTCGCGGTCGATCGTGATTTGGTTGCCGAGGG
>JBILLJ010000043.1:0-61919 GCA_044376125.1 Sandaracinaceae bacterium
ATGTCCCAGCGCTCGGTGTCGATGAACCAGATGAGCCGATCGTGCGAGGTGTCGAGGAGGAACTTCACGACCTCGGTGCGCGCGACGGTCGCCGTGGCGGGCCGCGCAGCGAGCTGACTCCACGTGGCGGCGTCGCGGATCTCGTGTGCCGAGGCCAGGCGAGGCAACGAGGGCGGCCCGGCCGGTGGGTCCTCGGGCGTCTCCTCGCGCGGTGTGTCCTGCGTCTCGTCGCCGGTCGTGTCGAGCTGGCCTCGTCCCGCGGGGTCCGGGACCTCGCCGCCGCTCGAAGGGCAGCCGCTCGCGGCGAGCGCGAGGACCGAGGCGAGGACCGTGAGCACGGCGGTGGGGCGCACGCGAGAGAGCATACGCGCGTTGGACGCACGAGCGGGGCGCCCGGCTTGGGCGTGTCAGCGGAAGAGGGCCTTGCCCTCGCGGTCCCACCAGCTGCGGTACTTGGCCTGCACGACCTCGCGCTCCTTGCGCGAGGCCGCAGGGTGGTAGCCGAAGTACTGCTGGGTGATCGCCTTGAGCTCCTCACCGGCCTGCGAGCGCAGCGGCTCCTCGGACGAGAGCAGCGCGTCCATGAGCCACTCGATGCGGTGGCGCCCTTCGTTCTTCTCGGCCCACGCGGCCCAGCGGCGCGCGCTCTCACCGAGATCCTCGCAGGTGATCGCCACGAGCGCCCCGTGCGAGCCGCGACGCACCGCTTCGTCCTCGTCCTCGAGGAGATCCACGAGGTTGCCGAGCGCGCCCGCGTCGCGCACGGCCGCGAGCGCGGCGAGCGCATACAGGCGGCGCACGGGCTCCTTGCCGCGGATCCGCGCGGTGCGGCGCAGGAACACGAGCTGGTCCTGCATCTCGGCGAAGGCGCGGAACTTCGGGAGCACCTCGAGCGCGAGCGCTCGGACGCCGGCGTCCTCGTCGAACACACGCTGCACGAGCGGGTCGACGAGCGCGCCCGACGGAATCTCGGAGGCGACCATGACCGCATAGAAGCGACGGTCGTGAGAGCCTGCGCCGACGAGCGCGCCGACGTACGGCGCCGCGCGCTCGCGGAACGCGACGAGCGCACGCGAGACGGCCGACACGTCACGCCCACGCGGCAGCTTGCGGTAGCTGCGGCGCCGATCGAACCAGAGCGGTCCGGGGAAGGCCTGCGCGAGCGCGGGGAGCGCGACCTCGCCGATCTTGAGCAGCGCGTCGATCGACGGCGTGTCGCCATCCGGATCGGCGTGCATGAGGTCTTCGACGAGCGCGTGCGTGCTCTCGCCCATGTCGATGATGACCGAGGGGACCTCGCGGTCGTGCGTCGGCTTGACGCCGTCGACCTCCTTGGACTCGATCACCGCGCTCTTGGCCATGGCGCCGATGCCGCGCTGCGGCTTGGCGACCACCTCGACGGCGACGGGCCCGTCGTCTTCGCGACGCGGATCGTGGCGACGGCTCGGCGTCGGCCCGATCTCCTCGTGCGCGACGGGAGGCACGGAGCGGCGACGAGGCGGCGGCTGCGAGCGCGAGCCACCGACCTGCTCGACGACGTCGACGCCTGCGTCGCGCAGGATGTAGCTCGGGCCCGCACGGCGCTTGAGCTCGATCGGCGCGGGCTCTTCGGACTCGCCGTCGTCGTCGCCGACGACGAGCTCGGGATCAGAGCTCTCGTCGCTCGAGCCGCCCACGACGAGCTCGGGGCTGTCGTCGTTCTCGGGCGGCGGAGGCACCGGGATCGTGCGCGGTCCCGCCGGAGCGTCCTCCGCCGTGAGATCGCTCGTGCTGCCGAGCATCACCTCGTTGGCCGGATCGACCTCGGACGGAGGCTCGAAGATGTCGGGCACGACCGGGGGCGGCGGGGCCGCGCGCGGGATGCCGAGCACGTCGCGCATCGTCTGCTTGTTGCGCACCGTGCGCCGCACCGGCTCGTTCGAGACGCGCTCGTCCGCTGGAACCCGCCGGAGCTCTTCGGTCGGTCGGAAGGCCTCCTCGGCCGTGGCCTCGACCGCTGCCGTCTCGCCGCGCGCCGCGGCGGCATCGAGTGGATCGACCAGCGTGATGCGCGGCGCCTCTTCGCCCGCGGTCTCCGCGTCGGCCAGCGCACGTGACGCGAGGTCGTGCCCATCGACATCGGCCGGCGGCGCCACGACGCCGGACGGCGGCTCGGCGAGGGGTGCCGCCCGCGGTGTCGCGCTCGACGACGAGCCGCTGGGCAGCTCGGCCTTCGCGAGCGCCTCAGCCAGCGTGGGCCCGCTGACCTCGCCCAGCGGCGGGAGCACCGCACCGAGCTTGGGCGTGCTCCACACGTCCTCGCGGCGGGCACGCCCACTCGGACGCGCGGCAGGCGGGCTCGAGCGACGCATCGCGCTCGCGGCCGACTTGAGGTCCTCGCGCTCTTCGCCTTGCGGCTTCTCGAAGCGGCCCTTGGCGCCCTCGCGCTTGCGGCGGAGGATGAGCTTCTCGAGCGCATCGGCCACACGTCGCACGAAGCCGACGAGCTCGGGCACGTCGCTCAGCTCGAAGCGATCACCGCTGCGATCGCCGTAGAGCACGAGCACCGGCCGCTGTCGGATCACGACGGGATATGCGATCGCGTGGATCTCGCGCGGACGCTCGAGCACCGTGGCGAGATCGATGTCGGCGAGCGTCTCGAGGCGACCGAGCTGCGGCTGGCCCGACTTGCGCGCGCTCGCCAGCAGCGAGGCCTCGTCACCCGCGATCGTGAGCGAGAGGCTCCGGATGCGCGCAGCCGTGGTGCCTTCGCCGAACGCGTCACGGCCCTCGGCGCGATCGTCCTGCAGCGTGAAGAGCGCGGCGTAGTCGAAGAACTGGCGCGCGAACGCGAAGAAGACCGCGACGATGCCATCACGATCGCTCGCGTCCTCGAGGAGCTTCGTGGCCTGGGCCGCGGTGAGCGGACCGCGCAGCCGCGGTCCACGTCGATCGGCTCGCACCTCACCCGCGCTGGACGAGAGCCCAGGGCTCGAGGCCGCGCTCGTGAAGCCGGGGCTCGATGCGCCCGTCGAGAAGCCGGGGCTCGATGCGCCCGTCGAGAAGCCGGGGCTCGAGGCCGCGCTCGTGAAGCCGGGGCTCGAGATCGGGCTCGCGAAGCCGGGGCTCGAGGCCGCGCTCGTGAAGCCGGGGCTCGCGAAGCCGGGGCTCGAGGCACCCGTCGAGAATCCCGGGCTCGTGATGCTCGAGGCGCGCGGCTCGGGCACCTCGATCGGCTCGGCCGGTGTGACGAGGGGCCGCGGCGCGTTGCCGCTGCTCGGCTTCTCGATCGGCGCCGCGGGCTCGATCGCTGGCCGCGCGGGGGGGAGCTCGCTCTCGACGATCGGCTCCACGATCGGTCGGGCGCGCTCGTACGGCGCGGGCTCGGGCCGTCCGGGAGGACGTGAGCTGCGGCGCACGCCGACGCCGACGATCGGCGCAACGGAGAGACGATCACCTTGCTTGACCGCGGGGATCTCGGGATCGGTGCGGGAGGTCGGCGCGGGCTCGGCCGGCGCATCGGGCGCGACCTCGGCGTCGCGCGGCGCGGACTGCCAGCCGCTCGTGATGCGCGCGACGCTGCGGGGCGCATCCGCGAGCGCACCGAGCGATGGGATCGCGCGATCGGCCGTCGGAGGACGCATCGGCGCGCGACCGTACGGAGACGTCGCGCGACCATCGACCGGCGCGTCCACCGCGGGAGGTGCCGCCTGGCCGAGGCGCGCGGGCGCAGGGCTCGACAGCACGTCCGAGAGCGCGACGTCCGAGAGCGAGGCGGGCACGAGCTCGCGCGGCGCCGAGCTCGCTCGTGGCGTGACCGGCGTGGCCTCGACGCCAGCGGCCACCACGTCGGGCTCGGCCGAAGGCTGCGCGGACGCGCTGGCGCTCTCGAGCTCGAGCACCGCCGCCTCGACCTGGCTGCGCGGCACGCCCATCGGATCGGTGGTCCGCCCCTCGGGCGCCGGTGGCAACGATGAAGGGCGCGCAGGCGGCGGCGGCGGCGGGGGCTCCGGCTCGTCGGGCTCGTCGAGCCACGCGCTCGCCGACACCTTCTTCGACACGAGCGTGCGCTGACCGAGGCTGAGCTTTCCGTGCTCCGGCGGCGCGACGTACGGGACCACGCCCGCCTCGCGATGACGGAGCTGCTCGATCAGGCGCTTCTGCCGCGCGGGCGGATCGATGCCGTAGTGGTGACCGAGCGCGGCCGTGATGCGCACCTCGCACACGATGCGGACCACGAGGTCGTAGCCGAGGAGGAAGCCGAGCTGCGACTCCACGTCGTGATCGAGCGGCGCGGCCATGGCGACGAGCAGCGCGCGCCCGTCGACCGCGAGCGGCACGAGGCGGTGCTTCTCCGCGACCTCGCGCGGCACGAGCCGCACCTGATCGCGCGGCACGCGCATGACCTCGTCACGCGTCGCCGGGAGCAGGCCGTAGAGCGCGGCCTGGTAGGCCGCGAGCGTGTTCTCTGCGATCGCGTCGATCTCGAGCAGGACGGTCGCGATGTCGCCGCCCGACATCACCTGCCGAGAGAGCGCCTCCTCGATCTTGCGGACGGGAACCGCGTGATCCCGTGC
The DNA here is from genome assembly GCA_044376125.1 of Sandaracinaceae bacterium. Taxonomy (GTDB): domain Bacteria; phylum Myxococcota_A; class Polyangia; order Polyangiales; family Sandaracinaceae; genus JAFLCL01. The sequence continues at coordinate 4,557 of JBILLJ010000043.1, forward strand.
GAGGAGCGAGGTGAGGGCCGACATCGTGAGGTGTTCCGTGGAGACGCGTGTGGGACGCGGAGCGCGGTGGCGCTGAGCGGGGCAACCCCGGGTTCGAGAGGCCGGTATCGTCGCCGTCCCGGCGCGCCGGTGTCAACGCGTATGGGGCGTCGCGTGGCTCCCCGACGGGCGCGGCGCGGCGAGCGCGGCGAGCGCGGTGAGCACCGCCGCAGCGGTCTCCACGCGCATCACCGGCAACGGGGCGCGGGCGAGCGCTCCGCCGATCGAGGTGACGAGCGCGAGCTCCGTGGGGCCGAGGCCACCTTCGGGCCCGATCACGAGGAAGCACGGTTGGGTCGCGCGTTCGAGGACCTCCCGCACGTCCTGCCCCTCTCTCGCGTCGAGGGCCAAGACCGTCGCGCCATCGGGCCGAAGCGCGAGCGCCTCGCGCAGGCCTTCGTGAAGCGTGATGGTCGGCACGCGCGCGCGCTCGCTCTGTCGCGCGGCCTCTTCGACGATGCGCCGCCAGCGCTCGAGCTTCTTGGCCGCGCGGTCCGCGTCGGCCTGCGCGACCGAGCGCTCGGCCACGAAGAGCCTCAGCTCGCCCGCGCCCGCCTCGGTCGCGCCGCGCAACACCTGCTCGAGCACTGCCGCCTTGGGCAGGCCCGCGACGAGGATCACGCTCCACGGCTCGCGCTGCGTGCGCACGCGAACGACGTGGGCCGCGAGCCCGTCGTGCTCGTCCACGAGCGTCGCGTCGGCCTCTCGCCCCTCGCCATCGAAGAGCACGACGGCATCGCCCGCGCCCAGCCGAAGCACTTTGGCGTGGTGCGCAGCCTGGGTGCCGAGCGCGACCTTCGCGCCCTCGGCCCACGGGCCCTCGACGCGGAAGCGGCGCTCGGTCATCGGCGGCCGGACTCGGAGGACTTCGACTTCGGCTTCGTCGTCGACTTCGACTTCGGCTTCGTCGTCGACTTCGACTTCGGCTTCGTCGTCGACTTCGACTTCGACACCTTCGTCGTCGACTTCGACTTCGACACCTTCGGCGTCGACTTCGACTTCGACACCTTCGGCGTCGGCTTCGCCGTCGACTTCGGCTTCGCCGTCGACTTCGGCTTCGCCGTCGACTTCGGCTTCGCCGTCGACTTCGACTTCGCCGTCGACACCTTCGGCGTCGCGCTCGGCTTGCCGGGGCGTCGCCAGATCATCGCGATCCAGTCCTTCTCGCGCCCGGTGCGCACGTGCTCGAGGCCGAGCGGCGCGTACGTGTCGACGATCTCTTCCTCTTCGTGCGCGAGCAGCCCCGAGAGCACCAGCGTGCCACCCGGCGCGACGCGCGCGGCGATGGCGCGCGCGAGCGGCACGAGCACCCGGCTCTCGATGTTCGCGAGGACGATCGGGAAGAGCGCCTTCACCTCGCCGACCGGCTTCTTCGCGACGCGGAAGCGCTTGCCCACGCCGTTGGCCTGCGCGTTCTCGCGCGAGGCCTGCATCGACTCGTCGTCGATGTCGACGCCCTCGGCGCTCGCAGCGCCGAAGAGGAGAGCACCGATCGCCAGGATGCCGCTGCCGCAGCCGACGTCGAGCACCGTCTCGCCGCCGCGCACGATCTTCTCGAGCTCGGCCAGAACGAGGCGTGTCGTCTCGTGCGTGCCCGTGCCGAACGCCTGACCCGGGTCGATCGTGAGCACGACGTCACCCTCGCGCGGCTCGACCGGCTCCCACGAGGGACGCACGAGCAGGCGCTCACCCACGCGCGTCGGCTTGAAGAACTCGCGCCAGCGGTGCTTCCAGTCGTCGCCGACGATCGGGACCAGACGAGCGGGGTACGGCGCGGCCTCCACCACGATGCGGGCGCGGTCCTCGTCGTCGAAGTGCGCGACCAAGGTGACCGTGCCTTCGGCGCCGGTCTTGTCGAGGGTCGTCGCGTCGCGCTCCTCGACGCCCGAAGCGCCGAGCGCGAACAGCATCGCGGCGACCTCCGCGGTCTGATCGTGAGGGACCTCGACGTGGACGGTGGGGTAGCGCGGCTCGCTCATGGCCCGCGTTCGTGCACCGCCGAGGACCGTCGCGTCAATCGTCTCCCGCAGGTTCCTCGGAAGACGTCTCGGACGTCGAGCTCTCGGCCGGTGCTTCGATGCCGAGGGCCCGCTCGTCACCACTGGTCCAGGCCTCCGTCACCTCCACGGCGCGCGGCGCGCCACCACCGCAGCCCGCGAAGACGAGCGCGAGGCACGCCGCCTTCGCGAGCCGAGCTCCGTTCGTCAGTCGATGTCCGATCATCGCGCGCCCTCCTCGCTCGCCGTGGCCGTGGATCCACCCGCCTCGTCGCCGGTCCCAAGCTGGATCGTGCGACCGGCTCGCGTGCTCGTCCGGGTGGGGCTCGCGGCGTCGTAGGCGATCGTCGAGAGCCCGCGTGCCCGTCCTGCGCCGAGCCACGAGAGCACGAGCGGCACGCGCACCGTCGTGCTCGCCGCGAGCGGACGAAGGCGGAGGCGGAGCACGCCACCGCGATCGGGCCCATCCACGGCGTCGATGGCCTGAGCACGCGCGAGCGCGGCGCGCGAGACCTCGTCGAAGCGCGCGAGCGCAGGGAGATCGATCTCCACGATGGGCGCCGCAATGGCCTCGGGCCCGGACTCGATGACGAGCTCGAGCGCAGAGCGCGCGCCCGCCTCGCCCAGACGCTCCGCGTCGCCGAGCACACCCTCCACCCTCGCGTCGAAGCCCGCCTCACGACGCTCGGTCACCTCACGCACCGCGCGCGACTCGATGGCGACCAGGAGGGGAGAGCCCGGCGGCGCCACGACGCGCGCATCGGGCGCGATCACGGCGCTTCCGGCCTCGAGCGAGAGCGCCTGCCGCGCGCCCTCGTCGAGCGCGCGCTCACCCGCACCGAACGCACCGAAGACCGACGCGGCCAGCGCCCAGAACGGACCTTCGCGACCCGTGCGGCGCAGGAGATGGAGCTCGCGGCTGGACGCGCGCGCCAGCTCGTCGGCGACGAGATCCTCGCCGATCTGCCGCGCGGCGAGCGCGAGCGCGAGCGTGCCGATCCAGCCGTCGCCGACGCGCGTCGGATCGCCCGGCACCACACGCTCGTCGTGATCGTTGCGGACGGTGGCCTCGAGCGCCGAGCGGTAGAGCGCACGGCCGGGGCCGTCCTCGGGGTTCGCCAGGAGCAGGCCCGCGGCCACGCGTGCCATGACCGCGGGGCTCGAGCGCTCCGTCGCGAGGGCGCGCCAGCCATCGGCGCGGAGACCAGCGACCAGCGCCGCGATCGGATCGGACGAGGGCTCGACGCCCGGCGAGGCGATGCCGGAGAGCGCGACGAGGATCGCCGCACGCTCGCGGAGGTCCGCGATCGCGCGGCCCGCGAGCCCGCTGCGCAGGGTGCCGATCGCCGAGACGTGATCCTCGGTGCTCGAGAGCGCCACGAGCGCGCACGCGTCGGCGAGCGCTTCGCTGCCGCTGCCGCGCACGGCGCGCGAGGCCAGGGCCGGATCGAGCTCGCCCTCGAGCGAGCGCGCCCACGCGAGCACCGCGGCGGCCTGCTCGTCGGGCCCCGTCTCGAGCGCCACGAAGAAGGGCGCGCGATCGAGCCCTCGCGGCGTCGCGACCGAGAGCGTGGTGCCGAGGACGCGCCCCGGATCGCCCTCACCGCGGAGCAGCGAGAGTGTCTGGCCCGGCGCGAGCAACGCGCTCGTGTGCGTCGCGACCAGCGCCCCTGCCGGCAGGACGCGCACGCGACGACGCACGGTCATGGGCTCACCCTCCGCGGGCGTGGCCGTGAGCTCGAGGTCGATCGCGCCTGGCGTGGAGGCCTCGAGCACGACGCGGCCGGAGGTGGTGCCCGTCTCGGAGCTCACGACCGACGACAACGTGGCGCGTGCCGCCGCGCCCGTCGGCACGAGCGCGAGACGCGGCGCAGCACCGCCGTCGAGCTCGCTCGCAGCGATCGGCACCGAGATGCGATCGCCGACACGCAGCACGTCGGGGAGCGTCGCGCGGAGCACGATCGTCGCGCCCGCCTCGAAGGTCCGCGAGGCCAGACGCGGGCGCCCTTCGCGCGGCACCGCGATCGCGATCGCCGCGTACGAGCGCCGCTCCGCAGGGAGCGTCCAGCGCAGCGCGCGGCCTTCGCCGAGGTGTGCGCCGGGCTGCTGCGCGATGGGAACCCGTCGTCCGAGCGGCGGCACCTCACGCATCGGCATGGGCGCGGCGCCCCACGCATCGGCGAGCAGGCCCAGGCTCGGGTGATCGTCGAGGTAGATGAGGCGATCGTCGCTGACGAGCTCCTCGTCGAGCACCGTGATCCACGAGCGGCCGAGCGCCACCCCGGTGAGGCGCGCGACGAGCGCGTCCTCGCCGACGGCGTCGGCGTAGAGCGTGCCGGAGGGCACGACGCGCGCGAACGGATCGAAGAGATCGTCGCCGGTCCCGTCGCGGCCGTCCGGCCCGAGGCTCGCGACCTCCCAGCCCTCGATCGCAGGCAGGAACGCGCGACGCGTCGTCGGTCGGAACACGAAGGCGTGGCCCCACGCGTCGAAGAGATCGTTCGTCTCGAGCTCCGAGCCGTCGCCGAGCGAGACGCCCACGAGGCTCGCGATCCACGTGCGCGGATCACCGCGCCGTGCCCACGCGAGATCGAGGTTTCGTTCGTGCGTGACCCGACGGATCGCGCGGATCACTCGGAAGAGGCGCTTGCGCGTGAGGCGACGCGCGACGTGGTCGAACGTGAAGCTCGGGTCGAGCGCGACGAGCGCGTCGATGTCGAGCGGCTCACCATCGAGCGAGGCGCTGCCCTCGTCGTCGATCGCCGCCTCCGCGACGGCCGGCGCGAGCATCTCGCGGTTCCACGACCAGCCCCGCGGGCCCACGGAGGCGACCTCCCCGATGCGGTCCGGGATGCGGCGCTCGACCATGTCCTCCACGGCGAGGAACAGACGACCGAGGCGGCCGCGCACGAAGCGCGCGCGTGTGCGCCACGGATCACGCAGGAGGCCCAGCGTCACGGGCTCCTCGGGCATCGCCTGCGGCACGACGACACCGCCGCGCAGGATGGAGCTGGCGCCGAGATCGAGCGGCACGCGGATCGCGAGCTCCGCTTCGAGCGCGAGCCCGGACAACGACGCCGTCGTGTCGTCTCGCCCCACCTCGCCCGTCAGCAGCGACACGAGATCCGTCTCGTCACCGCCCGTGCCGGGGCTCGCGCCCTCGGCGAGCACGAACACCGAGTCGGTCGCGTCCGCGCCCTGCACCCGCGCGCCCTGACGATCGGCCTCGATGGAGAGGCTGCCAGGCGCGGGCGAGAAGGAGACGAGCGTGCTCGCGCCCCGCACGACCTGGCCATCGGGCATGACCATGCGCGCGCGCACCCAGATCTCTCCGGTCGCGAGATCGCCCGGCGTCAGCGTCACGCTGGTCGCGCCCGCGGGAGCGATCTCCTGGGCGATCGGCTGCCAGCCACGAAGACCACGACGCAGCGCGGTGACCACGACGGGCCTCGTGCTCGATCGCCCCGTGCGGAGGATCGCGACGGGCAGCGCGCTCCCCGGCGCGAGCCGCGGCGAGGCCTGGATCGCGAACGGCGCATCCGGATCCACCGGGACGCAGGTCGAGGTCGTCTCGCCGTCCATCACGAGCTCGACGGCCGTCGCCGTCGTACCGCCGCAGTCGTCGACCACGGCGTCACCGACGCGAGGCACGACGAACACGGCCATGCCCTCGGCGTCGGTCTGCGCGCTCGCGAGCGGCGCGCCATCGACCGATCCCAGCATCGCGCTCGTCAGCGTGAGCGTGCGGCCGGCGAGCGGTGTGCCGTCGGGCCCGAGGGCGCGCGCGAGCACGCGGGTCGGTGCACCGGGAACGAGCGCCCCACCCTCGAGCGCGAGGGTCACGAACGTGCGGCGACGCGCGACGCGCACGCTCGCGCCCGCGCTGCGGCTGCCGAGCGCGGTGGACGTCACGTTCACGGAGGTCGTGGTCTCGACGAGCGCGCCCGCCTCGAGATCCCGATCGAGGCGCCACGGGTGATGAGCGAGGCCACGCGCGTCGGTGCGGATCTCGGGCAGCGGCTCGGTCGAGCCCTCGGGCGCGGGATCGCGCTCGGGCCCCGAGACCAGCGCGCCCTCGACCGGCGCGCCGTCGGCGTCACGCACCTCGACGACGACGTCGACGAGCGCGCCCGGCGCTGCGATCGCGGGCGTCGTGGTGACACGCACCGAGAGCGCCTCGGGCGCAGACGGCGGAGCGACGACCAGGCTCTGCACCGAGCTCGAGGACGAGCCGTCTTCGTGCACCGTCCACGCCGTCACGGCGAGCCGCTGCCCGGCCTCCCCTGCGACCACCCTCGTCGCGAACATGCCTGCGCCATCGGTGCGCACGCGGCGCGGTGCGCCCACGGGGCCGCCCTGTTGCACCTGGAGATCCACGTCGACGCCCGCGAGGCCGCGACCGGTGGCGCGATCGAGCACTCGACCGATCGCGAGCGCAGAGCCGCCCGGCACCACACTGCCCCGATCGAACGCGAGCACCAGCTGCTCGCGCGAGTCGAGCTCGAGATCGACGTCGAAGAGTCGCCGCACGCCGCGCGGGCACGTCGCGTCGAGCACGAGGTGCGGGCTCTCCGCGAGCGCGTCCGTCATCGGCATCACGAGCGCCGCGCGCCCACTCGCGTCGGTCGTGATCGCCACGATCGGCTCCGCGCGGTCGTGCGAGGCCATCGCCCGCACCGAGCAGCCCGGCGCGGGCCGCAGCTCGCGGCGACGCACCACCTCGTAGAGCGTGATCCACCAGCGAACGGGCGCGCCCGGCGTGGCCACGAGCGAACCCTCGATGCCCATCTCGAGGCCGGTCACCTCTCCACGCGGCACCTCGCGGTGCATCGCGACCTGGGCCGAGCCGAGGCGCGGCCAGACGAGCGAGCCAGCCGCCAGGAGCCCCAGGACGAGCGCTCCGAGACGCGCCGCGCGCGCACACGAATTCGACGTTCGACGCGAGCTCATCGCGCACCTCCTTCCTCGCGCGGGGCGATGGTGACGGGCCTCGGGGGCAGGATCGTCGCGCGGTCCGGCCGATCGGCGGCGAACGCGGCGACGCCGAGCCCGACGAGCGTGCCGCCGACGCTCCAGCGCAGTGGCAAGGGGATGCGCCTCTCCGCTCCCGGTGGAAGCGGCGTCAACGTGATCGTGAGCACGTCGCCCGTGCGATCGGGCGCGCGACCCGCGCGCGCTGCGATGCTCGCGCGCCCCTGAGCCGTGAGCTCGGCGCCCGTCGGGAGATCGATCTCGACGATGGGCACCGGCACGGTGCGAGGGGTCGTGTTGCGCACGACGAGCACGAGCTCGGACGTCGCGTCGAGCGCGCCGACCTCTCCTTCGAGGGCGAGCGCGAACGGCCCGCGCACCACGGCCGTGGGCCACGGCGCGCCATACGTGACGACCGCGCGCGCCGAGACGAGCGCCTCTGCGTCGAGCGCGATCTCGAGGCGGTGCGCACCGGGCATCGAGAGCGGGTGGAGCTCGATGTGCACCACGTCCTCGGCAGGACGCGTCTCGCTCCGGCCGTCGAGCGTCGCGGTGATCTGGGTGGCGCGGCGGCTGCGCAGAGCGACGGCCGCGGTCGCCACACGCGTGTAGGCGCGCTGCTCGTCGGTCATCGAGAGCCCTCCCTGCGTCCATCGCGAGAGCGTCGAGATCACCGCGAGCGCACGCTGCGGGCGACCCAGGCGCGCGTCGGCGAGCGCCAGCAGCGCCGAGGCGCCGATCGGATCACTGCCGCTCGCCACGAACACGTCCTCGCCGAGCGAGACGATCGAGCGCTCCGCGCGCCGCGAGAGCTCGTTCGCGAGCACCTCCGAGCCGTCACCGTGGCCGCTCCACGCGAGCGCCGCGGACGCGAGCACCAGCACCCCCGCATCGTCGGTGATCTGCGCGGCGTTCTCCGCGACGAGGCCACGCGCACGCGCGATCAGCTCACCGAGGCGCTCGCCCGAAGGGCGACGCGCGAGGGCGTCGGGCGTGATCGACGCGGGCGAGAGCGCCAGCAACGTGCGCGACACGGCCGCCGTCCTTGCCATCGGCTCGGTGCCCTCGCCCACGGCCTGATCGAGGCTCCGCGAGAGCCGATCGATCGCCTCGCTCATCAGCCGATCGTCGACGTCATCCGCCATCCAGCGCACACCCACCCGCCACGCGAGCTCCGCCTCGGAGGTGACGTCGAGAGGCTCGCTCGGCGCGCGAGGGTCGCCCGCGACGTGTGCCCAGTGCTGAAAGACGCGCGCGCCGGGCGGCACGACGAGCCCCTCACCCACGCGCACCTCGACGAGCCCCGTGCGCATCGTCGCGTCCGCGGGCACCTCGAGCGCGATCACGCCTCGTCCGAGCGAGAGCATCTCGAGCGTGCGCCGCACGCGCCGCGTCCGCGCCACGACCTCGATCGGGAGGCGGATCGCGTCGAGCGCGTCGCCTTCCGGCGTGCCCACCGCGACGCGGACGTGCCCGTGGGCCTCGCGCGTCGGATGCACGATGAAGGTCTCCACGACCGCATCCCCGGCGCCCACGGTGATGGTGCGCGGCTCGCTCGCCGAGAGGCCGATCTCCTCCGCCTCGAGCACCGACACCACGAGGGTGCGCGCGCTGCGGCCGCGGTTGCCGACGCGCACCGGCAGCGCGATCGCATCGTCGGTGCGCGCCACCTCGGGGATCGGCGCCTCGACGACGATCTCGCGATCGGCCTCGATGCGCGTGTCCGCCGACCAGATCCAGCCATCGGTGCGCCACACGATCGCCTCGACCACGTAGCTCGTCACCGCGTCGGCCAGGCGCACCTCGACGCTCGCACGCCCGCTCGCATCGAGCTCGACCGACGGTCGGAAGAGGAGCGTCGCGGGGAAGCGCTCGCGCATGACGACCGCGAGACCGCGGAAGGCGTACTGCGCGGCCGAGCCGGCGCGGACCATGGGCACGCGCGCGCTCCGGCCGCGGAAGCCGCCCCCGCCTGCGCCGTAGCCGGAGCCCGAGCCGTGGCCGATCGTCCCGATGTTGCCGAGGCCGAGCGCGCCCTCGCTCACGCCCGCGTGCACCGCGTCTCCGATGAGCTCCTCGCTCATCTCCGCCATGATGCGTGCGTAGGCCTCGTCGAGCTCCTCGAGCGTGCGCTCGTATGGCGAGAGCAACGACAGCCGACGCAAGAGCTCGTCCTCGCCCGACGCGACCGCGTACGGCGTGCCTGCGGGCACGACGCGCGCGAACGGATCGCGCACGTCGTCGGCCGTTCCCGGACGACCGTCGGGGCCCGGGCTCACGAGCTCGAGGCCCACGGCGTTCGTCGAGAGCGCGAATGTGGGGCTCGCCACGCGCACGAGCACGAACTGATGTCCCCACGGGTCCTTCAGATCGCTCGCGGCGACGAGCCCGCGCTCGACCATGCGCGGCAGCCAGCGGTCGGGGGGCTCGCGCGCGGCCATGCGCGCCGAGACGGGCGCGTCGTCGCCCGGGTCGAGGTACATCGCCAGGCGCGAGCTCAGGTTCACCCAGCGCGTGCGGGCGACACGCCGCGCGACCGTCTCGTAGCGAAAGCTCGGATCGGCCGCCTCGAGGTGCGCGATCGTGAGCTCACCGCCGCCGAGCGTCGCGCCACCGAGGTCGGCCAGGAGATCGTCCTCGAAGCGGCGCTGCGCGCCGGTGCCCGTCGTCACGTCGTCGAGCGCGTCGTTCTCGAGCGCCTCGACGAGCAGCTCCTCCACCGTGCGCATCACGTCCGCGACGCCTCGGCGCTCGAGCTCGCGCGCCCACGGGAACGGGTCGCGCAGCACGTCTGCACCGACGGATCCGTCGTACGCCTCGCCGAGCGCGAGGCCGAGCGGATCGAGCAGCGCGGGCACGTCGCCTCCGGCCTCGTCGGCGACCGATCGTGCAGCGAGCGCGACGCGCACCACGGAGAGGCCCGTCGGCGAAGGCGCGAGCACCGCCTCTTCGAACGCGCGCTCGAGGAAGAACGAGCGGAACGGCACCTCGCCGTCGTGGGCTGCGAGGTCGCGGACCATCACCGCCGCGAAGGTGCGCACGCCCGGCGGCGCGGGGCTCGTCGCCACGTCGAGACGCGCCGTCTCGCCCACGAGGTAGCGCGGCCGATCGGCGCTCAGGGTCGGGAAGCCGAGCTGCGGTGGCAACGCGAGGAAGGTGTCGAGGGTGCCCAGGCCCTCCGCGCGCTCGTCGCCCTCGAGCGGCCGGACACGCACCGAGAGAAGGCCGATGCGATCGGCCGGCACGTCGAACGAGAGACGCGACTCGCCTGCACCGAGGCGACGCACCGCCACGATCTCGCTCCCGTCGAGCAGCTCCGCCACGAGCTCGGCCCGCTGCACCGAGGGACGACGCTCGATGCGCACCTCCACGCGACCCCCGGGCTGCACGATCGGGCTCTGCACGATCGGAAGGACGAGGGCCTCGGGCTGCACCGCGATCGAGAGCCGCGCCGTGCGCTCGAGCGGCCCGTGAATCGTCGCCAGCACGCTCGTCGTGCGTGAGTCGTCGTCGCCACCGGGTGCCCACGTGCCCGCAGGCAACCGCGCCGGCACCTCCGCGATGCCCGCCGCGTCCGTGCGCACCGTCGCGCGGCCCCCGCGCACCGACGGCCCCACGACCTCGATCTCGACGCTGCTGCTCGGCGGCTCGCCGGCTCCGTCGGTCACGACGAGGAAGAACGTGTCGTCCACTTCGGGCACGAGGCCCGCACCGACGCGGCTCGTGGCCATCATGCTGAGCGCCATGGGCACCGCGAGGCGCAGCGTCGCGTGCGCGAAGATCTCTCCGTGCGCGGCGTGGTGCACCGTCGCGCTCACACCGATCGCCGAGGTGTCGCCCGGCATGTAGCTCGGCGCGGTGAACGGGATCCGCGCGACGCCCGCCTCGTCGGTCACCCCCGTGATCTCGGTCTGCCCGTCGATCTCGAGCGTGACCCGCGCATCGCGCACCGGCGCGCCGCTCGGCGTCGTGGCCTCCACCCGCGCGACGACCGTCGTGCCCGGCGCGGCGAGCTCGGGCTCGGTGCTCACGCGCGCGAAGAGGCGCGAGTAAGTGCGCGTGCCCACACGCGGGTAGAGCTGCGTCACCTCGTCGCCGACCTGCACACGCACCGTGAACGAGCCCTCGCTCGCCTCCTCGGGCAGCGCGAACGTCGCGCTCGCGACGCCGTCGGCGGCCGTCGTCACCTCCGACACGCTCCCTGCGAGCGGCCCGTTCGTCACCTCGAGGCGCACGTGCTCGCCCACGAGCGGCCGCTGTGAGCGCGCATCGCGCACGAGCGCCCACACGTGCACGGGCTCGCTCGGCTCGTAGAGCACGCGATCCGTGCGCGCGAGCAGCGCATACGGCGAGCGATCCGACATGGGCATCTCGAACGTGCGCGACGCGTCCCCGTCCTCGATCTCGATCTGGAGCTCGAGGCTCTCGTCCCACGTGCTCGGTGGCGTGATGTCGAGCTCGAAGCGGCCTCGCGCGTCCGCGTGCAGATCGAGCGTCGGGCCCGCCGTGCCGTGATCGATGCCCCAGCGATAGCGCGCGTGCACCACGGCGGCGGGAAGCGCCTCGAGCGTCGCGAGGCCGCGCACCCGGTAGGCGACGCCTCGGTAGTGCATCGGCCGACCGCGCACGACGACGCTCGGTCCCGAGAACGCGAGCTCGACGCCGCTCGGTGCGGTGCCGCGGGTCTGTGCGCTCACGCGCGACGCAGCGGTCGCGGAGGCCAGGAGCGCGACGATCCCGCACGCGAACAGGAGCACGAAGGGGCGCACCGCAGGCCGTCGAGCGGGTCGCGGCGCGTGGCGCAGAGACGAAGAGGTGTCCGGAGACATGGGGCGCTGGACACCGTACCCCGCCCAGGGTTTCCGCCGTGCACGCTCGTTTTCTCTCCGCCGTGCGAGGAAGAGCGCGCACCACCGCGGCGTAGGCTCGGCCACACGCCGCGCGACACGTCACGCAGGCGCGTCCCTACTCGCGATCGTCGTCGCCCAGCACCGACGGCACGGCCCAGAAGGTCGCGAGCCACCCGAGGAAGAGGCGCTCCTCGCGCCGGAGCCCCTCGCGGCGCGCGAGGATCTCGACGGCACGGAGCATCGCGATCCGCGTCGATCGCTCCCGCACCTCTGCCGCGCGGGCACGCAGCGTGACGCCATCCGGCACCTCGCGTCGGGCCCGCTCGAGCCATGCGTCGAGGCCCGTCGTGACGATCTCCACCACGCGCGCCGCGTCTCGATAGCCTGCCCGTGCGTCCTCGACGATCCGCACGTCCGCCGCGTGCAGCCCGAGCTCGCGGCTCGCCTCGTCGAGCGCGCGGCGACGCTCCTCCTCCGGCAGCGCCTCGAAGCGCATCTCCATCGGCACACTCTACCCCGCCCCGAGCGGGTCGACCCCGAGCGCGGCGAGCATGCGCGTCACGGCCGTGAGCGGCAGGCCCACCACGGCCGTCGCGTCGTCCCCGCGAATGCGTTCGAAGAGGGCGATCCCGAGCGACTCGCTCTTGTAGCTCCCCGCACAGTCGAGCGGCCGATCGCGCGCCACGTACCGGGCGATCTGCAGCGGCGTGAGCGCGCGCATCGTGAGCGCGTGCACGTCCACGTGCTCGAGCACGCTCGCCCCGTGCACGATCACCGTCGAGGTCACGAGCCGATGCGTGCGGCCAGAGAGGCGCGCGAGCTGCGCGCAGGCGCGCTCCACGGTGCCCGGCTTGTCGAGGCGCTCGCCGTCGATCACCGCGATCTGGTCGCTCCCGATCACGATCGCATCGGGGCGCACGCGCGCGACCGACTCGGCCTTGCCGCGCGCGAGCGCGAGCGAGAGGGCCTCGACGTCGAGCGAAGCGAGCGAGGCCTTCTCGGCCTCTTCGTCGTACGCCGGTGCGATGCTCTCGAACGGCACGCCCAGGCGCTCGAGCAGCGCGCGTCGGTAGCGGCTCGTGCTCGCGAGGACGATCGGTGCCGGTGTGGCGCTCATCGCCCGAGCATGCCTCGCCTCGGGCTCGCTGGAGGCCGGGCGCGCAGGACGCGGCCCGACTGCGATACCCTGCGCGCATGCATCGCTTCGTCACGCCTGCGTCGGTCTTCGTGCTCGCCCTCGTCGTCCCGGCCTGCGACTTCGGTCGCGACAACGGCGTGGACTCCGGCCGCAACAGCACCATCGACGCGGCGACGCCGAGCCCCGACCCCGATGCAGCGCTCGACGCACCCGGGCTCGACGCCTTCGTCGCGCCGGGCGAGGACACCGGCACCGAGCCAGGCACCGACAGCGGCGTCGCGCCGGGCGAGGACGGCGGCGCGACCCCGAGCGACACGGGCGTCGCGCTCGACACGGGCCCCGACGCGCCGCTCGTCTCGATGCCGTGCACCGCGGCCGGTGCGTGTGATCCCTTCCTCGAGACGTCGTGCGGCGCAGGCATGGCCTGCCGCCCCGGCGCGATGGGCGCACCGACCGCGTGCGCGATGCTCTCGAGCACGGTCCGCATGCGCGGTGAGGACTGCACCGCCTCGAGCCAGTGCGTCGGCGGCACGGCCTGCCTCGACTTCGGCGACGGTCTGCGCTGCCAGGAGCTCTGTCCGATGGGCTCGATCGGCGACTGCACCACGGGCTTCGTGTGCACGGGCTCGATCACCGGCGCCGATCCCTGCATCCAGGTCTGCCGCCCGCTGCCCGAGCGCTGCAACATCTACGTGCAGGACTGCGCCGATCCGATGGACGCGTGCACGTTCGCGTCGAACGCGGAGACCGGCGAGCGCTACACGGGCTGTCGCCCCGCAGGCACGCGCACCGATGGTCAGCCCTGCGGCGGCACGTCCGGCAGCTGCGCGCGCGGTCTGGTGTGCATCACCGAGAGCGGCACGAGCAGCTGCCACTACGCCTGCGATCCGGCGGTCATGCCGACGAGCTGCCCCGCGATGCAGGCCTGCACGGGCACCGCGCGCAGCTGGGGCGTGGGCTACTGCCGCGCCGCGATGTGATGAGCCGAGCCGCCCGGCCTGCGACGAGGGCGATCACGCCCTCTCCGGTCCGCGCGCGTTTCTGGTACCGTCGCGCCATGAAGCTCTCGCCCGTGGTGCTCGCCGTCGCGCTCTCTCTCGCGTGGCTCGTCCCCACCGCCGGATCCGTCGCGCACGCGCAGCGCGCCGAGAGCACGTCCGCGATCATCGAGCGTGGACAGAACGAGTACGACGACCTCCGCTTCCAGGAGGCCCTGCAGACCTTCTCGGCCGCGCTCGTCCGCGCCGGCAACACGCCCGCGGATCTCGCGCGCATCTACCGCTACCTCGCGCTCACCTACCTCGCGCTCGATCGCCGCGAAGAGGCCGAAGGCGCGTACCGCTCGCTGCTCGGGCTGATGCCCGACACCGTGCCCGGCTCCGACATGAGCCCGCGCTTCCGCGAGTTCTTCACGCAGGTGCGCGCGCGCTGGGAGGCCGACGGTCGCCCCGGTCTGCCGCCGCCCGCGCCCGTGAACATCGCGCACCGCTCGCCGCCCGAGGCCGAGCGCGAGCACGAGGTCACGCTGAGCGCGACGCTCGAGGATCCCGATCGCCGCGCCGCCACACTCGTGCTCGCGTACCGCCAGGGCACGAGCGCGGTCTTCCAGCGCCTCGACATGACGCGCGGCGCAGACGGCTCGTTCACCGCGACGATCCCCGCGAGCGCCGTCTCGCCCCCGCTCGTCGAGTACTACTTCGAGGCCATCGACGCAGGCGGCCTCCCGGTCGCCGGCCGCGGCGACGTCGCCGCCCCGCTCCGCATCGCCGTGCCCGCGCCCGGCGGCGACATCACGAGCGAGCCCGGCTTCTGGATCGCCATCGGCGGCGGCGCCCTCGTGCTCATCGGCGGCGCGATCGCCATCGGCGTCGTCCTCTCGAACCAAGCCCCCGCCAACGGCACCCTGGTCTTCACGATCGACGACTGATCACGCTCTGCGATAGCCGCCTCCGCCGCGGCAGCGCTCGGCCAGCGCCGCGATCGTCACGCGCGCATCGACGAACGTGTCGTCCGGAACCGTGAGCTCGCGCCCATCGGAGAGGCGAACGCGCAGGGTGCCGCGTCGGTCGTCGAGGAGCGTCGTGTCCTCCCAGCGAACGCGTGCGCCGGCGTGTCGATCGAAGAAGCCCTGTTCGTCGATCTCGAGCGCCCGCGCCGGAACCGGGACGGCCCTCCCAGCTGCATGGTCGCCCCACGTACATCGCACGTCCACCGGTGTACAGCCGGTGTACAGACCGTCTGCGAGTTCGCGCGAGCGTAGGGAGAATCGGCGGCACTGCGTGTGAAGTGCAGTGGGCGGAGGTCTCGATGCTGGTGCGTAGCCTGGGCGGTGTCGGAACGGTGGTGCTCGTGCTCTTCGCGCTCGTCGCGCACCAGCTCGGGTGGGTCGAGGGCGCGGCCCTCGGGCGTGCGGGCGCGGTGCTCGCGCTCGTCGTCGCGCTCGTCGGTGTCGTGCGGCTGCCGTGGGACCTCGTGTTCGAGGCGCGCAACGTGCTCGCGCGGCAAGAGAGCTCCAAGCGCCGCGGGCTCGAGGTGGACGCAGCCGAGGTCGCGTTCGCGAAGGCCAGCGCGAGTCGTGCGCTCGTGCTCGCGATCGGCCTGCACACGCTCGGCGCGGTGCTGGCCTTCTTCGCGCGCGGCTTCCTCGGAGTCGAGCTCGGCCTCGTGCTCGCGGTCGCGTTCGTGGCATCGATGGCGCTCCGCCCGATCCACGCGTTCTACGTGCACACACGCGTGCGCTTGGGCCTGGCCGCGCGCGAGGCCGAGGTGCCGCGCCAGGATGCGGTCTCGCTCGCAGACTCCATCCGCGCGCTCGAGCTCCGCCTGCGCGAGCTCGACCAGACGCGCGAGACCGAGCGCGAGGCCCTCCGCGAGCAGCTCGCCGTGATCGAGACCCGCGCGCGCGAGGACGCGAGCGCGTGGCGCAAGAGCGCGACGGTGACCGACGAGAAGCTCGACCGCGTCCTGCGCGAGCTCGAGCGCACCGTGGAGAAGACGCAGCAGAGCGCCGAGGTGCTCGCCGGCATCCGCGCCTTCGTCCGCCTCGTGCGCGAGTCGTGACGCGGGCGTCCGCTCCTTCCTCAGTGCGAGGAAGTGTCCGCCTCGCGCGCTGCGATCCTCGCGAGCAGTTGCTCGGCCTCGACGACGACCGGCCGGAGGTGACCATCGCTCGCGTCGAGTGTGGCGAGGGCCTTCGCGAGCCCGCGCGCCTCGTCGACGAAACCATCCTCGAAGAGGGCAACCGCGTCGACCGCGAGATCCGCCAGTCCTTCTCCGAGGTAGCCTTCGACGTCCTGGGTTCCCGCTCGCAGCACCTCGCGCACGAGCTTGCGGCACTTGGCGTCTGCCTTCGCGTGATGGCCCGCAGCGTAGAGACCGCGCAGGCCGTATGCGTCCGGGGTCGGGCCCCAGCCGGTCGCGCTTGCGGCCTTCGCGAGCTGACGGGCCGTGACCGCGTCGCACGCGATTCCGAGCGAGGCGAGCCACGGCGGCACGTACGTCGACGGCTCGAACTTCACGCGCAGAAAGCCAGCGCGACCATGCACCGCCGTGAGCGCCTCTTGGTTCGCGTCACACCACGCGCGCCACGGCGCGATGGAGCGATCACCGCGTGACAGCGCGAGCAGGTACGTGCGGATCGCTTCGTCGGTCATGCGGGGGCGCCTCGAAGGGTCGTCACAGCACGGTGCGGCCTCGTCGGGCCCAGGTCTGCGGGCGCGTGCTGGACGGGATGCCCAGCGTGGTGAGCGCTGGCGCGGCGTCGACGAGGATCCGGAGCGCCGCCTCGCTGATCTCGCAGGACTTCAGGTCGAGGCGCTCGAGCACCGGCAGCCCATGAGCCGCGAGTCTCTTGGCGGTGGCGAGATCGATCGTAGCGTCGCGCAGCTCGAGACGCGTCAGCCGCGGGAGGAACGCGGCCTGGGCGATCGCCTTCATCGTCTCGTCGTTCGGAAAGCGGAGGCGGAGCTCCCGCAGCACCTCGAGCGAGGCGACACTCGTCCAGTCACTGGGCAGGAGGAGCTTGGGGCTCAGCTCCACGCGCTCGAGCCTCGCGTGGCGCGCGACCAGGAGACGCATGGAGGCCGCGTCCGACTCGACGTGCTCGAGCACGAGCGACTGGAGCCCACCGAGGCCCGGCGAGCGCGCGAGCTCCGCGAGCTCCACGGCGCCGACTCCGACGCTCACGAGGGCGAGCGACGTCAGCGGTGGAAACGCGCGAATCGGCTCGACCACGGTGCCGCCCCGACCGCGCAGATCGAGCGCGCGAAGCCCGCTCAGGGCTCCGAGGCGTGAGGCGAGCGTCGCCGATGCGGGGCCTTCGATCGCCACCGTGGACACGAGCGTGAAGCGCTCGAGGTGCTGCGCGGCCTTCGTGGAGAGCACCTGCTCGAGGATCGAGGCGAGCGCGGCCGGCGTGCCCCCCACCATCGCCTCGGGATACCAGAGCTCGAGCCCGGTCAGCGGCAGCGCTTCGCGCGCGAGGACCTCGAGGACGCGCGCCAGCGCCGACCCTTCCCCGTCGCTCACCGACAGCTGCCGATGAAGCCCCCAGATCCGCGTGGGCCCGGCCACGGCGACCATCCCGACCTTCCGCACGATCCCGTACTGCCGATCGAGCGGGCCGAGCGCCGCGGCGAGGGCCTTCCTCTTCGCGTCGGGCACCGGCAGGAGCCCCGCAGCGTCCGGCGCCTTCGTCGCCCACGCGGGAAGCGCGTCCGCGCGCGCCACCCGCTGCGCGATGGGCGTCGCACTGGCCTTCGGACTGGCCTTCTTCGGACTGGCCTTCTTCGGACTGGCCTTCTTCGGACTGGCCTTCTTCGGACTGGCCTTCGGACTGGCCTTCTTCAGACTGGCCTTCTTCGGACTGGCCTTCTTCGAGGAGGCGGCTCGCGTCCCTGCCTGTGTCGATCTGCCCATGTGCCTCTCCGCTCGTCGATCAGAGCTGCGCGTGGTCGCGGATCGCGAAGGTGTCGCACTGGCGCGGGTCGCCGCTCGAGAAGCCGCGACGGAACCAGCGGATGCGCTGCTCGCTCGAGCCGTGCGTGAAGCTCGCTTCGTCGCGGTGCCCGAGCGTGTCGTCGCCGATGGCGTGCGCCGCGCGCGTGGCCTCCGCGAGATCCTCGTCCGAGATCTCGAGCGAGCCGCGGGCGGAGTGGCCCCACACGCCCGCGAGGCAGTCCGCCTGCAGCTCGACGCGCACGGAGGTCTGCGGCTCGGTCTCCCCCGGCACGGCGACGCTCATCGCGCCGATCACGTTCTGGACGTGGTGGCCCACCTCGTGCGCGAGCACGTACGCCTGCGCGAAGTCGCCGGGCGCGCGGAGCTGTCGCGCCATCACGTCGTAGAAGCTGGGATCGATGTAGAGCCTTCGGTCCGCAGGGCAGTAGAACGGCCCCGTGTCGGAGGAGGCGTTGCCGCAGCCACCGGTGGACACCGCGTTCGCGAACACCACGAGCGTCGGCGGCGGGTAGGCCGAGACCACCGCGCCGGCGTACGTCGGCAGCTGCCCCTGCGCGAACTGCGCGGTCCAGACGTCCTCCGTGGAGGCGAGCACCACACGCGAGAAGTCGCAGGCCGCCGCGTTCGTGGACGAGGCGCCGCAGACGGAGTCGCCCGAGGCCCCCGCGCCCGGTCCCGCGCCCGGGGCAGGGCCACCGAGGACCGCGCTGAACACCGCGCGCTGGATGCTCTCGGGCGCGAAGAAGTAGACGCCGAGGAGGCCGAGGCCCGCGACGATCACGCCAGGAAGACCGAAGCGCCGCACCACGAGCTGCAAGAGACCAGCGCCCGCGCCGCCACCACCGCCACCACGCCGACCGCTGCCACGGTCCTCGAAATTGTCGGAGCGGCGTCGACCTTCGATCTTCATGGCAGCGGTCTATCGCAGGGTCGGTGAGGACGCTCGCCGCACGTCGCTCAGCTCGCGCTACGTGCCTTGCGACGCACCCGCAGGTTGAAGAGCTCGACGGCGAACGAGAAGGCCATCGCGAAGTAGACGTAGCCCTTGGGGATCGACGAGCCGGCGCCCTCGGCCAGGAGCATCACGCCGATGAGCACGAGGAACGCGAGCGCGAGCACCTTCATCGTGGGGTGTTGCAGCACGAACTCGCTGATGGGCTTGGCGCCCACGAGCATCACCACGACGCTCACGAGGATCGCCACGACCATCACCCAGATCTGCTCGGGCGGCACCATGCCCACCGCCGTGATCACCGAGTCGAGCGAGAAGATCAGATCGAGCAGGAGGATCTGCGCGATCGCCATGCCCACCTGCGACCGCACGTCCCCCGACGCGACCCCGACGGGCGCCTCGTCCTTCTCGTCGATCTTCTTGTGGAGCTCGAGGGTCGCCTTGCCGATCAGGAACAGGCCTCCGACGAGCAAGATCAGGCTCTTGCCCGTGATGGAGACGCCGAAGACGTTCGCGAGCTCGGCCGTGAGCCCCATGATCCAGGTGATCGTGAAGAGGAGCGCGATGCGCATGCCGAGCGCGAGCGCGATGCCGATCCGCGCGGTCGACTGCCGGTGCTCCTCCGGCAGACGGCTCGTGAGGATCGTGATGAACACGATGTTGTCGATGCCGAGCACCACCTCCATCGCGACGAGCGACAGAAGGGCGATCCAGGTCTCGACCTGATCGATGCCAGCCAGGGTCATGGGTGCGCCCTTTCGTGCTCGCTCGGGCCCTCAGGCCCTGGCCATCTGACGCAGCACGTACTGCAGGATGCCGCCGTGAAGGATGTACTCGACCTCCACCGGCGTATCGACGCGGCAGCGCACCGAGAACGTGATCTCGCTGCCTGCCCGCGTCGCGACCACCTTCAGCGTCTTGCCGGGCACGAGCCCCTCGGAGATGCCGTGGATCGCGATCGTCTCGAGGCCCGTGAGGCCGAGGCTGCTCGCGCTCTCCCCACCCGCGAACTGCAGCGGGAGCACGCCCATGCCCACGAGGTTCGAGCGGTGGATGCGCTCGAAGCTCTCCGCGATCACAGCGCGCACGCCCTGGAGATACGTGCCCTTGGCCGCCCAGTCGCGCGAGCTGCCGGTGCCGTACTCCTTGCCGGCGATCACCACGAGCGGCACGGCCTCGCGCGCGTACTTCTCCGCGGCGTCGGAGATGGCGAGCACGGGCCCGTCTTCGGCGCTCTTGCCGAAGAAGCGCGTGACACCGCCCTCGGTGCCCGGCGCGACACCGTTCTTGATGCGGATGTTCGCGAACGTGCCGCGCACCATCACCTCGTGATGGCCTCGACGCGCGCCGTACTGGTTGAAGTCGCGCGGCGAGACCCCGCGTGACTGGAGGTATCGGCCCGCGGGGCTGTCGGCCTTGATGTTGCCGGCCGGCGAGATGTGATCGGTGGTGATCGAGTCGCCCAGGAGCGCGAGCACGCGCGCGCCCTCCACGTCCTTCGGCGGCGGCGGCACGTCCTTCGAGAGCCCCGTGAAGAACGGCGCCTTCGCGATGTAGGTGCTCGTGGGATCCCACGCGAAGAGATCGCCCTCGGGCGCCTCGGCGGCGCGCCACGCGTCGGGCCCGCGGAAGACGTCCGCGTACTTCGTCTCGAACTGCGCGCGCGTCACGTTCGCCGCGACCACGGACGCGACCTCCTCCGGGCTCGGCCAGAGATCGCGCAGGTAGACCGGCGCGCCATCGGCGCCGGTGCCGATCGGGTCGTTCTCGAGGTCGAGATCCACCGTGCCCGCGATCGCGTAGCTCACGACGAGCGGCGGCGACGCGAGGTAGTTCGCCTTCACGTCCGGCGAGACGCGACCCTCGAAGTTGCGGTTGCCCGAGAGCACCGAGACCGCCGTGAGATCGTGCTGCTTGATCGTCTTGCTGATCTCGTCCTCGAGCGGCCCCGAGTTGCCGATGCAGGTGGTGCAGCCGTAGCCGACGACGTGAAAGCCCAGGGCCTGGAGCGGCTCGAGGAGGCCCGCTTGCTCGAGGTACGCCGTGACGACCTGCGAGCCGGGTGCGAGTGAGGTCTTCACCCACGGCTTGGCCCGCAGCCCCTTCTCCACCGCGCGCTTGGCCACGAGACCGGCCGCCAGCATCACCGACGGATTCGAAGTGTTCGTGCAGCTCGTGATCGCTGCGATCACCACGTCACCGTGACCGAGCGTGAAGTCGAGCGTCTGACCGTGTCGCGTGAGCGAGACCGCGTGACGCGCGTCCTTGGTGGCCGCGGGGAGCTGCGAGGCCACCTGCGACTGCCACGTCGACTTCATGTCGGAGAGCGAGACGCGGTCCTGCGGGCGCTTGGGGCCCGCGAGCGAGCTCACGACCTCACCGAGCTCGAGGCTCAGCACGTCGGAGAAGCGCGGCGTCGGCGCGTCCTTCGTCCAGAAGAGGCCCTGCGCCTTGCAGTACGCCTCGACGAGCGCGACCTGCTGCTCGCTGCGCCCCGTGAGCCGCAGGTAGCGGAGCGTCTCCTCGTCGACGGGGAAGTAGCCCACCGTCGCGCCGTACTCGGGCGCCATGTTCGCGATCGTCGCGCGATCCGCGAGCGGGAGGCCGCCCAGGCCCTCGCCGAAGAACTCCACGAACTTCCCGACGACGCCCTTCTTGCGGAGCATCTGGGTCACGGTGAGCACGAGATCGGTCGCGGTGACGCCGGGCCGCAGCTTGCCGCGCAGCTCGAAGCCGACCACCTCGGGGATGAGCATCGCCGAGGGCTGACCGAGCATCGCGGCCTCCGCCTCGATGCCGCCCACGCCCCAGCCGAGGATGCCCAGGCCGTTGGCCATCGTCGTGTGCGAGTCGGTCCCGACGAGCGTGTCGGGGTATGCCTGCTTCGTTCCGTCGGCGCGCTCCTTCGCGAAGACCACGTGGGCGAGGTACTCGATGTTCACCTGGTGCACGATGCCCGTGCCGGGCGGCACGACACGAAGGCCCGAGAACGCACGCTGGCCCCACTTGAGGAAGCGATAGCGCTCGCCGTTGCGCTCGAACTCGAGGCGAACGTTCTCGTCGAACGAGCGCAGCGACGCGAACGAGTCGACCTGCACCGAGTGATCGATCACGAGGTCGACGGGCTGGAGCGGGTTGATGCGCTTGGGATCGCCGCCGAGGGCCGCGAAGCCCTCGCGCATCGAGGCGAGGTCCACGACACACGGCACGCCCGTGAAGTCCTGCAGGAGCACGCGCGCGGGCACGAAGCCGATCTCCGTCTCACCCACGTTCTTCGCGTCCCAGCGCGCGAGCGCCTCGATGTGCGCGCGCGTGACGTTCTTTCCGTCCTCGTAGCGGAGGAGGTTCTCGAGCAGCACGCGGATCGAGTACGGCAGCGTGTCGAGGTCCGCGATCGCGCGGAGCGGCGCGAGCCGGAAGGTCTCGTAGCGAGTCCCCCCGACGTCGAGTGAGGCCTGCGATTGGAACGAGTTCGGGTGGAGGTTCGTCGCGTGGGACATGGTCCCGGGTCTAGGGCTCCCAGCGCGGGATGCCCATGGTCCACGTTCACGGAACGAGAATCTCGTGGTCTGGGTGAGGCGGCGTCGATGCCGTCCGCACCGCGGGCACTGTCCGGTCCACGGGCTCGAGGAGGCTGCAGCGGGCTCGCTGCGTGGTTGCTCGGAAGTGTGACTTCGAATCACACTCGATGGATGGAACGCGTGACGGCGACGCTCAACGAGGACACTGTGGCCGAGATCAGGCGAGTCGCGGGTCCGCGCGGCGTGTCCTCGTTCCTCGAGGAGGCTGCGCAGGCGAGGCTCGCCAAGCTCCGTGTGCTGGAGCTGCTGGACGAGCTGGACCGCAAGCATGGCGCGCCCACGGCGAAGGTCCGCGCGGAGGTCGCCCGCGACGCGCGAAAGATCTTCCGCCGATGAGCGCGCGCCGGGCCGCATCCGCGCGTCGAGCCGCGCCGAACGCCCCTCGTTGTGTGCTGGACTCAGGAGGAGTCACCGCGCTCCTCGGCCATTCTCAGAGGGCGCGCGCGTGGCTTCGATGGATCGCCGAGCGCGATGGGATCGTCGAGGTCCCAGTGGCGGTGTTGGTCGAGATCGTCACTGGAGATGCCGGGCGCGACGCCGAGGTGAACCGCGTGCTCGACGTCCTCTCACGCGCCGGGAGCGGTCTGTCGAGACCCGACGAGGTCACGGCCAGGAGGGCTGGCGCGCTGCGCTTCCGCGCACGGACGGATGACGGCATCGATGCACTCGTCGCCTCCGCCGCGGTCGGGGACGGGTCTCCGTGTGTGCTCCTGACATCGGACCCAGACGACCTCTCACGGTTGCTCGCGCAGCATCCGCGCGTCGAGGTGAAGCGGGTCTGACCGAGCGTCACTCGGGCGATCCGAGGTTCTCTCTCCGACTCGAAGGTCCGCCGCTCCTCGTACGCCGCAGACATCGTGTCCGCGCTCCGCGCCGGAGGCCTCGGTCCGGGTCGCGTGTCGAGCCCGGAGACCGAGAGACAATCGTCGATCAGCGCACCGCGCCGCCGGGATCGCTGCACGGGCGCGCCGGGTGGAAGATCGGCTCGTAGCGCAGGAGGACGCGCAGCTCCGCGGAGCGCGCCGGCCGCGGGCGGATCGTCGGGCGGTTGAGCGCGCGCACGAGACACGCCTCGATCCGTCGATCGGCCTCTCGATCGGCCTCGCGGTGCGCGAGGTCTCGGTTCTGCGCCTCGCCGAGGCTCAGCTGCGCCTCGACGTGGCCGTCGGGGAACACGGTGACCCGCGCCTCGCTGCGGCGCGCGCCGCGCACCGAGCGCGCATGGCAGCTCGTGAGCTCGGCGCTCGCGCCGCGGAGCGCGCGCTCGAGCGGCCGTCGCAGCGCCGGGCGCCCCTCGATCACGTCGATCTCGAGGTGCGGCTCCCACGCCTCGGGCGTGCACTGCGCGTCCGACACGCCGCCCATCGCGAGCCACGTCGCCAGCGCGATCACCACGCTCCGCACGATCATCCCCCTACGATGCACCGAGTCGGCCTCGCGTTGGGCCTGCACGCGGGTTGGAGCGGGCGGCGACGCCGACGAGCCGGACCGCGCGCGTGAGCTCCTTCTCGTCGAGCGAGCCGAAGCCGAAGCGTGCGTAGGGGATCGAGCGGTGATCGAAGGTGAAGTCCTTGCCGACGAAGAACATCACGCCCTTGCCCAGCGCGCGATCGCGCAGGGCCTCCACGTCACCCTCCACACGGGCCCAGACCGCGAGACCACCCGAGGGCGCCTCGACCGCGACGCGATCCCCGAGCGCGCGTCGGAGCTCGGTCACGAGCACTTCACGGCGTGAGAGATACACGCGCCGCGCACGCCGCACGTGGCGTGAGAGCTCGCCGTCGTCGATCAACGAGGCCACGGCGGCCTCCTTCGCGTGATCGCCCTGCCGGTCCGAGGCGAAGCGCACGCGCACGAGATCCTCGAGCAGCTCGCGCGGTGGTACGAGGAAGCCCAGGCGCAGGCCGGGCGCCAGCATCTTCGAGAGCGAGCCGACGTAGATCACCGAGCCGTGCACGTCGGCGCTCGCGAGCGGCAGCACCGGCCGACCTCCGAAGTGGAACTCGTGGTCGTAGTCGTCCTCCACGATCGCGAAGCGCTGCGTGCGCGCGAGCGCGAGCAGCGCCGCGCGGCGCTCGGGCGCCATGACGGCCATGGTCGGGTAGTGGTGGTGTGGCGTGAGGTACACGAGGCGAACCGGCGCGCGCTCGCACACGCGCGCCAGCGCCGCGACGTCGAGGCCGCGGCCATCGACGGGCACGGGCACGAGGCTCGCGCCGGCGAGTCGGAACGTGTCGCGGATGGGCGGATAGCCGGGATCCTCGACCACGACGCGATCGCCGGGACGCACGAGCACGCGCGCGACGAGGTCGACGGCGTGCTGGCTCCCGTGCGTCACGAGCACTCCGTCTTCTGCGACGGCCAGGCCTCGCTCCTCCGCGAGCAGCGTCGCGAGCGCGCGGCGCAGCGACACGTCTCCGCGCGGATCGCCGTAGTCGAGGCGCGTGCGCGGCGAGGTCCGCAGGATGCGGCGGTGCGCGCGGGCGAGCGCCTCGCGCGGCACGAGGCGCACGTCGGGCACGCCGCCGCCCAGGTAGATCGCGCCCTTGGGGATCGACTCCATCGAGAGCGGCGGCGCGGCGGGCCGCGCGAACGCGGCGCGCTCCGGGACCGCGACGCGCGTCGACTTCGGGCGACGCACCGTGCGGACCGGCAGCTCCGCCGCCACGAAGGTCCCCGCACGCGCGCGGCTCGCGAGCCATCCCTCGGCGACGAGCTCCTCGAACGCGCGCACCACCGTGTCGCGCTCCACGCCCAGCGACGACGCGAGCGAGCGCGTGCCCGGCAGCCGCTGCCCCGGCCTCAGGCGGCCGCGCTGGATCTCGGCGACGAGGTACGACGACACCTTGGCGGCGAGCGTGGGGCCGGGCTGCTCGTGGAGGGCATCGGCCGCGTGGGCGAGGGGTTCGGAGGCGCGCGTCATCTGGAGGTACCGTCTCGCACGTTCTGGAGGCTTCCGCACCTCCAGCGTGGCGCAGGCTCCGCGCATGACCGACACCTACCCGATCTCCGATGCCACCCGGCTCAAGCGCCACCCCGAGCGCGGCTCCTACGACCGAGAGGTCGTGCACGCGATCCTCGACGAGGCGCTCGTCTGCCACCTGGCCTACGCGCACGGCGCGAACGTCTTCGCGATGCCGACCGTCTTCGCGCGCGACGGCGAGACGCTCTACGTGCACGGCGCGCGCGCGAACCGCTCCCTCGATGCGCTCGCGAAGGGCGCGCCCTTCTCCGTGACGGTCACGCTGATCGACGGGATCGTCTTCGCCCGCAGCGCCTTCCACCACTCGATGAACTACCGCTCCGTCGTGCTCACGGGCCGCATCCGAAAGCTCGACGACCGCACCGAGAAGCGGGCGGCCATGGCGCGCCTGATCGATCGCCTCTCCGCGGGTCGCGACGCCACGCTGCGCCCGATGCACGACTGGGAGCTCGACACCACGCGCCTGCTCGCGATCGAGATCGAGCACGCGTCCGCGAAGGTCCGCAGCGGCGGCCCGCTCGAGTCGATCGACGACGTCACGCACCCCGTGTGGGCGGGCGTGGTGCCCCTTCGCCTCGTGGCGAGCGCCCCCGTGCCCGACGAGCACGTGCGCGAGGCGAGCGCGCCCGCCATCGCCGAGTGCTTCTCCACCGCGAACGCGCGCGGATCGATGCCCTCGAGCGCGTGAACCGTCACCGGAGGAGCGAGCGGATCGTGTACGTGCCGGGCGGGAGATCGCCGCCCCGCGAGCGTCTCACGACGACCTGGTCCCGCTGGACCGCGAGCCCCTGCGAGACGTGCCCCTCGCAGTCGGACTGCTGGGTGACGAGGGCGCGTGCGCGCACGCGCGTGCCGTCGAACGAGACGAGCACGGTCGCGTGGTGCTCGAAGTCCATGAAGCCGTCCATCCTGCCGCACGCGCCTCCTCCGGCGGCCTCGACGGTCGCGAGCGCGCCCTGGGCCGCGGAGGCTGAGGGCCACGCCCGACTGCCAGTCACGGTCATCGATCCTCCGTTGTCTTCCTGGGTCCAGTCATCGACGCGAGCGAGCGCGACCGCGTCGTCGCGAATGGCGACGACGACGAGAACGAATGCGGTGTACCCCATGCCGACCGTCGTCGTGATGGGAACGAAGTGAAACGTGTCCGCCCCCGCCCGGACGCGTGTGCTCGGCTGCGCGGTGCCCCCCTCCTCCTCGGCCTCGAGCGCGAAGAGCGCGAGGGCCGCCATCTCGTCGTCGGCAGGCGCCGCGGGGGAGAGCGCGGCGAGGCGCGCGCGCACCGCGTCGTTGTCACGCACGACGATCGAGCGTGCGTAGGCGATCGCCGCCTCGCGGCGGTGACCGAGCCCCTCTTCGGCGCGACCGAGGTTGTAGAGGCAAGCCCCGAGCGTGCGCCTCGTCGCGCGAGTGAGCGGCCTCGGCACCGCGGCGATGGCCGCGGTCGCGATCGTGCGCGCCTCCTCGTGCTGCGACGCGCCGATGAGCGCGAAGCTCAGCTGACACTGGAGCGACACGTCGCTCGGCGCCGAAGCCACCTGCGCACGCAGGCGCGCGACCGCGTCGTCCTGTGCCTGCGCGGTGGACGCGATCAGCCAGAGCGAGAGGAGGAGGCCGACAGAGCGCATGCCCGATGCTACGCCGCGCGAGCTCGGCGCACCGACGTGCGTGACAACGACGTGAGACCACCGGGCGCGCTCGGCCGGTAGGATGCGCGCATGCGGTGGACGCTCATCGTGTCGTTGTCGATCGCCTGTGCCTCGTGTGGCCCCTCTCGCGGCGCCTCGCTCACTTCGTCCGAAGGAAACACTCCGGCCGCCTCGGCCTCTGCGGCACCGGCGGCGCCCGCGGCGTCGAGCACGCCGAGCGAGCCCGGCGGCGCGTCCGAGACTCCACCCGCGCCACCGCCGGAGCCCGTGGAGCCAGGGCCCTTCCTCACGGAGAACGACCCTGCGGTCGCCCCTGCGCGCGAGGTCCCCCTGCCGGGCGCGCGCACCGTGATCGTGCCCGAGTCTCTCTCCGACCTCGGTCGGCCAGGTCCACGCGCGCTCCACGCGCTCACGGGCGAGCGCTTCGCGCTGCTCGATCCCCACCGCATCGCCGTCCTCGACGCGCAGCTCGGGCGCGTGCTCGGCACGCGCGTCCTCGACGAGACGGCAGAGCTCGACACCACCACGTTCTCTGCGGATCGCGCCGGCCGCTTCCTCGCCTTCGCTCGCAGCGATCAGCAAGTGTGCGTCTGGGATCTCGATCTCGACCGCCTCGACTGCACGCCGGGCGCCGAGGGCCTCGTGAGCCCAGGCGGGCGGAGCGTGTTCGTGCAGGACGAGTCGCTGGCGCTGGTGCGCCTCGATCTCTCGAACGCGCGTCGACACCCGCTCGAGAGGGCGCCGCGCTCGGGTGGTGTCACCCTCGCCGCCGTCTCACCGAGCGAGCGACGCGTCCTCGTGACACGTGGCTCACGCACCTGGCCGCACGGAGGCACGCACGGCGCCGTCTCGCTGCTGGACGCGGCCGATGGCGCGCCGATCCGCGAGCTCACCGGCACGGTCCTTCCCAGAGATCCATTCCGCCCCACAGGCGGCACGTGGGTGACGTGGAGAGACGGATCGCTCGAGTTCCGCGACACGCTGACCGGCGCGCTGCGTCGGCGCGAGCCGCTGCCCGACGAGCCGCACCGCATGTACTGGTCGCCCGATGGCGCGAGCGTGATCGCCTATCGCTACACCGGGCGAGCGCAGGCGACGCGCTTCGACGCGACGACCGGCGAGCCGCGCGGCGAGGTCCCGCTGCGGGCCATCCCGCACGGCCGGTTCGCGGCGGGCTTCCGAGCCGACGGCTCCTTCGACTTCTTCGAGGCCTTCGAGGTGCCGAGCGCCACGGGCCGCACGGCCGCGCGCCTTCACGAGGCGGGGCTCTCGCTCCGCGACACGGAGGGCAGTCGCACGCACGAGCTCGAAGACGCCTACGGCGAGGACACGGTGATCGACGCGTTCTCGATCCCCGGCGGACTCGTGCTCGTGACACCGTTCGGCCACGCCAGGCTCTCCGCAGCAGGGCTCGCGTGGTCGGACGCTGGTCTCTTCGACCTCGTCGAGGCCTCGAGCAGCGATCCGCCGAACAGCGATGGTGAGGACTGGACCAACTACGCCTTCGATCAGGCGGGCCTCCTCTCGCTCGGCGGGGGCTTGTTCGTCGACCGCTTTGGCGGGACACCCTACGCCCCGGGCGGAGAGCACCTCGTCGCGATGCCCGGATCGCCCATCCCGTGCGACTCCCCGGGTGTCGAGGCGTGCTGTCTGGCGGCCGGGAGCCTCGACGAGCGAAGCGGTCGACAGGTCCTGCGCAGGCTCGATCGCCTCGAGATCCGTCCCATCGCCGGCAGCGGCGTGCCCACGCGAATGGCGCTGTCCAGCTGCGACGAGGCGTGTGGAGACGGAGAGCAGTGCGACGGAGAGGAGTGCACGCGCGACACCACCGATCCGCTGAGCGGCTCGTGCATGCTGCGCCCGAGCGAGGAGCCGCGCTTCGACGCCGAGGGCCGCGTCGTGGTGACGGCGGGCGCCGCTGGCGCCGTCGAGACCTTCGAGGTCGCCACGGGTCGGCGCCTCGGTCGCATCGCGCGTGCGCGCGGCGAGGAGCTGCCGACGCAGGCCTTCGACATCGCGCCCGACGCGAGCGTCGTGGCCTTCGCGCGCGGTCGGAACCTCCACCTCCACGAGGTGAGCGGGCCACGGCGCGGCACGGCCGAGGCACGCTTCGCGCGGCCCGTCCGCTTCGTCCGCTACCTCGCGTCGGGCGCGATCCTCGCGGGCCTCGTCGACGACTCCCTCCACTTCGTCGACGCGGCCACGCTCGTCGAGTCGAGCGCGATCGCGCGACCGGGCTTTCGCGTGGACGCACCGTCGAGGCTCGCGTCCGTCCTCTGTCGCGAAGGCGCGCTGCGCTGGCTCGATCACACGCCGGGCGCGAGCGCCGAGTCGGCACGCACGATCGGCCACTGCGATCGCGACGCGCGCATGATCATCACCGCGGATCTCGCCTTCGTGGTGGAGGTCCAGGGCGCGCACGTGGTGATCCACCGTGTGGACGACGGCCGCTCGCTCACGGTGAGCCTCGGCCAGCACACCTCCGCACTGCGCGAAGAGGATCTCGACGACGAAGATGCCCTCCCACCCACGACGCCGTGGGCGATGGCGATGAGCGACGCCGGTGCGATCGAGCACACGCCGACCACGCCGTTCGGCGCCTTCGCACGCCGCACGGGCGGTGTGAGGCGCGGCACGTTCTCGCCGGCCTTCGGGCCCGCCGACGTCTCCTCCGTGGTGGCCGCCTTCCTCACTCCGACCCCCGGAACTGGCACTCCATCGCAGACTGGCACCCAGCCCCCGACTGGCAGCCAACCCCTGACTGGCACCCAACCCCTGACTGGCACCCAACCCCTGACTGGCACCCAACCCCTGACTGGCACCCCGGCCGGAGCCGCGGCCACGCCCTGAGGCTCATCGGGATAGGTCAGTCCGTGTCGAGGGTATCGACGAGCGCCCACGTGCGCATCGCGGTGTGGCCGCCGATCGCCGTGACGATGGCCGCGCGGTTGCGGCCCACGGGGGCGAGCGCGCTGGTTCCGTCGGGGCCGCGGAGCGCGCACCAGTGCGGGCGCGCTTCGACGGGTGGGAGCGTCGCGGCGGCGAGCATGCGGTACCAGTGCGCGTCGCGCGGCGAGCGTCGCGTCTCGGTCAGGGCCGCACGCCATCCCACAACGGCGGCGCGCGTCGCGAGGAGCTCGCCGCGCGGCACGAACGGTCGCAGCTGCTCGGGATCGAACGGCGGGTCGTAGAGCGCGCGCGCACGACCCCGAGCGCACGCGCGCCACGCACCTCGACGCCGCGCCGCGATCGCACGACGAAGCATCACGCGCAGCGTCGCTTCGTCGACCCACGTCGGCAGATCGTCGTCGAGCTGCCAGTGTGCGAGGGACGCGTCGCGGAGGCGCGTCGTGAGCTCGGTCGAAAGATCCTCGCGCGCCGCGAGCGCTGCGAGCACATGGCGCCACTCAGCCGCGAGGCGCGGATGCGGCTGCACCGCGAGCTCGAGGGCGCGCTCGAGCACCGAAGGGATCGCCTCGGGCGCGAGCGAGGGCGCAGCGTCGACGAGAGCCCACGGGTCATCGTCGTCGGCTTCGGGCGCGGCATCTTCCTCGACCGGTTCGTCGATCGGTGGGCTCGGCACCAGAGCGCGCCAGTGCGCGGCTCGTGCCGCATCCCCCGCTCGTTCCCAGCCTTCCGCCAGGATCGCATGCGCGTCATCGTGATCGGGGCAGCACGCGCGGGTCTCGGGGGAGAGCGTCTCCACGAAGTCTTCGAGCTCGCGGAGCCGCGCGTGAGGCGAAGGATGGATCGAGAGCAGACGATCGAGGCCGCCGAGGCGGTAGTGCGGCTCGTCGAAGGGCGCGGTGATCGCGTCGCGCCAGGCGTCGTCGAGCGACTCGACCGCGCGCGCGGGATCGAGCCCGATGACCAGCGTGGCGAGGCAGCGCGCCCGCGCTTCCGGCACGTCGATGCGGCGGGAGAGCGCGAGCGCTTCGTCGATCGATCCGAGCGCTGCGAGACGCACCGCCGCGACACCGTAGAGCCGCGAGGGTGGGTGGCGTGTGTCCACGAGCAGCGCGAGCGCGCGGTGCACGTCGTCACGTGAGGGCGCGGTGTGGAGCAGCGCGTCCCACGTGGTCTCGCGACCGTCGTGTCCGAGCTCCGCGAACGCCGAGAGCGACGCGAGCGCGCGCAGCGTGGCGCTCCAGTCGTGTGCACACGAGTCGATCAGCGCGACGCGCGCACGCCACGGCACCGACTCGGCGTGGGCCCACGCGTGCCAGAGGTCGATGCACGCCTCGACCGCACCGAGCGCCCGGTCCTCCGTGCTCGCGCGCGCCGTGAGCTCGCTCCACACCCGCAGGAGCTCGGCCGCGAACCCATCGCCCGGCCCATCGTCCTCGGCCCATGCGCGGAATGCGTCTAGCAACGGCAGGAGCGTGCGCTCGGCGTCGCTCACGGCTTGGCCGATGCGGCGAGGCGCGTCAGGAGTTCGTCCAAGAGGGCGCGCTCGCCCGTCGTCCGCACACTCGTCTCCTCGAGCGAAGCTGACGAAGCGGTCGCTGCGCCGCGCACACCCGGCTTCTTCGTCGCGGGCTTGGTCGTGGAGATCGCCGCACTCATGATCGCGAACACACCCGGGTGCGCGAGCCCGAACGCCACGAGCGCGTCCCAGCCGATGACGACGGTCGTTGGACCTCGACGGTAACAGAGGAGCGGCGACTTCGCCCAGCCACCAGCCTCGGCCACACGTTCGAGGGCGCACCGCATGCTCATCGTGTCGTCGAACGCGCCGGCCTACGGCGGAGAGTCTCTCGCGCAGCACCGCCGCCGCGCTCGATGAAGCGCTCTCGCTGCTCGATCTCGCGCGCAGCAAGGCCGAGGCAGCGGGCACGCGCGTCGAGCCTCGAGAGATCACCGACGACCCGCACCGTCGCGTCGATCCTCGGACGCCCTCCGACGCGTGTGCGCTCGCTGATCGAGTGGAGCTGATCACGGGTTCGCGGCTATCCTCGCGCGATGAGCGGAACCTCTGGGCACGAGCTTCCTCCTTCGGTCACCGCGCTGCTCGACGCCGCGCGACGCGCGACCGCGAAGAAAGACGCCGTCGCGGCGAAGCAGGCGCTGAAGGATGCGCTCGCCGCCGTCGCGTTTCCCACGTCGTACCCGCACGTGAGGTATCCGCTCGTCGAGACGCTGACGCCCGATCAGCGGGCCGTCGCGGAGAGCATCGCGCGCATGGACGTGTTCGCGCCGTGGGAGTGGGTGCCGCGCGGCGAGACGGCACGACGCTGGCTCGGGATCGATCCACCGGGGCCGCTCGAGACGCCGGTCGATCACGAAGGCGCGCGCATCCCGCTCTGGCGCGCGCTCTGTCTCACCCAGGACGGGCCCGCTGTGCCCCCGATCGTCGCGACGCTGCCCGTGCCGCTGCGCCTCGAGGTGCTCGCGGCGTTCGAGCACGAGGTGTGGGCCTACCGCATCCATCCCGACCCTGGCAGCGCATGGACGATCGCGTCGTCGATCGGCAGCGAAGGACGAGACTGGGCGCTCGCGCGCCTGGCCGCGACCGAGCCGACGACACTCGAAGACTTCGAGGGGCACGCAGTGCTCGGCGAGCAGCTCGCGTTCTTCGCGCTCGTCCGCGCAGGCCACCCGATCGACCCCGCGTGGGATCTCTACCTGCCGATCGGCACGGACGTGCCCGTCGAGATCACGGCCGAGTGCGCGCGCGTGCTGCCGCTCGATCGTCTCGAGGCGGTGGCGCCCGCGCTGCTCGGGAACACGCACGGCTCGCACGCGATCCAGCTGGGCCTCGCGATCCTCGCGGAGCACGACTCGCCCGCGATCGCGCGCTTCGTGTGGACCACGAGCGAGCGATCGTTCCCGCACCACCGCGACGCGGAGCGCAAGACGCTCGCGGCGATCGGTGAGACCAAGCCCGGCGTGGGCGAGGTGGTCGCGTCGTTCGCGAAGGGGGCCCCGAAGAAGCGCACGTTGGTCGTGAGCGGGCGCCTCGCGCCGAGGAGCGAGAGCGACCTCTCGAAGCTCCAAGCCGCGCAGCTGATCGAGGCCGGCAAGAAGTGGGATCGAAAGAACCTGCCGGTCGCGAGGCGTCTCTCGTGCGACGAGAACGACGAGGCCGCGCTCGGCGCCGTGCTCGAGCACGTGACGCTCACGGAGAACGGCAAGCCTGCGTTCGAGGCGTGGCTGTACGCCGGTGACAGCGGCACCTTCTTCACCGCAGGCACGACGAAGATCGTCGCGCAGCGCATCCAGAGCGGCATCCAACTCGAAGGCAAGAAGAAGGACCCCGCGCTCGCCGACGCGCTCGGCCGCGTGAGCGAGTCCAAGGACGCAGCACGCCCCCTCGCCGACGTGCGCGCCGCGACGCTCGCAGGCCGCGAGGCGAAGAAGGCGGGTGGCAAGGCGAAGGTCGAGACGGTCGATGCTCCGAAGGCCGTGGCCAGCCCGAAGAAGAAGACGTCGAAGAAGACAACGACCACGAAGAAGGCACCCACGAAGAAGGCGCCGCCAAAGAAGAAGACGACCACGAAGAAGACCGCGAAGAAGAAGACCCCCACGAAGGAGGCAGTGCCCAAGAGGAAGTGAGAGCGCCGCGCGCCTCCACGGTCTCACGCGACGCACCTCGAGTCGTCCTGTCTCGGCGGTCGACGAGGCGACGAGTCGCCACGGGCTCGCGGTACCCTTCGCGGCATGAGCAGCGGATCCTCCGGGCACGAGCTCCCTCCGAACGCAGCGGCCTCGCTCGACGCGGCGCGGGCGGCGCAAGCGAAGGGTGACCATGAGGCGATCGAGAAGGCGATGCGCGACGCGCTCGCTGCGGTCGAGTTCCCGACGACGTACCCGAACGTGATCTATCCCCTCGTCGAGTCGCTCACGCCCGCGCAGCGCGGCGTCGCGGAGGCGATCGTCCGCATGGACGTCTTCGGGCCTTGGGAGTGGGTGCCGAGCGGTGCGACCGCCCGACGCTGGCTCGGCATCGACCCACCCGGTCCGCTCGAGACGCTCGTCGACCACGAGGGCGCGCAGATCCCCTTGTGGCGCGCGTTGTGTCTCACGCAGAAGGGGCCGCGCGTTCCGCCGATCGTCGCGACGCTGCCGATCCCGCTCCGCTTCGACGTGCTGGGGACCAAGGACGCGTGGGGCTACCGCATCGCGGCCGATGTCGACGGTGCGTGGAAGATCGCCGCGTCAGTCCGTGGGGAAGCGCGTGACTGGGCGCTCGCGCGCCTCGCGTCGGTGAAGCACAAACCGCTCGCCGAGATCCACGGGTCGTTCGACCTCGGCGAGCAGCTCGCGTTCTTCGCGCTCGTGCGCGCAGGCCACCCGATCGACCCCGCGTGGGATCTCTACCTGCCGATCGGCACGGAAGTGCCCGTGGAGATCACGGCCGAGTGCGCGCGCGTGCTGCCGCTCGATCGGCTCGAGGCGGTGGCACCCGCGCTGCTCGAGAAGACGCACGGCTCGCACGCGATCCAGCTGGGCCTCGCGATCCTCGCGGAGCACGACTCGCCCGCGATCGCGCGCTTCGTGTGGACCAAGAGCGCGCGCTCGTTCCCGCACCACCGAGACGCGGAGCGCAACGCGCTCGCAGCGATCGGTGAGATGAAGCCCGGCGTGGGCGGGGTGGTCGCGTCGTTCGCGAAGAGGGCGCCCAAGAAGCGCACGTTCGTCGTGAGCGGGCGCCTCGCGCCGAGGAGCGAGAGCGATCTCTCGAAGCTCCAAGCCGCGCAGCTGATCGAGGCCGGCAAGAAGTGGGATCGAAAGAACCTGCCGGTCGCGAGGCGTCTCTCGTGCGACGAGAACGACGAGTCCGCGCTCGGCGCCGTGCTCGAGCACGTGACGCTCACGGAGAACGGCAAGCCTGCGTTCGAGGCGTGGCTCTACGCCGGTGACAGCGGCACGTTCTTCACCGCAGGCACGACGAAGATCGTCGCGCAGCGCATCCAGGCAGGGATCCAGCTCGAAGGCAAGAAGAAGGACCCCGCGCTCGCCGACGCGCTCGGCCGCGTGAGCGAGTCCAAGGACGCAGCGCGCCCCCTCGCCGACGTGCGCGCCGCGACGCTCGCGGGTCTGGCCGCGAAGAATGCAGGGCTCGCGGCTCCCGAGACGACTGCTGCCGAGAAGACTGTCTCCAAGAAAACAACCTCCAAGAAGACAACCTCCAAGAAGAAGGCTGTCGCGAAGAAGGCTGCCTCCAAGAAGGCTGTCGCGAAGAAGGCTGTCGCGAAGAAGACGCGTTAGGGCCCGCGATCCGCTCGTTCTGACGCGGCCCTTACACGCGACGGCGCGAGCTCCGCGATGCCACGGTGATCGCGGCGCGCGTGGGCCTCGCCGATGCGCCGGTCGAGGCCGACTACCTCCTCCACCACGTGCGACGCGAAGGCGTGGGCTCGACGATGCGCTCGTTCTTCTGGCTCGACCCAGCTGAACGGCGCCTCGCACATCCCGTGTAGGAGTCGAGTGGAGTGGACCGCTACGATGCACGCGTGCGTCTGCGATCACACTCACGAGACCGTGCGCGCCTCGCGGTCGGCGCGCTGCTCCTCGGAGTGGGCTGTGGCGGCGGGGCACCGCGAGGCGAGCGAGGGCGCGAGCGCGCAGCGATCGACGACACGTCGCGGACGCCTCGGATCTCTGCGCGCATCGTCGCGGTCTACCCGCACGCGAGCGACGCCTTCACGCAAGGCCTCGAGCTCCACGAGGGCAGGCTCTACGAGAGCACGGGCCTCCACGGGCGCAGCTCGCTGCGGGTCGTCGCGCTCGAGAGCGGTTCGGTCTTGCGCCTGCGCTCGGTGCCCGACGCGTTCTACGCGGAGGGGCTGACGATCTCGGGCGATCGCCTCTACCAGCTCACCTACCAATCGGGTGTGTGCTTCGTGTACGACCTCGAGACGCTCGAGCCGCGCGGGCAACATGCCTATCGCGGCGAGGGCTGGGGCCTCACCCACCACGAGGGCACTCTCGTGCTCAGCGACGGCACCGCGACGCTGCGCTTCCTCGACCCCGACACGTTCACCGAGCGATCGCGCCTGACCGTGCGAGACGACGC
Source organism: Sandaracinaceae bacterium (assembly GCA_044376125.1). Classification (GTDB taxonomy): domain Bacteria; phylum Myxococcota_A; class Polyangia; order Polyangiales; family Sandaracinaceae; genus JAFLCL01. The sequence goes on from JBILLJ010000043.1 coordinate 40,692, forward strand.
GGGCCCGGTGGAGCGCCTGAACGAGCTCGAGATGGTGGAGGGTGAGCTCTTCGCGAACGTCTGGCGGACCGACCGCATCGCGCGCATCGATCCCGCGACGGGCCGAGTCACGGGCTGGATCGAGCTCGCCTTCTTGCGCGAGTCGCTCCACCTCACCGAGCCCGAGGCGGTGCTCAACGGCATCGCCTACGACGACGCGAGCGATCGACTCTTCGTCACCGGCAAGCTCTGGCCCAAGCTCTTCGAGATCGCGCTCGAGCCCGCGCCTTGAGCCCGTGAGACGCGCCGACGCGCGCCGTCACGGGTGCGGCTCACCCGCTCCGCACTGCAGGAGCACGGTCCGCTCGAGGGCCGCATATCGGTGCACCAGCGCGTCGCGATAGGCCGGCTCGGCCATCATGCGGAGAAAGTGCCCGCGCGAGGGATACCGAACGATGAGCACCATGTCCCAGTCCGCCTCGCGCGCGGCCGGGTCCCCGATGAAGACCGAGCCCACCGGGCCCGCGTAGATCACCTCCGCGCGGCTCACGGCGCCCACGGTGACGACGAACGCCTGCTCGTAGCGTCGATAGGCCTCTCGGCCCGAGACCTCGGCGTCGGGCGTGCCCGCTGGATAGGCCGCCCGCTCGCGGAACTTCAGCAGGTTCACCATGACGATGGGGCCCTCCGGCCCGCGATCGCGCAGCGCGCGCACCTGCTCGGCCGTGGGATCGATCGATCGGTCGATGCTCATCGTCTTCTCCTCTCCCATCACGGACGCGGCTTGCCGGCGTCGGGGTCGTCTCGCGGTGGAGGCGGCGGGGGCGGATAGGGATCGCTCGGTGCGCCGTACTGCGGTGTCAGGCGCACGGCGTCCTCGTCGACCTGTGCGCGCGCGACGCTCGCGGCGTCGCAGCCCACGAGCGAGCTCGCGGCCGACACCGTGAGGCCCGTCGCGAGCGCGGCGCCGAGCCAGCCGACCCTGCGCTCGCGGGGCGGAGGAGCCTCGCAGAACGGACAAGCCCCTTCGGTCGCTCGCACGTGGCGGTGGCATCGCGCACAGGGCTCCAGCGTGACCTTCATCGCATCCTCCGAGCGCGCGACGCCTGTGCCGCGAGCACCGCAGGCAGTGTCTCACGAGCGGGCCGCGCCCTCACGGGGTGAGCGTCATGCGCCGTGCGCGGAGGTCCTCCTCGATGCGCTCGAAGCGCCGCGAGGGCGCGTGGAGCACACCCGCGAGCGCATGCACGCGCCCCTCGACGAGCAACGCGGGCGCCTCCTCGCGCAACACGCGACGGGCGAGCTCGAGCAGGCCGAGCGATCGCGCCACCGCCTGGCGTCGATCGATGCCGGGCTCGCGGTACGGGATGCACGTGACGAGCGCCGCGTCCTCGCCCTCGCGCGCCTCGGCGAGGTTCGTCGCGAGGATGCGCGAGGCCACCCGGATCGCGTGCGCGAGGTCGGGATCGGCGTCGTTGATGATCAGCGCGAGGTTGGCCTCGTGCAGCCAGTCGAAGCCCTGCCCCACCGCGATCACGCGCTCGTGGTGCGAGCGATCCGTCGCGGGCTTGGGATGCGCGCGGAGCTCCTGGACGCGCGCGACGTTGCCGGCGATCAGCGGCACGAGATCGCGGCGGATCGCCGGATCCATCGAGGGAAACGCACGAACGAAAGCCTGCTCGATCGCGCCCGCCTCGCCTTCCATCCCAGCCCCTCCCGTCCCAGCCATGGCGTGCGGGAGCGCACCGGCGTCGACGTCGCCGCTCGGCCCGTGGAGCACGAGGCGATCGAGATCCGTCTCGATGCCAGCCACGATGGGCTCGAGCTGCTCGCCGAAGACCCAGCCGAGATCGCGCGCGAGCTCGACCGCATGCGCGCGCGCCGAGGCCGTGTCGTAGTCGAAGCCCGCACAGCCGAGGTGCGGGTCGCTCGCGCTGTGGTGGTACGTGAGGAAGAGGACACACCGATGCCCGCCCGCGCGCGCCTCTTCCACCCAGCGGCGCAGTCGACCCATGAAGCTCGGCCAGTACACCTCCGGCCGCCCGCCGATCGCGCGGAACGGCTGCACGAGGCCCACGGGCGTGCCCGTCAGCTTCGGAAAGAGCACGCGCCCGTCCATGCACTTCACCGCCGCGAGCGGCGTCGGGTGGAGCGCTCGGTGTCGAGCCCGCGCGGACTCGGCCGCGACGAAGTCGGCCGAGGCGCGCTCGTTCAGCGCGAGGAGGTGTCGATGAATCGCAGGCACTCCGTGCCTCTACGCACGGAGTGGTGATCACGACACAGCGAAAACGCACTCGGGTGTGGCTCCGCGACAACACTTCACTCGGAGACCGACGAGATCGCGCCAATGGCTCGGACTGCGGCCCCGGCGCTTCTCGGCATCGGTGTTGCTGCACGCCCCCGCGACCATGACCCCCGCGTGCAGAGCGGCGCTCCTCGGCGTGCTGACGACAGCGTGCACGCCCTTCGCGCTCTCGCCCCCTTCACGCACCCTCCCGCTCGAGAGCCCCGCGACGCTGCGCGAAGGCCGCGTCGCGCTCCAGGCCGCGGCGGGCAGCACGTTCGACGACACCGAGACCGCCGCCGTTCGCGCGCGCGCCGGGCTCACTCCAGACATCGAGGTGCAGCTCGAAGGGAGCTACCTGCACCACGAGTACGGCGACGAGCGAGGTCCGGACCTCGGCGCCGGCCGTGTCGGCGTCAAGCTCGCGCCCACACCGCACGTGGCCTTCGCCCTCGGGCTCGGCGCCGGCTCGCACACGCACGGCGCCTTCGTCGCGCCCGACGTGGGCCTGCTCGCTGGCTACGAGAACCCCGACGTCGTCCTCTGGGGTGCTGCGCGCTTCGCTCTCAGCGTCCCCGCCTATCCGCGGACCGTCGTCGTCACCCACGAGGTCTCCGACCGGGTCGAGCGCGTGTCGCTCACGCCGTACGAGACGCTCGTGACGCAGCTGAGCACGGGCGTTCGCATTCCCGTCCCGATCGCAGCACCGCCCGTGGAGTCGGTGAGCCTGCTCGGCGGCGTCGCCTGGACACATCTCCACGGCATCGCGATCGATCGCGACATCTGGTTCCTGCACGGTGAGATCGGCCTCGAGATCGTGCTGGACACGCACCCGATCGAGGACCCGAATCGCCTCCTCTTCGAGGAGCGTGACGAATAGGAACTGTACGCCAGCGTCGAGGACGGCGAGTCCCGCCGCGTCGATCAGTCCTCGTACGGAATCGAATAGTCGGTCTTGCCGACCTGGTGACCGCCGCCGGCGGGACAGCGGCCCTCGTCGTCGGCCCAGACCATCGCGCTGCAGCGCTTGCACTGGGACCAACCGGCCTCGTCCTCCTCGTAGTCGTCGTCGCTGTCGCGGCTCACGACGTACTCCTCGCTCTCGCTGCCGTCGTGCTGGCCGCCCGCGACACACACGCCCGCGCGCACGCCGCCGAGGAAGAGGCCCTGACAGCCCTTGCACCACCGCCAGCCGCCCTGGCCATCGGCCTCTTCGGACGACGTGCAGAGGTAGTAGGACTCGCTGTCACCGGTCTCGTGCTTGCCACCCGCGGCGCAGCGACCCGCAGGATCCTCGTCGTACACGAGCCCCTGACACTTCTCGCACCACGCCCAGCCGGCCTCCCAGCCTTCCTCTTCTTCCTCGTCGTCCTCGGCGTCCGCCGCGGCCTGCTCGGCCTCCATGCGCGCCTTGCGCTCCGCTTCCATGCGCGCCTTGCGCTCGGCGGCGCCCGCGAAGAGCTCTCCGCACGACACGCACGCGGACTTCGTGTGCGGCGAGTGCGCACCGCAGAAGAGGCACGACACCACGATCCATGCGCCGCAACCGACGCACTTGTCCTGACCCTCCGCGCTGCGGGTGCCGCACTGCGTGCACTGGATGGAGCGTGCGGCCTCCGCCGCGTCGTAGGGCTGGCGGCAGTAGCCGCACATGACGTGACCCGCCTGTCGGGGCGCGGCGCAGTGGGGACAGCTCGTGGTGCTCATGGCTCACGACGATATACGAGCGCTCCGCGCGCTTCACTCCTTCGTGCGCGTCGTCCCTCACGCAGCCCAGCGACCCGAGCCGAGCCCGCTCGGCGGGCTTGCCGCGAAGCGCAACCGTTCTCACTGCCCCCGGCTTGCAGCCGGGGGTTCCAGAGGCATCGCAGCCCGATCCACGAGCCCTTCTCACTCCCCCCGGCTTGCAGCCGGGGGTTCGAGCCTCACCCCGCCCGCTTCACCACGCGCACGTGCCAGCTGTTGCCCTGCACGAGCTCGATCGTCGCGTCGCCGCCGAGCGGCTGGACGAGCTTCTCCATGTCGGTGCGCGTCCAGTAGTGCGCGATGTGCGGGAGCATCTGATCGAAGATGATCGACTCGACGTTCTTCTTCGAGAGCGTCTTGAGGTGGTTGTAGTACTCGGTGCGGAAGGGGATCCGCTTCATCACCGGCCACGCCACCGCCGTCGTGACCTTCGCGACCGCATGCGTTGCGCCGATCGGCAGCCGCGAGCCCACGAAGCGGAACGCCTGGATCACCGGCAGGATCAGCTCGTTGCCGTTCTTGCCGTAGCACCAGAGGCAGAGGTCACCGCCGGGCGCGACCATCGCCCACATCTTCTCGAGCGCGCGCTCGGGCTCGGCGAGGTGATGGAGCACGCCGATGTTGGTCACGCGATCGAAGGTGCCGAGCTCCTTCGGGTCGAGGTCGTAGACCGAGCACTTCTTCACGGTCGCGCGCGGATCGCCGCCGAGGTTCCTCCGCGCCGCGTCGAGCGAGCCATCGTCCACATCGACGGCGACCATCTCCTTGGCCCCGTTCTTCAGCATGAAGAACGGGTTGCGCCCCATGCCGCAGCCCACGTCGAGACAGCGCTTGCCCTCGAACGACGCGAGGCCCGTCGAGCCCATCCACCGCCCGAGCTGTCGCTCGTGCTCCGGCATGATCTGCGCGTAGTTCTTCCACTCGTACCCGAACCGATCCGTGGATCCGAGCGCAACGTTGGGCGCGTCCTTCGTGCTGGTATCGCTCATGCGGGCGCGACTGTAGCAGCGAGGTGCCAAGACGCCGCGGCGTCCTCGCTTCGCTGTGGCCGCCGCCCTCGACCTGTTCTCGCCTCTTGGCCCGGCGTACAGTTCGGCCGATGCGTCTCTGGGCAGTGCTGGGGGCTCTCCTCGTGATGGGTTGCGGTGCCGGACAGCGCCCCGAGTCGAACGCACTCTTCGAGGCAGCCTCGGCCGGCGACCTCCCCGCCGTGCGCGAGGAGCTCGCGCACGGCGCCTCCGCCGACGTCGCCGTCCGAGCGGGCCTCACGCCGTTGATCATCGCGTCCTATGCCGGACACACGGAGGTCGTTCGGGCCCTGCTCGAGGCGGGCGCTCGCCCCGATCTCGTGAACGACGACTCGGAGTGCGCGCTCCACACCTCCGCCGCCTCGCCGGCCGCAGAGGAGATCGTCCCCCTGCTCCTCGAGCACCACGCCCGCGTGGACCTCCGCGACGTGCACGGGCGCACGCCCATCATCAACCATGCGCAAGAGGGACACATCACCGCGGTCCAAGCGCTCCTCCGTGCGGGCGCCGACGTGCAGGTCATCGATGGTGATGGACAGACGGCGCTCTTCTCCGCGGCGCTGCACGGCCATGGGGATGTCGTGGAGATCCTCGCCGCGCGCGGTGCGCGCCTCGACGTGGCGAATCGGTTCGGGGCGGACGCGTTGATCGCCGCTGCCCACTCCGGCCACGCAGACGTCGTGAGACGCCTCGTCGGGCTCGGGGCAAGGGACGGACAGGTCTCGAACGAGGGCTTTACCGCCCTGGGCGCGGCGATCCTTCAGGGTCACCTCGACGTGGTCGACGCGCTCGCGCCTGCCGGCGCACCGCTCGATCGCACCGTCGCCCCGGAAGGTGCCCCGCTCCACGTCGCGGCGGCGAACGGCTCACTCGAGCTGGTGCGACTGCTCGTCGACCGCGGCGCCCCGTTGAACCAGGTCGTCGATCGCTTCACGCCTCTGCTCTACGCCGTCGCTCGATCGCACCCCGACGTGGTCGTGTTCCTCCTCGACCGTGGCGCCGATCACACCGTCCGCGCCGACGGCGCCTCGGCGCTGCACCTCGCCGCGCTGCTGGGCGACCTCGAGTCAGCACGCGCTCTCTTGGATCGAGGTGCCGACTTGCACGCAGTGAACCCCCAAGGAGGCACGCCGCTGCGCTCTGCCGCAGATCAGGGGCGCACGGAGATGGTGCGCTTCCTCCTCGAGCGCGGCGCGCGCCCCGACACGGTCGACTCCTTCGGCCTCCGAGCCATCGACTACGCACGACAGAACGGTCACTGGGAGGTCGTGCGATTGCTCGAGTCCCACTGATCGAGCTCGACGACCCGGCGCTCAGCCGCCGCGCCGCACGCAGCGGAAGCCGATGTGTGTGAGGCCGTGCTCGGGGTACGCGAGGCCGCGCATCGCGCTGCGGAAGAGGCGCGGCTCGTGATCGAGCCACGACGCGCCGCGGATCACGGGCCGCTCGGTGTGGCTCGCGCCTTCGGCGCGGCTCGGGGGCTCGCCGCCCCCGGTCCCCGGCGTCGCTCGATCGTCGCGGACTCCTCCTCGCTCCCGCTCCAGCTGCGCAACCCCGCCGCGTGGCGCCCCGGGCGCGAGGTGCGCGTGCACGCCGTGGCTCGGCGCGTACTCGGTGAGCGTCCACTCCCACACGTTGCCGGCCGCGTCGCACACGCCGAGCGCGTTGCAGCGCGGGCCGCTCGTCACCACGGGCTCGGTCGATCCGCGGCAGCCCCGCGCGCCGCACGCCGCCGACGACACGACGCGCGTCTCGTCGAACGAGTCGCCCCACGCATACGCGGTGCGCGTGCCGCCACGCGCGAAGGCCTCGCGCTCCGCCTCGGTCGGCAAGTCCATCCCGCGCAGCCCGCAGAAGGCGCGCGCCGCTTCGACGTTCACGCACGTCGCGGGGTGATCGCGCCGCGCCGAGCCCACGTTGCAGCGGCCCACCCACTCGCTCGGCGTCTCGTCCTCGCGCACCACGCGCGCCGCCGGATCGGCCGCCAGCACCTCACTCAGGCGCGCCTCGAGCTGCGCGACGGTGACCGGCGTGCGATCGACCCAGAACCGCTCGAGCGCGATGTCGGTGAGCGGCCCCTCGTCCTCGTCACGCCCTTCTTCGCCCTCTGGCGAGCCCAGCACCACGGTCTGCGCCGCGATCTCGACGAGATCGTCCTCCGCCGCGCGAGGCGCCACCCGAGACGGCGCACCTGCACACCCCGCGAGCACGACCCCGGCGATCACGCCGAGCCTCCAGTCGACACGCGAGACGCTCCGTTCGGAACACGACATGCCGACACTGTAGACCATCGTCGATCACGCGATGTCGTCGGAGGTGCCCAGGCGTCGATCGGGTCCCGGCGACACGACCGTCACGTCCTCCCCCTCGCAAGCGATCGAGAACTTCGAGTCCCACGGATCCCTCGTCTGGGTCCGCGACGAGACGACCCGCTCCCGGACCAGCGTGTCGACCGTCGGACACCCCGCGCCTGGATGCTGAGCCAAGTACATCTCGGTCGCCCCCCGAAGGCTCTGCGCGTCGGTCCGTGCCTGCTCGATCCGCGACCCGCCCAGCCGAGGCAGCGTGGCGAGCACGAACCCGAAGGAAAAGAGCACCAACACGCCGGCGAACGTACCCATCAGGAGCCACGGCGCGCCCGCGATTCGAGCCCTGAGCGACTGCCGCCGGTGCCGCCGAATCAAGGCCTCGACGAACACGAGCTCTGCCTCCACCGCAGCGCGACGCAGCCAGAGCGCCTCGACCGACTCCTCGCGATACGACATCTCCTCGAGACACGTCGCCCGTGCCCGAGATTCCCGCGACCCTGCCGCGCCTCACTCGACGTCGTCGGCGGTGCCCAGCATCCGATCGGGCCCGCGCGACAACACCCGAACGGTCTCTCCATCACACGAGATCACGAAGGCCTTGTCCCACGGATCGAGCGACGTCATCCGCGAGGAGAGCATTCGCTCGCGGACCAGGATCTCCACCGTCGGACACACCGCGCCCGGGCTCTGCGCGAGATACATCTCGGTCGCCCACCGCAGGCTCTGCGCGTCGGTTCGTGCTTGCTGGATTCCACCGCCGCATCGGAAGGAATGGGCCTCGAGCCACCAGCCCAGCCCCGAGACCACGAACAGGATGCCTGCGACGGTGAAGAGCCCGACGAGGTCCGAGCGCGCGCTTGCGAGACGCTCCCGCACGACCGTGCGGCGATGCCGGCGCAGGCGCGCGTCGATGGCTGCCAGCTCCGCGCGAAGCTCGTCACGACGCTCCGCGAGATCCTCGACCCACTCGTCGCCGTAGGGCACCGGCCCCAGACGCAGCACGACGAGCCCGAGATTCCCGAGACCGAGCCCGAAGGGCTTCTCTGGCGAGGGTCTCGCCGCCGCGCGAAACGAGGGCGCGCGATCCTCCGTCGGGCAGCTACCCTCCGCGCACCGTGACCGCGCCGATCCCGACGAGCCCCCCGAGCACCACGCGCCTCGACTCGCGCGAGCTGGCGGCGCTCGCGCTCGTCATGCTCGCGTACCTCCTCGTCGTTCGCGCAGGGCCGCTCTCGCTGCCGTACTTCTGGGACGAGGCCGACGTGTACGTCGCGGGCGCGCGCTGGCTGGCGGACCACGACATGGATCCGACGCCAGGCCACTTCCCGGACGACTGGTCACGCGGCCACCCGCCGCTCCTCTACGTGCTCGCGTCCATCGCCTTCCGACTCTTCGGGCCCGGCCCCGTGGTCGGGCACGCGCTGATGATCCCCTTCGCGTGGCTCGGTCTCGTCGCGACGTACGGCCTCGCGCGCGAGCGCCACGGCCGCGCCGTCGCCGTCGCCGCGACCGCGATGCTCGGCACGACGCCGCTCTACCTCACGATGGGCGCGTTCCTCCTGCCGGAGATGCCCCTCACCGCGCTCACCGCCGCGGCCCTCTGGGCGCTCCACCGCAAGAACCTCCTCGCGGCGGCCCTGCTGGGCGTCCTGATGGTGTGGATCAAGGAGACTGGCATCTTCACCGCGGGCGCGATCGGCGTGGCGCTCCTGGTCGAGCAGTGGCGGACTGGCACCCTCCGCGAACGTGCCAGTCTGCGGGATCTGGCCCTCGCGACACTGCCCCTCTGGGCGCTCGTCGGCTTCTTCGTCTGGCAGCGCGTGAACGCCGGCTATTACGTGTTCCCCCACCACCAGGGCCTCCTCGCCGAGCGCCACTTCGAGCCCGCGAGCCTCTTCACCGCCGTGCCCTCACTCTTCTTCTGGCACGCACGCATCGTGCTCACCGCCGCCGCCGTGCTCGCCGCGCCCCTGGCCCTGCGCGCGCGGCCGGGCCTCCTCGGCACCGCGGAGATCGCCTCTCTCGCGCTCGCGCTCTTCAACGTCCTCTTCTTCGCCCAGATGTTCTGGCTCGAGCGCTACGCCCTGCCCGCGCACCCGGGCCTGCTCGTCACCGGCGCGGCGCTCGTGGCCGCCGCGCTCGAGAGCGTCGGGCGCCTCACCCTCCGCCGAGCGGCGCTCGCCGCGCTCGCAGGCGTCGTGTCGGTCGGAGGCCTCGGGGGGGCGTACCGCGGTGCGCCGAGCGAAGCGCCCGAGCTCACCTTCGACTACGCCGACGTCATGCGGAGCCACGCCGCCGTCGCTCGCGCCCTCGAAGAGCGCAGCGGCACGCTCGGAGAGGACCCGCTCGTGATCGGCGTCTGGCCGCTCACCGTCGAGCTGCGCGATCCCGTGCTGGGCTTCACCTCACGCCCGTACCGCACCCTCCACGTCGATCACCTCGCCGATCACCCGGATCAGCGCGCCGACGTCGTCGTGATCGACCCGAGCTCGCGCAACGCCGATCGCCTGAGGGCCCTGGCCGACGAGCTCGGCCTCGTCTCGATCGCGACCATCGACGTTGGCAACGCCCCGCGGCTCGATGTGCGCGCCCGGCCCTGACCACGAGCGAGTCAGCATCGACGCGTGCCCGCGCCGATCGCGTACCATGCGCGCATGAAGACCCTCTCCGGCAAGGTCGTGGCGATCACCGGCGCCGCCTCGGGCATGGGCCGCTCGCTCGCGCTCGAGTGCGCGCGTCGCGGCGCCGATCTCGCCCTCGTCGACGTGGACGTGCCCGGCGTCGAGGACACCGCGCGGCAGGCGCGCACCAGCCGGCTCGGCGCGCGCGTGGAGGTGCAGCGCCTCGACGTCGCCGATCGCGACGCCATCTATGCGTGGGCCGCGAAGGTCGAGCAGACGCTCGGTGGCGCCGACCTCCTCGTGAACAACGCGGGCGTCTCGCTCTCGGCGAGCGTCGAGAAGATGACCGACGCGGACTTCCACTGGCTCTTCGACATCAACTTCTGGGGCGTCGTGAACGGAACGCGCGCGTTCCTCCCGCAGCTCAGGAAGAAGCCCGAGGCCCACGTCGTCAACGTCTCGAGCGTGTTCGGCATCATCGGCGTGCCCACGCAGTCCGCGTACTGCGCCGCGAAGTTCGCCGTGCGCGGCTTCACCGAGTCCCTGCGCCAGGAGCTCGCCGACACGAACGTCCACGTCTCGTGCGTGCACCCCGGCGGCATCAAGACCGACATCGTCAAGCGCGGCCGCCACTACGAGGACCCCACCGGAGAGAGCACCTCCACCGAGGAGGCCGCGCGCGGCTTCGAGGCCACCGCGCGCACCACCGCCGACGAGGCGGCCCGCGTCATCCTGCGCGGCGTGCTGCGTGACGACCCCCGCATCCTCATCGGCGCGGACGCAGTCGCCATCGACGTGATGGCGCGCCTGGCGCCCCGCCGCTACGACGCCATCGTCACACGCGCCGCCCGTGCGGGCGCGCGACGTCGCAAGTGAGGGGCTGAGTCCGGATGAGCCAGCCAGGCGCGAGCCGATGGCGCCTCTGGCCCACCAACCCAGAGGCGTGGGACTGGGCGCTCGCGGCGCTCGTCTGGACTGGCAGCCTCACGGTCCTCTTCTGGCCGCTGGTCCGAGGCGCGCTCGCCGGCGAGCCGCGCTTCTTCGACTGGGACGTGCCCGAGCAGTACTGGCCCGATCTCGTGCGCCTCTGTCGGGATCTGCACGGGACCGACGGAATCCCGTACTGGAGCCCACACGACCGCGGCGGATATCCCTACTACGCCGATCCACAGGCCGCGCCGTATCACCCGCTCCACTGGGCGATCTGCGCGGCCGCCGGCCCCGATCCCTCGCTCCACTGGGCCACCCTTCGTGTCGTCCTGGGCTTTCTCATCGGCCTCGTCGGCGCCCACGTGTGGCTGCGCCAGACCTCGCTCGGCCGCGGGCCCGACGATCCCACCGCCTCTCACGCCGCGAGCGCGCTCGGCGCCGCGGTGCTCGGCAGCGCGCCGTTCCTCCGCCACAACTGGGAGCTGAACCTCACCCTGGGCCTCGCGTGGCTGCCCTGGATCCTCTGGGCCTTCGATCGGCTGTTGGAGGCTCCGAGCGCGCGCCGCGTCTCCGCAGCGTCTCTGGCCCTCGCGCTCTGTGCCTGGTCGGGCTCGCCGCCCGCGCTCTGGCTGACTGGCACGTTCGCGGCCGGATACCTGCTCTTCCGGCTCGTCGGGCTCGCCCTCCGCGACCCTCACGCGCTCCGCCCGATCGGCTTCGCGCTGCTCGGCACTGCGTCGATCACCGGCCTCCTCGTGGCCGTGATCCTGATTCCAGGACAGGCGCTCTCCGCGCGCTCGGTGCAGGCCGACCACACGTTCACTTCGCTCGCCGCCGAGTCGCTCGACCTCGACGATCTCGTCGCCCTCGTCACACCCCAACCGGGCAATCACCTCTTCCTCGGCCCCGTGGTCTGGCTCACGGCGGGCGCGGCGCTCTCGGCACGTCGATCCCGCGGAGTCGTGCTCGCGTGCGCCGCCGTGGCCGGGCTCGCCGTGCTCCTGGCCCTCGGCGAGCACACACCCGTGTTTCGCTACGCCTTCGACCACGTCCCGGGCGTCGATCGCTTTCGCCTGCCGCACCGCTACGAGGCGTGGCTCGGCCCGGTGGCTGCGCTCACCACCGCGCTCGGCGGCGACGTGCTCGCCGCGGCGCTGGGCCGCGAGCGCGCCCCGCAGCGAGCGGCGATCGCCTGGGCGCTGTCCTTCGTGCTCGGCGCGACGCACCTCTCTCTCGTCACGACACGGCTCGATGCCGAGCGGCACACCCGCAGCGGGGAGGTCCCGTGTCGAGGCGCCGACGACTCGCTCGCGGCCCTCGTGCGCCAGAGCCCCGACCGCGTCTTCGACGAGTTCGCGCTCGGCTGTCGCTCGGGCACGCGCCTGGGCCTGCGCGATCTCCGCGGCTACCAGGACCCGCTCATGCTGCACGCCTACGAGCGCGTGCTCTCGCGCCTCGCGGAGCGGCCCTCGCTCCTTCGGCAGTACGGCGTGCGCCACGCGCTCACCTCACCGCACTTCCTCCACGGCTGGGACCATCACTACCTGCCACGTCCGGAGATCCTCGCGAGCCTCCCGGGCGCGCGGACCCTCGCGGTCGACGGCGCGCGTCGCGTGATCGACCTCGGCCCTCCGGTGCCGCGCGCGTACGTCGTGCCCGACGCATCGGTCCTCGAGGTGGGCACGCGCGAGGAGGCGCTCGAGCGGGTCGCCTTCCTCGCGCCTTCGCCGATGGCCGTGATCGAGACGGGCGAGGGGGACCTCGTGTCTCGCGAGCATGTGGACGCGAGCCCAGCGTCGAGCGCGGAGGCCTTCGTCGTCGGGATCGCGATCGCGGATCCGGATCCGGACACGGTCGTCGTCTCGCTCTCGGACACACCCGCCGGCGTGCTCGTCGTCAACGACGTGCACGACGTCGGCTGGATCGCCGAAGTGGACGGGCAGCCCGCCGAGGTGCAGCGCGTCAACGCGCTCGTGCGCGGGGTGCGAGTGCCCGAGGGTGCACGCGAGGTCGTGCTGCGCTTCGCACCGCAGGACGGCCGCTCGACGCGCACGCTGTGGGTCCTCGGCTGGCTGCTCGCGCTCCTCGGCCTGGCCGTGCCAGAGCGGAAGAGAAGCACGTAGACTCGGGCCGATGGTCGCCCTCGTGCTCTGCCTCCTCCTCGCGCTCGGCCTCCTGGCCATCGGTGCGCTCGTGGCCGTCGTGGCCATTCTGCGACAGCCCGCGCCCGACGGCCCGCGCGAGGCACCGAGGCCGATGGCCACGGCGGCACCGATGCCCGCTGCCGCGCCCGCCGCGACACAGGGGCCGGGTCCCATCCCTCCGATCCCCGCGTTCCCGAGCCCCGCGCATCGCCTGAAGCCGGGTGTCTACATGTTCGGTCAGCTCTGGCGATGGGACGGGGCCAGATGGAGCGCCGAGATCGGAGACGACTGCGAGCCCGTCATGGCGATCTTCGACACGCCGCTCCTCGGCACCTGCGCCGTGACGTGGGACTCGGTGCATCGACGCACGAGCCCCGGTGGGCCGTGGACGCGTGAGTACCGCTCTCCGAACGGTCGACCGCGCATGGGCGCGGGCTGGGGACACCCCGTGCGCGGCCTCTACGCCGGTGGCGGCTCGGGCACGCTCCTGCACTCCAAGGGCGATGGTGTCTGGTCCCGAGTCGCCCTGCCCGACGCGCTCCGCACGGTCATCACCGCCATCTGGGGTGACGACGACGCGCTCTACCTCGGCACCGCCGACGGCCGCGTCGCGCGCAGCGCCTGGGGCTCGGCCGGTGAGTGGCAGATCGCGCAGACACCCGTGAAGGACTTCCTCTTCGAGGGGGTCGCGACGCCGAATGGCCACTACGCGATCGCGCAGTCGGGAGAGGTCTTGTTCCTGCCGCGCGACTCGGACCCCAATCGCCCCGAGTGGCGCGTCGAGAACAAGCTCCAGGGCGCCGCGAAGGGCCTCCTCGCCGACACGGCTGGACGCGTCTGGGTGAGCGGCCGCGAAGGCATCTTCCGCTCCGATCGCCCGGGATCCTGGGTGAAGGAGCCGAGCGCCCCGCAGATCGACGTGAACGCGCTGTCCTCCAACGGCGCCGTGACCTGGTGTGGCGGCAGCCGCAGTGTCCTCCAGCGCCGCGACGCCGCGGGCCAGTGGGCCGCGAGCGCGCCCGGCCGCTCGGGCACGATCGGCTGTCTCTGGGTCGGCCCCGGCCACGAGCTGCTCGTCGGCACCGAGTTCATGATCGACGTCGCCGAGGGCGGCCGAGGCACCGAGTCAGAGGTCCTCGCCTCGAGCAGCGTCGCCCTCTGAGGCGAGAGGGGTCGGCGGCCAGGCCGCCCAGGGCTCGGACGCGGCCCACTCGGTCGCCCGGTACTGCGTCCACAGCATGGCCGGAGGGCGCACGAGACTCGGCCTCTCGTCAAGCACCAGGCTCGCGGTGCGGACCCTCGTAGACGCGCGAAACGCGTTGTTTTTCGCGGTCGTTTCGCGCTATTGTCAGGTCTCGAAAGGGAGGTCTCATGCGCGACGAGCGAGGTCGCTCGCCCCGGCCGTCCGGGGGCGAGCCAGGGGGGAGTCCGTCCGCGACGACGGGCGGCTACGATGCGTCGAGCATCGAGGTTCTCACGGGGCTCGAGGCCGTGCGGAAGCGGCCCGTGATGTACGTGGGAGACGTGTCGAGCCCGACCGCCGTGGCGGAGTGGGTGTGGCATGCGGTCGAGACGACCCTTCGGCTCCACCTCGACCGGAGCGCGCGGTCGGTATCGCTCTCCGTCGATCCGACGGGCTGGGTGGAGGTCGCGGACGACGGGCCTGGGATCTCTGCGATTCCCGGCGTTCACGGGACGACGCCGCTCGAGATCGTGAGCAGCGCGCTGCACGTTGGCCACGCGAGGCCACGGTGGTGGCCCGGGACGATCCCCTGGGCGTGTATGAACGCCCTCTCCAGCCGCTTCGAGGTGGAGAGTCACCACGAGGGTCGCCTGGCGCGGATCGCCTACGAGCGCGGCCACCTCGTCGATCCGGCGGCGATCGTCGGGTCCACGGCGAGGTCCGGCGTCCGCCTTCGCTTTCGCGCAGACCCCGCCATCTTCCGCTTCCCCACGGTCGACCTCGCACACCTCGAGTCGCGCCTTCGGGAGCTCGCGTGGCTGGCGCCGCTCCTGAGGGTCGAGTGGCAGGGGGAGACGCTCCCAGGCGTGGGGGGCTTGCCTACGCTCGTGAGTCGGGGCGGTGCAAAGGGCGTCGTCCACACGACGCAGGTGAGCGAGCGCCACCAGATCGATCTCGCGCTCTCGTGGGCTGATCCGGACGCGCCGCCAAGCGAGTGGTCCTTTCGGGCCTTCGCCCGCGAGGAGTCCGGCCTCGCCCTGGCGGGGGTCTGGGACGGCCTCCTGGCCATTGCGCGCCACGTGCAGCCCGCCCTCGGCGAGAGCGTCCTTCGAGTGCTGCTCTCGCCTGGGCTCCGCATCGCGATTCACGCGAACCGAGAGCCCGACTGGCAGTCTCGTTCGGGTCCTTCTGCCGAGCGTCGCCTGATCGCCAGACTGACACGCGACCTCCTCTGCTACCGGGGGCGCCCCAGCCACCCCGAGCTGCTTCGTCGCCTCGGGTGACACGGAGAGACACCGACCGTGAACACATCGACCTACGTGCCTGTCCGCAGGATCGCACAGGGCTCGTCACGGCCGCTGCGCGCACTCCTCGACGCGGCGCGCACCCGACCGGCGCCAGCGCCCCTTCCTGTCGAATGGTCCTCGCTCGAAGTCGTGCGCAAGAGACCCGCCATGTACATCGGCGACGTGCATGATGGGACGGGGCTCGAACACTGCGTCTGGGAGATGGCGGCCAACGCGGTCGATCAACATCTCCGCGGCGCGGCGCGGCGACTGGCATTCTCGTTCGACGACGAGGGAGCGATCGAGGTCGCGGACGACGGCCCCGGGTTCTCGCTCGCCGAGGACGAGCGCGGCGTCACCTTCCTCGAGCGCGCCGTCTCGAGCCTCCATGCGACTGCCACCCTCGATGGGCACTTCCCTCACGTGCACCTGACGAGCTCGTATTTCGGCTGCGGCCTGGCCAGCGTGGCCGCCGTGGCGCGCTCGTTCAGCGTGGAGACGGTGCACGGAGAAGCGTGCGCGCAGATCACGATGGAAGAGGGCCAGCGGAGGGCGCTCGAGATCACGGAGCGAGGGAATCGTCCGCGGGGCACGCGAGTGCGCTTCGCGCCGGATCCCACGATCTTCGGGAACATCGCGTTCGACCGCGCCAGCCTCCGGGCCCGAGCACAGGAGATCGCGTGGTGGCTGCCCGAGCTCACGGTCACGTGGCAGGGCGAGGAGCTGCCGGGCCTCGGCGGGTCTTCGGAATGGATTCGATCCCTGACGGGAAGAGAGCCGCTCGTCGCCACGCGTCGTCCGATGAACGACGTCCTCGTCGACGTCGCTCTCGGCTACGTGGACGGCGAGCGCCGTGACGTGCGCAGCTGGGTGAACCTCCAGCGCACGCGGGAGGGCACGCACGAGCTCGGCCTCCTCGATGCGCTCGTGACGATCGCCCGGGACGAGGGCGCGCGCGCGCCGCGGCGGACGCTCGAGGAGGCGCTCTGCCGAGGCCTCGTGGCGCGCGTGCACGTGTGGATGCTCGGTCCGGAGTTCGACTCGCCGACTCGCACCCAGCTCCGGAGCCCGGTCGCACGGGCGGCCGTGGCGCGCGCGATCGTCTCGAGCGTGGCCGCGCTGCCGCTCGACGCACCGATTCGTCGCGCGATCCGCCCTCGGTGCTGACGCACCTCGTCGAAGACAGCGACGTCCGCGCACGAGGCACCTATCATCGCGCCGCATGCGCCCCAGCGTTCCGGTTCTCGCCTCCGTCCTCTTCACAACGGCCTGCAGCGGAGGGGCCGCAGCGACATCGACGGGCACCTCCACGCCTTCGAGTGATCCGGGCCCGCAGGCCTCCGGCCCCACGACCACCGCCGTAGAGTCGACCTCCGGCGCCGAGGAGTCCACGGCGGCTTCGTCGGGCAACGCGCCGCAGTCCGCGCGCACGTGGACCGAGCTCCGGGACGCGCTCGAGGCCGTGGAAGCTTCGCCTGCGCGCGCGCCTCGTGCGGCCTTGTCCGAGTGCCCCGCGCCGGCCAGCACCACCGAGGACGCGATGGTGGAGTTCTACGAGCAGTGCGTCCTGCCCCCGATGGCCGTGCGCGAGCGTGACGCGTGGCTCGTCCTGCGCACCGACCGCAGCGAGGGGGGCATCGAGCGCATCCTCGTCCTTCGTGCGCGAGCGGGCGCAGAGGACGAGACCGTGGTCTCGAGCGAGCTCACGCCCGAGGTGCTGGGGCGCGTGCGCACGGCGCTCGCGCGCGCACGAGCGAGCGCCCCGTCCATCGTGACCGCCACCGCGAGCGAGGAGTTCTCGCTCTCGGTCTACCCAGTGCTCGCCCAGCTCGGCGCGCCGCTCGATGGCTCGCTGCTCTTCCTCGAGACCACGACCGACCTCACGCACCCCGAGCACGTCCTTCGCCTCGTACGCGCCGATGGCACCGCCATCGAGCTCGCGCGCGGCGCCGCGAGCCTCGTCCCCTGCGACGGCGATGGCTGGTCGTGCCACGACGGCAACGACGACGACTGCGCCCCCGAGGATCTGCGCGCGGAGCAGCGCCTCTGCGTCGAGCCGTGGTCGATCGACTCCGTGCACGTCGCGGGTCGCGAGCTCCTCGTGATCGGCACCGTCATCGTCGCAGGCGACGGCGGCTATCCCTCGTTCCACTGGGCCGTTCAGCTTCCCGAGTGAGCGTGCGCGGTGCACCCGGGAGCACGATCGACTTCGTCGAGACGCCAACCTATCGTGCCGGCCGTGTCGCCTCTCTCGCGCTCTCTCGTCGTGATCTGCGTGGTCGTCGCGCTCGCCGTGCACGGCCGCGCGCGGGCCGACGCGATCCAACCAGAGCCCGAGGAGTGTCCGCTCGGCACCGAGCCGCGCTCGGATCACGGAGGCGCGCGGTGCGTGCCTCGCTTCTGCGGGCGCGACGTCGCCGCGAGCGTCGGGCCCGTGGACTGCGGCGAAGGTGCAGCGTGTCGAGACGCCCTCCTCCGCTTCGCCGCACCGCAGCCGCTCGATCCGCGTCGTCCGGGCTTTCCAACGGTCAGCGCGTTCGAGGGCGACTGCGCGTGTCCGCGAGAGACCTGTGTGCGCGCCGACGTCTGCGTGCCGGACGTCAGCCCCGTCGAGCGCTGTGCGGGCGCGACGCCGCCGCGGCCTGCGCCGACCGGCCCGCCGCCGAGCACGCACAGCGGCTGCGCCTCGTGTCGCGTCCGCGGTGCGCACGAGCCTCACGCCGCCGCGGGCCTCCTCGCGGGGGTGCTCGTCCTCCACGCGACGGCGCGTGCACGGGCCCGCGCGCGAGCCCGTGAGGATGCGCGGTGAGCGCCGAGCCTCGTCACGCGGGCGCGCGCCTCGCGCTGCTCTACCGGAATCTGCGGCAGTCGCTGGGGCTCGCGCGCGACGTCGATCGCTCGCTCGTGCTCCGCTACCTCGCGGTCGCCGCGATCGACGCGCTCTTGCCGATCGCCATCGCGTGGGTCGGCAAGGAGATCGTCGACGCCGTCGTCGCTGCGCTCGAGACACCCGGTAGCTCGCCGACGCGCGTGCTCACCGAGCGGGCGCTCAGCTGGGTCGCGATCGAGTGCGCGCTCGTCGTCGGCAAGCTCGCGAGCGGCCAGGCCATCGGCTACCTCGCGGAGATCCTCCGCGGAAAGCTCGCGCTGCACGTCGATCTGCTCGTCGCGGACAAGGCCGCGCGCCTGCCCATCGCGTGCTTCGAGGACCCGAAGTTCCTCGACGTGATGGAGCGCGCCCGCAAGGACGCGAGCTGGCGACCGCTCGAGATGATCACCCACGGCATCGCGCTCACGCGACACCTCGTGACGGTGCTCGGCTTCGCGGCGCTCCTCGTGGGGTTCAGCCCCATCGCGGTCGCGGCCCTCCTCTTCGCGTCCCTGCCCTTCTTCGCCGAGGCGCACTTCTCGGGCGTGGACTTCGAGCGCCGGCGCGCGCGCACGGAGGCGGAGCGCAAGGCCGGCTACTACGCGCAGTCGCTCACGAGCGATCACCTCGCCAAGGAGATGAAGCTCTTCGGGCTCGCCTCGCTCTTTCGCGCGCGGCTGGTCGCGATGCGCGAGGTCCTCCTCGGCGGCGACGTGGACTTCGCCGCGCGGCGAGGAATCTGGGTCACGGCGCTCGGGGCGATCTCGACGCTCGTCTTCTATGCCGTGCTCGCGTGGATCGTCGTGCTCGCGACGACTGGCACGCTCTCGCTGGGCGCGATGACCCTCTATCTCACCGTGTTTCGTCAGGCCCAGTCGGCCTTCCAGGGGGCCATGAGCTCGCTGGCGCGCGCGTGGGGCGACTCTCTCTACATGTCGAACCTCTTCGAGTACCTGGGCCTGCCCGACAGCCCCGGCGAGGGAGGCGGCGTGCGCGACGTGCCGACCGATCCGCCCGAGATCCGCTTCGAGGGCGTGGGATTCGGCTATCCCGACGTCGCACGGCGCTCGCTCGAGGACGTCACACTGACCATCCCGCGAGGGCAGGTCGTGGCGCTCGTGGGCCCCAATGGCGCGGGAAAGACCACGCTGATCAAGCTGCTCACCGGCCTGCACCGGCCGAGCGAGGGCGTCATTCGCATCGACGGCGAGGACGTCGCGACGATGGACCTCTCCACGCTCCGGAGCCGCATCGGCGTCGTGTTCCAGGACTTCGCCCACTACCACCTCACGGCCGCGGAGAACGTGGGCATCGGCTGGGCGCCGCGCGTCGAGGACCGGACCGCCATCGAGAAGGCGGCGATCGAGGGAGACGCGGACTCCATCCTCCGGGAGCTGCCCAAGGGCTACGACACGCAGCTCGGGCGCTGGTTCGGGGGAGAGCAGCTCTCCATCGGCCAGTGGCAGCGCGTGGCGCTCGCGCGCGCGTTCATGCGGCAGAGCGGCCTCCTCGTGCTCGACGAGCCGACGGCGGCGCTCGACGCCGAGAGCGAGGCCCGCATCTTCGACCGCTTCCGCGAGCTCGCGCGCGGCCGCACGGCGATTCTCGTGACACACCGCTTCTCCACCGTGCGCATGGCCGATCGCATCGTCGTGCTCGAGGAGGGCCGCGTGGTGGAAGACGGCACCCACGCGGAGCTCATCGCGAGGCGCGGTCTCTATGCGCGCATGTTCGAGGCGCAGGCCGAGGGCTATCGGCTCCGCATGGACGCGACGGGCTGATCGCGACGAGTGATCTCACGCGCTCTCATCGAGGTGCTCGCGCACGAGCGCCCGGATGGCCTCTTGCTCCACCGCGAGCACCACGTGCCCGCCGTGCTCGAAGCTCTCGAGGCGCGCGCCGGCGATGTGCGACGCGGCGTACTCGGCGTTGCGGTGGAGCTGGAGGCGATCGTCGCGCGCGTGGACGACGAGCGTGGGCGCCACGATGGCCGCGATGCGCTCGTCGGGCAGCGCAGCGCCGTTGTCCAGGCGCACGCCGGCCGCGCGCGGCGCGACGGGATTCATGAAGTCGATCAGCTCGTCGACGAGGCGCCGCTCTGCGGCGGTCATGCGGTCGACCACCGCCCCCTCGACACCCATGAGCGCGAGGAACGGACGCCGGAGCGCGTAGGTCATCGACCAGTAGAGGAGGTCGTGCTGGAAGATCGTCGTGAGCGCCTTGCCCTTGGCGTTCGCCGCGGCCTGGCTCTCATCCGCCGAGGACGCGACGCCTGCGGAGATCAGCGTGAGCGACGCGACCCGCGCGGGGTGCAGGGCCGCCAGGAGGAGCGCAGAGGGACCGCCGTGCGAGAGCGCGAGCACGTGCACGCGCGGCACCTCGAGCGCCTCGAGCATCGCGTCGTACGCATGGGCCTGCTCGTCGAAGCCCGCGCCCGGATGGAACGTGGAGCGCAGGTAGCCGAAGCGAGAGGGCGCGATCCACCACGCGTCGGTGTCGAGCGCGGCGCGTGCCAGCAGCTCGCCCTGGTCAAAGCCTCCGCCACTGCCGTGCACGACGAGCACGGGCGTGCCCTCGCGCGAGCCGCCTTCGAGGATCTCGACGTCTCCGAAGGGCGTCGCGACCAGACGGGTGCGCCCCGCGATCCGCCCGTATGCCGTCGCCATGTCGCGGCGGAACGCACGCGCCACACCCCACGCGCCGCCGCCGAGGAGCAAGGAGACCACGAGACGACGCCAGCGGATGCGCACGCTCAGAGCATGAGTCACTTGGATTGACTCATGCTCTGACGTTTCTTGCCGGAGGGTCTGGCCGCAGACCCTCCCTCTCGCCGAGTGAATCGGCGAGAG
>JBILLJ010000044.1:0-61804 GCA_044376125.1 Sandaracinaceae bacterium
CGACGAGCGACGGCGCGAGGAGGGAGAGGGTGAGGAGGGTCCTGGTTCGGGTCATGCGAGTCTCGGTGCGCCGCAACGCGGTCGCGGAGGAGCGGAGAGGGACGAGGTTCAGCCGCAGATGCGGGGGCGAGCGGTGTCGCCGAAGAGGCAGAGGTCCTGCGTGACGGGGTTCCAGTTGCAGTCCCAGTCGTCGCAGTCGGAGAAGCCGTCGCGGTCGTTGTCCACGCCGTCCATGCAGTTGGCCCGCATGTTCGCGTCGTCCGCGCCGACGCTCTCCAGGCAGGGCGAGCGACGGCGACCGGTCGGCTGATCCATCTCGTCCACGATCTCCTCGAGCACCTCGCGGCACGAGAAGTCCTGGCAGTCGGGGAAGCCGTTGTCGTCGTTGTCGATGCCGTCGGTGCAGAGCGCGAAGCTGCGCTCACCGAACGTCGCGCAGTGGCGCACGACCTCTTCGTCGTCCGCGCGCGAGCAGCTGAAGTCGTTGCAGTCGGTGAAGCCGTTGTTGTCGTTGTCGAGGCCGTCGGTGCAGTCCGCGAGCGTGTTCTCGGCGAGGTCCGCGCAGTACGCGATCGCCTCGGCGCTCGCGCCCCGATCCATCATCGTGCACGAGAAGTCGGCGCAGTCCGTGAAGCCGTTGCCGTCGTTGTCGCGGCCGTCCATGCAGGCCGCGAGCGAGGTCTCCTCACCCGTCGACATCATGCAGTACGCGATCGCCTCGGGGGTCGCGCCGCGGCTGGCCATCGTGCAAGAGAAGTCCCGGCAGTCGATGAAGCCGTTGCCGTCGTCGTCGACGCCGTTCATGCAGCGCTCGAGCGTGTTCTCCGCGAGGCTCTCGCAGTACGCGACCACGTCGGGCGTGCCGCGCGAGCAGCTGAAGTCGCTGCAGTCGGTGAAGCCGTTGCCGTCGTTGTCGACGCCGTCCTGACAGCGCACGAGCGAGGTCTCGGCGCCCATCAGGTTCATGCAGTACGTGCGGAAGGCCACGCCGTCGCCGCCCGGAAGCGCCATGCACGTCGGCTCGGTGCAGTCGAGCAGCGGCGTGAAGTCCGGCGCGCCGTTGTCGTTGCCGTCGTTGTTGTTGCCGTCGACGCAGCGCGCGAGCGTGGTCTCGGGGCCGCTGCAGACGGGGTCGCCGTAGCAGTCGCGGTCGTCGCAGTCCGCGCGTCCGTCGCCGTCCTCGTCCGCGCCGTTGGTGCAGCTGTCCTCGCCGCCCTCGACGCAGCGCGCGGAGCGCTCGCAGTCCGTGTCGAAGCAGTCGGGGCGGCGGTCGCCGTCGTCGTCGATGTTGTTCTCGCAGCTCGTCTCGGACTCGCAGACCGTGACGAACGGGTTGCGCGAGCAGCCCGAGTCCTGGCAGTCCGTGAAGCCGTTGCCGTCGTCGTCGACGCCGTTGGAGCAGGCGATGTCGTCGAACTCGAGCGAGCAGCAGAGCTCGAGCATCACGAAGCAGTCGCTGTCACCGCAGTCGAAGCGCCCGTCGTCGTCGTTGTCGATGAGGTCGCTGCACTTCTCGGGCGTGTTCTCGGGCTCGCGCGTCGGCACGAGCGGGACGCGGCGGTTGCAGAAGCCCTGGCGGATGCAGTCGGGGTCGCGGCAGTCGACGAGGCGGTCTCCGTCGTCGTCGAAGCGGTTGCGGCAGCCCTCGTAGGTCCGCTCGTAGCCGGCCGGCGGCCCCTCCGACACGGGCACGAAGCACGCGCTGAGGGAGAGCGCGCCGAAGGCGAGCGCGGCGAGGAGCGCACGAGCGGGGACGCGACACATGGACATCGTGAGGCTCATCGTCAGTGGCCCCCGTGCCAGACGTCGGGGACGCCCGGAGGCAGCGTTCCGTGCCCGGCGAGACAGGCCGCGCGGTCGTCGCCGTAGCGGCGCGTGAAGTCCACGTAGAGCATGCAGGCGCCGCGCTGTGTCGTGTTCTCGCCGAGGCGCCCGGCCGCGCGTGCAGCCTCGAGGAAGCGCAGCACCGGATCGTGGCTCTCGCCCGTGAGGTAGCCCGGCAGCGTCTGCGTGCGCGCGAAGCGCGTCGCGAACTCGATGAGCTGGAGGTTCGACCAGCCCGAGACGAGCGCGCCGATCTCCGGATCGGTGCGCATCTCGCGGGCGACCGCGCGCGTCGCGAGCGGATCGGCCACGACCTCGTCGTTGCAGATCCACTGACACTCGCCGTAGTTGTTGCGGTGCTGGCGGCTCTCGCTGTGGCCGTCGATCGTCGAGATCAGGCGGTCGTAGTGCCACTCGCGGGAAGGGTCCTCGCTGAGCGAGTGGAGCGAGGTCATCACGAAGAGCGGCACGCCGTGCGCCCACATGCCGCGGCGCTCGCGGATGGCCTCCTGCTGCGCGCGCAGGTACTCGGGGCGCGAGGGCGTGTCGTCGGCCTGGTAGGCGTGCGCGTAGCCGCGGCGCAGATCGTCGACGATGAGATCGGGGCACTCGACCAGGAGGCGCCCGTAGCCGTCGCGCGTGCCGTCGGTGAAGCAGTGCCAGGTGCCGCGGCGGCCGTTGATCGTGGCGAGCTTGGCGTTGATGTAGAGCTCGTACGGGTGCCAGCTGCCCCACTGGTGCGCAGGCCCGAAGCTCTCGAGCGAGTTGAAGCCCGCCAGGCGGCACTGCGAGCCGGAGTACTCGCCCGAGTACACGCGGAACGAGTCACCGTCGTTGAAGCTGACCGGCGTCGCGACGCCGTTGAGGAAGACGCGCGACATGGCGTTCGCGCCAGCGGGCTCGACGGGCGCGGTGAGCAGCCCCGCGAGAAAGCCTGCGGAGGCGAGGCCGAGGGCGGCCATGCGGCGGATGGTTCGAGGCTCGTTCATCGGAGCTCCGCGGGACGCCCGCGCTGCGGTGCGACCACGTGACGATCCTCGCCCGGAGGGGGTGGGCGAGAGGAATCGCGGGAAAGCGGCCAGTGGATGGCACGCGCCCCCCGGGTGTCAAGCATCGCCGCGGTGAGCGCTCGGCCACGCGACGTGACGCGCAGGACGGGCCTGTGTGTACGCTCGGGGCCATGCCCACTCGCCACGCGCTCCGCGCCTCGCTCCTCACGCTCGCTGCGCTGCCTCTGGCCCTCGAGGGGTGTGGCCCCGGCGAGACGCCGGTGGACGCCGGCCTC
This sequence comes from Sandaracinaceae bacterium, assembly GCA_044376125.1. Taxonomy (GTDB): domain Bacteria; phylum Myxococcota_A; class Polyangia; order Polyangiales; family Sandaracinaceae; genus JAFLCL01. Next base: position 3,110 of record JBILLJ010000044.1, read on the forward strand.
GATGCGCCCGATCCCTCGGTCGACGCGCCCGTGCCGGCCGACGACGCGTTCGTGCCACCCGATGCGGCGAGCCGCGCGCTCACGCTCGCGATCGACGACGACGACGGGAGCGGCGCGACGACGCGCCTCGAGGTGCTCACGAACCCGCTGCGCGTGCGGCTCTACGCGGCCGATGGCTCGGTCGCGCTCGAGTCGGTCGCCTCGGGCCTCGAGCTCGGCGTCACGCCGACGGGCGACGATCGCTACAACGACGTGACCGTCGAGAATCCGCGCCGCATCACGTGGCGCCCGCTCGATCTCGGCATCGACGCGCTCGACGTGAACGACGGCCTCGTCGGTGATGGAACCGGCGTCACCGCGCGCATCACGCTCACCCGCGTCGCGCGCGGCGTGCTCCGCATGCGCATCGCCGCGATCGGCGCCGAGGAGACCGTGGGCCTCGTGCGTGCGCGCCTGCGCGCCGACGACGGCAGCTACCAGGGCCTGGGCGAGCGCTTCTCCGGCGCCGACGCGCGCGGCTACGTCGTGCCGATGCAGATGTCGGTCACGAGCCTCGCGCGCGAGAGCGGCCTCAACGAGCACCACGTGCCCGTGCCCTTCCTCGTGAGCTCGCGCGGCTACGGCGTCTTCGTCGAGAGCCGCGAGGCGGGCGCGTTCGACGTGGCGGCGGCCGACGCGGCCGAGGTGCGCGCGACCTTCGAGGGGAGCGCGATCGAGTACGTCTTCTTCACCGCGCCTTCACCGCGCGAGGTGATCGCCGCGTACACGCGGCACACGGGCCTGCCGATCCTGCCGCCGCGCTGGTCCTTCGCACCCATGCACTGGCGCAACGTGTGGGACGACCGCGCGCAGCTCGAGACCGACGCGCGCGCGCTGGTCGATCTGCACATCCCCGCGACGTCGTTCTGGATCGACAACCCGTGGATGACTTCCTACACGGACAACCTCTTCGACGAGACGCGCTTCCCCGATCACGCCGAGATGCTCGGCGAGCTCCGCGCCTCGGGCTTCCGCCCGCTCGTGTGGAACGTGCCGTACCTCGATGCGCCCGACGACGGCGTCGCCGACAACCCGGCCGAGCGCCTCTACGAGGAGGCCGATCGCGATGGTCACCTCGTCACGCTCGAGGGCGGCGCGAACTTCTCGGCGCCGAGCGCGCTCGGCGTCTCGGGCCTCGGTGAGGCCGCGGGCATGGTCGACTTCACGACGGAGCCGGGCCGTGCGTTCTGGCAGCGCCAGCTCGATCCGCTCGTGCGCGATCTCGGCATCCGCGCGTTCAAGCTCGACTACGGCGAGGACGTGGTGCCCGAGCTCGCGGGCTCGCGCATCGACCTGCGCTTCGCCGACGGCACCACCGAGCGGCAGACGCACAACGTCTACGCGATGCAGTACCACACGCCCTATCGCCGCGCGCTCGATGCACACTCCGACGAGGGCGGCTTCCTCCTCGTGCGTGCGTCCTGCTACGGCGGACAGACCGTCGCCGACATCGTCTGGCCGGGCGACATCGACTCGAACCTCACGCGCGGCGACACCGACAACGTCGGAGGCCTGCCCGCGGCGATCTCCGCGTTGATCTCGCTCTCCGCGAGCGGCTTTCCGAGCTTCGCATCGGACACGGGAGGCTTCCGCGAAGGGCCGGCCGATCTCGAGACGATCCTGCGCTGGGCCGAGCACACCGCGTTCTCACCCTTCCTCCAGCTCGGCGGCTCGGGCGAGCACCACAACCCGTGGCTCTACGACCCCACCGCGCAGATCCCCGATCCCACCGGCACCTACCGCGAGCTCGCGCGCGCCCACACCGAGCTCATCCCCTACTTCCGCATGCACGCGCTGCGCGCCTCCGCCGACGGCACGCCGCCCGTGCTCCATCCGGCGCTCGCGTATCCCGACGATCGTGCGGGCTACGCCGATCCAGACGCGTACCTCCTCGGCGAGGACCTCTTCGTCGCGCCGGTCGTCACGCCGGGCGCGAGCACGCGCGCGCTCCACCTGCCGCCCGGTCGCTGGGTGCACTGGTGGAGCGGCACCGCCTACACGGGCCCGATGGATCTCACGGTGGACGCGCCCGTCGGCGAGCCGCCCGTGTTCGTGCGCGTCGGCGCGATCCTGCCGATGCTCGCGCACGATCTCGAGACGCTCGTCGCCGCCCCGACGCCGATGGGCGCCGACCGCATCGACCCGAGCGATCGCACCTACCTCCGTGCGCGCGTGATCCCGATGGGCTCGCGATCGATCACGACCGAAGAGGGCGTGACGATCGGCGTCGTGCACGACGGCGCGCTCACGATCGACCTCGCGCCCGTCACGAGCGGGCCGGATCTGGGCCTCCGCGACGTGCGCCTCGCGATCGACCTCGCGCACGCCATGCCGGCGATCGCTGCGATCACCGCGCTCTCGACCGGTGCGGGCGACGTGCCTGCGAGCACGCGTGCCGCCGTGGAGGCAGGCTGCGACGGTGTCTGCTGGGCCACGGAGGGCGACACCCTCTACGTCTCGGCGCGGCTCACCGGTCCGGTCACGATCCGACCGCGCTGATCGACGACTTCCGAGAAGCGTCTCGTGGCCAGCTCGAAGCTTCGGCGGGCGCGGCTTGCTCACGTTGCTCACGCAGCGACGCACCGAGCATCGTGGCCGCCAGAATCGTCACGCCGGCCGGCAGGAGGAACGATGCGTACTCGAGGTGACCGGCGAGCAGCGACGCGACGAACGCGCCCACGAAGAACGAGACGACCTTCGAGCCGCGGAGGAACACCGAGCGCCGCGCCGCGGTGACGAGCGGTGCGGGACCTCCCGACAGCGCGGTCGCGAGGGCGATCGAGAAGTCCGTCACCGGGCCGGTCATGTGCGTCGTGCGCACGATCATCCCCGTGGTGGTCGCGACCGATGCGTTCTGGAGGCCCATCGCGAAGCCGAGGAGGGAGAGCAGCACGAAGTCCCCCGCGGTCTCGACGGTCCGTCCGAACGGACCGAAGCCGCCCGCGAGGCCGATGACGCTCGTGACGAGGAGCACGATCGCGACGAGCCAGAGGGGGGCCGTGGGCCACGGCTCACGGTTCCGCATCCTTCGCCCGTCGATCAGGAACACGCTCGTCATCGCGCCCGCGACGAAGCACGCGAAGACGCAGGCGTAGTCCACCATCAGCCAGAGATCCCCGAAGTCCGCGCCGACGCGGGTGAGGGTGCCCGTCACGTGGGTGACGAAGCGCTGGCAGGCTGCGAGCGCGGCGGCGTTGACGGCGCCCGCCGAGAACGTGAGCGAGAGCCAGATCGAGAGGTGCCTTCGGTCGTGAACCGACTCAGCCGACAAGAGCGGGGGCAGGTGGCTCATCTCTCACGAGAGTGACGTCACGCGCCCTGATCACAATCTACGCAATTCGAACGCACGTCGTAGCTTCGCTCGACATGTAGTCCTTCTCTACGTCGTCCGTCACTCGCGTCGACGGTGCACCTTCGACGCGACTCACCGGCGGCGTCGACCGCTGCGGCTCGGGAAGAGCTCGTGTCCGTGCTGCACGAGGCGCGCGACGAGCGGCGAGGCGATGCGCCGCTCGGTGCTGAGCAGGTGATAGCGCTCGCGCACGGTGTCGGCCTCGCCGAGCGCCACCACGCGGTACTGGCCGGAGATCTGGGCGGCCAGCGGCGTGGGGCCCGCGAACACGCCGGCCCCGTCCTGGCCGAAGACCTTCACGAGCGCGCTGTCGTCGATCTCCGCCACCACGCGGGGATGGACGTCCTTGGCGGCGAAGTAGTCCTCGAGCGCGCGGCGCAGGGCGCTCTCGGGGCCTGGCAGGAGCAGCGGCGCGCCGTCGAGGAGCGCAGGGAACGGCTCCGTGGCGCGGTCGCTCTTCTTGAGGGCCTTGGCCAGCGACGGCGCGGCGAAGAAGGTCGTGCCGCACTCGCCGAGGAAGTGATCGAAGACCTCGGCCGAAGGCGGCCCTGCCGCGTCGGTGAGCACGGCGTCGAGACGATGCGCCAGGAGCTCGGCCACCAGCTCGGGCGTCGAGGCCTGCCGCAACGTGAGCCGCACGTGTGGCTCGTGATCGTCGTAGGCGGCGAGAAGGCGCCGCGCGACGAGCTTGGGGAGCGGGTCGGAGATGCCGATGGCGAGCCGAGGTGCCCGGGCCGTGGGCCGCGTGCGCACGCCGTCGAGCAGCTCCTTGCCGAGCGAGAAGATCTCCTCGGCGTAGCTCTCCACGTAGCGTCCAGTGTCGGTCAGCACGAGCGCGCGGCCGCCGCGCTCGAAGAGCGGCTCGCCGAGCGCCTCCTCGAGCAGGCGCAGCTGCGTGCTCACCGTCGGATGCGAGATCCGGAGCTTGCGTGCAGCCGCGGCCACGCCGCCCTCGCGCACGACGGTATGAAAATAGAAGAGATGGTGATAGTTGAGCCACTCCATCGGGGCAGAGCATACCTGTAGGCAAATCCGACATGGCTCGTTCGATTTTCATCACTTCCGAACGAGCGGGGTGAGCCCAAGCATGAGGACATGCGCGCACACACCAAGGAGTCGCAGGCCACGATGACCCCGCAGCGGGCGTTCGAGTTCCTCAAGGAGGGGAACGGGCGCTTCCGGCAGAACCTGCGGATGAGCCGCGACCTCCTCCAGCAGGTGAACGACACGCGCGAGGGACAGTGGCCGTTCGCGACGATCCTCAGCTGCATCGACTCGCGCACGTCGGCCGAGCTGATCTTCGACCAGGGCCTCGGGGACGTCTTCTCCATCCGCATCGCGGGCAACGTCGTCAACGACGACATCCTGGGCTCGATGGAGTTCGCGACGAAGGTCGCGGGCTCGAAGCTCGTGGTGGTGCTCGGTCACTCCAATTGCGGCGCGATCAAGGGCGCCTGTGACCAAGTGCAGCTCGGAAACCTCTCGACGCTGCTCAACAAGATCCAGCCCGCGGTCTACCTCGAGCGCACCACGCGCGAGAACCGCACCTCGAAGAACCAGGAGTTCGTCGAGCGCGTCGCCCGGCTCCAGGTGCGCCGATCGGTCGAGGCGATCATCGAGCGCAGCGTCGTCATCCGCGAGCTCGTCGAGTCCGGGCAGGTGGGGCTCGTCGGCGGCTACTACGACCTCGAGAGCGGCGCGGTGACCTTCTACGACGACACGTACATGTGCGGCGAGGTCCGCCACTTCTACCTCGACCTGCCGCCGAGCGAGGCCACCGCCGGCTGACGCCTCGGGCGCGCTGCGCTCAGGCCGCGTCGCGTACGCGCTGGAGCATCGTGCGCATGAGGCGTCGCAGCTCGGTGCGGCTGGCCTCGAGGCGCTCACGATCGGCCGCGGGGCCGAGGGCTGGGAGCACGTCACCGATCGCCTCGAGCGTCGAGACCCACTCGCGCCGCGGCTCCTTGCGGACCTTGCCGTACATCGAGGGCTCGCGCGGCACGAGCCCCACGCGCGCGAGCTTGAGGAGCCACGCGTTGCGCCACCAGAGCGTCTTGGCCTGGCTCCACGTGCCGTCGAGCACGATCAGCCCTTCGAGCGGCGCCTCGCCGGTGGGCAGGGGCGCGCCGTGCCGATCGAGCACGCGCACCGTGCCGGGCGGGTGCACGACCTTGCCGGCCTCGCCCTCTTCCTTCGTCGCGAAGAGCACGGCCCAGCGATGACCGAGGGGGCGATCGCGATCGAGCTCGCGCCCGACCGCGGCGTCGATCGACGGCCACGAGAGACCGACGCGCACGTGCGCACGGTCGAGGGCGCGCGCGACGATCGAGGCCGTGCCGAGCACGACGTCGTCCTCCTGCGGGTGCTGGAGGATCACGATCTCGAGCGGGCTCGCGAGCTTCGCCTGCGGCAGCCGATCGCAGAGGCACGTGCTCTGGGGCCGCGCGCAGCCCTCGCAGCGCGCCTCCTTCGCGAGGTCGTCGAGGCTGCGGGGAGGCCGCTTGCTGGGAGGCACGGGCCTCAATAGCACGTGACGGCTTGGGTCTCGCTGGCGGAGCAGTTGTCGTCGCCCCACGCGAGGTGCTGACAGTCGTCGAGACGCAGCTCGTTGCCGTTGCACACGACGTCGTCGAGCCAGAACTCGTCGGTGTTGCCCGTGACCGTCGAGTAGCCGGTCGCGCCCTGGTAGCCGAGCTGTCGGCAGGCGACCTGCGCCTCCTCCATGCCGAAGCCGTCGTCGCAGACGGGGCGCACCTCACCGTCGTGCGAGAGCAGGATGGTGATCGGCTGCCCCACGACGTTCTCGTGCGGCTGGAGCGGGACGCCCTGCGGCGAGGCCGCGAGCGCGATGCTCGGTGCCACCGAGAGCCCGCCGCCCGCCCAGCCGAGGATCTCGCGGTAGAAGATCGGAGACACGAGGCCGAGCGCGATGAGCGGGAGGATCAGCTGGATCGCCCACTCCTTGCGGTTCTCGCTCGGGCTGACGTCGTCGTCGATGTCCTTGATCTTCTCGGACATCGCGCGGCTCACGGCCTTCTGACCGCCCGGGCTCTCGGCCATCGTCATGAGCGCGAGGAGCTGCGCGTCACCAGTCGCCATGACACGCGCGACCGCCATCGGATCGAAGTCGTCCGAGTCGCGCGCGCTCTGGGGCCCACGCTCGAGGCGATCACGTGCTGCGGCGTCACCGCGGAAGAGGGCCCACCACGGGCTCGGCGCCGCGTCGATGGACTTGAGCGCGAGCAGCGTGCGGCTCGCGATGCGCGACTCGGTCTTGCAGAACGAGCAGATCGCGACGTGGCTGCCGTGCGTGACGTTCAGACCTCCGCCGCAGCTCGGGCACTTGAGCGCGATCACCATGCCTGCGCTCGTCTGATCGAGGCGCGCCTCGGGGCGATCGACGCGGAGGCCCTCGGCCACGAAGCCGACGAGGCCCGGAAGGAGCGAGCGCGCGGTCGAGGGCACGGCGTAGCGCGCCGTGTCGCCGCAGCCGACGCAGCGCATCTGGAGCTCGGGGGCGCCGCGCAATCCCGCGATCTCCATGGGCTCGCGCGGCGAGCCGCACTTGGTGCAGAGCGGCTGGCCCGGTGCGCAGAACGCGCGGAGGTTGCGCGTCTTCATCACGCCGCCCTCGATCGACATGCCCGAGAGCTTGAGCTCGGCGACGGCCGTGCTCTGGCCGAGATCGGGGTTCGGATCGCGGGGGCCGAGGCTGCGGCGGAAGCTCTCGCCGCGGGGGCCGTGCACGTCCGCGACGCAGTGCGCGTGCGCGAACGCCTCGCCCCATGCGGTGAGATCGAAGGCCTGCGTGGTGCTGCAGCGCGGGCACGTCACCGACTCCTCGAGCTCCGGCTCGTCGAGCGGGAAGGTGCCGCCGCACTGTCGACACGTGATCTCGGTGCGGACCTGGGCGAACGAGAGGTCGTCGCTCCGCGACGGGATCGCCTCGAGCGAGCTGCCGATGGGCTGCTGGCAGACCTCGCAGCTCGAGCGCTTGCTCGGCGCGAGCGCGCCGCACGAGTGGCACACCGACATGCCGCGGCCGACGGCGACGAAGCCGGGCCGCGCGCGCATCAACGGCTGGGCGGCCTGGGCCGCGGCGCCGAGCGCGGCCGCGGTGCGCGCATCGGCGCCGCATCGGTTGCAGAACGCGGCGCCTGCCGGCAACGCAGCGGCGCAGCGCGGACAGGGGAACGTGGGTGCGAAGCCCTGGGCCACGGCCGGAGTGTACCGATCGGGCTCGAACGAGGCTGTGCTTTCGTGCGCCGGGAACCTGGTGGTCGGGGCGGGGTCTACGCGAGCGGCCGGGTTCTCGGCCGCGAGCGATTGGGATAGAAGCCATGCTCCTTCTGATGCGACGGTCCACGGCCGAGGTGATGCGACGACGGCGGCGCGCGCGCGGCGAGAGCCCCGGCGCCGCGTCGTTCTACGTGGCGCCCGTCGGCAGCGAGCCCTCGACCCACGGCCCGGGCGTGCCCGACCTCCTGCACGCCGAGCCGCGTCCGTGGGGAGATCTCCGCGGCTCGAGCGAGCTCGTGCGCTTCGCGTTCGAGGGCGGCGACTGCGAGGGCGTCTTCGACACCCTGATCGAGGCCGTGCCGCTCGCGGGGAGCTCGCTCGATCGCCACGCGGCCGAGGCGGGCCGCCACAAGGAGCGCGGCGGCGACGCGACCGCGGTGACCGCGCAGCTCTACCTCGACGAGCTCACCAAGCACTGCTTCCGCATCGTCATCGAGGGCGATCGCCTCGAGCCCAACGCGCGCGCGCTGCGGCGCGTCGTCTCGACGCCGCCCACACGCGCGGCCGATCGCGAGGCGCGCCAGGGCGTCTTGCGCGAGCTCGTCGAGACGCCCGCGTTCCGCACGGATCTCGAGCGGAGCTACTGGGCCCTGCGTCGCCTGCGCGAGACACTCGAGATGGCCACGGGCAGCGAGCCGAACCTCGTGCGCCGCAAGGTCTCGGTGCTCGTGGCGCTGCGTCGCGTCGTCCACGCGATGGCCGACGGGTTCGAGGGCGCGACGAGCAAGCTCGCGCTCCTGCGCGACAAGGCGCGCGGCATCCGCAGCGGAGAGGACTTCCAGCGACTGACCGAGCTCGTCGACGCGGAAGGCAACCTCGCGACCGTGGACCTCCAGCTCCGTCTCGGATCGGACGGCTCGGTGCGAGGCTTCGGCGTGCTCGCGATCCACGAGCGTCCGAGCCCGCTCCTGCCGGGGCCGATCGGCCGCTTCTTCCAGCGCCTCACGTCGTTCTTCCGCGGCTATCGCTACGGCGAGAGCGAGGTCGTGGTGCGCCTGCTCGAGGAGGTGTTCGCGCCCATGGCCGATCACGTCGTGGCGCTGCTCGCGACGACCGCGTCGATCGAGGCCTACCTCGCGGCCCTGGGCTTCCGCGATCTCGCGATGCAGAAGGGCCTCGCGGTCTGCCTGCCGCGCTTCGGCACCGAGGCGCGCGTGCTCGAGGGTCTCTTTAACCCGCTGCTCTTCCTGCAGGACGTGGTGCCGGTGCCCTGCGACGTGCCCGCGCCGCGACCCGATGCGCTCGTCGTGATCACGGGGCCGAACTCGGGCGGAAAGACGCGCTTGCTCCAGGCGATCGCGCTCACGCAGCTGCTCGGTCAGTGCGGGTTCTTCGTGCCCGCGCGCGAGGCGTCGCTCGTGCCTGCGCCCTCGATGTTCCTCTCGCTCGTGGTGGAGGGCGAGGCCGCGCAGGTGGAGGGGCGCCTCGGCACCGAGCTTCTCCGCATCCGCGAGCTCTTCGAGAAGCTCGAGCCCGGCTCGATGGCCCTGCTCGACGAGCTCTGCTCGGGCACGAACCCGACCGAAGGCGAGGCGATCTTCGAGATGGTCGTGGGCCTCTTGCCGCGCCTCGGCCCGCAGGTCTTCGTGAGCACGCACTTTCTGTCGCTCGCCGCGCGCCTCGCGAAGGACCCCGTGCACCCGAGCCTCACGTTCCTCCAGGTCGAGCTCGATCGCGAGGAGAAGCCGACCTTCCAGTTCGTGCCCGGCGTCGCGACGACCTCGCTCGCGCACAAGGTCGCGGCGCGTCTGGGCGTGACCGCCGAGGCCCTCGAGGCGCTCGTGACCTCCAAGCTCCCGCGTTGAGTCGTCCCGTCCTTCGCGCGCTCGGAGACCGTCGTCGCGCGGGGTGCGAGCGCGACGTGCGATGCTCGTGCGTGGCTCCGACCTGGCAGCGCGCGAGGTCCGGATGCGGACGAGGTGTGCATGAGCGTCGTGCGGGACGCGGAGATCGAGCTGTGCTTCGCGGACGGACGCAGCGAGCGCGTGAGCCTCGCGGGGCGCACCCAGCTCGTGATCGGTCGCGGCGAAGGGGTCGATTGCGTGCTCGATCGCCCCGGGGTCGATCGCCAGCACGTGTTCCTCACGGTGCACGACGGCGCGTGGTGGATCGTGGGGGGCTCGAGCACCACGACGGGCACGTGGCTCAGCGGCCGCTTCGTGCTCGAGAGCCGACGCCTCGTGGACGGGGACGTGATCCAGCTCGGCGAGGTGCACGACGCGCTCGTGCGCTACCGCGGACCGGGCGGCGCGGTCGAGCCAGCGCCCCCGCGCTTCGACGAGACGTTCGCGATCTCCGCCGACGACGCGGCGCGGAGGGGCCTTCCGCGCGCGGGCCTGCGTGTGACGACACCTCCGGGCCTCGTGGTGATGCCGGGCCACGACGCGCAGTGCTGGGTCACGATCACCTCGCCTCCCGGCGGCGGCCCTCACGCGCGCTTCGTGCGCGGGCCGCGCCTCGATGATCGGCCGAACGCGCCGCGTGTGCTCCAGCAGCACCTCGAGCCCCGACACGCGCCGGAGGCGATCGCCTCCGGTCGCGTGCTCGCGTTCGGCGGCGTGCACCCCGCGATCGCGTGGGTGTGGGGCGAGTCGCTCGGTCGCGTGATGGTGATCGCTGTGGCAGCACCGCTCGCGTCGACCGACAGCGAGGCGCTCGTGCTCGCGTTCTCCTGCCGTGCCTCTGGCGGCCTCGAGCCCTGGCTCGCGCTCACGCACCCCGCGCTCGGCCCCCTCCTCCGCGCCGAGATCTCCTGACCGGGGTCACTCCCGCCCTTGCAACCCCTCGAAAACACAGGGCTGGCGGGAGCCCGTTGACGCGCGCTCGAATTCGGCGGGATTTCGCGCAACCCCGAGTGCGTCGGGACGACAACCGCGCATGCCCCGCAAGCCGCGCCACGAAGAGATCCTCCCCGGCTTCCCGCACCACGTGATCCTGCGCGGCAACAACCGCCGCAACCTCTTCGGGGGCAACGACGATCGCATGGCGTTCCTGCGCTTCATGCTCGAGTCGGCGCACCGCGACGCGTGCCTCCTCTACGCGCTCGCGATGATGACGAACCACGTTCACCTCATCCTCGTCCCCAGCACCTGCGATGCGCTCGCGGCGCACATCCAGAGCTTCGCCCAGCGGTACGCGCAGCGACGCAACCAGATGCGTGGCGGCTCGGGAAAGGTGTTCGAGCAGCGCTACGCGGCTCTGCCGATCGTCTCCGAGCGGCAACTCGCAGCCACGACGGCCTACGTGGACCTGAACCCGGTTCGTGTCGGTCGCCCATCGACGTGGACCACGTTCGCGCTGCACGCCGGCGGTCCTGCGCGAGAGCTGGTGCGCGAGCTGTGGACACCCTCGCCGTGGTGGTCGGGCCTCGGCGCCGACGACGCGACGAGGCAGCGCGCCTATCGTGACTTCGCGACGCTGCGCCAGGAGGCCTGGGCCCCCGACGTCGTTCAGGTGTCGCGCGCTCGCGGCGCCCCGGACACGACGACGCGGGACACGCGGCCCGACGGATCGCGTGTCGGCGAGGCCATCGCCCCATGGCCGTCCGAGCCTGCCAGATCGGGGTCACGTCAATGGGCGCCCAGGAGCCCAATGATCTCGGGGGGTTCCAAGGGCGGGAGTGACCCCGGGTCAGGTGCCCCGTCAGGTGTGGGGGATGACGGTGTTCCGGAGGGAGGCGGGCACGCGGAAGCTGGCGCGCTTGCCCTCGCGCTCGAAGGCGATGATGCCTTCCATCACCTCGCGGGCGAGCTTGCCGAAGGCGCGCTCGAGCAGGGTCTCGCGATCGTCGAGATCGAAGAGGTCAGCGAGCTCGGCGCCGGCCGAGACGAGCGGTGAGGTCCAGTTCGCGGGGGCGACGTCGAGGAGGTCGGCGCACTGATCGCCGGAGAGGAAACGAACCATCGTCGGCGTGAAGCCGCGGAAGTGTCCGCGCGTGAAGAAGCGCTGCATGAAGAGCACGAGCGCCGCACCGAGCTGCTTGCCGGCCGGGGAGGGCGCCCACTGACGCTCGCGGATCGCGTCCATCAGATCGCGCGCGTCGTCGAGACCGCTCGGCACGAGCTCGGGCTCGATGCCGAGGAAGTGACCGACGACGGCCCAGAGGTGCATCCAGTCGTCGCCCTCGGCGTCCGTCGCCTCGACGCCGAGCTTGCGCATCGCGTCGAACGTCACGACCGAGAACGTCATGAGCGTGCCGGCCATGTCCTCCTGGTTGATCGGCGCATCGAGCGTCGCGAGATCCCACCTCGCGTGGGGTGACTTGAGGATCAGGTGCCGCACACCGGCGTGCATGAGGCGCACGTGCTGCGCGGAGCGGATGCCGCGGCCCTTGGGCGAGAGGCCTCCCACGTCGAGCACGTCGAAGAGGAACTGCGCGGTCTCGAAGATCCGCTGGTGCACGCGGCTCGTCATGCCACCGGTGCGCACGAGCACCTCGGCGCCCTTGGCGGCCGCGTACGACTGCGGCAATGACGAGCAGAAGAGCCCGAACGTGAGCTGTACGCCGTGGTCGGCGAAGATCTTCTGCGCGCGAACGATGCGCGCCGGATCGGCCCAGCTCGGCAGCTCCTCGGTGTCGTCGAAGTAGGCCTTCGCGCGCGGCGGCAGCGCGTCGGGGATCGGGTCGTCGTTCTCGAACATCGTCTTGAGCAGGCCGTTGATCGCGGCGAGCTGCCCCTCTCGGTAGATCTCGGCGACGACGGCGTCCGCGAGCGGATCCATGCGCGTGCGCGCCGGCTCGAGCACTGCGCTCGTCCAGCGCCCCCAGCGCTCTGCGCCCGACTCGACGAAGGGCGCGAGCACATCGGGCTCGTGCCTGCGCGCCCAGCGACCGAGGGCCTCGAGCGGCATGTGCCGCGCGGCGCCGTCGTAGACGTAGAAGCCCTCGGGCGGGATGTTGGTCGCCACGTAGTCGTCGTTGGGCCACGTTCCGTCGGGGCGCTGCTTGGCGAGGAGGTACTGCACGCCGCGTCGGCACGGCTCGCCGTCGCCGTGGCCTTGATCGACGAGCGCGCACACGACGAGCGCGGTGAGCGGCGCCGTGCTCGGACCCTTGCCGGCGAGCTCGGGCTTGGCGTAGCTGCGCACCGACTCGCCCCAGCCACCGTCGGGGTTCTGGTGCGCGAGGAGGAACGCGACGCCCTTCTCCACCAGCGTCTGGCTCGGATCCTCGCCGAGCGCGTCGAGCGCCGAGAGCACGTACGACGACGACGCGAGGTAGTTGCACACCCAGCGTCCCCACCAGCCTCCGTGATCGCACTGGTGCTTGCGGAGGAAGTCGACACCGCGCTTCACGTCGTCGTCGGTGCGCGACGCACCACAGGCCGCGAGGCCGTGGAGCACGCGCGCGGTGAGATCTTCGGTCGACGGATCACCGAGCTCGGGCAGCGGGTGCAGCATCACCTGGATGGCGTCGATCACCGAGTCGGGTGCCACGTCCATCGGCTTGGTCATGATCGGACCCTCGGGCCGCTCGGGCAGGCCCCACACGAAGGCCGACCAGCCACCGTCGGGGTTCTGCATGGAGCGCAGCCAGACGCGCGCACGATCCATCGCGACGCGGACCTCCTTGGCGAGAGGCTCGGGCAGCGCGGCGCGTCCCTCGCGCTTCTCGAGCGCGAGACCGAGCGCCGAGAGCACCACGCCCGCGTCGTCGGCGTCGGCCATCGTCTCGTTGCCCGTCTGGAAGGGCCAACCGCCGCGCTTCACCGCGGTCTCCTGCCGCTGGTTGGGCCAGGGCTGATCGACCTCGAGCTGTCGCGAGAGGAGCCACTTCACCGCCGAGATCACGTGCGCATCGCCGGGCGCCGAGCCGGAGCGCAGGAGCGCGCGCAGCGTGAACGCCGTCGTCCACACGTCCGACGCGAACACGTCGAACCAGAGCCCGCCTTCCTTCGTCTCGACGCGGCGCGAGAGGAGCCACGCGATGCCGTCGGCCACGGGGCCGTCGCTCTGGGGGAGCCCCATCGCGACGAGGGCGGGGAGCAGCAGCGCGGTCTGCACCGTGTTCGAGTTCATCGAGCCGTCGCGGTTCTGGAAGAGACGACAGAGCTCGGCGGCCTTCGCGCGCTCGAGACGCTCGATCGGCCCGACGCCCGCTTCGTCGTCGCCCCAGTCACCGCGCAGGCGCTTGCCGATCGCGCTCAGCATGAGCGCGCCCATGACGATGCCGAAGTGCACGCGCGTCGCCGCGAGCTCGACGACACCGGGCAAGAGGCACCACGCCAGCCCCGGATCCGGCAGCTTCTTCGGATCGAGCGTGCCGCCGAGCGCGCAGAAGATCGCCGACACGTCTCCGGTCTTCATGCGATCGACGAGCGCGTCCGCGCCGCCGCGCGCCTCGACGTAGCTCTTGGCGCGACGTGCGGCCTCGAGGCTCTCGTCGGTGTCGTCGAGGGCCAGCGCCGTCCACGCGACCGCCGTCGTGCCGAGATCGCCTTCTCGCGCGAAGGGGCGCGCGGCGAACGATCCGTCCGGGTGCTGCTGCGTGCGCAGCCAGCTCGCGGCCTTCGCGCGATCCTCCTCCGAGAGGCGCCCGAGCCACGCGAGCGCGACGACGACCATCGCCGTCGACACGGGGCCCACGTCGGAGCGCTCGTCCCGGCTCCCGTCGGCTCGTTGTGCCGCGAGCAGCACGCGGCGGCGACCTCGAGTTCCCCGTCGTCTCGGACATGCGCGTGTTTGTCGCCCAACGCGAGGTCTCTTGTCGAGACGGGTTCGCGCACGATCCGCGCTCGAGCATCGGCGCGCCGCCGCCGCGCGTCGCGCTGGTGCGGTGTGGGCTCGACGTCACCCCGCGGGGTGACGATGCGTGCGGGGTCGGAGCGACCTGTGTAGAGTCGCGCCGTGGCCCAAGGACGCATCGAGACGGACACGAGCCGGTGGCCGATCGTCGTGCATCGCACGATCGGATCCCCCAGTGACGCCGAGGTCGACGCGTTCATCGCGCGGGCCGACGACATCCTCGCGCGCGGCGAGCGTCACGCCGTGGTCTTCGAGAACCTCCTGGCCGAGACGCCGTCGGCGTACATGAGGCAGCGCTCGATCGACTGGCTCACGAGCAACGGTGAGCGCATGTCGGGCCTCTGCGTGGGGACCGCGCTCGTGTTCCGCACCGCAGCGCTGCGCTTCGTGATGAGCGGCGTGATGCTCTTCGTCTCTCACCCCACGCCCCACGCGGTCGTGGGCACCCTCGATCAGGGCCTCGCGTGGTGCCGCGATCAGCTCGCGATCCCCACCAAGCGCGCCGTCGGTCAGCGCTGAGGAGGCGAGCGTCCGATGACGGCTCGACAGGTCTTCTTCGGTGCGCTCGGCTTCGCCTCTGCGCGCGAGCTCGACGCGGTGATCGCCGAGGTGCTCGGCCCCGACGTGCTCGGCCCCCAGCCGCCTGCGGTGCTCGACGTGCTCGGTGGCGCACGGCGGGATCGTGCGCTCGTCCTGAGCTTCGAGGCGTACATGCCATCGTCGCTCTGGCATCCGTTCGTCGGCACCCTCCACGAGCTGGCGGCGCGTGCGCAGCTCGGTCGCGTCGGGATGCTCTATGCGGGCGATGGCACCGAGACGTCCGTGGCCGCGGCGCCCGATCGCGGGCCGGCGAGCCCCGACGTGCGCGTGACGCAGCGCCACCTCAGGCTCGATCGTCCGGTGATCTCCGTCGCGCGAGGCGCGGGCCACGAGGCCCTCGAGCTCGACGTGGTGCGTCGCTCCGACGGCACGCCGGGGCTGGACACCGGCGACTGGCTCGGCTTCTTCGGTGTGCTCTTCGAGCGTGGAGAAGCGCTGTTCTTCGACACGGGGCGCAGCGTCTACGAGTGGGCGCAGCCGGCCGAGCCGGGAACGTGCCGCGTGCTCTCGAGCGCGAGCACCGAGCTCGTCGTCGTCGTCGAGGTGCTCGGACCTCGGCCTCTTCCGTTCGGGGGCGCTCCTCGAGAAGACGCCATCGCAATCGCGGTGCACTCGCTCGTGGCGAGCGGCGACGCGTTTGCGTACCAGCGAGCGGGCTGGCGCGAGCGGGCCCAGACGACGCGCACGGTGTTCCTGGCGCCGGGCGCAGGTCTCGTCGCGATCGAGTGAGCGCGATTCATCGGGCGGCGCCGCCGCTGCGCGTCGAGGCGGATGTGCTCTACGCTCGCGGGTCGATGAGACCCTCGATCGTCTTCGCGCTCGCCCTGCTCGTCGCTGCGTGCGGCAGCAGCGAGGCCGCGCCCACCCCGAGCACTTCGACGAGCACGACTCCCGCGGCGCCGCCGAGCTCACCGTGCAGCACGGACGCGGACTGTCGGCTCGAGAGCGCGTCGGGCTGCACGTGCATCTCGGTGCTGGCTTCGAGCCCCGAGGGCCCCGGCTGTCCGCACCCGTGCGTGGTCGCGCCCTGCACCGGCAACGAGGCCTTCTGTCACGCGGCGTCTTCGACCTGCCGCGTGCGCCCGTCAATGCGCTGAGGGCACGCCGTCAGTGGCCGGGGCGGTGGTGGCCGTGCGGTCGAGGGTGTCCCGCCGCGTCGCCCTGCGCGCCGCGCGCCTCCGCGAGCTTCTTCTTGCGGTTCGCGCAGA
Source organism: Sandaracinaceae bacterium (assembly GCA_044376125.1). Classification (GTDB taxonomy): domain Bacteria; phylum Myxococcota_A; class Polyangia; order Polyangiales; family Sandaracinaceae; genus JAFLCL01. The sequence continues at coordinate 19,352 of JBILLJ010000044.1, forward strand.
GCAGATAGCCGGCGAGCGCCGTGATCACGGCAAAGAGCACGAGCCACATCACGACCCAGAGATCATCCATGGCCGGGGTGTAGGCGCCGTCAGCGCCTCGTTCGTGAGCGACCTCAGTGTCGCTGCCCGGCGAGCCCTGGCCGCAGGTGGAGGCCGAGCGAGCCAGGCGTGCCAAGCTCGACGCATGACCGTCATTCGTCACGAGCGCCGCAGGCCCTGGTCAGAGGGCGACGCGCTCGACACCACGGTCGCGCTCGCGTGGACCGTCGAGCGCTTCTTCGACGCGGCGGAGTGCGACGCGACGATCGAGCGCATGGCGCGAGAGGGAATCGCGCCCGCGCCGGTGACCACGCGCCGAGGGCCCGTGATGCGGCCCGACATCCGCAACAACGAGCGCGCGAGCTTCGACGACGTCGGGCTCGCGCGCGCTCTCTTCGAGCGGCTGAGGCCCCACGTGCCCGAGGTGATGCGAGCTTCGTGGCGAGCCGTGGGTCTCAACGAACGCTTCCGGGCCTATCGCTACGACCCCGGCCAGTACTTCGCGCCTCACCATGACGGCTGCTTCCGGCGAGACGCGGATGAGGAGAGTCTGCTGACCTTCCTTGTCTACCTCGACGATGGCTTCACCGGAGGAGAGACACGCTTCATCGACCACGGCGTGAGCGTCGCCCCGAAGCAGGGCATGGCGCTCCTCTTCCAGCACCACCTCCTCCACGAAGGCGTCACGCTCCGGAGCGGCACCAAGCACGTGCTGCGCTCCGACGTCATGTACCGCCGCGACCGGACGTTCGGCTGAGCGCGTCTCAGACGCGATCAGGCCATGTCGAGGAACATGGCCTCGGGGCTCTCGAGCGCGCCGATGATCTCGTACGCGAACGCCGCGCCGACGTGGCCGTCGACGATGCGGTGATCGAAGCTGAGGCTGAGCAGCATGATCTCGCCGATGACGATCTGATCGTTCTTCACGACCGGCTTCTTCTTGATCTGGTGCACGCCCAGGATGCCGACCTCGGGGAAGTTGAGGACCGGCGTCGCGAAGAGGCCGCCCTGCGTGCCGAGGCTCGTGATCGTGAACGTCGAGCCCGCCAGATCCGCGGATGCGATGGCCCCCGACTTCGCCGCGCTGCCGAGGCGATCGATCTCGCGCGCGATCTCGAGGATCGACTTCTTGTCCGCGTCCTTCACCACCGGGACCATGAGGCCCTGATCCGTCGAGGCCGCGATCCCGATGTGGTAGTAGCGCCGCGTCACGAGCTCGTTGGTGGACTCGTCGAGCGCGCTGTTCAGCACGGGGAACTTCTTCAGCGCTGCGACGACGGCCTTCACGATGAAGGGCAGGAACGTGAGCTTGACGCCCTGCTTCTCGGCCGCGGGCTGGAGGCGCTTGCGCAGCTCCTTGATCCGGCCGACGTCGCACTCCTCGACGAACGTGAAGTGCGCGGCCGTCGTCTTGGAGGTCTGCATCCGCTCGGCGATCTTGCGGCGCACGCCGACGAAGGGCTTGCGCTCCTCGAGCGACGCGGGCGTACCCGCCGGCGGAGCGATCACGATCGGCGCACGCCCGAGCCCGCCGACGCGCGGACCCGATGCGCTCGCGGCGGCGGCAGGCGCAGTCGATTCGCGGCCGCCCGCGGCATAGGCACGCACGTCGTCCTGCGAGACACGGTTGCCTTCACCGGTGGGGCGGACCTTCTTGAGGTCGACGTTCAGATCGCGCGCGAGCTTGCGGACCACGGGCGTCGCGAGCGGACGCTCCGAGTGGTACGAGTCGTCGCGCACCCGGGCGGGCGCGGCCTGACTGGCAGACTGAGCGGCGGCCTGCGTCCCATGCGGACTGGCCGTCGGATGGGCACTCTGGGCCGCGGCCGGAGCGGCCTTGTGGCCACTGAAGAACGCGCCGCCCGCGACGGTGTCCTTGATGTCGCCGACGGCCGTCGCCGCGGGGCCTTCGTTCTTCGCCTCGACCTTCGGCGCGGGCGCTGCGGCGGAAGAGGGCTTGTTCTCGGCAGGCGCGGCGGCCTCGCCGCCCTTGCCTTCGATCTCGATCACCACGAGCAGCGAGCCCACGGGGACGATCGCGCCGACGGCGGCTCTGGTCTCGAGGATCGTGCCCTTCTTGGGCGCGCCGATCGTGACGGTCGCCTTGTCCGTCATCACCTCGACCATCGCCTGGTCTTCTTTGACCGCATCGCCGGGCTTCACGTGCCACGCGACGATCTCGCCCTCGGCGACGCCTTCTCCGATGTCCGGCAGCTTGAATTCGAATCGCATGTCGGCGCCTCAGTACTTGGCGGTGGCGAGAAGGGTCGGCACGATGCGGTGCGCGAGCGGGAGGTACTCGTTCTCGAGCGTGTAGGGGAACGGCGTGTCGAAGCCGGTCACGCGCGCGGGCGGCGCCTGGAGGTGCAGGAACGACTTCTCGCAGACGAGCTGGAGGATCTCGGCGCCGAAGCCGCAGGCCTTGGGGGCCTCGTGCACGACGACGATGCGGCCCGTCTTCTCGACCGAGCGCGCGATCGTGTCGATGTCGAGCGGCCAGAGCGTGCGCGGATCGACGATCTCCACCGACACGCCCTCTTCCGCGACCTTCTCCGCGGCGGCGATCGCCTCGTAGAGCATCGCGCCCCACGCCACGACCGTCACGTGCTCGCCCTCGCGCACGACCTTGGCCTCGCCGAGCGGGATCGTGAACGCCTCGTCCGGCACGTCCATCTTCACGGCGCGGTAGACGCGCTTGGGCTCGAAGAAGAGGACCGGATCGTCGTCGCGGATCGCCGCCGCCAGCAGGCCCTTGGCGTCGTACGGGTTCGACGGACAGACCACCTTGAGGCCCGCGGTGTGGATGAAGAGCGACTCGGGCGACTGCGAGTGGTACGCGCCGCCCTTGATGCCGCCGCCCACCGGCGTGCGGATCACCATCGGACAGCCGTACTCGCCGCCCGAGCGATAGCGGTACTTCGCGGCCTCGCTCACGATCTGATCGAAGGCGGGGAAGATGAAGTCGGCGAACTGGATCTCGGGCACGGGGCGCAGGCCATAGGCCGCCATGCCGATCGCGGTGCCGATGATGCCGCCTTCGTTGAGGGGCGTGTCGATGACGCGGTCGTCGCCGAACTCCTCCCACAGACCCTCGGTCACGCGGAACACGCCGCCGACCTTGCCCACGTCCTCACCCATCACCACCACGCGGTCGTCGCTCGCCATCTCGTGACGCAGCGCCTCGTTGATGGCCTTCACCATGTTCTTCTGGCTCATCGCGACTGTCCTTCTGTCGTTGCCACGAGACGGGCCGCGCGGAGGCTGGCCCTCTGGCTCTCGAGGAGGGAGGTGAGACGACCGTCCGTGCCTCCCGAGAAGACGTTCTCGAAGAGGGAGTCGAGCGGAGGCAGCGCCTTGTCGAACGCCGCGACGGTCGCGTGCTCGAGCTCGGCGAGGACCTCGCGACGGAACGCGAAGTCGTCGCTCTCGGTGAGCGCGCCTTCGGCCAAGAGCGCGGCGCGGAGCTTCTCGAGCGGATCGGGCTCGGTGGAGATGCGCACCTCGAGCAGCGTCGGGCCTTCTCCCGCGCGCGCTCGCGCGATGGCTGCGCTGACGCGATCGAAGACGGCGCCTGCGTTCCCCGCGCACTCCTCGCTCGGCACGCCGTACGCGACGCCCTTGTCGTGCACCTCGACGTCGGGCGCAGGGGCCTCGGTGCCGTCGGTCTTGCAGACGAACACGATCGGCGCCTTCACGACGCCGGCGAAGTTCACGGCGCTGTGGAAGTCGCCAGCGTCTGCGGCCGTCTCGTTGAAGAAGGCGAGCACGACCTCGGTCGTCTTGCGCAGGCGCGCGGCCCACGCGAGGCCCGCGGCGTGCGTGAGGTGCTGGCTCACCTGCACGCTCGGGCTCGCGATGCGCAGCGCGCGCGAGGCGAACGTGCCCGGCGTGCCGTGGCCGCGGAGCACGTCGGCCTCGTTGCCGCACACGTGGTCGAGGTACTGCTGTGCGCTCGCGCCCCGCACGAGCGCGGCGGCGTGATCGCGGGGCGTCGGGAACACCCAGTCGTCGGAGCCGAGCGCAGCGGTCGCGGCGACGACCACGAGCTCGGCGCGCTGCGCGTCCGGGTGGTAGCCGATGCGGCCGGCGCGCGAGAGCACGGCGAGGCGATCGTCGAGCAGACGCGCGCGCACGGCGTGTCGATAGAGCGCGAGGAGGTCGGCCATGGCGGCGCGTTCCTATCACGCTCACCGCGGCTGCAACACCTATGGATCGGTGCTCGAATCTCTGCGCGCCATTCGGCGCGCGCTCGGGGGCTCAGGCGCCCCCGGACCCCGCGTCGCTCGATCGTCGAAGACTCCTCCTCGCTCCTGCTCCAGGGGTGAGCTGCGCTCACCCCGCCGCCGGGCGCCCCGATCCCGATCGGCCGGCGCGACGCGCTGCGTCGTGAGCGAACGGTCCTCCGCGCTTCGGGGCGTGCTCACGTCGGCGCGGCGATCGCGGTATACCCGCGACATGCGACGCACCCTCCTCGCTCTGCTCCTGCTCTCGACGGTGCTCTCGATCGCGACGGTCGCCGTCGGCACGTTGCCGCGCGGCGCGCACGCACAAGAAGACGGAGACGACGAGGAGCAGGACGAGGCCGCGCCGCCCGCAGCGCCTGCGGGGCCTCGCACCGAGAGCGGACGCACCGAGGTCTCGGCTGTGATCGATCGACGCGGCGCGATCCTCGAGCTCCACAGCAAGGCGCGCCTCTTCATCCCGCCGGATCTGCCGGTGGCCAACCGCCGCGTGCGCTTCGCCGAGTCGCGCGATCGCGTCACGCCCGCGCAGATCGCTGCGGGCTTCACGCGCATCGGGCCGATCCTCTCGTTCGACGGAGCGATCAACGCGACGAGCGCGCCCGTCGTCGTGTCGCTGCGTCAGCCGAGAGATCCCTCACGGCGCGGGAGCCGCCTCGTGCTCGCGATGGAGGGTCCGTCGATCTGCCGTGAAGGGAGCGCGCCGCTGCCGGGCGCCTCCGCGGGCATCTGCTCGGGATGGGAGCTCCTGCCCGCGACCTGGAGCGCGAGCGATCAGCGCCTCAGCGGCGAGATGCGCACGCCGGGGGGCTATCGCCTCTCGTTCGGCACGGTGCCTTGCGCCGAGGGCGACACCTCACCCGGCTGCCCGCAGCCCGGCCTCGATCTGTGAAGTCCGGGTGAGGGTTTTCGGCTGTCACGCCGGGAGGAACCCGGCTGTGGCATCCTGGATCGATGCAGCACCTGCGCGGTTCGTGTCGCGTCGTTCTCTTCCTCGTCGCTTCCTTCACCTTCTTCTCGCTGGCCGGCTGTGACTGCGAGGGGCGCGTGCCCGTCGGCTGCTTCAACAACACGGACTGTCCTGCCGGGCAGCGCTGTGTCGGTGGCATGTGCGTGGAGCGGCCCGACGCCGCCGACGTGCCCGACGCACCGTTCGTGACGTTCGACTCGCCGTTCATCTGCCCGCCCGAGCGCGAGTGCGGTGGCGAGTGCTGCAACGTCGGGCAGCGTTGCTACGGCGGCTCCATGTGCCTGCGCGATCTCGGTCCGTGCACCGAGAACAACGACTGCTGGGACGACAGCTACTGCGACGGCTCCTTCTGCGTGCCCTACGGCGTGCCGCCGACGACGACGAACGACGCGACGTGTCTGCGCCCCGGATCCCTCACCGGCATCGAGCCCGACGTCCAGTGCGAGTGGACCGGCCCGCCCGCGGGCGATGCCCACATGATGCACAACCAGGCGATGAGCACGCCTGCCGTCGTCGACTTCGACATGGACGACGACGACGGCACGCTCGAGCCCTCCATCGTGTTCGTCTCGTTCCCGACCAACCGCAGCGTCTTCGCCGATGGCGTGCTGCGCATCATCGACGGCCGCGACTGCCGCCAGCTCGCCTCGCTCGACGACGCCCCGCTGGTCGCGGCCTCGAGCCCGGCCGTGGGTGATCTCGACGGCGACGGACGCGCGGAGATCGTGGCGCTCCGCCGCCCCAACGGCCTCATCGCGTGGCGCTGGGACGCTGCGAGCGACTCCTTCGTGCAGCTCTGGCAGAGCGCGGTGTGCAACCCCGACGGCACGCGCACCGACGATCCGATCGAGCACGAGAACCGCTGGACGAGCGTCTCGATCCACGACCTCGACGACGACGGAACGCCCGAGATCCTCGACGATCACGCGATCTATGACGCCGACGGCTGCTTGATGTACGCCGGCGTGCCCGACCGCTTCGACTACCACCTCGGCGGCATCGCGGTCGTCGCGGACGTCGACGAGGACGGCCGCATGGAGCTCGTGGGCGGCGATGCGATCTGGCAGTGGAACGGCACGACGCGCGAGCTCGAGCTCGAGAGCTACGTGACGATGACGCAGCCGCGCGGTCACGTGGCGGTCGCGGACTTCGGCAACTACCCGATCGAGGCCCTCGGTGGCCGCGACGTGGCGGAGATCGCGGTCGTGAGCCTCGGCCAGATCCGGGTGCAGACGATCGACGGCACCGTCGTTTTCGGGCCGTTCCCGATCCCGTTCGATCCGATGTACCCCGATGGCGGCACGGGCGGCGCGCCGACCATCGCCGACTTCGACGGCGACGGACGCGTCGAGGTCGCGACGGCGGGCGGCTCGCGCTACGCGGTCTTCGATCTCGACTGCGTCGAGGGTGGTGACGCCGCGGGCTGCGGCGGACGCACCGAGACGAGCGGCATCCTGTGGGCGCAGCCCTCGCAGGACCAGACCTCGAACGTCACCGGCAGCTCCGTCTTCGACTTCGACTCGGACGGCGCCGCCGAGGTCGTCTACGCCGACGAGTGCTTCCTGCGCATCTACGAGGGAGCCACTGGCGACATCGTCTACAGCGCGCCGCGCTCGAGCGCGACGGCCTACGAGAACCCCGTGATCGCCGACGTCGACGGCGACTTCCACACGGAGATCGTCGCGAGCGCGAACGACTACGTGCTCATGGGCCTGGGCTGCCCGGCCGACGACCCCCTGCGACCTGCCACGAGCTACAGCCCGCGCCACGGCATCGTGGTCCTGCGCGACTCGATGGATCGCTGGGCGGCCTCTCGCCGCATCTGGAGCCAGCACGCGTATGCGATCACGCACGTGGGCGATCTCGGCGAGATCCCGCGGAGCTCCGCGGTCGCCACGAACTGGCGTGATCCGGAGCTCAACAACTTCCGACAGAACACGCAGGGCGATCTCGAGGCGCTCGGCGTCGCGGACCTCACCACGCGCGAGATCAGCGATCGCCTGCGCGTGCCGTGCGGCTCCGACGGCACCGCGACGCTCAGCGCGCGCGTCTGCAACCGAGGCGCGCTGCCGATGGGCGCGGGCTTCGAGGTCTCCTTCCGCCAGGGCATGCGCGACGGCCCCGAGCTCTGTCGGGCCAGCTCGCCGGTCTTCCTCGGCGTCGCGGAGTGCGACGAGGTGACGTGCACCGCCCGCTTGCCGCTCGGAGAGCGGATCGACGTCTACGTCGTGGCCGATCCCGAGGGTGAGGAGAGCGAGTGCCACGAGGGCAACAACGTGGGCCTGCAGCCCAACGTGGCCTGCGACACCGTCGACTGATCGATCAGTCGAGCCGCGCGCGGTCGGTGGGTGTCATGCGCGCCCCCTGCCGCTCGAGCCAGCGGATCGCGTCGTCGTGCGCCGCGAAGACGCGCATCGGGTAGGGGGGCCGGGCGACCATCGCGATCGAGGCGAGGACCGCCCGCACGGTGGCGGCCATGAAGCCGGCGCCTCGTACGACCTGTGCGATCGCGATGGCCTCGCGGGCGTGTCGCTGGAGCAGCTCGGCGATCCCGCGTCGCGTGGCCGAGTGCCGCACCGGCTGCTCGTCGATGATCACGAGGAGGGCGATGCGCTCGCGCGTGGAGAGCGCGCTCTTCACCTGTCCGGCCACCACGTCGACGGTGAGCAGGGTCGGCGTCTGGCGGTAGTGGAGCACGAGCACGCTGCCCAGGAGCGCGGTCTCGAGACCCGCCGCTTCGTGGGGGACCATCATCACACTCTGGTGGATCGGTCGCGCCGACCGGACCTTGAGCGCGCGTGCCGCGGTGGGGCCTCAGCCCGCGAGGATCGCCCCGAGCGTGCGCTCGAGATCGTCGGCCGTGTAGGGCTTCTGGAGGAAGGCGCTCGCGCGCTCGATGATCGCGTCGTGGCGCGCGGAGAAGCCGCTCGTCAGCACGATGGGCACCGCGCTGCGCTCGCGGAGCGCGACGAAGGTCTCCGGGCCGGACATGCCGGGCATCGTGAGATCCAGGAGCACCAGCACGATCGTGTCGCGGTGCTGGTCGAAGACCGTCAACCCTTCTTGACCATCGGACGCCTCGAGCACTGCGTGGCCCGCGTGCTCGAGGATCGCACGCACGCTCCGGCGGATCGCGCGCTCGTCGTCGACCACGAGGACCGTGCCCCGACGCTTGGCGGGGGCTGGTGGCAGCGAGTCCATGCGTCGGCGCGGGCGCGAGGGGCTCGCCGGAAACGTGACGCCGACCGTGGAGCCGACGTCGGGCGTCGAGCGCACCTCGATGCGTCCGCCGTGTGCGCGGACGATGCCGAGCACGGCGGAGAGTCCGAGACCGCGACCCGCTCCCTTCGTCGTGAAGAAGGGATCGAAGAGCTTCTGCCGCACCTCTTCGGTCATGCCGCGCCCCGTGTCCTCGACCTCGAGCCGGACCTCGTCGTCGTCGGCGCGCAGCCTCAGCGTCACGCGCCCCGCGCGTCCCTCGAGGGCCTCGCCCGCGTTCGTGAGGAGGTTCATGACGATCTGCTGGATCTGCGCGCGATCGGCGTCGATCGCCGGCAGGGACGCGGCGCGCTCGACGACGAGCGTGGTCGTGCGCGAGACGGCCAGACCGAGCATGGAGACGGTCTCGTCGACGAGCTCCCCGAGGTCGACGGGCTCGACGAGCACGTTGCCGCGCCCGGAGTACGAGAGGAGCTGTCGCGTGAGCTCGGCCGCGCGGCGCGCCAGGAGCTCGATCTGCTCGAGGCTCTCGAGCGTGCGCCCGTCCACCTGACCGAGGCGTCGCGCGAGGCTCGCTTGCCCGAGGATGCCCGTGAGCAGGTTGTTGAAGTCGTGCGCGATGCCACCCGCCAGCACGCCGAGGCTCTCGAGCTTCTGGGCGTGGAGCAGCCGTCGCTCGAGCTCGCGCGCCTGCTCCTCTGCGAGCATCCGCGACGTCACGTCGACGACGTAGCCGAAGAAGTGCGTCGGCATTCCGTCGGCGCCGCGCACGATGCGCGTCACGTCGTGCAGCCACGAGACCGTGCCGTCCCGATGGCGGATGCGGTAGGGCGCGTGCACGAAGCTCGCGGCCTCGCTCGCGCTCGCCTCGGAGACCTCGCTCGCGACGCGCGCGGCGTCGTCCTCGTGGATCAGCGAGGCGTAGGGCACGCGTCCGCTGAGGAAGTCCTCGGCGCTGTGACCGAAGACCTCGGGGGCGTTGGGCGAGACGTACTCGACGGGCCAGCCCGGCGCGTTCTGCCACCGGAAGACGACCACTGGGCCACGCGCGAAGATCGCGCGCTCGTCGAACTCCTCCATCGGCTCAGGATACGTCAACCGCGCGGCGGCCCAAGTGCCCGGCCCCGCGGCGCTCGGCCGCGAGCCGTGTCCGTGGTCGGGGGCCGGTGATCACGGCGTGGCCGTGTCCGGCGTGCTCGCGCCCTGGGGACTGGGGCGAACCCACGAGGTCGGTCGCTCCTGGCTGCCGACGACGAGCGAGCCGACGAAGTCCGCCTCGGCGTACACGCGCTCGATCGTGGAGACCGCGGACTCGAGATCGGCCTCGCTGACCACGCCGTTCGAGGTCGCCCGGTAGAACTGCACCGTCACGCGGATCGGGAAGCGCGGATCGCGGCGGATGCGGCGGTTGCGGATCTCCTGGAACGGGCCCTCTTCGAGGCCGTGTCCGACGACCGCGCGCTCCACGTCGCTCGTGCGCCCGCGGCTCGCGCCGCTCGAGTCACCGTCGGCGAACGCGCCTGCGGCCGCGCCGTAGCCAGCGCCGCTGCCGAGGCCGCCGCCCGAGGACATCGCGCGCCGCGGCGCATATGGAAGACGCAGCGGGACCTGCACGATCATCACCATGTCCGCGCCCTCTTCGAGCGCGGTCGCGTCCTCGGGGCGCGCCTGTCCGGCCTCGATGCGCTCGGCCACGTCGCTGCGACGCTCCGCGGTGAACAGAGTGCGCTGGCCGCCGTGGTTGAAGTAGAGGCGCTGGCCCCAGCCATCGGGGTGCAGGGGATCGGGTCGGTTCTCGATGATGGTGATGCTCGTTCCTTCGCGCGTGATCACGAGGCACAGCACCGCCGGCTCACCGGGGTTGCTCTGGTAGTTGAAGAGCACGGGGGCCCACTCGACGCGCACGCCGTCCGGCACGGGCACGAAGACGTGCTGCGCGCTCACGAGGTAGTGCGTGTCGCGCGGCGCGGTGAAGTCCTGGTTCTCCCCGCGCAGGCTCTCGGGGACCGAGAGGTAGTCGCGCAGGTGCGAGAGCACCTCGGTCAGCGGCACCGGGCTGAGATCGCCGGGCGCAGCGCCCGGGCGCTGGTTGCCCACGCGGACCCAGAAGCGATCCGCGGGCACGTCGGCCGTGCGATCGGTGAAGTTCGGATAGCGCAGCGCGGGCAGGAGGTACGTGCGCTGTCGCGTGCGCCCGTTGCGCGTGGGCACGCGCTCGAGCACCTCGAGCGTGAGATCGGAGATGTTGGGTCCGACCGAGCTGCCCATGAAGCGGCCCGTGTCCTCCCACGAGAGGTTCTGGATGCGCATGTGCCGCGCGCGTGCGGCGCGCGCGAGCGCCCGATCGGAGGGCATGCGCACGACCTGGCGGATCGCGTCGTGGAGCGCGGGTGGGCTCGGCTGCGGCACCTCGGGCACGGGGCTCGGCGCGGTCGCCGTTGCGCTCGCTGAAGGGGTGGGCGCCTCGGTCGCCGCAGGATCGCCCGCGCCCGTGCCGACCCCGACAGCGGTCTCGTCGGGGCTCGCGCCTTCCGCGCGCGCGGCGGCCTCGGGCACCGACCCGGTGGCGCCGGGGCTCGCCTCGGGCGCGCTGGGAGCGTGGGGCTGCGGCGTGTTGCCTTCGGGCGCGCTCGGCTCGGCGCTCGTTTCGGCGGGCTCCGGCCGAACGGTCGCGGCCTCGGCCTCGTGGCCGCACGATGCGAGGGCGAGGGCGAGGGCCAGCCATCGGGCACGCGCCGTCGCGGTCTCGGGTCGAAGGTGCATCGAGCTCGTGTTCGCGCGCATCGTCGTCTCCTGGTCAGGCCTCACGAGGCCTGGTGGCCACGAGACCCGCGTTCGTGACCGAGCATCGATGGGCCCCACGAGCGGGCCGATCTCCTCGTCCCCGCGACCCTCGCTCGGCTCGGCGTGGCCCGCATCGTTCGGACGCACGGGCAGGGTCGACCTTGGTACGATGCCACCCCATGCGTTCATCCCTCCACGGATTCCTCGTGGCGCTCGCCACGGCCTCCTCGGCCGTGCTGCTCTCCACGGCGCTCGGCCCGGTGTGCTCCGCGCGTGCACAAGAGGCGGCGCCCCAGGCGACCGACGGTCAGGCCGCCAGCGAGCAGGCCTCGCTCGAGGCCGAGGCGCGACAGCGCTTCCTCCAGGGCCTGGCGCTCGCGCGTGCGGGTGACTGTCGCGGTGCGCTCGCCGAGCTCGAGCGGAGCTACTCGCTCGTCTCGCGCCCCAACACGCTGTTCAACATGGCGCAGTGCCAGGAGCAGCTGTTCCGCTACGACCTCGCGGTCCGCGACTACGAGCGCTATCTCGAGATGGCGCCGTTGGACGCCGAGGATCGATCGACCGTCGAGGCGCAGCTGCGCGCGCTCCGCAACCTGCTCGGCACGATCCGCGTGACCCTCACGCCGCCGCTGCCGGACGGACAGCACGCGGAGGTGTGGCTCCAGGATCGCATCGTCGGCGAGGCGCCCGGCGACGTGCTCGTGCCCGGCGGTGAGCACGCCATCGAGATCCGCGCGACGGGCTTTCTCCCTGCGCGCCGTCAGGTGCAGGTCACCGCGCGCCAGACCGCCGAGGTCTCGCTCGAGCTCGAGCGCGCGCAGCAGACCATCGAGCAGCACATCGAGCAGAACATCGAACAGAACATCGAGCAGAACGTGACGGTGACGCGTCAGCCGCTGCCGCCCGCGGTGTTCTGGACCGGCGTGGCGCTCACCGCGGGCAGCGCGATCGGCGGCGCCGGTGCCGGGATCAACGCGCTCGTGACGCAGAGCCAGCAGAACGTGCTCGATCCGCGCTTGCCGCGTGACACGAGCGCGATCCGGGACTCGGCGCTCGTCGCCGACATCCTCTTCATCACCTCCGGCGTGTTCCTCACGACGACCATCATCTGCGCGTTCCTCACGGACTGGACCGATGGCGCCCCGCTCGAGACGCCACCGCCCACCACGGTCACACCGACCGCGCTCGTGCTTCCCGATGGAACGCTCTCTCTCGGCCTCGACGTACGGGGGTCCTTCTGATGCGCTCGATTCGCTTCACCGCCGCGCTGCTCACCCTCGCCGCGCTGCCGGCCTGTAGCCTCCTCGGCCTCGACAAGTTCCAGCAGTCGCGATGCACCGAGGACTCGCAGTGCGCGAGCCTCGAGATGATCTCGTCGACGGGGGACACGTGTCGCACCTGGCAGTGCAACAACCCCGAGGGCGGTGACGGCACGTGCGAGATCCGCACGCGTGACGACGACGGCGACGGCGCACCGCCGATGATGTGCGCGGCGGGCGCGACGCCGGACTGCAACGACATGGACCCCGCGCGCTCGCCCCTGGCGCTCGAGGCGTGCAACCTCGTCGACGACGACTGCGACGGCGTGGTCGACCCGAGCTTCGGCTCGATGAGCAGCGCGGTCGCGACGCTGGGCACCGCCGCGGGTCGCGTGACCTTCTCGCGCGGCTACAACGGCTCCGAGGTGTCGGTCGTGCGTGTGCCGCCGCGCGGGACGGCCGACCCACTCTCGCTCGGCGCGATCACGCCGGGGTCCTCGTCGGCGCTCGCGCTGACGCCCGCGATGACCGACGACTCCGAGAGCGGCGCGGGAGCGCACGCGACGCTCGACGACCAGGGCACCCTCGTCGTCTACGATCCGGTCGCGGCCGCGACGAGCTGCGGCTCGGACGCGACGAGCCCGATCCAGGCGCGATGGCTCCGCAGCAACGGCACCGTCGCGGCGACCGCGTGTCTCGAGCAGACGCGCCTGGCGGCCGCGTCGCTCACGCCCGAGCCCGATGGGGACGTGCTCCTCGTGTGGGTCGACGACGCGGGGATGCGCGAGTGCGGCAGCTCGACCGAGGCGCCCGTGAAGGCGCGCGTGCTCCGGCCGATCGGAGGCGCGACGCCGCGCATCGACTCGAGCCCCGTGCTCGATCTCGGCTCCACGGCCGACGCGCTCGGGCCGAGCGTCGCGTTCGTGGCCGGCCATGGCTGGGTCGTGGCGCACGTGGACAACGACGGCTCGATCGTCGTGAGCCAGATCGCGGTGACGACCGCGCTCGCGAGCGTGACCTCGACGATGGTCTCGAGCATCGACACGACCACGGCCGCGGAGGTGTCGATCTCCGCTGGCGAGGGCGCCACGATCGCCGTCGCGTACACCGACGGCGGCTGCGCGGCGACCAACCGCGTCATCGTCCGCACGGCCGAGCTGTCTGCGACCTCGGCGACCTTCTCGGCCGAGCTCGTCGCGAGCCCCACGATGGCGCGCAACCGTCGCGCGCCGGTCGCCGCCTACCACGCCGATCGTGACGAGTGGGCGGTCTTCTATCGAGAGGTCGACGACGAGAGCGCCGTCCGCCTCGACGCGATGGGGCGCACGATCCGCGATCCGATCACCCTCGGCATCGGCACCGTCGCGGGGCGGCCGTACATCGAGGCCCTCTCGCCCGCGAGCGGCACCCCGTCCTGGGGCTTCGTCGCGGTCACCACCTCCGGCGACGTCCGCTCCGGCACGCTCGCCTGCCTCGAGCCCACGTGAGCGCCGCCATGCGTGTCCTTCTCGCCGACAAGCTCGCACCGTTCGTCGCCGGTCGTCTCCAGGATCTCGGCGCGAGAGTGGATGTGGATCCCAAGCTCGACGGAGACAGCCTCGTCGCGCGCATCCGCGAGACCGATCCCGAGGTCCTCGTCGTGCGCAGCACCAAGGTGCAGAAGGCGCACCTCGAGGCCGGCAAGGCGCTCTCGCTCGTCATCCGCGCGGGCGCGGGCGTGAACACGATCGATCTCGCCAGCGCGAGCGCGCGCGGCGTCTACGTCGCGAATTGCCCGGGCAAGAACGCCGCGGCGGTGGCCGAGCTCGCGATCGGTCACCTCGTGAACCTCGATCGGCGCATCGCCGACAACGTCGCGGCCCTGCGCGCCCACCGCTGGGACAAGAAGACCTTCGGCGAGGCGCGCGGCCTGCGCGGTCGCACGCTCGCGGTGCTGGGCGTCGGGCAGATCGGCCGCGAGGTCGTCGTGCGCGCCAAGGCGATGGGCATGCGCATCGTCGGCTGGGACAAGTCCCTCTCCGCGGCGGAGGCCGAGGTGCTCGGCATCGAGCTCGCGCCCACGCCGGAGGCCGCGGTGCAGGGCGCCGACGCCGTGACCGTGCACCTCGCGTACGTGCCCGAGACCGAGAAGCGCATCGGCGCGAGCGTGTTCGGTGCGATGAAGCAGGGCAGCTACTTCGTGAACACCTCGCGCGGCGAGGTCGTGGACGAGGAGGCGCTGCTCGAGGCCTGCACGAGCAAGAAGATCCGCGCGGGCCTCGACGTGTTCGCGAAGGAGCCGAGCGCCTCGACCGCCGAGGTGAGCGGCGCGGTGTTCGACCACCCCAACGTCTACGGCACGCACCACATCGGCGCGTCCACCGACGAGGCGGAAGAAGCCGTCGGCGAAGAGACCGTGCGCATCGTGCGCGCGTACCAGGCCGGCAAGCCGATCCCGAACTGCGTGAACCTCGCGCACAAGAGCGGCGCGACGCACGTCGTCGTCGTGCGACACGTCGATCGTGTCGGCGTGCTCGCGCACGTGCTGCGCATCCTCAGCGAGGCCAAGCACAACGTGGAGGACATGCAGAACATCGTGTTCTCCGGCAACGCCGCCGCGTGCGCGCGCATCGACGTCGTGGGCGAGGTGAGCCAGGAGGTCCTCGCCCGCATCGCCGAGAGCCCCGACGTGTTCGCTGCGACGGTCTCGCCGATCGGCTGAGGCGACGAGGAGCGTCGCCCCCAGCTCGAGGGGGCGGGCTCGAGCGGGTGTAGACTTCCTCCGTGATTCACGAGGACGTCGCGGCCTGCGCCTCCGTGCGAACGTTGACTGCCGCGCTCTCGCTCTCGTGGGTCGCCCTCTCGCTCTCGACGAGCGGCTGTTCGGCGGGTCCGTTCGAGGCCGATGGGGCCGTCGATGCCGCAGACGCGGGTCCCCCGTACCTGCCAGTGCCGCCGAGCTGGGGGACGTGCCCGGACGGCTGGGCGATGGAGGCGCTCGACCCTTCGGACGCGACGGCTGGAGGCGCGACCGTGTGTGCACCACCGCCGCGCGCGCGCTGCAGCGGAGCCACGTTCCAGCGGGTGGGCGAGGCCGCCTGCGAGAACGTCGATGACGGTTGCGCTCCGGGCGCCTTTCGCGACGGAGATCCTGGTGTTCTCGTGGACGCTGCGGCCGCACCGGGTGGGGACGGCAGCCCCACTCGCCCGTATGCCACCCTCGACGACGCCATCGCGAGCGGCGCGAGCGCGGTCTCGCTCGCGGCCGGCGACTACCACGTCACCCAGCCCCTCGCCTCGGACCTGGTGCTGCGCGGAGTCTGTGCCGACCGCGTGCGCCTGGTGGCGATGCCCACGCGCCCCGCGCTAGTGGTGCCCCCGGGCGTCCACGCGTCGATCACGGGAGTCACGGTGTCGGGGGCAGGCCTGGGGCTGCTCGCGGGCGGGAGCCTGGCGCTGGACCGCGTGGTGGTCGAGGACGTGGGCGGTTGGGGAGTCGCGGTGAACCTCGGGACGCTCTCGGCAGAGCGGGTGCTGGTGCGCTCGGTGCGAGCAGCTGAGTCGGCAGGAGAAGGAGCAGGCTTTGCCATCACCGAGGGGGCCAGTGTGGTCCTGCGCGATGTGGTGGTGGAGGACACTCGTTCGGTGGGGATGTACGTGGACGACGAGGCCTCGCTCGACGCCGAGCGCACGGTCGTGCAGCAGATAGAGCCCGACGCCATGGGCTACTACGGCGGAGGCATCGGGGTATCGAGGGGATCTCGTCTCGACCTGCGCCACTCCACGGTGGCAGCGGTCCGCGCTTTCGGCGTGGCGCTGGTGGAGGGCTCGACGGCGAACCTCGATGCAGTGGTGTTGATGGATCTGACTGCTGCGCCCGGTACGCCCGCGTGCAAGGCGCTCGACGTGCGCGACTCGGTCGGGACACTCACCCGCGTCGCGGTGCGTGGCAGTGATGGGGTGGGGCTGAATCTGTATGGCAGTGCAGAGGTCACGGCGTCCGACCTGTCGATTCGGGATCTCAGGGTCTCGGGCGATTTCGCGTCGGGCATTCTCCTCGAAGGAGGGCGCCTCGAGCTCCAGCGGGCGATGTTGCTCGACACGGCCTATGTCGGCGTCTACCTGCGTGGTGGCGAGCTCTCTGCGAACGACCTCGTCGTGAGGCGAGTGTCGTGGGCACCCGATGCGGGATCGGCACTGGCCGCCACGGTGGGTGGCGTGTGCACGGTGAGGCGGTTCTCGTTCACCGATCTCCTCGTGCGGGGCGCCGCGGCGATCGGCGAGGGGTCGCAGATCAGCCTCGAACAGGGGGAGATTCGCGGGGTCCGTGGACCCGGCGAGGACATCGGCCGGGCGATCGAGGCCAGTGAAGGAGGCGTGGCGGTCGTGCGCTCGGTGGACATCCACGATGCGGTGGAGACTGGCATCCTCGCGAGCGGGCTCACGGCGTTGGGGCTCTTCGCGGTCGGTACGCGCATCGAGCTCACCGATGTCCGGGTGAGCGGCATTCGCGAGCGCGAGTGTGCAGCCACCACCTGTTCCACCGAGGCGGGCGGAACGGGCGTGGCCTCGCTCTATGGCGCGAGCGTCGTCGCCGAAGGGTTGGTGGTGAACGGCACGCCTCTCTGCGGCGTGCAGGTCGCCCAAGGCGGCGGGCTCGACCTCAGCGGTGGCACGGTCGAGGGCTGCGCGATCGGCGCGTGCGTGGCCATCGAGGGCTACGACCTGGCGCGGGTGGTGGGCAGCACACGCTACGTCGACAACGAGCGCAACGTGGAGACGCGAGGCGTCTACGTTCCTCCGCGCGGCCCTTCCTTCTGACCGCGCGGAGGAGGCCTCGCGGGGAGCCCTTGCTCGTGTACGCCGCGGGAGCAGCCGCGCGCCCGCATCCACGTCGAGGCCACGGCGTGCTCCGACGCGCTCAGGAGGCGCGCGTGAAGTGTTCGCCGAGCAGGGCGTTGGCCTCCTCGACCTTCTGGATCGGCCAGCCGTGCGCGGCGTCGGGGATCTCGACGTAGCGCGCGCCCGGGATGCGATCGGCCATCGCCTTGCCGAACGCAGGCGGCGCGACGACGTCGTGCGTCGCGCTCACGACGAGCGTGGGGATCGCACCGAGCTCGCCCAGACGCGGCGTCGCGTCGTACGCGCCCGTCGCGGAGAGCTGCGACATCACGATCGGCGGGCGCACCCCGAGATCGTGACCGAAGATCGGCTCGAGCTCGGCGGCGAGCGCGTCGCGATCGCGCCGCGCGAGCTCGTGCGCGGGCATCACCATCTCGAGGAAGGCCAGCCGCCGCATGCGCGCGGTGCCGATCATCGTGCGCGCGCCGAGCCAGATCATTGGACCTCGCGGGCGCGAGGCGTCGGTGCCGCGCGCGAAGGTGTTGAGGAGCGCGAGGCTCTTCACGCGGCCGGGGTGATCGAGCGCCGTCGCGAGCGCGATGAGCCCACCCATCGAGTGGCCCACGAGGTGCGCGCTCGCCCAGCCCTGGCGATCCATCAGCGCGATCACGTCGGCAGCCATGAGCGGGATCGTGAGCGTCTCTCCGACCGGCTGGCTCCGCGCCATGCCGCGGTTGTCGAAGGTGAGGGAGGTGAAGCTCGCCTCGAGCGCGTCCACCTGCGGGGCCCAGCCGCGGCCGTGCAGGCCCATGCCCTGGATCCAGACCACCGGTGGCCCCGAGCCTCCGACCTCGTAGTGAAGGGTGCAGCCGCGGTGGGAGAGCGTCTCGTGTGTGCGCGCCATGCGGGCGCGCAGCTTGGCTCCGCAGCCGAGCGCGCGCCCGTTCGAGGCGCCGATCACTCGATCGTGAACGGCGTGCGCGCGAGCTCGTGGCCCTCGAGGTCGCGCACGACGACCGACCAGCGGCCGGGCGCATGCACGCCGCGCGACCAGGCCCACGTGCGATGGCGGCCTACCTCGCCGGGCACCTCGAGTGTCACGAGGCCCGAGACGTGCGCGTCGCGCGAGACGACCTCGGGCTCGAAGCTCACCTCGACCCCCGTCTCGTCGCCGTGGTTCGCGAGATCGACGAACGCATAGAGGCGCGCGTCCTCTCCGTCGAACGTCTCGCTCACGCCGGTGGGCTCGCGATCGTCGATGCCCGTCGCGACGAGCAGGCGACGCACGCGCAGGCCCTCTCCACCCCGCGTGCCGTCCACGCGGTGGGTGCGCGCCTCGCGCACGAGCGAGGGTGAGGCGAGACGCTCGCTCTCGCGGCGCGCCTCGCTCGTCGTCGCGACCGGCGTCGCGCCGGGCTCGGTGCGCGTGGTGCTCGTGGTCGCGCTGGCACGCGTGGGGAGCGTCGAGACCATCGCCACCTCGCCTTCGCTCGGGCCGTGCACGCGCCGCTCGGTGATCTGCACCGTGGGGGCCTCCTCACGCCCCGTGCGCTCGGCGATCGACGCACCGACGATCGCGCCCAGCCCCGTGCCCACGAGCGCCACGACCACCGCGCCCAGAACCATCTTCCGCGAGAACGACATGTGCCTTGCCTCCGAGGCCCGCGACCGGAGCGGCGCGGGGCGGTGGGACACATCGCGAGGTCCGTGCCGACCGACGAGATCGCCCGTTTCGTGGGCGATCCGCGTGATCGAGCCCAACGGTCGTGGCTCGCGGGACACGCGATCGCGGTCAGGGCGTGGAGAGGGCGGGGTCGCGCAGATCCGGCCGATCGACGTCGCGCGAGAAGACCGGCGGGCTGCCGATCGGGCAGTCGACCTCGATCGTGCGCGCGCCCTCGAAGCGCTCGCCCGACCACACGTGGAACCAGGTGCCGGGCGGCAGGTAGACGCTGCGCCGGGTGGTGCCCTCGGTGACGACGGGCGCGACGAGCAGTGTGTCGCCGAGGAGCATCTCGTCGATCACCGCGCGCGAGCCCGGATCGTCGGGGAAGACGAGCGCGAGCGCGCGCAGCATCGGACGCGACGTGGTGGCGGCCTCGTCGGCGAGCGCCGCGAGCTCGGGCGCGAGCAGCTCGTGGATGCGCGCGAAGCGGCGGAAGTGCGTGGTGGTCTCGGCGTCGCTCGACCAGCGCCAGTTCGCCGTGCGCATGAGGCCCTCGTGCGTGCGGAAGATCGGCGTGAAGGCGCCGAGCTCGGTCCAGCGCTGGAAGAGCTCCTTCGTGCTCGGCCCGCCCGAGAAGCCGGCGACGTCGTGCGTGACGAAGGGGATGCCCGACAGGCCCAGCGAGAGCATCGCGGGCAGCACCGTCGGCAAGCCGTCGTGCTCGGAGAAGTCCGCCTCCTGATCACCGACCCACACGATCTGCACGGTGTCGTGCGAGCGCGTCCAGCCCGAGCGCGTGAACATCACCCAGTCGCCGTCGGGGCGCTCGGCGTCGAAGGCCTCGCGCGAGGCGCGGTGCCAGCTGCGCGGGTAGCCCGCGTGCGCCTGCATTCCGTCGCGCCCGTCGGCGAAGCGCGCGTCGGGGGGGATCCACTCCCCGAAGTCGGCCATCCAGCCGTCGATGCCGAGCCCGCCGCCCGCCTCGGCGCGCGTCATCGTGCGGAGGAAGCCTTCGACGTACGCGTAGGTCTCGGGTCGCGAGAAGTCGGGGATCGAGGCCATCGTGAAGACCGACGTGAACGTGTACGGCGCGTCGGTGTCGTCCGCGATCAAGAGGCCTGCCTCGGCCATCGGCGTGAAGTGGAGGTTCGTCGTGACGACGAACGGGTTCGCGTACGCGAGGAAGCGAACGCCGTCGGCGTGGAGCTCGTCGACCATGCCCGCGAGATCGGGATAGAGCGTCTCGTCGGGCACCCACCGGTAGTCGACGCCGAAGCGGCCCGGCGTGAACTCGCGCCGACCCGACCAGTCCTGTGCCCAGAGCGCGGAGAACGGGATGCGCTCGGCGCGCAGGCGATCGCGCTCTGCGAGCACCGCCGCGCGGCCGCCCTGGATGCCGATCCACGGCGAGAACGCCCACGCCGGAGGGCGCGCCGGGCGCCCCACGAGATCGCCGAGCTCTTCGATCACGCGCATCGGGCTCGGCCCGTGCAGCACCTCGATGGCGAAGGCGTCGCGCGTCTCCACCTCCACGCTCGCGCGCGAGGCCTCGGCGGCGCAGAGGTCCGCCTGCATGCGCGCATCCGCGTCGAGCAGCACACCGTGCCCGCGCAGATCGAGCCAGTACGGCATCGGGAAGTAGGTGGTGTGTCGATCGCCGTTCGTCGGCGAGCGAGGTCGGCCGGGGACGCGGCCGATGCCCTGCTCGCTCGAGAAGAGCTCGAGGCGCTCTCCGCGGTGGTCGAGCGCGTCGTACTGCTCGCCGAAGCCGAGGAAGCTCGCCTCCGCGTCACAGCCGAACGAGAGCACGACCGCGTCGTGCGTGGTGCCCGCGGGCTCGACGGAGATCGAGGTGCGCTCGTTCGCGACGCCGACGCGGACCACCATGACGAGCTCGCCGCCGCGCGGATCCACGTAGCGCGCGTGCACACCGTCGGCCTCGGCGCTCGCGCGCGAGAAGAAGAGCGGGTGCGTCGACTCGTCGCGTCGCGTCACCGTGTACATGCCGAGCGTCATGCGCGCGCTCCGCGAGAACGTGCGCAGCGCGGGCGCGTGGGTCGTCGTGAGCGCCGAGTCGTCCGCGCGGAAGAGCGCGATCGTGCCCTCGTCGTCGATCGACACGCGCGTGCCGTCCTCCAGCGTGAAGCTGCCGCCGCCCTCGCTCCTCGCATCGAGCAGCGACGCGTCGGGCGGCCCCGCGTCCAGGGCGGGCGCGTCGGCGCCGCTCGCGTCGAGCCCGACGTCGCTGGAGGTGCCCGCGTCCTCGGCGGGCGTGCCCGGGCAGCCCGCGAAGAGGCCCAGGCCCATCACCGTCGCGACGCGGCCCGTCGCCGCCGCGAATCCTCGCCTCGTCATGGGACCGCGTCCTCCTCCGAGCGCTCGCGTGGCGAGCCTCGTTCCTCGATGCTCTCGTCGCGAGCGCGACGGGTCAGGGCAGGATGGGGCCGAGCGGGATCATTCCGGAAGGGGACTCGCGCACGATGCGCGTCAGGTAGAGCTCGGTCCGATCGTCGGGGCGCCACGGGCCGAGCGTCTCGACCTCGTAGGTGCCCGGCGGCAGGCTCACCGGGATCGCGTCGCCGCTCGTCGCGAGGATCTGCTCTTCCTTCGCGGGATCGGTCATGTCGAGGCCCTTCTGGGCACCGTCGAAGAGCACGTAGTCCTCGCCCACGGCGACGAAGCGCTTGGGCAGGACCTGCCAGCCCGCGATGGGAACGAGATCGAGGTGGTCGGCCACCGAGGCGTCGTCGTCGCAGTACGACGCGGAGACCAGGAGCAGGCCACCGAGCTCGAGCGGGACCGCGGTCGTCAGCGCCTCGGTGAACACCGCGAGCACGGTCGAGCCCTCGAACTCGGCCAGGGACACGAACGAGCGAGGCTCGGGATCGAGCCGCGGACCGCCGAGCGCGGCATGCCCTGGCCACACCTCGAGATCCTGGGTGCGGAGCAAGAGCGAGGGCCGGCCTTTGACCCAGTCGTACATCTGGCGTCCATTGTCGCGGGGCGACGCGCAACACGCCACTTTCCTGGTGAGGCCCCGCCTCGGTCTATCCGGGCTCGTCGTCCGGGAGATCCCTCATGTGCGCACCGACGTGGGGCGCGCGGCCCAGTCCGTGTCGCACCGCGACGAGCTCGGCCGCGATCGAGATGGCGATCTCCTCGGGGCTCACCGCGCCGAGCGCGAGGCCGACGGGCGCATAGACGCGCTCGAGCGGCGGCAGCGGGCCGCGCGCGCGGATGCGGTCGAGCACGCGGCGCACCTTCCGACGGCTGCCGATCATGCCGAGGTACGCGTGCGGGCCGCGCGCGTAGGTGTCGAGGGCCTCTTCGTCGAGGCGGTGATCGTGCGTGACCACGAGCAGCCAGTCGTGCTCGTCGATCGAGAGCGAGGCGCGGGCATCGCGCGGCTCCGCGAGCACGCGCGTGGCGTCCGGGAAGCGCTCGGCGGTGTTGAGCTCCTCGCGATCGTCGACGACGGTGACCGCGAAGCCGAGCGAGGGCGCCAGCCGCGCCAGGGCCTGCGAGACGTGCCCCGCGCCGAAGATCACGAGGCGCGAGGTCCCTTCGATGCGCTCCACGAACACCTCCATGCGCCCGCCGCAGCACATGCCGAGATCGTGCGCGAGATCGAGCGCGACCACGCGCGCGCGCCCGTCGCGCAGCACCTCCTCGAGCAGACGCAGCACCGCGTGCTCCACCGCGCCGCCCCCGACGGTGCCGACGATGGAGCCGTCCTCGTGCCGCAGCATGCGCGCGCCCGGCACCTGCGGCGTCGAGCCGGCGGCCTTCACCACCGTCGCGAGCGCACCACGGCCGCCCCGCTCGAGCAGCGCGAGCAGCGCTCGCTGCACCGCGAGCGGTCGGGCTGCGCGTGTCGCCTCGCTCAATTGACGACTTGTGCCGGGAACACGTGTCGCTCGCCGGGCTCGCCGACGAGATCTGCGAGCTCGATCGCGTCGCCGTTGATCTCGTAGGGAAGGAAGCAGGTCACGGGATCACCGTTCACGTGCTCCATCTGGATGGAGATCGCGGCGGTCATCGCCTCTTCCTCTTCGTCCTCGACGGTCACGTCCGCGACGACGGCGGTGGCGCGCAGCTCGGCCATGCGCTCGCGCAGCGTGTTGCGCAGGCTCTCGACGAGCTGCTCTGCGTCGAGCGGCTCGTCCTCGCCGTTCTCGGCCTCGAGGTGGAGGATCTTGCCGTCACCCAGCATCGCGAGCGCGAAGGGATCGAACTCACCGTTGGACTCGAGCAGCTCGGACGCGACTTCGACGGCGTCGTTGAGCAGGTCGTTCATCTCGTCGCGGGGCGACTGAGGGTCTCGCATCCGGGCATCATGCTCGGCCCGTTCACGATCGGCCAGCCCTCCCGCGAGACGGCCTGGTATCGTCTCCTCGTGGCGTGTTCCGGGCTGTGGTGGAGGTCGGGCTGGTGGCTCTGCGCGCTCGGGGCCTCGCTCCTCGTGGGCTGCCTGTGCCCGAGCGGGCAGGTGTCGTGCGGCGGGGCGTGCACGGACCTCACGAGCGACGCCCAGCACTGCGGCGCGTGCGGTCGCAGCTGCGGCGCGTTCGAGGTGTGTGCCTACGGTGGCTGCACGTGCGCGCCGGGGCGCACGCCCTGTGGCGGAGCGTGCGTCGCGCTCGACGGCGACCCGCTCCACTGTGGCGGTTGCGGCCGCGCGTGCCCGCCGGGTGCCAGCTGCGTGGCGGGAGCCTGCGCTTGCCCCGATGGGCTCGCCGTGTGCGGGCTCGAGTGTCGTGATCTCGATGCCGACACGAGCTGTGGCTCGTGCGAGGGCGCTTGCCCGAGCGGTGGATCGTGCATCGAGCGTGCGTGCGAGTGTCCGGGCGTCATGCCCGGCAGCTGCGACGGCGCCTGCGTGGACCACGCGAGCGACGAGGACCGATGCGGCGACTGCGACACGGCGTGCGCGCTCGGGGCGAGCTGCGTGTCGGGCCGCTGCCGATGCGACGACAGCGCCGAGGCGAGCTGCGGCGGCGTGTGTGTGAACGTCGGCCTCGACGAGGCGAACTGCGGTCGCTGCGGTGTGCGCTGTCCCGCCGGCGCGTCGTGCGTGTCGGGCTTCTGCACGTGCGAGCTCGGCGAGCTCTGCGGCGGCAGCTGCGTGGACGTGACGAGCACGCGCGCGCACTGCGGCAGCTGTGGACGCGCGTGCGCGAGCGATCAGCTGTGCGTGAGCGCGAGCTGTCGGCCGGAGTTCGTGTACGGCGAGGTCGCGCGCAGCGAGCGCTTCGCGTCGGTCGGAGAGCGCTTCACGGCGGTCGACGTCGACGAGCGCGGTGGCGTCGTCTGGGCGCGATCGTCGATCGACGCGAGCGTCGTGCTGAGCGCCTACGACGCCGCAGGCGCGAGCCGCTGGTCGCGCACGCTCAGCGCGACGACGTACGGCGTGGGCGGCGTCTGCGTCGCGCCTGGCTCGAACGACGTGGCCGTCGTGTTCTGGGGCTCGCGCGGTGTGTCGGTGCGCGTGCTCGACGACGCGGGCACGCTGCGCTGGTCGAGGGATCTCTCCGGCACCGGTCGCATGCGCGCGGGCAACTGTGCCTTCACCGCAACGGGCGAGCTCGTGATCGGCGGCACCTTCGGTGGCAGGGTCGTCTTCGGGGACATCACGCGCACGGGCGAGACCAACGGCGATGCCTTCCTCGCGACCTACCGCGCGGCGGACGGAACCGTTCTCCGCGTCACCACGTTCCAGACCTCCACCAGCGAGGAGCCGCTGCTCGTGGCGATTGCACCCGACGGGGATCGTGTCGTCACCGGCGCGTCCGGGGGCCTCTCGCTCACGCTCGGAGGCACGACCGTGAACGGCCCCTTCGTCGCACGTCTCGCGGGCGACGACAGCGTGCGCTGGGCACACGATCTCCCCTTCGAAGACGTCTCCGCGCGACCGATCGGCCGACCTGCGGTCGATTCGCTCGGCAACGTCTATGTGGGCGGCCTCCTCACCGGCTCCTCGAGCCGCGACACGGTCGTCTCGATCCTCGGGCTCACGTACACCGTGCGTCGCTACCAGGAGGCCGCGCTCCTCTTGGCGATGGATCGCGATGGCACGGGGGTGTGGCTCGACGGGGTCGCGGCGAGCTACGCGTACGAGACGCCCGCCGTGGCGGTCGGCGCCGGCGATCAGCCGATCTTCGTCGGCGAGCTCGACGGCCCCTCGACCGACGTCGGCGCGGCGTTCGTGCGCGTCTACGACGGTGCGACGATGCGGCTCCGGTGGTCGCGCCTCTTCGACGGCCCGAGCCAGGACGTCGCCAGCGACGTGGCCGCGCGTGGCGACACGCTCGCGATCACCGGCGAGAGTGACGACGACATCGATCTCGGCGGTGGCGTGCTCGTCGCCGACTACGCAGACGTGTGGCTGGCCCTCTACCGCCCGTGAAGGCCTGCGCGCGGCCCATGTCTGTTCGCGCTCCCCGCGCGCGCGAGACCCGCAGCCCGGACTCCCGAGTCTTCGCGCTGCGCGAAGGTGCTCGGAAGAGCTCGATCGAGCCGTCGATCAGTGCAGGCGCTCGATCGCGTCCCACACGGTGGGATCCTGCAGGCCGAGCCAGGGGTCCGAGGCCGGCGTGAGGAAGAGGTCGCGGTAGACGCGCTCGTTGAAGTCCGCGAGCGTCGGGCGCGCCTCGCCCTCGGGCCGCGCGGCCGAGAGCCACGCGAGCAGCGTCTGGCGGAAGGTCGCGCGGTTGCGCGCCGTGTCCCCGACGACCGTTCGCGAGAGCGCCTCTACGAGCGCGCGTTCGCTCGCCTCGTCGCGCCCCGTCTTGAGGCGGAGCAAGGCGAGGCTCTGCGCGTCGAAGATCCCGCCGGCCTCGAGCCGGAAGACCTCGAGGCCCACGCGCGCCCAGTCCACTGGACCGACCTCGACGGGGTCGACGCCGGGCGCGCGCATCGCGTCGACCATCGCCCCTTCGACGGCGAGCTTGCTGACCGTGAGCGGCATGGCGATCAACGCCGACGGAGCCTCGGGGGCTGGACCGTTCGCGGCGGCGAGCGGGTCCGGGATCGACGGGAACGCGCGACGCGCAGCGAGCAGGGCCGAGCGCTCTCTGGCCCCGGTGCGCGCGAGGTGTCGCGCGATCGCGGCCTCGCCCGTGCCGAGCTCGGCGTCCTCGAGCGAGCCCCTGGAGGCGAGGTGGGCGTGCTCTGCCTCGGAGAGGAAGGCCTGCATCTCGCGCGGTCCGAGCAGGCCCGGCATCGCGTCGATCACGCGCCCGTCCGCATCGAGGACGTAGTGGATGCTGTTGCCGGTGATCGTGCGCTCGAGGCGTCGACCATCGCCCATGTCGATGGTGATGCGCGGCACGGGTCGCTCGCTCGACCAGTGAAGGACGTAGTGCTCGCGGAGGTAGCTGGAGAGCGCGTGGTTCGCGTAGAGCACCACGCGGAAGTAGCGGCTGTTCGCGCACGACATCTCCTCGTCGAGGCGGCCGAGCATGCGGAGCGAGAGGATGGGCCGACCGGTCTCGCGCGCCTCGCGCTGGGCGGCCTCGAGATCGGTGTGCCAGTACAGGCCCGAGGCGTGCCCGTCGCGCTGTCCGCTGACGACGTCCATCGCGTGACGCAGCCGCTCGTGCGAGGGATCGAGCGTCGCGGGGGGCGACTGTCGCAGCACCTCGAGGGTCCAGCCGTGTCGCGCGATCAGCGCCGCGTGACCGCGGGGGCCTGCCTCGCGCAGCGCGGCGATCGCGCGCTCGGCGACCGCGGCGTCCTCCGAGATCGCCAGGAGCGCCTGATCCTCGAGCGTGAGCGCGGCCTCGCCGCCCGCGCCCGTGGGCTCGGCGTCATCGTCCGAGGAGGCGAGGCCCCCGCCGCAGCTCGAGAGCGCGCCCACGAGGGCGAGGCCACCGAGGGCGAGAAGCGCGAGGGGGGAGGTGTGAGCGCGTCCGTGTCGCATGAGACGAGGATGTGCGAGCGCGCGCCGGGGGCACGTCAGAGCTCTGTAAAGACACGCGCTCGTGAGAACGGCGTGAGGGCGGGATCCCTGACGCAACCTTTACGTGCGTCCGTGGATGACGCGCGCCCGTGCCGCTACGCTCGGTGTGTGGTCCATCCCGCGCCGGCCTCCTCGCAGCGCGTCCTCGTCGTGGAGGACGAGGCGCCGATCCGCGACGGTCTCCTCTCGCTCTTGGGCGGGCAAGGCCTCGCGGTCACCGGGGTGGGCGATGGACGGCAGGCGCTCGAGGTGCTCGCGAAGGAGCGCTTCGATCTCGTGGTGCTCGATCTCATGATGCCGTTCGTGACGGGCCTCGAGGTCCTGCGCGACGTGCGTGCCCGCGGCGACGACGTGCCCGTGCTCGTGCTCACCGCGAAGGGCTCCGAGGAGGACGTCGTCGCAGGCCTCGAGGCCGGCGCGGACGACTACGTGACCAAGCCGTTCGGCATCCGCGAGCTCGTCGCGCGGGCGCGCGGGCTCCTGCGCCGCGTCCGCACCGACAAGCCCGACGACACACCGCTCGCGCGCCGCGTCGCGGTGCGGATCGGCGAGGCCCGCGTGACGATCGACTTCGATCTCCACCGCGTCGAGGACGGCACGAGCAGCCTCGTGCTCACGACGCGCGAGGCCCGCCTCCTCGAGCACCTGGTCCTGCACCGCGAGCGCATCGTGACGCGCGAGGAGCTCCTCGTGGACGTGTGGGGCTATCGCGACGGCACGATCCGGACGCGGACGGTCGACGTCCACGTGCAGCAGCTGCGCGCGAAGCTCGACCGGGTGCGCGGCGCGGGCGCGTGGATCGCGACGACGCGTGGGAAGGGCTATCGCTTCGATGCCGAGCTCGCCTGAACCGCGGCGCGCGGGCGTCTCGGGCCCGCGCGAGGCGCGCACCTCTCGCATGCTCGCCCTCGGTGTCGGGCTGCCGACGCTCCTGCTCGCGCTCGGCTGGGCCTTCGCGACCTACCGCGAGCGGAGCCTCCTCGAGGAGCAGCGCCGCGCCGAGATCGAGGCGATGCTCGGCTCGCTCGAGCAGGCCGTCGACGAGAGCCTCGAGGAGCTGCGGGCTCGCGAGGACGAGCGCCCGTACTACGTGTGGGGCCACTACTACAGCCCCCCCGACGTGCTCTCGCTGACCGATCCGGTCGCGATCTCACCGCTCGCGACGGGCCCGGCCGATCCACGCGTCGTCGGTCACTTCCAGCTCGCCGCCGACGGGCGCATCACGACGCCGTACGCCGAAGGCCTGCTCGACGCGCGCACACCTCGCGCGCCGCGCGAGGAGCAGCTCGCGGGCCTGCTCGCGCCCTCGCTGCGCACGTCCCTCCTCGCGGCGCTCGAGGCCGAGCCCCCGACCGAGCCCGCCCACGACCTCGAAGAATCGGGCGCTCCGACGTACTGGGCCTCGAGCACCGGCACGACGACGAGCTCGAGCGACTGGGGCTCGCCCAGCCTCTCGAGCTCGGACGACGACACGCCGCCAGCCCGTCCGGTGCGTGTCGCGCGACGCGAGCCCGCGCCGACGCAGCGCGTGGAGGCCCTCGAGCTCAACAGCTACGGCTCGCAGCTCGCACAGGAGATCAACCTCGCGCAGCAGGGTGATCCGATCGTGCGCAACGATCTCTGGGAGCGTGGCCGCGCGGCGCCGCAGGTCGCCCGCGTGACGCGCAGCGCACCGAACGAGGCCGAGGCCGGGCAGTCGAGCGCGCCTTCGCGGCGCTCGGCGGCGCGAGATCCCGAGCAGCGTGCGGCGGTCGTGCCCGAGCTCGTCGCGCAGGCCGCGCCGAGCGACGCGACGCGCGCGCCGCCGATCGAGGTCGAGTACACGCCGATGCGCTTCGATCGCCTCGCAGACGTACCGGTGCTCGTCCGCACGGTGAGCGACGGCCACAACGCGTATCTCCAGGGCGTCGTGCTCGACGACGCGTACCTCGAGGGCACGTGGCTTCCGCGCCTCGTCGCGCGCTTCGTCGTGTCCGAGCCCGCGGCCCGCCTCGTGTCGGCCGACGACGCGGCCGAGCTCGCGCACTGTGCGCTGACCCGCGCCCTCCCCATCGCGCCGAGCCGGCTCGTGTGCGTCGAGCGCGGCGCGCTCGTCGGGGCGCCGACGTCGTGGCTCACGTGGATCGAGCGAGGCCTCCTGGCGCTCCTCGTGCTGGTCGTGGTGCTCGCGCTCCGCGCGGTCGAGCGCGCGGCGCGCGAGGAGCGGGCGCTCTCGCGACAGAAGAGCCAGTTCGTGTCCGCCGTGAGCCACGAGCTCCGCACGCCGCTCACCACCATCCGCATGCACGCCGAGATGCTCGCCGACGATCTCGTGGAGGCCGAGCGAAGACCGCGCGTGCACGAGGAGCTCGTGGGCGAGACCGTGCGCCTCACGCGCCTGGTCGAGAACGTGCTCGAGGCCTCGCGCCTCGAGGAGGGGCGGCGCCCCATCCGCCCGCGCACGACCGATCTGCGCGCGCACGTCGCCCACGTGGTGAGCGACCTCGACCGCTACGCGCGCGGCAAGGGCTTCGAGCTCGCGGGTCCCGACGACGGCGAGCCGATCGAGCTCTCGTTCGACCCCGGCGCGATCGAGCAGGTCGTCGTCAACCTCGTGGACAACGCGATCAAGTACACGGGCGCGGGCGAGCGTCGCATCGAGATCGCGCTCGAGGCCGAGGCCGCCCACGCGCGGATCGTCGTGCGAGACCGCGGCGAGGGCATCCCGCCGCACGAGAAGGCGCGCGTCTTCGAGCGCTTCCACCGCATCGAGCGCGCGGCACAGGCCCACCAGCCCGGCACCGGCCTCGGGCTCTCGATCGTCCGCGAGCTCGTGACGGCGCACGGCGGAACGGTCGTTCTCCGAGATCGTGCGCCTCGTGGCCTCGAGGTCGTCGTGACCCTGCCGCGCGTGAGCCGTGACGAGGCGTGAGCGAGCGCCCCGTCCGACCTCGGGTGAAGGAGCATGGGCTCGGACGATGACGCGGTGTGTCGAGCCGCCGAAGCGTGAGCGGAGCTCGCGCGAACCAGCTACAACTCGAGCCATGACGAAGCGCGCCGTGTCCTCCACCAGCCTCGTTCTCCTGGCGCTCGCAGGCTGCGGCGGAGACCCCGCGCCGAGCACGGACGCCGGTCGCGACGCCGCGAGCCTCGCCGACGCTCCCGCGATCGATGCGGTGGTGATCGACGCCGGTCGCGACGCCGGGCCCAGCAGCGCGCCGCTCTTCCGCAACGAGCTGACGACGCCGGATGCCGAGCTCGCGCGAGAGGCGCTCCGCCTCATGGGCGCCGAGGAGGCCGGTGGCTCGGGCAGCTGCCGCGACTGTCACGGCATCACGCGTCAGAGCATCGCCCAGATGCGCGAGGTGAGCGACGCGGCGTGGTCGAGCTGCTTCACGGACCTCGAGGTCACGACGCCGGCGGCCGCGCAGGCGATCGTCGCGTGCTTCCAGGACGCGCGCGACGAGTACACCACGCACAACCTCGGCGTCTTCGCGACGGGCACACAGAACGCGTGGTTCGAGTACGTGTTCCGGCTCGCCTTCGGGGCCACTGCCGACGCCGAGCTCGCGGCCTTCCGCATGCGCGTGCAGCAGCCGCCTGCGCCGCGCCCCGCGTTCACGCAGGCCGAGTTCGACGTGATCGCCGAGTGGTTCCTCCGCGGCACGCCGCAGGTGGACAGCGTGCTCCCGCCGCTCGATGGTCCGGGCGAGTGCACCTCGTACGTGAGCCCGGCGGTGGCGACGCTCGTCGCCGAGGGCGAGCGCAGCGGCTGGTCCGCGCGCAACACCGAGGCCGGCATCCTGATGCACGGCTGTGCCGGTGCGGCCTCTCCGCTCGACTGTCTCGCGACGTACCCGCGCGCCTCGGAGACGAGCTACGGCGCGCGGTGGGAGACGGCGGGCACCCATCAGCGCGTGCTCTTCGACGTGCCCTACAACACGAGCTACTGGACCAAGAGCTCGGCGGACGGTCGCTTCGTCGCCCACGGTGGCAACGGCGCGGGCGCGGGCGGCTCCATCATCGATCTCCAGCGCGGCGTGGTCATCGGCGTGGACGGCGCCTACGACCCAGGCTTCTACCCCGACAACAGCGGCTTCATGTTCCAGGGCACGCCACGCGGCACCGGCACGTGCGCGCAGAGCGTGCTCACGACCGGCATGCCCACCCGCATCCGCTTCTCCGAGGTGGGCTGCTCGAGCTCGGACGTCGGCCTCTACCAGCACCTCGGCGCTTCCCTCGATGGCGGCGACTACTGGGTCGTGAACTCGGTGTGGTCGGGCGATCCGGGTGATGAGCTGAGCGATCCGCAGGTCTTCGCGGATCCGAGCTCGCGCACGACGCTGTTGCGCTTCACCAACACTGGGTCGGGCGCGTCGTTCGAGCCCGCGGGTGACGTGTCGGCGGCGACCGCGTGGGAGGGCAACGCGGTGATCTCGCCGACGATGCGCATGCTCGTCACGCAGCTCGCGCGCGCGAGCGGTGAGCCGCTCGGCTACGTGCTCCGCGGCATCGAGCTCACGCGCGACGCGAGCGGCGCCGTGACGTCGGTCGAGCTGCCCGAGCTCGCGCGCTACTGCCTGCCGGGCGGCAAGGCGGCGATCTCGCTCGACGATCGCTGGATTGTCACGCACCACCGCGCGACGAACGCGGACGCGACCGACCTCGGCTTCACCGGCCCGAGCGATCCGGGCTTCGCCGCCTACCGCGGTGTCTCGAACGTCTACCTCATCGACGTGCTCACGGGCCGCGAGATCCGCGTGACCAACATGCAGCCCGGTCAGCGCGCGCTCTTCCCGCACTTCCGCTCGGACGGCTGGCTCTACTTCCTCGTCCGCGATCGCACGCTCCCCGAGCGCATCGTCGCGTCCGACGCAGGCCTCGTCCTGCGCTGACGAGCGGCCCACACCTCAGCAACGGTCGACGCGGAGAGGGCTTGGCGACCGAAGAGGGGATCGCCCAGGGAAGAGCCAGAGGCACGGCTGAGGGCAAGGCTGAGGGCAAGGCTGAGGTCGCGATCCGGCTGCTCACACACCGTTTCGGAGAGCTCGATGCGGACGTCCACCGACGTGTGAGCGAGGCGCGCATGGACGAGCTCGATGCGATCTTCGACCGCATCTTCGCCGCCCGAACCCTCGCCGAAGCCCTCGGCTGATCGACTGCCCTACGGCCAGGGGCAGCCGTGCGGGCAGCCGTTGGCGGTCTCGTCGAGCGAGGCGATCCACTCGGACACGAGGCGCACTCCGTCGTCGTCGACGAGGCGCGAGCCGATGGGCGGCATCTGCTCGGTCGCGGTGCGGCTCGACATGCGGAGGGTCGCGACGCTCGTGTCCGGATGACCGGGCGCGATCCGCAGGTTCGCGGTCTCGCCCGAAGGCAGCGTGCGCGTCCACACCGAGCAGCTGCAGATGGACGTGCGCCACGTGCCGGTGCTCGCGACGTCGGCGGTGCCCACACGGATCCAGTGATCGAGCCCGTGCTCCGGTGCGGGGCCGCCATGACAATTGCCGCAATTCGCGTGGAGATAGCCGAGCGCCGCCCGCGTGGCGGCATCGCCTGGGATCACCGCGATTGCAGGATCGATCGGATCGGTGAGCCAGCCCTCGGCCACGAGCGTCGCGAGCGTCACGCCGCCCTCGCCGTGCGCGAGCTGGATCGCGCTGAATCCATCGGCCGCGTCGTCCTGCGCGACCGAGTGACAGCGGATGCACTCGGCGAGTGAGGGGATGTCGTGCTCGGTGCCGTGCACGTCGCGCTCACCGAACGCGCTCACGAGCGAGACGCTCTGCTGATCCTCGCTCCAGAGGTAGCTGACCATGCGCCAGCTGCTCGTGCCGCGCGGCGCGTCGATCTTCTCGAGCAGGCGCGTCTCGATGCGCTGGCCCCCCATCGAGAAGGTCTTGTAGAGCCGCGTGCCCACCGGGAAGGCCCATCGATCGGGATCGCTCGTGTCGATCTGCGTGCCCGGTGGCAGGTAGACGAAGCGCTCCTTGTCGAGGCCATCGCTCCAGAGCGCATGCGCGGGATGGAACGCGCGCACTCCGTCGGCGAGCACCGTGCACGAGCCCTCGGCGTAGAGCCCCGGCGGACCCACGCAGCCGGCCCACGCGTCGATCCCGCCGTCGGGCGGTCCAGCGTCGGAGCCCGCGTCCGTGCGCCCGGCGTCGGGCGTGCTCACGGCGTCGCGCGCCTCGCGCGCGTCGGAGCCCGCATCCGTCGGCAGCGGGGCGTCCATGCCGGCGTCGAGCGTGGGCGTCGGTCCGTCGCACGCGGCGGCGCCGAGGAGCGCGAGGGCCAGCGCCGAGGCGGATGAGACGAGGGGCGTGCGACGAGCCGGCATCGCTCCTCAGCATGATCGACGCGCGCCTCGCGAGCGAGCCCGCGTCCGGTGGGCTCTGGTACAACGAGCCGCATGACCACGCCGAGCCCTCTCACCCTGAGCCCCGCGAGCACCGGCCTCGTCGTCATCGACATCCAGGAGCGCCTCGTCGCCGCGATGCCAGAAGAGACCGCCGCACAGACGATCGCGCGCGCCGAGCGCCTCGTGGAGGGCGCGAAGATCACGGGCCTGCCGGTGCTCGTCACCGAGCAGTATCCCAAGGGCCTGGGCCCGACCGTGGCCTCGCTGAAGGAGAAGGCGACCGGCGCGGGCGCGACCTTCCTCGAGAAGGTCGAGTTCGACGCGAGCGCCAACGAGGGCGTGCGCGCGCACCTGCTCCGCTGGCGTGCGGAGGGGCGCACCGCGATCGTGCTCGCGGGCATGGAGGCGCACATCTGCGTCTACCAGACCGCGCGTGGCCTCGCGTCGCTGGGCTTCTCGGTGCACGTGGCCTATGACGCCGTCTGCTCGCGCGAGAAGGCGAACGTCGAGGTCGCGCGCAGCCTCTACCACTACGCGGGCGCGTGGGTCTCTTCGAGCGAGGTCGTGCTCTTCGACCTCGTCGGCAAGGCGGGCACGGACACCTTCAAGGCGATCTCGAAGCTCGTTCGCTGACTGAACCGAGCTTCAGGGCAGCTGATCGGGCGACAGACCGAGGTTCGTCGTGAAGCCGATCGTCGCCTGCGCGCCCATGCCGCCGCTGCCGAAGGCGCCGACGAAGATCTGGTAGGTGCCCGCCGCCGCGCGCGGGATGTCGAGCGCCGGGTTCGGATAGCCCGCGCCGTCGTCGTTGCACTGCACCTGGCCGTCGGGGAAGCGGATCGCGAGCGTCGTGTCCTCGCCCGCGCGACCGAGCACGCGGAGGTTCGGAAGGGGCGCCGTGAGCGTCAGCGTGATCTGTGGCGACGCAGGGAAGCTGCCGGCGCAGTAGCCATCGGCCGAGCCCATGCGATCGCCCGTGACCGGGCCGCCTGCGGACACGGTGACCGTTCGCGGATCGCGGAAGCCCGGTGCGAGCGAGACCTGCTGCGACTGGCCCGAGCCCACGCCGGGGCCGGGCGGTGCCACGCCGCCGCCGGGGCCCGGCTGCGTGATGACGAGGTCGCGCGCGCGCCAGAACCACTGACCGTTGTCGACGTCGACGTGCACGACGCCGCAGCCCGTCTCGTCGACGCCGACGAGCTCGGTGATGTGCGCGGTGCGCCCCACGAACGGGTCCATCTGCGCGTCCCAGTTGTCGTCGCCGCTCACCGCCCGGTGCCGGCCGAGGATGACCTCCGAGCCGACCGCGAGGCTCTCCCACTGCATCGTGTCGTCGGTCAGGCCGCACGCCTGCGGGCCCGGCACGCCGCCGGCACCGAAGAGGCCCGAGCCGCCGCCCACCGACGAGATCGCGGGGCGACCGTGATCGGTCGAGACGCCCGTGCTCGGCACGAGCGTGAGCGACGCGAGATCCGAGGCAGCGCCTGCGCCGCGCAGATCTCGGATGCGCCAGAACCAGTCGCCGCGATCGATGTCGACGCGCACGCCCGGACAGCCCTGACCGTCGACGCCCGCCGGCCCGACGACGCGCGCGCTGCGCCCGACGAACTGCGACATGTCCTCCGACCAGTTCGTGTCGCCATCGACCGGGCGATGTCGACCGAGGATGACCTGCGCTCCGACCGTCGCGGCGCCGTAGTTCTCCGCGCCGTCCTGCTGGTGGCACTCCTGCGGAAAGCCGCTCGTGGCCCCGGCCGTGGCCTGCGCGGCCTGCCGTCCGGTGCCGATGCCCACGTCGCGCACGCGCCAGAAGTACTGCTCGTGGTCCACGTCGACGCGGATCCCCGAGCAGCCCTGCGCATCGACGCCCGAGAGGCGCGTGACGCGCGCGGCGCGCCCGACGTAGCGACCCATCTCGTCGCGCCAGTTCGCCTCGCCGCGCACCCAACGATGTCGCTGCAGGGTCACCACGTCGCCCACGGCGAGGCCTCGGAACGTCGCGTTCTCCTCGGTCATCCCGCAGCCATCGGCGCGCGGCGCGGCCGCGGTCGCCTCGGTGGAGGCGGGTGCCTGTGCGCTCGCGCGCGAGGGCAGGAACGGGAGCGAGGCGAGGGCCAACGCGACGAGGACGCGGTTCATGCCCCGCATCCTATCGCGGTCGCGCGGAGCGCGCTTCACGCATGGACGTGCCTCGCGGGGGGTTCCTCTCATTGACCGAGGTGGGTCTCCCGCAGCAAGCCTGACGTCCGCATGACCATCTCCGTCCTCCTCGTCGAAGACCACACCATCGTGCGCGAGGGGCTCAAGGCCATGCTCGCGCTCGAGAAGGATCTCCTCGTCGTCGGCGAGGCCCCGGACGGCAACGCGGCGGTGCGGCTCGCGAAGGACAAGACGCCGGACGTCGTCGTCATGGATCTGAGCCTGCCGGGCCTCAACGGCGTGGATGCCACGGCCGCGATCGTGGCCGCGTGCCCCGCCACGCGGGTGCTCGTCCTCTCGATGTACGGCGGCCCCGAGCACGTGCGCCCTGCGGTGCGCGCGGGGGCGTCCGGATACCTCGTGAAGGGCACGGGCGTCTCGGAGCTCGTCTCGGGCATCCGCGCCATCGCCCGCGGTGAGCCGTGGTTCAGCCACGGCATCGCGGCGATCCTCCTCCGCGAAGAGGACGGCGGCGCTGGCTCGCTCACGCCGCGCGAGCGCGAGGTGCTGCGCTACGTCGCCGAGGGCCTCTCGAGCGCCGAGATCGCGCGCACGCTCGACCTCAGCGTCAAGACCGTGGAGAGCCACCGCAGCCGCATCATGACGAAGCTCGACGTGACCAACGCCGCGGGCCTCGTGCGCGAGGCCATCCGCCTCGGCCTCGTCTCGACGGAGTGACGAGGCTCCTCGCTCAGAGCACGAGGCGTGCGGCGCGGCGGGCGGCGCTCACCTCGCGGGTGAGCTCCGCGTGGATCGCGCCGTTGGTCGCGATGACGCGGTTCTTCGTCACGTCGATCGGCTCGCCCTCGTAGCCCGTGAGCGTCGCGCCTGCGCCGAGCGCGATCGCGGCGCCGGCGGTCATGTCCCACGGCGCGAGCTTCTGCTCCCAGTAGCCGTCGTAGGAGCCGTCGGCGACGAGACAGAGGTCCATCGCCGCCGAGCCGCAGCGCCGGATGCCCTGCACCTGGAGCACGATGCGCGAGTGCTCCGCGACGTTGTTCTCCGGGCTCGTCCGGCGATCGTAGGGAAAGCCCGATGCGATCAGCGCCGCCGACAGCATCTGGGCGCGGCCGAGCCGACACGGCCGCGCGCCGGCTCGGTCGATGCGCTCCGCGCCGACGGCCGGTCCGCCGATCCAGGTCGTGCCGAGCGCGGGCGCGTGCACCGCACCGAGCAGCGGCGCCATGCGCCCGTCGGCCTCTCGCTGTGCGAGGCCGATCGCGACCGAGAAGCAGAAGTGCCCGTGCGCGAAGTTCGTCGTGCCATCGAGCGGGTCGCAGAACCACACGAGCTCGCGATCCCTCGCGTCCGCGCCGCTGCCTTCCTCCGCGACCACCGCATGCCCGAGCGCGTCGAAGGCCGCGCGCATCTCTTTGCGGATGTGCGCCTCGCTCGCGAGATCGAACTCCGTCACGAGATCGATCGCGCCCTTCTGCTTCACGTCGAGCTGCTCTCGCCGCCACCCCGCGAGCACGATCGCACCGGCGTCTTCGGCGATGCGTCGCGCCGTCGCGAGCCACCCGCGCTGCACCTCGGTCTCGAGCGCCGCGCCGCTCACGCCTTGGCCTCCGCGCCGGCTGGTGCGAGGGGGCGCGCCTCGAGGCGGCCCGTCGCGAGCGCTGCGAGCAATCGCGGGTGCAGGTTGCCGAAGTCGCCGTTCGACATGAGCACGATCGTGTCGCCCGCCTTCGCCTCGCGCACGAGCGTCGCGAGCACCTCGTCGAGCGAGGCCGGCGTCACGGCCTCTTTGCCTCGCGCCTCGAGACCGCGCGCGACCTCGCGCAGGTCCATGCGCTCGGCGTCCGGGATGTTCATGCGCCCGAGCGGCGCGAGCACGGTGAGGTCCGCCGAGTAGAAGGCGTCCTTGTAGCCCTCCTCGTGGAGCTTGCGGCACGCCGTGGCGCTGCGCGGCTCGAACGCCGCGAGCAGGCGCCCTTCGGGGTGTCGCGCGCGCAGGCCCGCGAGCGTCTCGCGCACGGCGGTCGGGTGATGCGCGAAGTCGTCGTAGACGCGCACGCCGCGCGCCTCGCCGCGCAGCTCCTGGCGGCGCTTGACCCCGCGGAACGCGCGGAGGGCGCGCACCGGATCGGTCACGGGGATCGTCCCGCCGGAGGTCTCGCACACGAGCGCGATCGCCGCGATCGCGTTGCGCACGTTGTGATCGCCCGAGAGCGGCGAGAGCACGTTGCACGCGAAGGTGCCGCCCACGAAGAGATCGAAGGGCTGCGCGCCACCACTCGGCGCGATCGGCGCGGCCGTCCACACCGGCAGCGTGTCGCCGACGTCGTCGGTCGAGAGCGCGTAGAAGACCACGCGACAACGCGCGCCCTTCGCGACCTCGCGCACGAGTGGATCGCCCGCGAACGCGACGAGCACGCCGTCCTCGGGGATGCGACGCACGAACTCCGTGAACGCCGCGAGGTAGCTCTCGAGGCTCGGGTAGATGTCGACGTGATCGTGCTCGATCGACGTGAGGATCGCGGCGTTGGGCGCGTACCTCCAGAACTTCGGCGTCTTCTCGAAGAAGGCCGAGTCGTACTCGTCGCCCTCGATCACGAACGGCGCGTCGCTCGCGCCGACGCGGAAGCTCTCGCCGAAGTCGAGCGGGATGCCGCCGACGAGCAGGCCCGGATCCTTGCCGAGCGCGTGCAGGAGCACCGCGGTCAGCGTGGTCGTGGTGGTCTTGCCGTGCGTGCCCGCGACGACGAACGAGGGACGATCCCGGAGGAACAGGTCCTCGAGGGCGCCCGGCATCGACGCGTAGCGCAGGCCGCCGTCGATCGCGGCGCGGGCCTCGGGGTTGTCCTTGCGGCAGACGTTGCCGACGATCACGAGGTCGGGCCGCGGCTCGAGGTGCTCGGGGCGATGGCCCGTCTTGGTCTCGATGCCCCAGCGCGTCAGCGCCTCGCCCATCGGGGGATAGAACGCCACGTCCGAGCCGCTCACACGATGGCCCGCGGCCTTGAGCAGGCCTGCGAGCGCGCCCATGCCGGTGCCGGCGACGCCGATGAGATGCACGTGCATGCCGCGCATCTACCACGGCCGTCGAGCCGCCCCACTTCCTCTGCACGAAACGTCGTCCGGGAGGGCTCGTATTCGGAGGCGCGGCGCGTAGACGCACCGGGGTGGACCCTCCCGTCGCGGCCGACGAGCTCGCTCGCTTCGAGGTGTTGAAGCAGCGCCTGGGCCCGATGTTCCGCGACGCCTACGCGGATCCGCGCGCGCCCCGCACCGTGGTCGTGGTGCCCAGCCTGAGCCTCGATCCCAGCGAGCTCGCGAAGGTCTCGGGGGTCGAGCACTACGAAGAGCGGCAGCTCTCGATGATGCTGTGGCTGCGCCTGCCCGCGACGCGGGTGATCTTCGTCACGAGCCTCCCGATCGACGGCGAGATCGTGGACTACTACCTGAGCCTGCTCTCGGGCGTCCCTTCGGGACACGCGCGCCGTCGCCTCACGCTGCTCTCGACGTACGACGCCTCGCCGCGTCCCCTCACCGAGAAGATCCTCGAGCGACCGCGCCTGCTCCAGCGCGTGCGCGATGCGATCGGTGATCCGTCGCGCGCACACCTCTCGTGCTTCAACACGACCTGGCGCGAGCGGCGCCTCGCGGTCGCGCTCGGCATCCCTCTCTACGGCTGTGATCCGGCGCTCTCGGATCTCGGCACCAAGAGTGGGAGTCGCGAGATCTTCGCCGAAGCGGGTGTGCCGTGCCCTCGCGGTGTCGAGCGCCTGAGGGACGTGGCGGATCTCGTCGCGGCCACCGCACGCCTCCGGCGCGAGGCGCCGAGCCTGCGCCGGGTCGTCGTGAAGCTCGAAGAGGGCTTCTCGGGCGAGGGCAACGCGGTGCTCGATCTCGCTCACGCGCCCGCCGGCGGCGCGCTCGAGCCGTGGATCGGCGAGGCCGTGCGGCGCGAGCTCCGACCCGAGGCGAGCGGCACCTCCATCGACGCGTACCTCGCGCAGCTCGATCGCATGGGCGGCATCGTGGAGACGTGGGTCGACGGCGACGGGAAGCGCTCTCCGTCCGTGCAGCTGCGCGTGAGCGCGCTCGGGGATCTCGAGCTCGTCTCGACGCACGATCAGCTGCTCGGCGGGCCGACCGGTCAGGTCTTCCTCGGCAGCACGTTCCCCGCGGATCCGGCGTACCGCGCCGCGCTCCACACCGCCGGTCGTGCGGTCGGTGAGGTGCTCCGCGCGCGCGGCGTGCTCGGTCGCTTCGCCGTCGACTTCGTCGCGGTGCCGCGCAGCGCCGGCGCTTCGTCGGCCACCGCGTGGGAGCTGTCGGCGATCGAGATCAACCTCCGCAAGGGCGGCACGACGCTGCCCTTCCAGATGCTCCAGTTCCTCACCGAGGGCCGCTACGACGAAGCGCGCGGCACCTTCGTCACGCCGCGTGGCGAGGCGCGCGCGTACTACGCCACCGACAACCTCGTGAGCCCCGCCTACCGCAAGCTCGTGCCGGTCGATCTCGTCGACCTGATGGTGGAGGAAGATCTCCACTTCGACGAGGCCACGCAGCGCGGCGTCGTGTTCCACCTCATCGGTGCCATGAGCCAGTACGGCAAGCTCGGCCTCGTCTGCATCGGCGAGACCCTCGAGGACGCCCACCTCCTCGAGCGCCGCACCCTCGCCGCGCTCGACCGCGCGACGGCCTGAAGCCGCCGCCCGCCTCCGCGTCGCGCGAGATCACGAGATCACGGCTCGGGCCGCGCTCGCTCAGTACCACTGCACCGGATCGGAGAAGCCCACCCAGGCCCGCTCCGGATCCGGGGGCAGCGTGAGCACCAGGGAGCCATCCGGGGCGAACAGGCAGACGGCGCCGTCGACGGGCCCGCGCAGGCCAGGGCCCGGTCGCTGTCTCGTGAGAACGTGCCCTTCCGGCCCCACGTCGACGATGCGCGTCAGCACGCACTCGAGCGCGTCGCCCCAGTCGAGCGTGATCTCCTCGACGCTGCCGTCGATACCAGCCCGATAGAGGGGCTCCCGGGTCACGTGGTCATCATTGCGGTAGTAGACGCGCCCGCGACGGTCGACCAGATGGGCGAGCTCGCGACCGTCGGTGAGCCGCGGGACTTCGGGCGGGCGACGCTCGCCCACGCCGACCACGTTCGCAGTCGAAGGCTCGACGAGGAACACGTCGAACACGCCCTCGATCCGTTGCTCTACGAACAGCGTCTGCACGCCTCCATCGGCGGGAAACGTCTGTGCCTCGGGCGCAGCGTAGCGCGCCGCATCCAGCATCAACGTCCCTCCAGGCCCTCGGCGCGTGCTCCAGACGATGGTCCTCGGCCCGATGTCCGGCACGCCGCGGCCGGGGTCGACCCCGTAGCGCTCGTACATGTAGCGGTCGACCACCTCCCTCCCGAAGACCCGCATGTCCCACGAACCAGCCTGTGGCCGCGATCGCACAATGAACTGCCCGAAATCCAGAGGGTCCTGGTACGCGTCGATTTCCACCTCGACCCCGTCCACCAGCGCCCCTCTGCGAGGATCGTAGTCGCTCCGGGAAGTTGGCCGATCTGGGGGCGAGTTGACCGCCCTCAACAGGACTTGGACGTCCCCGGTCTGCGAATCGGGGCGCGACGACGCCCAAAGAAATTCTCCCCAGAACTCCTCGCGATCCGACCAGGCCAAGTCCCCAGAGTCTGTGTCGTACGCGGTGATCTCGATCACAGACTGGACGTTCTCGGGGTCGTCGTTTGGCAATGCCCGCATCGTGAAGAGCAACCCCAGATCGCGCGACTCGTCCACGACATGCGTGGGCGGCACCACCACGACCGAGGCATCGGCGAAACCCCCGTCGGTGCCCGCATCCGGCCCGCCGGAGTTTCCAGCGCATGCCGCGGCCGGAGTGATCGCGAGAAGGCCCCATGAGATCCGAGTCATCATACGAGCCCTCTACTCGGCGACACCGATCTCCTTGAACGCGAGACCGCTGAGCCTCGCAGCCCGCCACTTCTCGACGAAGCGCGCGGTGCAGAAGATCATCATGTGGTGACGAGTCGACTGAGGGAGTCGGAACAGGCTCGCCCCGGCCAAGCGGGACGCGACGAACGACATTCGGAGAAAACGCATGACATACCCATCGGGCAAGCGTTCCGCTTCGCTCCTAGCTACATCCAGCGCGTCGATGACCTTGGTGACATGAAAGACCACCAACTGCTCCTTTTCGCCGGGCGGCAGACGAACGCCAAGCATCTCGCCACACTCTACGATCTCCGACGCGATGGCTGCAGCAGCCCCCGCGCGAAGTGCGACTGCCCCCGAAAAGAACGGCACCGCATCCGTTTCGCGCAGGCGGCGCCCGCGGTTCTTGCGGATGAGGATGCAGCGCGGTTCGACCCACTCTTCGGCCACCGGAGCTGGGGCGACCCGCTCCGACAGTTGGTCCTGGAGACGCGCAAACTCCAGGGCGTCGACAACGCTCAGGTACCACGAATCCTCGCCCGTAACCTGAAAAACGGCTTCTTTGCACGTCATGGAAACTGCCCGGCCAGTAGTCTCTGTCTGATGCTGCCGAGCGCCTGCAGGAGGGCCTGGCGATTCCCAGCATGCGGCGCCAGCGCATTGTACACTGCCTCATAGTAGACGTTGGTGTGCAGTGTACTGTGTACAGCGGCTCCAGTCGGGTTTGGGGACGTCAGGAAGCGGGGAAGGAACACACCGTTCGCCGCCTCGTCCACGCCAATCTGGACATCCGCCAGAAGTTGGCGCGATTGGCGGACGAAGTGGCTCGGGTGGTACGCGCCACCGGCCACAATATGGTGGGCGGCGGTACCTGCCGGGCGTGTAATGCCCGCTGAGATCAAGGCGGCCGCGAGCCGACGCGAACGGGTGTGGATCTCATCCTGAGCACCGCGTGAGGAGTTTCGCGGATCAGTACGGAATCGCGGGTTGAAAGCACGGGGCAGAGCCGGCACCGTCGGGTTGTCGAGACTCGAGGAGGTTGCCCCGTG
>JBILLJ010000045.1:0-60753 GCA_044376125.1 Sandaracinaceae bacterium
ATCTCCTCCAGAGTGGCATGGTCAAGGCTTCGTCCGTCGCGCTTCTCGCTCATCGGCAGCACGAACTCTACTACGTCAGAGACCATGCACATCTTCCGCGATCATGAGTAGGTACGCTGCACCGATGCGTACCGGGGCCTTCGTGTTCGTCTTCGTGCTCGGACTGTTGGCGGCTGCGTCGAGCGCCTCTGCTCAAGCTCGCACCGCGGGCGAGATGTCGATCGTGTGCTCGTCGCAGGACGTGGGGCACATGAACGAGTGCCACGGTTACATGCACGGCGTGTGGGACACCATCGACGCGATCTCCAGACGTACAGGGATCGACTTGATCTGTCCGGCGCTGCCCCCGTCGCTGGGTGACGCGATCCGGGTGTTCGTCGACTTCGTCACGGCCCACCCTGACTTCCGAAGCAGGTCGGCAGCGACGGCCGCTTACGTCGCGTTCATGCGAGCATGGCCCTGCCCGGAGACGCAGTCACGGGAGCCGCAGTTGTTCTAACGACCGAGGTAGATGCGCCGCACTGAGGTTGGCAGGCTGGCGCTTGCGCACCCAGAGCACTTGGGGGGTCGGCCCAGGGCACGCCCGCCGACGGTGCCAAAAGGCGCGCGGCGCTCGCTACCGGTCCACAAGGGTCACGACGCGATGCCGGTGCGGTCGCACCTCAGGCCGCGAGATCGTCATCGCCGCCGTACAGGGTGTCCATCATGTGGCGGGTTCCGGGGTCCACACAGTCCACCACGAGCGTCAGCCGGTCCCCGCGAAGCCAGGCGCCTCGGATCCGAGGTTCGATCGACGATCCGCCAGCCGCGAGCGTGCGCGCCGCGACCATTTCGCCGGGCCGCACCTTCAGCTCGATCTGCCGTTCGGTGGGTCCCGCGCCGGGCTTGCTGTCGAGGTAGTCGATGGCCTTGCGGGCGATCGCGAGCGCTTCGCGCCGGTTGCCGATGGCGGCGTGAGCTTCGGCCTGCTTCACGGCAAAGGTTGCGAACTTCCAGCACACGCCCACGAGCGTGGCCACGCTCAGCGCGGCGCCGATCCAAAACAAGGCGTCTTCCATCGGGACCTCCGTCGAGGCCCAAGACGCTAGACACCGCGGGGCCTGCCAGCTCCCTCCTCGAAAGGGCGGGTCGCCAGGACGACCGCGCTGTCAGCGCACACGAGCGCGCTCGACGGCCTCAGCTAGCGCGTCCTGACGGCGCGCACGAGCAGTGCGTCGTCGCCGTCACGACCGCAGGAAATGTCGATCGAAACTCTCGCCGATTCTCGGACTTTTTCGACGTGCTCCGGAGGCACCGGCTGTGGGCGATCTGCGTGTTTCTCCACGAGAATCGAGGGATCTGGGCGACGGAATCTCAGTTTGACACCCGTGAGCGGCGCGACGGACACTTCGAAGGTCATGTCCCCGTGTACGCACGCCCGACGAGGAGGCGCTCCGTGAGCGTTCCGTCGCGCGTGCCTCCCGCCAAGGACGACGCCAAGGGCTACCTCGTCCTGCCGATGCCGCCGACGCCGTTCGGCAAGTACACGATCATCGGCAAGCTCGGCCACGGCGGCATGGCCGAGGTGAACCTCGCGGTCGTCGGCGGAAAGGGCGGGTTCCGCAAGCTCTTCGTGGTGAAGCGCCTGCACGCGCACCTCGAGGTCGAGCCCGGCTTCGTCGACATGTTCCTCGACGAGGCGCGCCTGGCCGCGCAGCTCGATCACCCCAACTGCGTGCAGACCGTGGAGGTCGGCGAGGCCGAGGGTCACGGCCCGCCGGGCCACGCCGCACAGCACTTCCTCGCGATGGAGTACCTCGACGGCCAGGGCCTCGAGCGCCTCCTCCGCATCACGGGCCAGCGCGGCGACATCCTGCCGATCCACACGTCGGTCCGCATGATCGCCGACGCGCTCGACGGCCTCGGCTACGCCCACGATCTGCGCGGCTACGACGGCACGCCCCTCGGCGTCGTGCACCGCGACGTCTCGCCGCAGAACATCTTCGTGACCTACGCGGGCGTCGTGAAGCTGCTCGACTTCGGCATCGCCAAGGCGGAGTCGAACGTCGTCGAGACGCGCACTGGCGTGGTGAAGGGCAAGTACGCGTACATCGCGCCCGAGCAGGCGCTCGCGGCGCCCGTGGACAAGCGCGCCGATCTCTGGTCGATG
The DNA here is from genome assembly GCA_044376125.1 of Sandaracinaceae bacterium. GTDB lineage: Bacteria > Myxococcota_A > Polyangia > Polyangiales > Sandaracinaceae > JAFLCL01. Next base: position 2,150 of record JBILLJ010000045.1, read on the forward strand.
GGCGTGGTGCTCTGGGAGATGCTGACGTCGCGTCGCCTCTTCAAGAGCGTGAACGAGCTCGCGACGCTCAACGAGACGCTGCGCGGCGAGATCCACGCGCCCTCGAAGTACAACCCCGCGATCCCACCGGAGCTCGACGCGATCGTGCTCGGGGCGCTGCAGCGCGAGGTCGACAAGCGCTATCGCAGCGCGCACGAGTTCAAGGACGCGCTCGAGAGCTGGCTCGCGACGCAGCCCGAGCCCTCGGATCGCAAGGCGATCGCGGCGCTCATGAAGGAGCGCTTCGGCGACATCCTCGAGCAGCACAAGCAGCGCCTCAAGGAGTGCATCGCGTCGGTCGCGGAGGACCCGCGCTCGCTCGATCGCCTCGTGCTCGGCGGCGCGCACTCGACGAGCACGTCGATGGAGGGCGACGCGCTCCAGTCCGGCTCGCATCCGCCCGTGCCCGTCGTGGGCAGCGGCGCGCGCCCGGTGCCCGCAGCGGGCCACAGCATGACGCCGACGCCGAGCCCGCGGCCCCGTCTGGGCCTGAGCGTGTCGGGCAGCATCACGTCGGGCATGCCCTCGATGGACGAGATCGCGCCGCGTGTCTCGCACACGCCCCCGCCGTTCACGCCGCCGCCGGGCTACCACACGCCGTCTTCGAGCGGGCAGGTGGTGCTGACGCAGGGCTCACAGAGCCTCGCGATGGGACCGCCGAGCACGAGCTCGCATCCCGGGCACCCGTCGTCGTCCTCGGAGTGGTCGGCGCAGTCGAACCCGAGCTTCGCGGCACCGCCGAGCGGCGGGCACAGCGGGGCCCACGGCGCGCCGAGCGCGGGCATCTCTGGCGCCTTCGGCACCGATCAGACGATCCGCGTCCCGCAGCGTCGCAGCCGCTCGCGCTCGATCGCGTGGTGGTTGATCGGCCTCGCCGCGTGTGTGGTCTCGGCCGTCGTCGCGATCGTGATGTGGACGGCGATGCACGGCGGCGGCCCCGAGCTCGTCGATGGGTCGAGCGTCTCGATGGGCGCGACGGGCACCGTGCTCCCGCCCGTCACACCCACGACGAGCGAAGGCGTGCCGCCCGCGACCACGGCGTCACCGACGCCACCGACGCCGCCCGCCACGGCCGTACCGCCCACGACGACGAGCCTCGAGCTCGCGCCCTCGGCGACGACCGACGTCGCGACCACGAGCGATCGCACCGACCGCAACCCGCGCCGCACGACGCGCTCGGATCGCAACCCGGGCCGCGATCAGGAGACGCCGACGACGACGGTGGAGACGACCACGCCGCCGCCACAGGTCGAGACGACGCCGCCTCCCCCCGATCCCACGCCCCACGGCCCCGGCTTCCTCTCCCTCGTCACGTCTCCGTGGACGCAGGTCACGCTCGATGGCCGCTCGCTCGGCGAGACCCCGCTCGTGCGTGTCTCGCTCCCGCCCGGCAACCACACCCTGCGCCTCCGCAACACCGAGGCCGGCATCGACGAGACCTACGAGGTCACCATCCGCTCCGGCGAGACCCTCTCCCGCCGCCTCGGCCTTCGCTGACCTGCGCGTTCATCCTCGCCCGCGATGACGCGGCGAGCCCACGGGGGGACGTGCACTTCCGGAGGCCCCAAGGGCGCGTTCAACACCCTGACGTCACGCCTCATCGACATCTCCACAGACTCGCCCGTTGTGGGCCTCCTACCCGTCATGGAGTGGTTGCCGCAGCAGACATGCGTGCAAGTCGCTTGGGTGCCGGAGCTGCGCCCTCCGCAGTTCGAGCTGACGCCGACATGAGCACCCTACGGACGAGCACCCCTGTTTCGCCCAGAGCGTGGAGGGAGACGACCCCAGCTTCACGGGGCAGCCAGCTGCTCCCGCAGCGTCCGCCCACCCCGCTGGGAGCAGCCAGCTGCTCCAAGACCGCTGGCCATGACCCGTGCATCGAGCAGCCAGCTGCTCGACATCGGAGCGCGCGACCGAAGCGCGAGCAGCCAGCTGCCTGCGTCGGTCGAGAGCGCCGTCGGGGAGCAGCCAGCTGCCTCGAGATCGGCAGCGCCGACCGACGACAGAGCAGCCAGCTGCCCTACGTCGGTCGAAGGCGCCGTCGGGGAGCAGCCAGCTGCCCCGAGATCCGCCCTGCGGACCGACAACCGAGCAGCCAGCTGCCCTACGTCGGTCGAAGACGCCGTCGGGGACCAGCCAGCTGCCCCGAGATCGGCCCTGCCGACCGACGACCGAGCAGCCAGCTGCCTCGGCCCGGTCTTGGCCACCGACCATTCAGCAGCCAGCTAGCTGAGCGCCCGATCGAGGCCACCTCCGACGAAGCACGAGGCTCGCACGCCCGGACCACAGATCGACCAGCCGGCCCGTCGCGAGAACGACGGGACGGTGCCGTGTGAGCAACGCCCGCCGGCGCGATTGACCGCGGCCTCGCCATGTCGTTAGGGTCGGCCATCGCTCGGGCGCGAGGGTGGTGGAGATGCGGGCAGGTTCGAGGACGTTCGTGATCGCGGTGGCAGCGCTCTCTGCGCTGGCTTCGGCGTGTGCGCGCTCGAACCCTCTTCAGGCCGACGCGTGGACCCCGGATGTGGGTGTCGACGCGGATTGTCGCGTCGAAGCGTGCAACGGCCGCGACGACGACTGTGACGGCCGGGTCGACGAGGACTCGGACGCGCAGTGCGTCGCGACGGGCTTGGTGGGCCGCTGCGAGCTCGGTGCGTGCACCTTCGCGTGCGCGGACGGCCACACCGACTGCGACGGAGAGCCGGCCAACGGCTGCGAGACGAACACGGACGGTGACCGGGCTTCGTGCGGTGCGTGCGGGCGCGCTTGCGGGATCACGGAGCTCTGCGAGGCCGGCCGCTGCCGCCGCGAGCACATCGTGGACTTCGGCGCGGGTCGGAACGTCTGCGCGGTCATGGAGACGGGCCGCGTGCTCTGCTGGGGCCCCAACGACATCGGGGGAAACGGCGACGGCACCACGGACGAGCACGACGAGCCGGTCGAGGTGATCGGTGTGCGGGACGCGGTGCAGATCTCGACGCGCACGGGGTCTTGTGTGACGACGCGTGGAGGCGAGGTCTGGTGCTGGGGCCACAACCGCAGCGGTGTCGTTGCCCATCCGCCGAGTGAGTGGGAGCCGCCAACGCGCCGGGCTGACGTTCGCGGCGCCCGTGAAGTGAACGTCCTCGCCGATGGATGTGTCCGCCTGGCACCTGATGACTCCGTGGCGTGCTGGGGTCACCGAGTCCAAGGGGAGCCGGACCCGTTCGCCGACATCGCCGCCACGGCAGAGATCGTTCCTGGCCTCCGGGCCAGCAGGTTCGGCGGGGCGAGCGCCACACATCGCTACGCCGTGACTCTCGACGGCACGGGCGTGATGTGGGGAACCGGCGGACAGGCCCTCGATTTCGAGGACCCGGCCCGGGTCTGGCCCCCCCGCGAGATCCCAGGCCTCGACCGTGATGTGGTGGACCTGACCGGTGGTAGCGGCGGGCAATGCGCAATCTTCCGAGGCGCAACGGCTCGGTGCCGAACGAGCAACTACGCCTGGACCGAGTTGCCTCTCACAGGGGTTCGATACGCGCACGAGCCCGACCAACTCGCCTTCGCGGAAGGGTCGCTGTGGAGCTGGGAGAACGATCTGTCCTCGCTTCCAGCACGGCCCTTCCAGATGCTGACTCGTGTCGACCTCCCGGACACGGTCATCGAGTTTCGCGACGACGGATATCGGAGTGTTCTTCTCCCGGGAGACCGGCTTGCCCACTGGGCGGTGTGGGACCCCAGTCCCCGGTTCGTTCCTGGGTTCGAGTGAGTTCGGAGCAAACATGACGAAACCTGAGAGGTTGGCAGGCCTGGTTGCCCTGGGGACGATTGCCCTCGTTCTTTCGTGCCAGGGCATCGAAGTCGAGGGTCTCCCCGCGTACGGAGGGGTCGACGAAGCCGAGGTGTCTGTTGCGCTAGAGGACGCCACGGTCGATTCGCGCGTCCCCAACAGATGGCTCGGCGACCAGGCGAGTCTGAGCGTGGGCCCGGGCGTCCACACGCTGATGCGAACCACCGAGACACGAGCCACGGTGGCCGCGCTCGTTCCGCCAGGCTCCGAGATCCGTCAAGCGGTGCTCCGCGCACACTCATCCTCAGGTGCGTGCGCCACCGTCGAGAGTGGCATTCGCGTCCACCGGATGACCCGCTCCTGGCTGCAAGAGAGCGTGACCTGGAATTGTCGAATCGATCGCGAACCCGAGGACGGACTCCGTGGATGTGGCGGCTCCAACGCCTGGGTGATGGGGCCGGTGGGGCTTCCGTTCTGGATCGCGCCTTACCAGCGTGAGCCGCTCTCCGGTCCGACGGTGTGCGACGACGGCGTCTACGAGCTCGATGTCACGGAGGACGTGATTGTCTGGCTCGAGGGCACCACCTCCGAGCACCCTGGCTGGCTCTTGGCCATGAATCCGGGGTCCGACGCGCTTCACAGCACGGAAGCGCTGGATTTCGCAGATCGTCCGGAGCTCCTGATTCGGACGGTCCCGTCCTCTGGCACCTACGTCCTGCCCCACCCCATCCCGACGCCGCTCGACGGTTCGACCGTCACTCACGTGTGGGGCGCCTATCGGTACCTCATCGAGCAGCGCAACCAGTGGCCCGTGTCGGTCTCGGACATCGATCCCGACCGCGTCGCACTCGTCCGTGGCCGCGTGATCCGACGGCCGACGAGCAGCGCGCTCGAGGGCCTGCCGGGGATCCGCGTGATCCCGGTGGGCCGCGCCGAGCTGGGGTCCACACGAACTCATGACGATGGCACCTTCGAACTCCTGGTCCACGGCGGCGGGCCCATCCTTCTGCGCTTCGAGGGACAGGACGGTGCGACCGACCTCCTGCCTGCCCAACGCCACATCGACGTGCCTTGGGGTGGCGAGCGGGTGCTGCCTGACCTCGCGCTCGTGCCCGAGCCGCCGCTGTCGTCGTGCCAGCGCGTCGACTCCTCGCTCGGCTCCATGTCGGGCCCCGTCTCCTCGGGCACCGACGATCGTGGCGGTCGCTCGCTGCGCGTCTACGTTCCGCCAGGCGCGAGCGTTCGCGACGGAGCGGGCGGACTGGCCCGGGACACGTACTACCTCTGCGGCACGGAGTACACGATCGACCCACCCGGGACGCTGACCGACGTCGCTGCGGTCCGCGGAGAAGCCGCCATGCCGGGCGAGCTGCCGGACACGAGCACGTTCACCTTCGCCGCGAAGGTGCAGGTTCGGTCGGACAGCGGCAATTCACCGGGCGCCGACATGGCCAGCCCCATCTTCGACGCCCCGGGCGTCACGTTCTGGTTGGACAACTTCCTCGGGTTCGACGTCGGCACGGTGATCCCCTACGGCTACTACGACGAGAGCCGCGCCCGTTGGGTCACGGGCCCAGACGGACGCGTCGTGTCCGTGACGCGTGACTCCCCGACGACGTGCACCTTCGACGGGGCCACTCTCGACGCGACGGAGAGTGAGCGCGCCTGCCAGGGACTGGGACTCACCGTCGGGGAGACGAGGACGTTCTGGCGCGTCACGGGTGCTCGCCGCTTCTCTCCCATCGACTTGAACCTCCTCGCGCTCATCGAGTTCTTTCAGCCCCTCATCAACGTCGCGGTCGGCATGTTCGACGCGTTCTGCGGGATGGGCTCGATCATCCGATGCGACGACCAGTCCCTGTCGGAGGTGCTCCCCATCGCGGGCTCTCCGCTCGCGCTGGCCTACTCCAGCAGTCGCCAACGCGGACGGCGTGATGCGTTCCGCGCCTCCATTCGTCCGCTGGACCGTGAGCGCGCGTCGAACTCCGCGCTGATGGACGTGACGGTGGACCTGGAGGTCGCGGGAGCCCGCGAGACGATCCCGAGGCCCTCCGGCGCCCTGAGCTCGAGCCTCGAGTGGGTCGCGGAGTGGGACGGCCTGGATGCCGAGGACCGGAGACGGCAGGGACCGCAGGCCGGCTTCATCCATGTTGGGTACGTGTATGACCGCTATCGACTGGCCTCCGGCAGTGGTGGCTCGTTCGCCGAGACGAGGCCGGTCGTGATCCTGGATGAGAACACTCCCACACCACCGCCCGCGACGCCCCCCGGCCGCTACTTCACGGTCTGGCAGGTGTTCCCGGTGGTCCTCGGCGTCGTGGACGACGCGCTCGGTGGCGCCGCCGGCTGGAACGTCGACCAGCACCACACCTACGATCCCGCGGCGCGAACGCTCTGGATGGGTGATGGCCGCCGGGTGCGCCGTGAGACCACCGGGGAGATCGTCCACACGCTGCGCGGGCCGCGCCAGTCCCCGGCCGCCGCCCTTGGCTACAACTGGCAAATGTGGGGTGTCGCCACGGACGACGAGGGAACCGTCTATGTGGCGATCTCTAGCGTGACAGGCTCGGGCGTCTCGCCCGCGCTGGCTGGCATCTACCGCGTGCGCCGTGGCGACGCCGTGCAGAATCCCATGAACCCCAGCGCGGGCGTGATGGAGCGAATCTGCAGCGTCGGCGACCCACGGACCAGCAATCCCAGGGGCATCGCGGTTCGATACAACGGTCCGGGCGTCGATCCGACGATCTATTTCACCGACTATCGACGTGACGACGGCACAGGCGGCCAGTGTGTCCGTCGAATCGACGTGATGGGAGGGCTGTGCTCGAGCGCGACTCCGGTCGTCGGGACCTGCGGAACGGAGGCAACCGGAACCTCAGTGACTGACCGACTGACTGGATATCCGGCTTCCAGCGCCGTGAGCTGGGCGTCCGAGACGCCGACAAGTGTCTTGCTCGACGATCCCGAGGCGATTGCGCTCACCTCCACCGGCGACCTGCTCGTCTCGGATCCATCTCGGGATCGCGTGCTGCGACTGTACGACGATGGCACGCCGGATGGCCGCATCGAGCTCTATGCGGGCAACGCAGGCCGATGCGATGTCAACCCTCTGCACTGCCTTGCAATCGAGGAAGTGACAGCGCTCGCTACCGGGACCGATGGGCGGGTGCTCATGGCGGGCAGCATGGCGGAGCCCACCTCAGACGGCGGTGGGCGCATCGCCCCGCGGATCGTGGAGGTCACCGGTGGAGGGCTGACCCGCTCCGTGATCGGAGGCGCCGTCGGGACTGCTCGGGCCGATGGTGGCCGGGGGGCGGGCGTGAGCTTGGGCCGCATCCCCAGTCTCGCGATCACGCGCAATTTCGAGATCGTCTTCTCGGAAGAGGCAGGCAGGTACCGCACCACCGAGAACCTGGTCGCGTGTATCCCGGGTGGCTCAACCCAGTGCGCGGACGGCGACCGCGTGCGCATCGTCGACGTGCAAGGCCGGATGTCGACGTTCTCCGGATGCCGCATCGGGCAGAACTGCGATGACCTGACTTGGTACGATGGCACTCAGGCTGCGTCTTCGCGCCTCCGGTACACGGCGCGCGGAATCGCAGTCCTCCCTGGTGGCGAGGTGGTCTACTCGGATTCTCTCGATGCCTCAGGTTCCCTCCGGGTGGTCGAGGGGATGTTCGAAGGCGGCCGGGCGCGTCGCCACTACATCCCTTCGGATGACGGCAGCGTGCTCTGGGAGTTCGACCCGAACGGCCGGCACCTGCGCACCCTCGACGCTTTCACGCGGCACGAGCTCCTCCGCTTCGACTACACCTCCACCGGCCGGGTGGCGGCAGTGCGCATCGAGGACAGGCCGCCCGTCACGATCGACTACGGCAGCATCATCGCCATCGATGCTTGGGGAACCTCCACGCGCATCACGCGAGACGGCGAGTACTCGTCCAGCGTGGAGTACGTGCGGGATGGGAGCACAGAGGCCTACGGGACGACGTTCACGACCGAGGGCTTGCTTCGAGCGCTGCGCACACCTCGGGTCGACGACGCCGACTTCGAGTTCGACTACGACCTCGAGGGTCGACTCGAATCGGACGGTCGCGACACCGACATCCAGACCATCGACGTCGGGTTCGAGACCGACCGCTTCGTGAGGACCGGCCTGGTCGTCGACCTCACCGACGCCGACGGCTTCACGACCGAGTACTTCACCCACCTCGATCCTCGAAATCCGCGCCACGAGACACGGCACCCCAGCGGGCTGACCATGGAGCTGCGCCGTCCGCCCGGGGGCACGACGCAGGACAGCACCGTCTACGATCGCGACGACAACATCGGATGCGTCACGCACGATGACTGCGCGACCTCGCAGGTGTGCGATCACAGCGTCACCCCGGCTCGGTGCGCGTATTTCCAGAGCGAGCAGGAGATCGCCATCGACCCACGGCCCGAGTTCGGTGGGCAGCTCCGCTATCCCCGCGCCTCCCTCATGTCGTTCCGCGATCCCCTCTCCGGAGCGGTGGAGCAGTGGCCCGCATCCACGAACATCCGGTGGGGAACCTCTGCCGCCAGGACCGCCTGTAACCCCCGTGGTGATCTATGCTCGATCAGCGACTTCACCAGCGGCGGCAGACCTGCGGGCTTCGCGCTTCGCGATTACCCCGCGACGGCCCGCTTGGTACCGCCAAGGTCCGCACTCCCAGCAGTCGAGGTGGCCGGCACCGAGAGCGCCCGTACGTCGTACGCGGGCACCCCCGCACTGCGGAGCACAACTCATCCCGAGAATCGGGTCGTCCGCACGGTGTTCGACGGCGAAGGCCGCGTCACGCGAGTCGAACGCCCCGGGCAACATCCCGTGTGCTTCGAGTACGCGACCCCTCGAGGCAGCGAGCCTACGCGCGTCTGGCAGTCGGACGAGTGCGCCACCACGGGCACGGTACGCGAGACCAGGTGGACCTACTACGCGAACCGGTTGCCGCAGACCGAGGCCACGGGCACGGGCAGTGCCCGGCTGACCACGACCTTCGCCTACGATGGGCGTGCTTGGCCCACGACGGTCACCCTTCCGGGCACCGGGCGGCAGGTCGTGCACGGATTCGACGCCAACGGCAACCTCGACACGCTGAGCGTTCCTGGCGGACGGGTGCATGCGTACGAGTACACCTCGCGGGACGAGCTCTTCACCGAGACGCCTCCCGCCACCACTTCTCTCGGTGCCTATTCGGCGGCGCCGATCGGGACGCACAGCTACTCCGCCGCCGGGCGCCCCGCCGCGGTCACCCCGCGCGGAGAACGCGGGCCCTTGGAGTGGCAGTACACGAGTGCGGAGGAGGACATCCACGTCACGGGAGTGCTCGCCGGCCCGCCCGAGTCTCGGGTGCTCTCGTACGACATCGACTCGGACTACGCCGGCCGCTTCACGCGGATCGACGGCGAGGGCGTGAACCTCTCGCGCGAGTACGCAGGCCCCTACGTTCGCCGCGAGTCGTGGTCGGTCGGCGTGGCCTCCGGCTCCGTGGCCACGCGCGTAGCGTCCACACAGTTGCCCGAGAGCCACACGGTCCAGCTCGATGGTGACCCGGCGCGGACGATCACCTACGGCTTCAATGGCGATCGTGAGCTCACGAATCTCTCGACGCCAGGCGGCGCGAGCCAGACGACGTCCGTGACGTACTCCGCGATGCCCGCCAGCATGACGATCGCGGCCACCGCTGGTCGCGTGGCGGTGACAACCAGCTTCGACGGGTTCGGGGAGACCAGCCAAATCAACGCCGTCGGCGGCGCCACGGCATCCGCACGTTACTCCGTGGTGATCCCAGAGCGCCTGAGCGCTTGCGTAGGCGGCGGCTCTGTGAGTGGTCGCGACGCACTGGGCCGCATTCGGCTTCGCGAGGAGGTCGTGTCGACTGGGAGCACCACGACCACGACATGCGACGAGTTCACCTACGACACCGCCTCCCGCCTGGGGACCTGGCGTCGGACCCGAGGCGCGTGCAGCGCGCGCTGCGGTGCATCCGGGTCCTCCCTGATCGCGAGGGCGATCTATGGCTATGACGCGAATGGCAATCGCACCGGCGCGGGCTTTCAGTCCAACGAGCAGGACCAGCCCAGCTCCACTGCCCGCCCTCGGACCTACGACGAGCGCGGTCGGATGGTCACCCGCGGCACCGGCGCCACACTGGAGAGGTTCAGCTACGACGCGTTCGATCGTCCGGTCGCGGTCCGCACGGACACGGGCGTCGTCAATCGCTACCAGTATGACGGGCTCGGGCGACTGGTAACGGTCACCAACCGCGACGGAAGCACGGAGCGCTACCTCTACCGCGACGAGATGCGTCCCATTGCGTGGCAGCGCGAGACCTCCACCGGCGCGATCACGACGGCGTACTTCGGCTATGCATCGCAGCAGCACGTCCCGGATCTCGCCTGGGTCGACGAGGGCAGTGACGGCTCCCTCGATCGAACGCTGCGCCTCGTGACCGACGAGCGCGGCTCGGTCCGCATGGTGCTGGACGCTTCGACGGGCGCCGTGGTTCAGACCATCTCGTATGACCCGTGGGGCGTGCCCAGCTCCGACACGTCGGCGTGGGCTCAGCCCTTTGGTTTCGCCGGTGGCCTCCGCTTGGCCGGAGTCGAACTCTGGCACTTCGGGATGCGTGACTACGACCCGACGCTCGGCCGGTTCACCACGCGCGATCCCATCGGCCTCGACGGTGGTTTGAACCTCTACATGTACGCCGGTGGGGACCCGGTGAACGTCATCGACCCCAGCGGGTTGTTCCCGCTCGCCGCCTACCTCGCGGTCGGCTGCATCGCGAACCTTTTGATGAACGGCGGTAACGCGTACGAGGTTGGCTTTGCGGTCGCGCTGAACCTCATCACTGCCGGGCTCGAGGGCGCCGGTAGCCTTCCGCGGATGGGGCGCGGACCTGGAGGCTGCTTCTCGGAGGGGACTCCCGTCGAGACCGAAGGCGGATTGGTGGACATCGCCGCGATCGAGGCCGGCGATCGAGTCTGGGCGCTCGACGAGGCCACTGGAGAGTGGGGTTTCCACGAGGTCATCGAGCGGACCGTGCATGCGGCGGACGGTGTCATCGCGCTGGAGCTCGGCCCGGAGAGCGGCCCCGTCGAGACCATCGAGGCGACGCGCGAGCACCCGTTCTGGGCACGCACGTCCGCGAGCGCGCTGGCCTCGTCCTCGGCCATGCGGCCCGGAAGCGGGCCCCGCGACGGTTGGGTGCCTGCCGGCGAGCTACGCCCCGGCGACGAGATCTTCACCTCCACCGGCGGCTGGATTCGCATCCACGGCAACACGTGGATCAGCCGCGAACAGCTCGTCTACAACCTCGACGTCGACGGCGCCGACACCTTCTTCGTCGGCCACTCCGGCGCCTGGGTCCACAATCAGTGTTACGACAGGCACCACGTTCTACCGCAGCAGTTCCGGGGACTGTTCGCAAGCCGCTACGGGATCAACGTTGACGACTTCAGCGCGGAGGTGCCGCGCTACTACCACAACTGGTTGCATAGCGACCGACACATCTACGGACCGGGTGGCGTCTACAACTACGCTTGGGACAACTTCCTCAATCCGAGCCAAGGTCCCGTTCCAACTCTCAACCAAGTCATGGACTTCGCTGAGAAGCAGGTATTCTCGTCCGGCGGCATCGCGGAATATGCTCGTTACCTCGGCCCGCTGAGGCCACTTTGAGATGGTACGCCCTCCGGTCACCTCGCAGTCTCGCAGGCCGCAGGGAACGATGGATCGGAAGAGTGCAGTGTCCGATCGCAAACGAGGCGATCGCGCTCAGTGCCTCGTGGCCCACCGTCGATCCCGTCATTCATGCCCTGCCACTCTTCGACTTTCCAACACGTTTCGATCCCACCCACAACTTAGGCCCGGAGGAGTTTCGGCGCCGAGCCGACGCCGTGGAGGCGGCGATTCCAGAATTGCGAGGTCTCGTCCTACCGGGCATGTCATTCGGCCGATTCATCGAGTATCCGGTCCGAGGCGCCCGCCCCGCCAGGCTCCAAGCCGTGATGTGGACCCCAGCGTACGATGGACTCATGGTTGGCCCCGCGGTCATCGACGATCTCGTGCGCCTTGGCCTGGCGTGCCACGAAGACATCCTTCCCGTGAAGCTTCTCGATGGGCGCGGAGACGATCACGGTCATCGTGAGTTGAGAGTCGGTTTCGGAAGAGGCTCAGAGGCGCCCCTCCGCGACCCCGTTCCGCCTTGCCAACACTGCGGAACTCGCCATCCCCCCTCGTTCTTCGAGCACGCCCTGTTGGCGTCAGCGATGCCGGACCTCCCATGCTTCCGACTGAGGGAGTGGCCGACCATTTTCGTGGTTCGCGAGGACTTGGCCGACATCTTCCGAACTCGAAGTCCGGAACGACCGCAACTCAGCTTCGAACCCATTGAACTGCTGAGCGGACCGCGACCTCGCGACTCGAGGCGCCGAGTCGTTGCGTTCGACACGTCGGTCGCGCACCGGTTCCTCGCAGGAGCGCGGACGTCACACGACCTGTGGCATGGGGCACACCTCCTGTCCGAGGTACGACGCGACATGGCGCGTGCGCTGGCGAACCCGCTCATGAGGCGATCTCCTTCGTGGGAGGCACCGAGCACTTTCGAGCTCGAGCCTTGCTTGCCGCCGCTCAGGCGCGCTGGTCAGCCGGCGCTCGGCGTGGAAGGGCCCGTCGTCCTCGCTCACGAGGCCCACGAGCACGCTGGCGTCGCCCAAGACCTCCGCAACGCCGTGATGGGGGTCGGCAACGTCTGGAGACAGGCGGCTCGCTATGCCGGAGATCTCGCAGGCGAGCTCCTCGCGAGCTCGCTCAGTGCGCGGGACATCTCTCAGTGGGCTTCGGACTGGCTGGAGGTGCGGTTCGTCGAAGGCGCTGGCCTGCCAGCCGAAACGTCCAGAGACGTGCGCGCACGCTGGGTTGCTGGCGAGGGCGCGACCGTGGAGGCGCCTTCCTCGGGCGAGCGAATCCAGCTGGGCACCTCGGTCCTCAAGTCTCGAAAACATGGCGCCAGGCTCCCGATCCACCGTGTTCGCGACGACGAGGACCTCGACGTGCTCCAGTTCGTGCGCCGCTTCGGCGAGGCAACGGTGCACTTCCCTTCGCTCGCGAGAGTGGCTGTCCAGCCCTGGCTCGAGGCCATCGGAGAGGCCGACGCCGCCGCGCTCGCCGGAATCGCGCAGGAGGTCGCGACACTGGGGTACACCACGGAGTGCGTGCGCTGGATGGCGCCGTATCGCTGGGACGCCGAGATCCTCTTTCGTGAGCGATGGCCCTCCGTCGAGGCCATGACGCTGTCCCGAACAGGGCGCACGATCACCCTGCCAACTCCCGTGCTGTCCGCCCTGCTCGACGGTCGGGACCCAGACCCTCACGTGGGCGTCCTCTGCGCGAGCGTGGGAGTCGATGTGGCGATGGACGACGCGCTACGAAGATGGGCGCTCGGGGCCTTCGCCCTCATGGAGAGCGCGTCGGGCATCGTTGCGTCGGCGACTCCACACGAGATCATCGCTCTCGTACCCGTCACGACGATCGGCCGCGCCGTCCAGACGCTGCGGGCCTCGTTCGAAGGCCCGGCCGACGCCCTCTCGGTGGGCGTGGGGATCGACCGTTTCGACGAACCGGTCTGCGGCATGCTCGAGGCGGCGCGCTGTGTGTCGAGCAGCGGCGCCGCGGAGGTGGGGATCGCCGCGCGGCGAGAAGGCACATGGATCCGCGAGGCCACGACCCTCGAGTCGCTCACGTCGATCTCGCCGACGTTCCGTGCGCCAGCACTCACGGCCCTCTTCGATTCGGCGCACGTCGCGCTGCGACGCGCGGGTGACAGGTGAGCGACGGCGCGGAGGGGCAGGCTCGGCTCAACGGTCGAGGTGGGGGGCGAGGTCGGGGGCGACGTCGAGGAGGGGGCGGCGGGCGAAGTCGCGGTCGCGGAGGCCTGGGTGAGGCAGCGTGAGGCGATCGGTGGCGAGGCGGATCGGGGCGCCGTGCTCGTCGAGGGCGAAGAGCAGATCGAGATCGATCGTGCGCGGGCCCCAGCGCTCTCTTCGCACGCGGCCGAGCGCGGACTCGATGGTGAGGCAGACGTCGAGGAGCGCGTGCGGATCGAGCTCCGTGGTCACGCGCACGGCGCCGTTGAGGTAGGGGTCCTGCGGGGCGGCGCCGGGCAGGAGGAGTGGCGCGGTCTCGTAGCGCGGCGAGCTCGCGATCACCTGCACGTCGGCGCGCGCGTGGAGCACGGCGAGCACCGCATCGAAGGCCGCGTGGCGATCCCCGACGTTGGCGCCGAGGCCGATCACGACCGTGATCGTGCGATCGCTCGGGCCTCGATGGCTCAGTCCAGGATCGCTCAGACGAGGATCTCCGTGCCGATGCCCTTGTCGGTGAAGACCTCGAGCAGCGCCGCGTGCTGCATGCGGCCATCGACGACGTGGCACTTCGCGACGCCCATGGAGAGCGCGTCGAGCGCGGACTGCACCTTGGGGATCATGCCGCCCGAGATCGTGCCGTCGTCGATGAGCGCCTTCACGGCCTGCGCGGTCATCGAGGAGGCGATCTGCCCGCTCGCGTCGCGCACGCCCTCGATGTCCGTCATCAAGAGCAGCTTCTCGGCCTTCGTCGCTGCGGCGACCGCGCCCGCGACCGTGTCCGCGTTCACGTTGAGCGAGCGGCCCTGCGCGTCGATGCCGATGGGCGCGATCACCGGGATGAAGCCGCCCTGCACGAGCTGATCGATCACGTCGGTGCGCACCTCGACGACGCGGCCCACGCGACCGGGATCCACCTCGCGCCCGGTCTTGGTCTTCATCTTCTCGATGCGCTCGCAGCGGAGGAACGCGTCGTCCTTGCCCGAGAGGCCCACCGCGCGCGCGCCGTGGTGACACATGAGCGAGACGATCTCCATGTTCACGCGGCCCGCGAGCACCATCTCGACGACGTCCATCGTCTTGTCGTCGGTGACGCGCAGGCCATCGATGCGCTCGGACACCACGCCCATCTGCGCGAGCATCGCGTCGATCTGCGGACCTCCGCCGTGCACCACGATCGGGTGGATCCCGATCAGCTTCATCAGCGTCATGTCGCGCGCGAAGCTGTCGCGGAGCGCGGGATCGATCATCGCGTGACCGCCGTACTTCACGACGAAGACGCGGCCGCGGAAGCGGCGGATGTAGGGCAGCGCCTCGTGGAGGATGCTGGCCTTGAAGACGAGGTCCTGCATGGGGGCCGCGAGGATGGATCAGCCGCGGGCGCGATGCGAGCGTGACCGACGCCCACCCAGCCCGTGCCCGTGCCCGTGCTGCCTGGGGCTCTCAGGCGGCGTCGGCCATCGCGCGGCGCACGGGCTCGTAGGCGGCAGCGTCCGAGGGCGCGAACCGATCTGCGTTCATGAGCCCGCGGAAGAGGCGCGCGAGCTTGGGCCTCTGCTCCACCGAGAGCAGGAGCTCCTTCACGGCGTCGCGCAGCGCGGTCGGCAGCGCGCGCGTCACGCAGAGCGCATCGGCCGGGATCGCGCGGCTCACGAGGATCGGACGCATCGCGGCGGGCGGCACGAAGGGCGCCCAGCCCACGAGCGCGAGGCTCTGCGCGAGATCGTCCTGCGCGGCCTGATCGAGGCTGGGCGGCCGCGAAGCGCGCACGTCCACGCCGCGGAGCTGAACGAAGGTCGCGCCCGCGTCGACCTCACCGTCGCGCACGGCCCGCACGACGCGCATGTGGCTCTCGGCGAAGTGCTGGTGCGCGAAGAGCGCGTCGGGCGCTCGACCACGCTCGATGAGCTCGAGCTTCGGGAAGAGGTAGCCGGCGCACGAGTCGCGATCGACCCACGCCACGCGTGTGCCCGCGAGCCCCTCGACATCGGCGATCGGACCGTCGGCGCGCACGAAGAGCGCGGCCTGGTAGCGAGAGCCGAACGCGCGCTCCGACGAGAAGACCCGCTCGATCGTGTCTCCCACGTTCGCTCTCACGAACGTCGCGGGCGGCAGCCACGCGACACCGGCATCCCCGCGCGCCACGCGCTCGGCGAGCGTCGTGTAGGAAGGGTCGGCCACCACGTCGACCTGGACACCCAGCGCATCGCCCAACGTGCGGCCGAGCTCGCGACGCAGGTGCGCACCATCCTCGTCGAGCTGCACCGGCCCGGTCGCGAACGTCAGCGTCTTGCCCATGCTCTCCTCCGCGGCAACGGACTCGCTGGCCCGTGGGGAACGAGGGTACGCTCGCGCCTCCATGACTGCCTACCCTCGCGTCGCTTCGATCCTCGTCTTGTCGCTCTTCTTCGCCGCCTGCGGCTCCGACCCGGTGGCCCCCGACGCGGCCACGTCACCGGTCGACGCCGCGACGCCTGCGACCGACGCCTTCGACCCCGGGATGTCCGATGCGTTCGCTGAGCCGCCGGACGCGTTCACGCCTCCCACGCCGGACGCAGGGCCCGCGACGGTCTCGTTCGCCACGGACGTGATGCCGATCCTCTCGACCAACTGCGCGGGCGCGGGCTGCCACACCAACCCCCGCTCCTTCTTCTTCGGCACGGGACGCACGGGCTGCCCGAGCGTCACGGAGCAGCGCTTCGTGGTCCCGTTCGATCCCGACGCGTCCTACGTGGTCCACAAGATCGAGGGCACCGGCATCTGCGGCATGCGCATGCCCCGCGGCCGAGCGCCTCTGTCGGCTGGCGACACCACGACGATCCGGACCTGGATCGCCGAGGGCGCGCGCGACAACTGACTCGAGGCGACGCGTATCCGCCGCGCGGGGATCACGGCCGACGCGTGAGTCCCCTCGCACGGACGCAAAGCTCACATTCCACGCTTGACCCGCACGGGCAGGTCCTTCAGCATCGTGAGAACGATTCTCGTTGAATCGAAGACAACGACTCTCGTTTCTCTTCGCAACGACCCACGATGCCGCCTCGCGCCGACACCGCATCCGACGCTGACGTGATGAGCCAGGAGCTGGCTCCGGCCGTCCCGCCCGTGGTCGCCCGCGTGGCTTCGCGATCGATCCCGGCGTCCGCGGAGGTGTCGAGCCCGATCGCCCCGATCCTCGGCGTGTCCGTGGTGGCCCACGTGCTCGTGGCCCTCGCCCTCGGCGCGCTCGGCCCGATCCCCGTGCTCGCCCTCGCGGAGGAGAGCTTCGTCGAGATCGAGGTTCCGCCGCTGGCCCCCGCGGCGGAGCCGGCCGTGATCCCTCCCCCCGCGCCCGAGCCGGAGCCCGAGCCGGTCCTCACGCCTCCGGCGCCGCGCATCCGCGCGGTCGAGCCGCCGCGTCCCGAGGTGCAGCCTGCCGCAGCGCCGCCGCCGGAGCCGACGGCCGCGCCGCCCTCGCTCGACGATGTGTTCGGCGAGGAGCCCGCGCCGCCCGCCGAGGTGATGGCCGCGCAGGGAGGCTCGGGGCCCGCGATGGATCTCGGTGCGGCGGGTGGCATGCCTGGCGGCCGAACCGGGGGAACGGGAGAGGGCGTCGGGCGCGGCGCGGGTGGCAGCGGCGTGGGCGGCGTGAGCGGCCCCTCGGACGCGGATCGACGCCGTGCGCGCCGCGCCTACGTGCGATCCCTCGAAGGCATGCTCGGTGGCCGGGCCCGCTATCCGCGCGCGCTCGAGCGCGCCGGCGTGGGTGGCCGCGTGGAGCTCTGCATTCGCATCGGCAACGACGGCCGGGTGCTCGGCAGCCGCGTGTGTGGATCGGCGGGGCACGACCAGCTCGACGACGCGGCCCTCGCTGCCGCGAACGGGCTCGATCGTGTGCCTGCGCCGCCCGAGCTCGCGGCGTGGTCACCGTCCGACGAGATCCACGCGGGCGTCGTCTTCGCCGTGCGCTGAGCGCCGCGCCGTTCCTCGAGCGGTGTCGGTTCGTGAGCGCCGAGCGCGGGGGTCGTGCGCATCGCGAGGCGTGGTGTAGCCTCCGGCACCCTTTCTGGAGGTGCTCTTCATGTTGAACCCCGATACGCCCGCACCGTCGGTCGCGGACATGGTCCCTGGCAACGGCGAGCTGCGCGCGATCTTCAAGACGTCGGCCGGCGACATCACGGTCAAGCTCCACGAGGCCGAGTGCCCGCGGACGGTCGCGAACTTCGTCGCGCTCGCGATGGGCAAGGTCGAGTGGACGGATCCCAAGACGGGCCAGCGCACGACGCGCCCGCTCTACTCGGGCACGTCGTTCCACCGCGTGATCCCCGAGTTCATGATCCAGGGCGGCTGCCCGCTCGGCACCGGCACTGGTGGGCCGGGCTGGCGCTTCGCCGACGAGATCCACCCCAAGCTCCGCCACACGGGCCCCGGCATCCTCTCGATGGCGAACGCGGGACGCAACACGAACGGCTCGCAGTTCTTCCTCTGCGAGGTGCCCACGCCGCACCTGGACGGCAAGCACGCGGTGTTCGGCCAGGCCATCGCGGGCGTGGACCTCATCTCGCAGATCGCGCGCGGGGGCAATGGCCGCACGGCGCTCAACGAAGTGCAGATCGTGCGCGTCTGACGAGAGCGGGATCGCAAGCGACGCGCGGAACAGGCAGGCCCTGCTCCGCGCGTCGCTCCGTGTTGCTGCGCCTTCGGCGCGCTGGGGGACGGCGTTCGGAATCCCGGACGACGACGCGCCGGCTTTCCGACACCTCGATCCGCAAAGCAGTCGATTCGTGCGCGTTCGGCGGGTGACGGAGCCGGCATGGACGGTGCTGTGGGCACGGCATGCCCACGCGCCGCATCCCCATGCGCCCGACCTCCCCGCGCCCCCACCGCGCCCGCGCCCTCACGCAGGGGAGCGTGCTTCTGCTCGGCGCGCTCGTCGCTCCTTCCATCGCGGAGGCACAGGCCCCCGAGGCGACCGAGGCGATCTCGAGCCCGTCGGGCTCGATCGACGCGCGCGTCGTGGCCCCGGCCCCCAGCCTCGACGAACGGCTCGGCGTCCCCGGCGGCCTGCGCGCGGCGGACGTCGTGGAGGCCATCGTGCAGAGCAGCCACGATCGGCGCGCGCGCCTCGCGGACCTCGCAGCCGCCCGCGCCGAGATCGATCGGGCCACGTACAACTACGTGCCGCGCGTGGGCCTGTCGATCGGCTACGCGCGCCTCTCGGACATCACCGCGCCGACCCTCGGTGTGCTGGCCGCGCCCGCTGATCAGAGCACGCGAGGCCTCATCCCTGCTGGATCACCGCTCGTCGCGGTGCCGCTCCAGTTCCCCGTGATCCTCGACCAGACGCAGATCCGCGCGCAGGTCGTCATCCCCGTCACCGACTACTTCCTGCGGGTGATGCCCGGCCACGACGCCGCCGAGCACGGCGCGGATGCGGCCGAGGCGCTCGTCGACGTCACCGAGCGCCGGCTCGCGCTCGAGGCCGAGACGCTCTACTGGAGCTGGGCACGCGCGAGCATCAGCGTCGTGGTGGCGGAGCAGGCGCTCGCTGCCGCCGAGGCCCACCGCGACGACGCGCGGCGCCTCGTGGGCGCAGGGATCGTGCTCGAGAGCGATCTGGCTCGCGCGGAGGCGCAGGTCGCTGGAATGCAGGAGCTCGTGGGGACCGCGGCGCATGCGCGCGATGCCGCCAGCGATCGGCTGCGCACGCTCATGCACGTCGATCGGCTGTCCGACGGAATCGGTGATCGGCTCGATCCGGTCTCGTCGTCCGCCTCGCTCGAGGACGACGTCACCGCCGCCCTCGCGACGCGCCCGGAGCTGCGCGCGCTCGATGCACAGCTCTCGGCGAACGAAGCGCAGCGCACGATCTCGCTCGCGGGGATGATCCCGCGCGTCGACGTCGTCGGCGAGGCGCTGCTCGCGAACCCGAACCCGCGCTACGTGCCGCAGACCGAGCGCTTCGACTTCACGTGGCAGCTCGGCGCGCAGGCGAGCTGGCAGCTCGCGGACGCGCTCGGCGCCGACGTCTCGCAGCGGAGCCTCGAGTCGCGGATCGAGGCGATCCGCGAGAGCCGTGAGGTGGCGCGTGAAGGCATCCGCGCGGAGGTGGTCGATGCCCACCGCGCGCTCGCCGATGCGACGCTCGCGACCGAGACACGCCAAGCACAGGTGCACGCGGCCGAGCGGGCGCTCGAACAAGCGAGCGCGGTGTACCGCGTGGGCCGAGGCAACAGCCTCGTCGTGATCGACGCGCAGACGCTGCTCGTGCGCGCGCGCCTCGACCTCCTCGCGGCCCGCATCGACCACCGCATCGCCGAGGCCCGACGGCGCCGCGCCATCGGAGAGTGAGCGCGCGAGACGATCGCCCGAGCCTCGCGGCTCAGCGCGAGCGGAGCCAGAGCGCGCGTGAGCGCAGGGCCTCGCCGAGCACGGCGGCGCGCGGCACGGCCGCCATGACCCGGAGGTGATCGGCGGCGCTCCCTTCTTCGGAGAGGAAGCGCGCGAGGGCGTCCGCCGGCACCTGGTCGAACAGCGGCACGAAGACCTCCGGGGCCCGCGTGGGGTTCGAGCGGAGGAACGAGAGCAACACGCGGTCGAGAAACGTCGCGACCACCGAGCGTGGCGGCGTCCACGCGAGGGCCTCGCGACCTTCGGTCGCCGCGATCACGTCTGCGAGCACGTCGCACTGGCGCTGGATGAACTGGAACGCGTAGCCGCTCGACGCCTTCGCAGCGCCGCTCCGCTGGCCGAGCGCCACGACCCGCGAGCGGGCGAGCGCGCGGTGCGGCGCGGTGACCATCGGGATCGCGCCCGCTTCGCGTCGGAGCACCTCGAACGCACCCGCACCCTGACGGTCGAGCCACGCGGTGATCCCGGCCTCGTAGCGAGCGCGCGGCAGGACCGCGGCCGAGAAGTACGTGTCCTCGACGAGCGCCTCGTGCGCATCGGTCGGCAGGACGTAGACGAAGTGCGGTCCCTCGTCCTGCGGCACGTCGAAGTCCATCAGCGTCGCGACGCCGGGCTCGAAGATCGGCCGCTCCGTCCGGACCACGTGACCAACGAAGTGCTGGAGCCAGCGCACGTCCGCGTCGGACTCGGTGCGTGCGGCATGCGCGTGTGCGCGCCCTCCGCGCGCGTCGACGAAGAGGCGCGTCGAGACCGAGCCTCGCGTCGTCTCCACGATCACACGATCGCCCCGCTCGCCGAACGAACGAAGCGCGGTGCCCCACTGCACGCGCACACGCGCGCTCTTCGAGATCGTGTCGAGGGCGAGCTCGGCGAACGACAGCCCCGGCAGCTCCTCGTAGGGGTGCTCGCGGAGCGTGCGACGCACCTCGTGACGCGCGTCTCGGACGAGCACCGTCGCGTAGCGACGCGCGATGGCGCGCTCGAACGGATGTGAACGCCCGCGGAAGAAGCAGAACGTCCGGTCGTCGCTCGGGCCCGGGCGCGCGTCGATCACGAGCACGCGAAGATCCGTGCGCGCGGACAGACGCACCGCGAGCGAGAGGCCCGCGGCGCCGGCACCGGCGAGGAGCACGTCGACGTCCGTGCTCACGACCCCGAGTCGGTCTCCCCTTCGAGGAGCGCACGCGCGGCCGCGCTCCAGCCGGCCTTCTTGAGCTGCGCCGGCTTCTTGCCGAGCACCTCGGCGATGCGCACCAAGTCCGCGTCGTCCCAGCCGGCGACGTCCGCCAGAGAGCGCACGCCCGCCTCGAAGAGCGCCTTGGCCGTCTTGGGGCCGACGCCCTTGATGCGCCCGAGCGCCTCGACGCCCTCGGTCGGCGCAGGCGCGGCCGCGGACGCAGCCACGGCGGCACGAGACTCCTCGGGAGTCCCCTCGCGCGGCGGGCCCAGCGGCGCGGCGACGACGGCGCGCGTCGCCACCTCGACGCGCAGCGCGCTGACGCTCTCTTCGAGCGCGGCCATCCGCAGGTCGAGGCGCTCGATCGCCCGACGCAGCTCCGCGAGGTGGTGATCGCCTCGCAGCGTGGAGAGCTCGTGCTCGATCGCATCGATGCGGATCTTGCGCGCATCGAACGCGCGCGTGTGGGCATCGACCTCCACGCGCAGCGCCTGGAGCAGCGTGCGGCTCGCCTCGTGGGTCGCGACCGACGCCTCCACACGCTTCTCGAGCGCCTCGAGAGACAGCGGCCGCTCCGCGCGCGCGCGGACCTCGTCGAGCTCACGCGCCTGCCGGTCGCGCAGCGCTGCGAGCTCTCGCTCGAGCTCCGCGATGCGCGGCCCGTGCTCGGTCGATCGCTTGCTCGCGTCCGTGACTTGATCGGCGAGCCGGCTCGCGATCGATCGCGCCGCGTTCGCCGTGACCTCGAGCGCAGCGACTCGCTCGCGGAGCGCGTCGGCATCGGAGAGCGCTGGGCCCACCGCCGCGACCACGCCGGGCGAGGAGAGCGGTCGAGGGATGAGAAAGCCCGGGTTGGACGCAGGTGGGATGGAGCCACGCCCGCTCGACGAGAGCCCCGGCGGCGTGACCGTCGGAGGCCGCGCGCGCTGCTCCGCGACCGCAACGAGCCGCGCCTCGGCCTCGGCCTTCGCCTTCGCGTCCCACTCGGCCTTCACCTTCGCGTCCGACTCGGCCTTCGCCTTCGCATCCGACTCGGCCTTCGCCTTCGCGTCCGACTCGGCCTTCGCCTTCGCGTCCGATTCGGCCTTCGCCTTCGCGTCCGACTCGGCCTTCGCCTTCGCGTCCGACTCGGCCTTCGCCTTCGCGTCTGCCTCGGCCTTCGCCTTGGCGTCTGCCTCGGCCTTCGCCTCGGACTCCGCCTTGGCCTTCGCTTCCGCGGCCTTTCGCTCGTCGGGACGCAGCAGCGGCGGCGGCGCAGCGAAGCGTGGCGTGCGCGAGGATCGCTCCCCGAGCGCCACGATGGGCATGGGGCCCGCGCGCGGCGGCGCCGGCTGACTCTCGACGACCTCGAGGCGCGGACGCGGCGGCGGCAGATCGCTGTCGTCCGGCAGGTGCGGTCGTCGGCTCGGCGCGCGCACACGGGCCTCGACCGACACGTGCCCTGCGGGTCGCTCGCTCGTGACGTCCTTCACCTCCGTGAGATCGATCGGATGCGTGACCTCGTCTCGCACCGGAGCTCCCTTGGCAGGCAGCGGAGGGGGTGCGCCCTGCGGGCTCGGCTTCGACGCGAGCGTGCCCGACGGGATGGAGGTGCGCGGCATCGGAGCGGGCGTGCCCGGCAGCGAGGCTCGCGGAAACGCGCGAGGCATCGAGGGGCGATCGTTCTTGGGTCCGCTGGGGTCGCTCACGAGGGCGCGAGAATACCAGAAGGCTCCGCGGCGTCGGACCCTTCGGTCGACACTGCGGGCCGGCCACGAGACGCGTTGCCGCGTGGTAGAAGCCGGGCCTCGCAACGTCCTCACTCGAAAGGCCCGACATGCGCATCCAGCTCGCCGTCGCTCTCCTGCTCTCGCTCGCCGCGGTCGCCTGCGGCTCCTCGCAGACGAGCGGAGAGAGCAGCTCCGGCCAGGGATCGAGCGGCTCGAGCGAGCCGATCGTGGTGGCCGATCCTCAGCCTTCGAGCGGCGGCAACGTCGTCGAGGGGAGCGATGCGTGCACCACCGACGCCGACTGCGTCCCCGCCGCGTGCTGCCACGCCGCCGCGTGCGTCGCGCAGGCCAACGCGCCGACGTGCGCCGACGTGATGTGCACGGCCGACTGCCAGGGCGGCACGATCGACTGCGGCGGCGGTTGCCTCTGCCAGAACGGTCACTGCGCCGCGCGTCTGTGGCAGCCCGAGCAGCCGAGCGTCTCGCCGCAGTGAGCGGCGCCGCGCCGTCGGCGTGCTCAGCGCGCGCGACGTGCCCGCCACGCCGCGATCGACACGAAGAGGAGCACGGCCCCCGCGCCGAGGCCCAGGCCCCGCGCGAGGCCGAGCCCGACGCTGGGACCCGCGACACGCTCGACCTCACGCGCGTGGACCGTCGCGCGCACGTGCACACGCACCGGCGCGCCCTCCACCAACGTGCCCGCGCGACCGCGCAGCGCGCGCACCGTCAGGTCCGCCGCGAAGCGCCCTTGCCGCGCGGGCGCGAGCAGCACGCCGATCTCGAGGCGATCTCCGCCGAAGAGCACGGCGCTGGCCGTGCCCTCGAGCGAGGCGTGCGCGTCCCGATCGAGCTCGATCTCCGAGCGAATCCAGTGCGCGCCCGGCAGCGCGAGGCTCTCGAGCTCGAGGGCGATCCGCGGCGTCTCTCCCAGCGTGAGCGCACCGAGCTCCACACGCAGGTGCCGCGGCGCAGACAGTCTCTGGAGGCGACGCAGGTCTCGGTCGGTCGCCTGCCCCTCCGCGAGCACGAGGCGATGCAGCTCACCGGCGAAGCCGTGATCGAAGCGGCCGCGCGCGTCGTGGTGCGCCCCGATGACGATCGGGGCCTCCGCCCCGATGCCGGGTGAGACGAAGAAGGGAATGCTCTCGCGCCGCTCGTCGAGCACGAGCTCGAGCCGACCGCGCTCTCGATCGACGTGCAGCACGAGCTCGTGCATCGCGTCGTCGTCGATCGTGATCGTGCTCGCGAGCACGATGGGCCGCGCCGGTTCGAGGCGCGGATCGCCGAACACCACGACGATCTCGCGGCCCGTGCACGCGTGAGGCGCCTCCTCGGCGCAGCCGAGATCGCCGCCCTGCACGAGGAGCCCGAAGCTCGCGTTGTCGTCGTGCACGCCCGTGGGCTTCGCGAGCACGAGCCACTGACGCTCGTCGGCCTCCGCACGCGCGGCGAGGCGACCGACGCGCAGCACCGCGCGGAGCGAGAAGGAACGGCCGAACACCGCGAGCGCCGGGTGCGAAGGCACGACGACGTGATCGTGGCCCTCGCGGTCGAAGCGCAGGTGGCTCCGCTCGGCGCGCACGAGCTCCGGCCCGTTCAGGGTCGCCACGAGCTCGGGCGCCTCGAGGCGCTGCGGCCAGCTGCGACCGTCGTCCTCGACGTCGCCGGGGTCGAGGACCAGGAGCGGTGTCGGGCCGTCCGTGCGGAGCGGCCGGGAGTCCTCGACGCCGTTCGCGCGCACACGGAGCGCGGGGGCCGCCATGGCGACGCGCGGCGCATCATCGCGCTCCGCGATCGCCGCCAGGCGTGACGCGATCTCCACCTCGGAGCCCGCCCGGTCCGTGCGCTCCGAGGGATCGACCTCGAGGTCGTACAGCTCGTCGCGCTGGCCGCGACGCACCCACTTCCAGCGCCCCTGACGCACCGCGCGTCGCGTGAGCTCCTCGATGCCACCGCGGCGCTCGTTGCACTCGAAGTAGAGGTGATCGTGCAGCGGCTCGGACGGCACCACCTCGTTCGCGAGGAGCGAGACCAGCGAGCGTCCGTCGATCGTGGGGGGCGTGGGCGCACCGGCGAGGCTCGTGAACGTCGGCAGCAGATCCGCGAGCATCACGGGCTCGGAGATCCGACGCGCCCGCACACCGGGCCCCGCGACCAGGAGAGGCACGCGGATGCCTCCCTCGTAGAGGTCCCGCTTCTGTCCGCGGAGCTCGCCTCGAGACGCGAAGCGCTCGAGCGTGTGGCCGTCGATCGCGTTGGGCCCGTTGTCGCTCGTGAACACCACGAGCGTCCGCCCGGCGATGCCCCGCGCTGCCAGGGCCTCGAGCAGCGCACCGACGTGCGCATCGAGGCGCTCGACCATCGCGGCGTACGTCGCGTCGGCGTCGCTCGCATCGGCCTCGCTGCCCGGCGGAGGGACGAGCTCGCGATGGGGCAGCGTCGTCGGGAGGTAGAGGAAGAAGGGCTCGGGCGCCTCGCGAACGAACGCGAGCGCGCGCTCGGAGAAGAGATCCGGCGCGTAGCGAGCGCGCGCGCCCTCGGCGTTTCCCGCGAGCACCTCGACGCTCGGCGCGCCCGAGCGCGCGCTCCAGAGCCAGCCCGGGTAGTGGTCCTGGGCGATCTCCTGGTCGAGCACCGCGAAGACGTCGGTGAAGCCCACGCGCCACGGTGCGCTCTGCACGTTCCATGGCGTGCCGTCGTCGAGCTCACCACCGAGGGCCCACTTGCCGACCATCGCGCTGCGGTAGCCCGCCTGCGCGAGCAGCTCCGCGATCGTCGGGTCGCGGCTCTCGAGCGGGAGGTTGGGCTCGTCGTTCTCGAACACGGGGCAGTGCCCGGCCTGCAGGCCCGTGAGGATCGAGCAGCGCGACGGCGCGCAGACCGGTGCGTTCGAGTACGCCGCCTCGAAGACCGCCGCGCGCATCGCGAGCGCATCGAGCGCAGGCGTGCGGAGCCGCGTCTGTCCGTGCGCGCCGATCTCCGCGCGCCCGAGGTCGTCGGCGAGGACGAGCACCACGTTGGGTCGTGGCTGTGCGCGGGCCGCGCTCGGCGCGAGCAGCGCGAGCGAGATCCCCAGCGCGTGGACGAGCAGAGCGAGCCCCGCGACGCGCGCGAGGACCGTGGTGCCACGCGGCCGGGTCACGAGTGCGCCGCGCGAGACGCCGGAGCGCGAGGCGCCTCGAACACTCGGAAGAGATCGAGCGTCTGCGGCGCTGCGACCACGGTGCCGGGCGCGATCTCGACGTGCGTGAGGCGCTCGATGGGCACCGCGCGCACGGGCTCGGCCGGATCCCATCGTCCGACCACGTGAGGGCCGCTCGGATGGAGCACGATCGTGTACGGCAGGAACGTCGCGACGCGCGCGTCCTCGCGATCGGTCGACAGGCGCACACGGAGCTCGTTGCGATCCCGAATGGCCTGTTCGATGCGATCGAGCCGTTCGCCGAGCCCCGCGCTCGCCAGCGGCAGCGGCGCAGGCACGAGCGTCACCGGCTCCTCACGCTCTTCGCGCGCGCTCAGCGCGAGCTTGTGCAGTGCCCCGCGCAGCTCCTCGCCCACGGCGCCGGGACCGAGCTGCGCGGCGAGGCCCCCGAGGCCGGCGAGCAGCATCCGCTCACGCGCCGTGAGCTGCAACGCGTCGGGCTCGGTGGACACGACGGCGCTGCGGCCCTCGACGATGATCGTGCGCACGCCGTGCCCGGCCTCGGCGAGCATGGACACGTCACGCCGCGCTTGCCGCTCCGAGAGGCCGAACTGCGATGCGATGCGCGCGAGCGGCACGGGCGCCCCTTCGCGCCGCACGAGCTCGAGGATGGCCAGCACGCGCGCAGCCTGCGTGTAGGCGCCTCGTCGGCGCCCCGGAGTGTGCTTCGTGGTCACGCGTCCGCCGTCGATCGATCGTGTCGCTGCGGCGTGCGCTCACTCTTCGGGAGGAGGCGGCGGCGTGAAGACCACGGGCTCGGGCGGCATCCACTCTGGCTGCCCCGGCGACGCGACGCGGTCGTTCACGTCGCGCACGCGGGCGCTCGCCTCGATCGCGATCGGAGGAGGCTCGGCGCCCACCGAGCGGAGGCCGAGCTTCACCGCGACCAGGCCCGGCACGACGGGCGGCACGCACGCGCTCGTGCGCGGCTCGATGCCCGACTGGTTCATGAAGTAGACGATGCTGTTCGCCATCAGCTCGCACTCGGGCGAGCTGGTCGCCGACGCGAGGTCCACCGCGATCTCGGAGATCTCTTCCTCACGCACCGTGACCGTGCGGCTCTCGCCGGGCTCGAGCACGTACGTGCGCTCCCACTGGGAGAAGTCGGGGATCACGTCGTCCTCGTCGACCGTGAAGCCCGGCAGGTACTCGAACTCGGTGCTCACGCCGTTGAGCGTCACGCCCACGAAGCGCGCGTTCTCCGTGTCGAGGTTCCGCACGGTGAAGGTCAGCTCGACCTCGTAGTCGCCGCGCTGCACCCACGGCATGTCGCCGAGCGCCGCTTCCTCCGCCGCCGTCGGTGGACGGATCGGGAGCTCGACCGGCGTCTCGATGAGGTAGAGGTTCTCCTCCTCGCCCATGAAGAACGGCGCCGTGTCGGGCGCGAACGCCATCGCGTACACGGACGCGCCTTCGGGCGTCAGGTAGCGGCGCTCCATGTGGCTGCAGCCGAGCGTGCTCGACGCCAGGGCTCCGAGCGCCACCGCGCCGATCGTCGCAGGCCCCATCGCAACGACGCTTCCGACCCGGAGGACTTCGTTCCGTGCGCGCATGGAGAAAAGGTAGCTGATCCCATCGGCGTTCTGCTATCCCCCCGTCCCCGCCCCGTCCGACGACCGGGCCCGGGTGCCCCTCCTTCGCGCCGCGAAGCGGCACGACGACAGCGAGATTGCATGAGCAGCACCGAGTGCATCGTCCTCGACTTCGATGGAACCTTCACCCGCGTCGACGACGAGGCGGTCCCCTTCGTCAGCGGCTTCCGCGAGGGCCTGAGGGCGCGCGTCGGTGAGGCCGCAGACACCCGCTGGGCCGCGCTCGCGTCGCGCGTCGAGGCGGACCCGGATCACTACGGCTGGGAGTACGAGGGCACGATCGTCGCGCCTTCGCACGCCGACCCGTACATCATGACGACGACCATCGCGCAGCTGCTCTTGAGCGAGCTGGGCCTGGGCGTGGGCGCGCGCACGGACATGCTGCAGGCGCTCTACAAGGAGAACTACCCGAAGTCGCGCAACGTCTTTCGCAACGACGCGCGGCGCGTGGTCGAGGCGTGCGTCGCGAGCGGCGTGCCTGTCTTCGTCGTGACGAACTCGCAGACCGAGCACGTGCTCGCGAAGCTGCGCGAGCTCGCGCCCGAGGGCCTCGATCGGATCTCGGTGCGCGGTGACGCGCGCAAATTCGTGATCGCCGAGCCCGAGCGCTCGAGCCAGCCGTGGAAGGAGCTCTGGGCCGAGGTCCCGACGACCACGCAGATCCCCGGTCTGTCGCGCCCCATCCACCTGCGCCGAGGTCACTACTTCGACGCGCTCACGCGCATCTGGGACGAGACGCGGACGCGCCCCGAGAACACCCTCGTCTGCGGCGACATCTTCGAGCTCGATCTCGCGCTGCCGGCACGCCTGGGCGCGCGCATCCACCTCGTCGCGCGTCCGCAGACGCCCGAGCACGAGCGCCGCGCCGCCCGCACGACCCCGGGCGGCGGCGTGAGCCAGGAGCTCGTCGGCCTGCTCACCCGCCTCGAGATGCCCGGCTGACTCTGTCATCGCGCCTTCGGCGCGGCCGGGGGAGCAGCTCCCCCCACTCCCCCTCCTCGACGCTCGCCGAGCCTCGCTTTCTCGCGCGCTCCTGGGGTGAGCTCCGCTCACCCCGCCGCGAGGCGTCCCCGACGACCCGCGATCTCCTCGCGCTCTCATCACGTCTGATGACGCAGCGCGACACGGGCGCGTCGTGCGTTGCGGACCTTGCCAGCGCGTGACGGACGGCCGATACCTCCGCGCATGACGACGACGATGCGTGTCCTCTCGAAGCTCGAGCGCAAGGAGGGCATCTGGATGTCCGAGGCGCCGGTGCCGGCCGTCGGCCCGAACGACGTGAAGATCCGCATCAAGAAGACCGCCATCTGCGGCACGGACATCCACATCTACAACTGGGACGAGTGGGCCCAGAAGACCATCCCCGTGCCGATGCACGTGGGCCACGAGTACGCGGGGGAGGTCGTCGAGATCGGCAGCCACGTGAGCGGCTTCTCGATCGGCGATCGCGTGAGCGGCGAAGGCCACATCACGTGCGGCCACTGCCGCAACTGCCGCGCGGGCAAGCGACACCTCTGCCGCAACACGGTGGGCGTCGGCGTGAACGTGCCGGGCGCGTTCGCCGAGTACCTGGTCCTTCCCGCGATCAACGCGTTCAAGCTGCCCGACTCGATCCCCGACGAGGTCGCGGCCTTCATGGATCCGCTCGGCAACGCCGCGCACACGGCGCTCTCGTTCGATCTCGTCGGCGAGGACGTGCTGATCACCGGCGCCGGCCCCATCGGCTGCATGGCGGTCGCGATCTGTCGCCACGTCGGCGCTCGCCACGTCGTCATCACGGACGTGAACCCCTACCGCCTCGAGCTCGCGAAGAAGATGGGCGCGACGCGCGCCGTGAACGTGAAGGAGCAGAGCATCCCCGACGTGATGAAGGAGCTCGGCATGACCGAGGGCTTCGACGTGGGCCTCGAGATGAGCGGCAACGGGCCCGCGTTCGAAGGCCTCCTCGAGGCGATGAACCACGGCGGCCGCGTCGCGATCCTCGGCATCCCGCCGGCAGGCGTCACGATCGACTGGAACCAGGTGATCTTCAAGGGCCTGATCCTCAAGGGCATCTACGGCCGCGAGATGTTCGAGACCTGGTACAAGATGACGGCGATGCTCCAGAGCGGCCTCGACGTGAAGCCGGTGCTCACGCACCGCTTCAAGATCGACCAGTACGCCGAGGCCTTCGAGACCATGCGCTCGGGGCGGAGCGGCAAGGTCGTGCTCGACTGGGGCTGATCGCCGCGATGAGCCTCGTCCTGCGGCCTGCGCGCGCGACCGAGGTCGCGCGCCTCCAGCAGGTCGAGCGCGACGCGGACTCGCGCTTCGAGGCGAGGCCGGGCGCGCCTCCGAGCGACGTGATCCCCGACGAGCACGCCCGCCGCTTCGTGGAGCAAGGTCGCATCACCGTCGCCGAGCTCGACGGCGAGGTCGTGGGCTGGGTGCTGCTCGGCGCGATCGATGGCGAGCCCTGCATCGGCCAGCTCAGCGTCGCCGTCGCCCACGGTCGCCGCGGGATCGGCACCGCGTTGCTCGCGCAGGCCCTCGAGGACGCCCGCGCACGAGGGGCGCGCTCCGTCGTGCTCAACACGCAGCGCGACGTCGCGTGGAACGCGCCCTGGTACACGCGCTTCGGCTTCGAGGTCGTGCCCGAGCACGCATGGTCCCCGGCCCTGCGCGCGGTGACGGACCAGCAGCGCGCTGCGGGGCTCGACTGGTCAGAGCGCGTCCACATGCGCAAGACCTTCGCGCGCTGATCGACGGGCCTCCTCGCGAGACGCGTCGCGCACGGCACTTCTGGACCAGCGACGGCTTCGCGTACCCTCGTCGGATGCGCATCTCGCTGGTCCCGGCGCGTCTTCGCCTCCTCGCCCTCGCCTTCGCTCTGGTCGGCTCGCTCCTCGTGGCCGGCGCGCCCGCGACGAGCCGTGCGCAGGACTGCCCGCCGGACGCCGTCGGCTGCCACCGCGCCGACATCGACTTCGACTACCTCGACATGCGCTTGCCGAGCGTCTCGCTCGACAGCGGCTGGGTGCCGGCGAGCTCGCCGATCCAGGTGCGCTTCGCGCTGTTCTTCATGGGCGAGACCGAGGTCGAGCTCGGCGGGACGCTCGCGACCTACTGGCCCTTCGGCCTCTCCATGGCGACGCCCGGTCGCCCCGGTCAGGGACGCCTGCGCATGGCGTGGGGCCTCGAGATCGTCGCGCGCATGCGCTTCTCCGCCGAGATCGCGGGCACGCGCTACGAGTGGGAGGGCGACATCCCGTTCGTCCCGTTCCGCGATCTGCGCCTCGTCGACGAGGCGATGTTCGATCCGTTCGTGCTGCCCGGCGCGATGCCGCGGCCGGTGAGCGTCCGCGACACGACGGAGATGGTGAACGTCTTCGAGGTCGGGCTCTCCTCGATCATCGGCACGTCGATCCCCGGCCTCGACGGCGGCTTCGCGGTCTCGCTCACGGGCGATCTCACGACGAGCTACCAGACCGACCGCATCCTCATCCAGGACGCGCGGGGGCCGATCGATCGCGAAGGTGCGGTGGTGCAGTACTGGCCGCCCCCGGACGGCTTCGGTGGCTCCGAGGACGTCGTCGTGCGACCCGAGGGCACGATCGCGTACGAGGGCGACATCGTCGTGCGGCCCAACGTGTTCGTCGAGCTGCTCGGCCGTCGCTTCGATCTCGTGGGCATCGACATCCCGGTGCCGATCGTGCGGACCACGACGGCCACGATGTTCGATCCCGACACGGTGCACGTGCCGCTGCCCGACATCACCATCTCGCCCACGAACCTCGACGCGGGCACGTTGATCGTCGGCGACGTCGCGAGCGAGTCGCTCACGATCCGCAACCGCGGCGAGGCCGAGCTCGTCGTCACCGTGGACACCCTGCCCGACACGCTGATGGTCTCGAGCCCCCGCGTCGTGGTGCCTCCGGCGAGCGAGGCCACGCTCGGCGTGATGATCGCGCCGAGCACGGAGGGCATGCTGTCCGAGACGCTGACGCTGCGGACCAACGATCCGGATCAGCCTCTGGTGCGCGTGCCCGTCACGGCGGAGGCGATCGAGCTCGACGCAGGCCCGAACGACGCGGGCCGCCGCGATGCATCCGTGGTCGCCGGCGACGCAGGCCCCGACGCGGGCCCACGCCCCGCAGGTCTCACCGGCGGCGCATGCGGCTGCGCCGTGCCCCGCTCGGATCGCGGTGCACCCTTCGGCCTGGTCGCGACGCTCGCGCTCGTGCTCGCCGTCCGCCGCCGTCGCGCCCCGCGGGCATGACGGCGGGACCGCACGGCCCTCCGAGACGACGGCCCTCGAGACGACGAGGGCCCGAGACGATCAGCTGAGCGTGCGGCGCTCTCGGCGCGCCGCTGCGAGGAGCTCGAGGCCGCACGCGTGGCTGCCCTCGACGCGGCCCGCGACGCCGACGAGCAGGCTCGCCTCGCGCACGGTCGTGTCGCGCAACGCGTACGGCGCGAGCGTGCTCTGGCGCGCACGCTGCTCGAGGCGGTGCACGACCACCTCCGCCTCGCTCGCGCTCGTCTCGGGCAGCACGAGGACGAGCTCTCGCTCTCCCGCGCGGAACACGTGATCGATCGTCCGCACACACTGACGAACGTTGCCGATCAGCGTGGTCATCAGCGCTTCGGCGGCGCCATCGCCGCCCGCGTCGCGCACGTGCTCGAGGCTCGTGCAGCTCAGCGCGATGCACGCGAGCGCGTGATCGAAGCGGATCGCGCGCGTCATCTCGTACTCGAGCGTCAGCGGCAGCTGCGCCGCGTTGCCGGCGCGCTGCATCGCGTCGTCGAGCGGGCCACCGGCATCGTCGCGCTGCATGCGCTCGAGGAGCGCGCGCCGCAGCGTGTTGCGCACGCGCTGGTGGATCTCGAACACGCGGTA
Organism: Sandaracinaceae bacterium; assembly: GCA_044376125.1. Lineage (GTDB taxonomy): Bacteria > Myxococcota_A > Polyangia > Polyangiales > Sandaracinaceae > JAFLCL01. The sequence goes on from JBILLJ010000045.1 coordinate 34,798, forward strand.
GGGACGCGCGAGGTAGTCCTCGGCCCCCAGCTCGATGCCGCGGCGCCAGATCGTCTCGTCCCGATCGTTCGCAGTGAGCAGCACGGGGATCGACGACAGGCTCTGGTCGCTCTTGAGCAGACGCAGCACCTCGAGGCCACCGCTCTGGTCGAGCGCGTCGAGGCCATCGGGAAGGGTCTCGCGCACGTCGATCGCGCGACGCTCGTCACGCGGCTCGAGCGTGAGGCGCTCGCGCTCGTGAGAGGGGCCGAGCACGCCCAGCCGCGCCACGAGGCTCGGCACGTCCGTGAGCGTGTCGTCGGACGCGGGCAGCGCCACGTCGACGAGCACGAGGTCCGGACGCTTGCGCGCCACGGTCTCGAGCGCTGCGCCACCATCCATCGCGGTGAGCACGGTGTGCCCTGCGGCCTCGCAGATCTCCTGGAGCAGGCGAAGGTTGAAGGGATCGGACTCGGCGATCAGAACCAGAGCAGGCATCAGCTCTCCCCGCGACGGCGCCCGACTTCGTCGAGACCGTAGGCTTGCACTTTCCGGATCAGGTTGCGCCGGCTGATGCCCAGGGCATCGGCCGCCTTCGTCTTGTTGCCGCGGGCCTTCCGCAGCTCGTCGCCGATCATGCGGCGCTCGAGGCGCTCGACGGCGTCGGGCATCGACACACCCGGGTCGAGCGAGAACGCGTCCGGCGCGGCCGTGTTGCCGTTGACGCCCGCCGTGTGCGCACCGTTCACCCCAGAGGGTGCCACGGCGGACGCGCCCACGCCCGGCGCCACGCCCGCAGACACGGTCGCGGCCGCCACGACCGGTGTCGCAGGCTGCACGCTCGGCTTGGCCACGAGGCGGCGACGTCCGATCGAGGGGCTCAGCAGATCCTCGTCGATGATCACGTCGTCGCCCGAGAGCACCCAGAGGCGCTCCATCTCGTTCTCGAGCTCCCGGACGTTGCCCGGCCACTCGTGGCCGACCAGGCGCTCGAGCGCGCGCGGCGTGAGGACCTTGTCGCGCTTCTCGCGCTTCGCGAGGCGCTTCAGGAAGTGCTCGACGAGCACCTCCACGTCGCTCTGACTCCCATCGGCGTCACGGCGCTCACGGAGCGGCGGCACGCGCAGCGGCACGACGTGCAGACGGTAGTAGAGGTCCTCGCGGAAGCTGCCCTGCTTCACCATCGTGCCGAGGTCGCGATTGGTGGCCGCGATGATGCGCACGTCGACCTTCTTGGTCTCGGTGCCACCGACGGGCATGAACGTGCCTTCCTGGATGACGCGCAGGACCTTCACCTGCAGAGAGGGCGACATGTCACCCACCTCGTCCATGAAGAAGGTGCCGCCGTCGGCCACCTCGAAGAGGCCCGGCTTGTCCGCCACCGCGCCGGTGAACGCACCTCGGCGATGACCGAAGAGCTCGCTCTCGAGCAGGTTGTCGTTGAACGCGCTGCAGTTCGTGGCGACGAAGGCCTTCGCGGCGCGCCGCGAGAACTGGTGGATGCTCTTGGCCACGAGCTCCTTGCCCGTGCCGTTCTCACCGAGGACGAGGACAGTGGCGTCGCTCTGCTTGATGCGGTCGAGCGTCTTGAAGAGCGCCATCATCGGCGGGCTCTTGCCGATGATCACGGCATGCGGGCGCGGAGCCTCCTCCTTCTTGTGGAGAAAGCTCTCGAGCTCGCGCATCGCTGCGGCCGTGGCCCGCTCCGTCGACGCTTCGTCGTCGGCCGTGCCGGACACATCCACCGTCAGTCGTGCGCCAGATGATAGGGAAGTCGTTCGCGTCATCCCCGCTCGTCCGAGGATGGCTGGCTTAGCACGCGCCCCCGGCGGGGGCCCGTGACTCGATCGAGCCACTCGTCGCGACCACGCGCGCGCTCGCTCACGACGCGATGCGTCGATCGAGGCGCCCCTTTGCTACGCTCGGGCGCGTGCGCAGGCCTGCCAAGACCGCCCCCGAAGGCTTCCGCACGGCGCCGCTCCGCGCCGTCGGCAAGAGCTCGGCCCCGCCACCGCCACAGGTGCCGGTGCTCGTGGTGCTCACGGGTGCGCAGGTCGGCGAGCGCGTGCGTCTCTCGTCTTCCGTCGAGATCGGACGCGATCCGAAGGCGGGCCTGCGGCTGCGAGATCCACGTGTCGGCCTGCGACACCTCGGTGTCGAGCCCACGTCACGCCCCGATCGCTGGCGGATCACGGACCTCGGCGAGGGACCGACGCTGCTGTCGGGACGCGCGATGTCCCCCCGGACGAGCGAGGTCGTGGCCACGCAGGACGAGATCCGGGTGGGCGACACGCTCCTTCGCATCGAGCTCCACGGCGAGATCGAGCTCGAGTTCGATCGGGTCGTCGTGGAGCGCCTCCACAAGGACGACCTCACGGGGCTCTGCTCACGCCGCAAGTTCGAGGACGAGCTGGCGACCGCGCTCGAGCTCCACGAGTCCGCGCCGGTCGTGCTCGCGCTGCTCGACATCGACGGCGTCAAGCGCGTGAACGACGCACACGGCCACCTCGCGGGCGCGGCGGTGATCGCGCACGTCGGCCGCACCATCGCGCGCACGCTCGGCTCGCGCGGCCTCGCAGCCCGCCTCGGGGGTGACGAGCTCGCGGTGCTCTACTCGGTCCCGCTCGCGGAGGCGGTCGAGATCACGGACGCCCTCCTCGACGCGGTGCGCTTCGCACCCTGCGTGCACGACGGCCATCGGCACGCGGTCACGATCTCGGCAGGAATCGCGGACCGCCGTGGCGATCTCGGGCTGATCATGCGCGCGGCCGACGGCGCGCTCCTCGAGGCCAAGCGACGCGGCGGCGACTGCCTCGTCGTGGCCTGACGCTCGCGAGCCTCAGCGCTTGCGCAGGCGCAGGATCTGGAACGCGTCGCAGCTCGCGCTCGGATCGCACCAGGGGCCGAGGCGCACGACGCCGTCGTCGTCGGGCGCGATCGGTCCCACGGGCTCTCGCAGGAGCTCGAGGCCGAGCTCGCGGACGAGCGGCTCGATCACGCCGATGCCTTCGGCCTTCGTCGGCGAGCACACGGCATACACGAAGAGCCCACCACGCTTCACGAGGCGCGCCGCGTTGCGAGCGATCGCGCGCTGCAGCTCCTGCATCCGCGGCACGTCCTCGGGCCCGACGCGGAGGAGGATCTCGGGGCGCCGGTGCACGGTGCCCAGGCCCGTGCAGGGCGCATCGACGAGCACGCGATCGAAGCTGCCCTCGGCGATGCCGCCGAGGCCCACCGAGAGATCCACCGCGCGCTTCTCCACGCGCGAGGGCGCGCGGCCGAGCCTGCGGAGCTCGTCGTCCATGCGGAGGAGCTTCTCGGGGTGGTCGTCGCACGCGACGAGCTCGCCACGGCCGTCCATGTCGTCGAGCAACGCGAGCGTCTTGCCGCCTCGGCCCGCGCACGCGTCGAGCACGTGCTCTCCGGGCGCCGCGCCCACGGCCTGCGCCACGAGCTGGCTCGCCTCGTCCATCATCACGAAGTCGCCGCGATCGAAGCCCGGCAAGCGCCGCGGATCGCCCACACCGCGCGCGAGGACCGCGTGATCGCTCATCGCGCCCAGCGTGAGCTCCGCCTCGGGGCGCGCCTCGCGGATCGCGCTCACCAGCGCCTCGCGCGCCACGCGCGCTCGAAGCGTGGTCGGCGGCGGCATCGGCCGCTCGCCCGCGAACGCGCGCGCACGGTCGGGGCCGAGATCGCTCGCCAGACGCGCCTCGAGCCAGGCGGGCAGGAACAAGCGCGTGGGTCGCGAGGGCTCCGCGGGGCGGCCGTTCGCGATCTTGCGCAGCACCGCGTTCGCGAAGCGCGAGAGCCCCTCGGCGCGCGTGCGTCGCACGAGGCCGACCGTCTCGTCGAGGATGGCCCACGGCTTCTCGGGCGTGTGGAGCAGCTCGTAGCTCGCCGTGAGCAGGCACGCGCGCGTGAAGGGCTCGATCGGATCGCGACGCGGCCGGTGCCGATCGATCTCGGCCTCGAGCGCCGGGAGCACGCGGAGCACGCCGTAGACGAGGTCGGTCGCGCGGCCGCTCTCGCTCGGCGACAGGCGCGCGCGCGACAGCTCACCGTCGAGGGCGGGCGAGGCCCACGCCTCCTCGTCGAGCACGCGGAAGAGCACGCGCGCAGCGAGCTCGCGGCCCGTCTTCGCGGGCACATCGGAGGAACGAGAGGTACGGCCGTGCATGAGGGGCCGAGGCCTACCCCCGATACGTCCGAGGCGCGAGACGGCGCGCCTCGCGCCGCGTCAGTCCGCCTGGAACGTCTCGACGATGTCGGGCCAGCGACGCTCCACGTCGTTCTTGAACGCGAGGACCATGAGGAGCACGAGCACGCCGAAGCCCACGAGGCTCGCGATCTCTCTCGCGCGCGTCTCGAGCGGGCGGCGCGAGATGGCCTCGATGACGAAGAACAGGAGGTGCCCACCGTCGAGCAGCGGGATCGGCAGGAGGTTGAGCAGGCCGAGGTTGATCGAGATGAACGCCATGAAGGCGAGGTAGTCGAGCGGCCCACCGCTCGCGGCCGTCTGCGTGCCCTCGAGGATCGAGAGCGGGCCACCGAGGCTGCGCACCGAGAGGCGCCCCTGGACCAGGCGCACCACCGAGGTGACGGTGAGCTCGATCATGTCCCACGTCGCCGCGATGGACTCGCGCGCCGCGTACGAGACGGGCGACGGATTGGGCACCGGCGGCTCGACCGTCGTCGGTGCCCAGTGCGTGATGCCGATCGCGTAGCGATCGAAGCGCTCGCCGAACTCCGTCTCGCCCTGCTCGCGCTCGAGCGCGAGGCGGCGCGTGATCACCTGATCGGCGCGGCGGAACGTGATCTCGTGCTCGGTCTGCTCGCTCGTCTGGAGGCTCTCGACGAAGCTCGCGAAGAGGCGGATCGGCTCGCCGTCGAGCTCGAGCAGACGATCTCCGGGTCGCAGACCGATGGCCGCCTCGGGCGAGCCCGCGCGGACCTCGGCGACGTAGAGATCGGAGGACTCGATGCCTGCGCGGAGGACGCCACTGCCGGGCCCCGGCTCGGGCGTGAGCGTCGCCACGTGCGGCTCGTAGAACGAGAGCTCGAGCACGTTCTCGAGGCCTCCGTCGAAGCGGCGCGGGCGGAGGTACGTGATCGGCACGGTGCCGCCGCGGTTGGGCTCGAGCACCTCGACGAGATCGGCGAAGCGCTCGATCGGGCGACCGCCCGCTGCGATGACGCGATCGAAGCTGCGCAGGCGCGCCGACGCGGCCGGGCTCGCGGGCGAGATGATGCCGATCACCGCGAGCGGGCTCCGTGTCGAGACGCCGATGCGGCCGACCTCGCGCGTCATGCCGAGCGCACGCGTCTCGGTGGAGCGCACCGGCGTGACGACGGCCTCGACCTGCTGCCGGCGACGCTCGAGCGTCAGCTCGATCGGCTGATCGATCGATCCCTCCACGCGCTGCATCAGCTCGTAGAAGGTGCGGACCTCGCTGCCATCGACGGCGAGCACGCGATCGCCGGGCATGAGGTGGCCATCCGCGGGCGCGCCCGGCAGCACCGTGCCGATCACCGGCGGAGACATGTCGCGCTCTCCGAGGAACACCACGAAGTAGAGGAGCAGCGGGAACGCGAGGTTCATCACCGGCCCCGCGAGCACGATGATGACGCGGCGCCAGAGGGGCTGCTCCGCGAACGAGCGCCCTTCGTCCTTCTTGGTGACGACGTCGCCCGGCAGCTCGCCGAGCAGGCGCACGTAGCCGCCCAGCGGGATCGCCGCGATCACGTACTCGGTCTCACCGCGCGTGAAGCCGAAGAGGCGCGGACCGAAGCCGAGCGAGAAGCGCAGCACCTTCACCCCGAAGACCTTCGCCCAGACGAAGTGCCCCAGCTCGTGCACGAAGATGAGCACGCCCACGAGCAGGACGAACCAGAGGAAGGTCATGACGAGCGCGCGAGCATGACGAGGGACGGACCGGGAAGCCAGCCGGCCGCCATCGAGCGCGTGCACGCTCGATCAGCTGCGCTTCTTCTTCGAGATCGCGACGGGCGCGGGCTCGTGGGCGTCGCCGTCGACGAGGGGGCTGAAGAAGTTGTCCTTCTTGAGGTACTCGTCGACGCGGAACGCGAACTTGTAGCTCGGGGCCGCGCGCTGGTTGCAGTCGGTGCGCTCGCAGAAGCGGCAGCTCGTGCCGACGGGCACGGCCATCTTCTGCGGATCGACGAAGGGCATGTCGTCCGCGTACGCGAGGTGCTTGGCGTCCGAGGCGTGTGTGCCGAGGCCGATCGCGTAGACGGTGCCGCGCGCGAGCGAGCCGGCGAGCGGCTCGGCGATCACCTTCGCGAAGCAGAAGTACGTGCGGCCATCGGGGAAGACCGAGTACTGCCGGTGGATCGCGTGCGGCGTGAGGAAGGCCGTGTGCACGACCCACTTCGGGCAGCTGCCCGTGCCGTGCGGGAAGCGCAGGCCCGTGGCCGCGTAGCGCTTGCTGATGTTGCCGGCGACGTCGACGCGCTGGAAGTGGAAGGGCACCCCGGTTCGGCGCGGATCGCTCAGGTTGCAGAGGCGGTGCGCGACGGTCTCGTAGCTCGTGTCGAAGAGCCTCGCGAGATGCTCGACGTCGTAGCGCGTGCGCTGCACCTCGCGGAAGAAGGGCCCGTACGGCAGGAGGATCGCGCCGGCGAGGTAGCTCGCGAGGTGGATCTTGAGCAGCCGCGGCGTCTCGGCGTGGCGCGCATCCGCGCTCTCCACGATCGGCTCGTGCAGCTTCTCTTCGTCGAGGAGGCGCAGCCCGACTGCGTGCGCGAGCTGGAACATGCGGCGATGCTCGGGGAGGTCGTGGCTCAGCGTGAGCGCACCGCCGCGCGGATCGAGGCGGCGGATGACGCTGCCCTCCTCGATCTCGTGCGCGTCGAGCGTGCGCACCTCGACACCGAGCCGACCGAGGACCGCGACGAGGCCCTGCTCGCTCGGACGCTCCCCGAGGCGATGCTCGTCGCGCAGCGCGTCCGCGCGCTCCTCGAGCGCCTCGAACCAGTTGCGACGCTGCTCGAGGAAGTCGGTGACCTCGTCGAACGGCGTGTAGTCGAACGCGAGCGCCCCACCGCCCTGCCCCTCGCGCTCCTTGCGCGCCATGTCGGTCAGGAGGTGCTCGAGCTGAAGGCGCGTGTTCTTGTAGAGGTTGAAGAGCGCCGTGATCGTGTTGGCGACGCGCGGCTCCGCGCCGAGGCGCGCGAGATCGTCTCGCGAGAGCGCGAGTGTGCGCAGGAGCGGCTCGTCGAGGAGGCGCGCGAGGCCCTCGTCGATGTGCACCTCGCCGAGGCTCTGCATGAAGTCGTCGAGCGGGACGCCGAAGAGCTCGAGGGCTTGCACGAGCAGCGGGAGCTGGAGCGGTCGCTTGCCCGTCTCGATGAGCGACAAGTAGGCGGGGGAGACGCCGAGCTTCGCCGCCACCTCGGCCTGCGGCAGCTCGCGACTCTGGCGCAGCTCACGGAGCTTGCGGCCCATCGCTTCGGGCCCGGGCGCCTGGCCGACCTGTAAAGTCGTCATGCTCCCCTTCTTGGAGCGAAACGCGCCTTCACGCCAGCGCAGACCCATCCAGGCGGGCGACGCGTGCGGCGCGATAGTTAACCGGTGAAGGGCTTGTCGCTGACGCGTCAGGTCCCTAGGCTCGCCGCTCTCGCGGGCCCACGGCTCGCTTCCGCCCCTCAAGCCATCCGACGGCGAAACGCCTCACGAGGTCCCATGTCGTTCACGCTCCCCGAGCTCCCGTACGCGAAGGACGCGCTCGCGCCGCACCTCTCTGCCGAGACCCTCGAGTTCCATCACGGCAAGCACCACGCGGCCTACGTCAACAACCTCAACAACTTCGCCAAGGACGACGCGTCGATCGTCGGCAAGTCGATCGAGGAGCTCGTGCGGACCTCGTCGGGCAAGGTCTTCAACAACGCCGCGCAGGTGTGGAACCACACGTTCTACTGGCAGTCGATGCGTCCGGGCGGCGGCGGCGAGCCGAGCGGCGCGATCGCCGACGCGATCAACAAGAGCTTCGGAAGCTTCGCGGCGTTCAAGGAGAAGTTCAGCGCGGTGGCGGCGGGCCACTTCGGCTCGGGCTGGGCGTGGCTCGTGAAGAACGGCGACAGCCTCGAGATCACCGACTCGCACGACGCGGGCTGCCCGCTCACGGCCGGCAAGTCGCCGATCCTCACGTGCGACGTCTGGGAGCACGCGTACTACATCGACTACCGGAACGCGCGCGTGAAGTACATCGAGGCGTGGTGGAACCTCGTGAACTGGGATCACGCGAACAAGCAGCTCTGAAGCGGGCAGCTCTGAGCGCGGAGCTCCCTCCGCGACCCCACGATCGGCGCGAGCGTCTCGAACGCTCGCGCCGATGTCGTTTCGCGACGCCGTCGCCTCGGGCCGGCCACGCGTCACCCTCGCGCGCTCAGGGGTCGCGACCCGTCTCGTCGGCCATGCGCTCGGCCGAGAGCAGCCACGGCACCTCGCGCAGCGGGATGATGCCGCGCCGCACGAGATCGAGCGCGGCGGCGCGCATCGTCGAGAGCCCTTCGCCGATCGCGAGCTTGCGCAGCTCGTCGAGCGGCTCGCGCCGGGCGATCGCGCGCCGCACGATCGCGCCGGTGCGCAGGTGCTCGACGACCGCGATGCGGCCGAGCGTCCCGTGCCCACCGCAGCGGTCGCAGCCCGCGCCGACGTAGCAGACGAAGTCCTTCGGTGCGCCGCGCGGATAGAGCTCGGCGAGGACGTCCTTCTCGGGCGTGGCCTCTCGTCGACACGCCGGACAGATGCGGCGTGAGAGGCGCTGCGCGAAGACCGCGAGCAGCTCGCTCGCGATCGAGTTGGGGTGCATGCCGAGGTCGAGCAGGCGCTGCACGGCGTCGGTGGCGTCGTTGCAGTGGAGCGTCGAGAGCACGACGTGTCCCGTCTGCGAGGCGCGGATCGCCTCGAGCGCCGTCTCGGCATCGCGGATCTCACCGACGAGGATGACGTCGGGGTCCTCGCGCACGAACGCGCGCATCGCCGAGGCGAACGAGAACCCGATCTCGCTCTTGGCCTGCGACTGCTGCACGAGATCGATCGAGTACTCGATCGGATCCTCGATCGTCAGCACCTTGCGCGTCGCATCGCGCGAGAGGATCTGGAGACCGGCGTAGAGCGTGGTGGTCTTGCCCGAGCCCGTCGGACCCACGACGAGCACGAGCCCCGCGGGGCTGTCGAGCATGCGGCGGTACGACGACGCGACGTCGTGCGCGAAGCCCAGATCCTCGACGGTGAGGAGGCGCTGCTCCTGCGGGAGCAGGCGGACCACCACGTGCTCGCCATGCAGCGAAGGCTGCGTCTGCACGCGGAGATCGTAGACCTGCGCGCCCGCGTGCCGCCGGATGCGACCGCCCTGCGGGAGCCGGCGCTCGGCGATGTCGAGGCCCGCCGCGACCTTGATGACGTTGACCACGCCCACGAGATCATCGGGCGTCCACTGCATGCGCGCGATGTCGCGCAGCTCGCCGTCGATGCGGAGCCGCACCCGCACGCGATCGCCGTAGCGCTCGAGGTGGATGTCGCTCGCGCGCTCGCCGACCGCGTCGAGCAGGAGCGTCTCGAACAGCGCGACGCAGCGCGCGTCGAGATCGTGGCGCGCGAGGAGGTCGGTCTCGATTGGCGCCGCGGAGGTGAAGACCCGCGGGCGGTCCCCCTCCTGGAAGCGGAGATCGAGCGCGGCCCAGAGCCGCCGGTAGTCCGTCGGCGAGACGAGCACGAGCTCCGTCGGTGCGCCGAGCGCCTTCTGGAGATCGAGGACGTGCGCGTCGGGATCGCAGGTGGCGACGAGGATGCGATCGCCCTGACGGCGGAGCGGCAGCACGCGGTGACGCTCGAGGAACGCACGCGAGACGACGCGGCTCACCGCGGGATCGACGTCCTCGAGCAGATGCTCGACCGAGCCCGCCGACAGACCTCGCTGCGCGGCGAGCGCGAGCGCGAGATCGTGCTCGCGCAGCGAGCCCTCGCTGCTCATGACCTCGCCCAGGCGCTTGCCGACCTCCTGCCCTCGGCTCGCTGCCGCTTCGACGCTCGCGCGCGAGGCCATGTGGAGCTCCACGAGCACGTCGCCGAGCCGGCTCGCGAGCTCCACCTTGCCGAGCGTCGTGGCCACCGGCGCGCTCTGCCCTTCTCCCCGCGCGATGCGCACGACGTCGGGATGGATGCGGTCGCCGACGGGCGCGACGATGAAGCCGCGCGGCACGAGCTGCGTGGCGAGCTGCACGGGCGGCTCGGACAGCACCCCGGTGACGAGGATGCGGTCGTACGTCTCACCCTCGGGCCCGCCCGCCGCGAGATCGCCCACGAGCACGCGCACACGCCGCGCACCGACGCGCGTCAGGCTCTCGAGGGCCGCGCTCGCCCAGGCCTCGTTCGGCTCGACCACGTCGACGGATGCGGCGATGCGCGCGACGACGGCCGCGACGTACCCGCCGCCCGAGCCCACGACGAGCACACGGTTGCCCGACACGATCGCGAGCGCCTCGAGGAGCACCGCGAGCGCGCCGGGCGCCATCACGCTGCGCCCCTCGTCGTCGGTGATGGGGCGGTCCTCTCCCGCAGCCGCCGGGTCGGCGCCGCGGGTGAACACGGCGCGGTCCACCTCGAGCAGCGCACGCCGCACCGCGACGTCGTGCACGCCACGGCGGCCGAGCATGAGGACGGGATCGAGCGGAACGGGACGCTGCGGCACGCACGACCGTCTACGCACCAGAAACGGACAATTCCAGCGAGATCGCGTCCGCGGCCGAGCGTCCTGTATCGTCGCGTGGTGAGCGCACCCGACGACGGCCGGTCCTATCGCCGAAAGCTCCTCTTCTTCCTCGGCGTCGCGACGTTCTTCGAGGGCTTCGATCAGATGGCCCTCGCGCAGCTCTTGCCGTCGGTGCAGCGCGACTTCGAGCTCACGGACTGGCACGTCGGCGCGCTCGTCGCGTTCGTGAACGTCGGGACCGTGGTGGCCTACCTGCTCGTCCGTCAGGCCGACCGCATCGGGCGAAAGCCTCTCTTGAACGTGACGATCATCGGCTACGCGATCACCTCGTTCCTGTCGGGGCTCGCGCCCGAGCCGATCTCGTTCGCGGTCCTGCAGCTGCTCTCGCGCGTCTTCCTCATCGGCGAGTGGGTCGTGTCGACCGTCTACGCGGCCGAGGAGTTCCCCGCGAACGAGCGGGGCTTCGCGATCGGGCTCATCAACGCGTTCTCGAGCCTCGGGGCCGTGCTCTGCGCCGGCGTCGTCCCGCTCTTGCTGCACGCGCCGTGGGGATGGCGCACGGTCTACTTCGTCGGCACCGTGCCGCTCATCGCCCTCGCGCTCGCGCGCCGCAACATCCGCGAGACCACGCGCTTCGAGAAGATCCCCGCCTCCGAGCGCAAGCCCGCCGCGCTCTTCCGCATCTTCGACACCCCGTATCGGCGGCGCATGCTCCAGCTCGCGCTGATCTGGGGCCTCACCTACGTGTGCACGCAGACCGCGATCACCTTCTTCAAGTCGCGCGCGGTCGACGAGCTCCACCGCACCGAGGGCGAGGTCGGCACCATCATCAGCGTCGCCGCCGTGCTCTCGATGCCGGCCGTGTTCGCGGTGGGCAACCTCTTCGATCGCTTCGGCCGCAAGCCGATCGCGACCTTCGTCTTCCTCGCGACCGCGCTCGGCTGCGTCGGCGCCTACACCGCCGAGAGCACGCCCCTGCTCGTCGTGTCGGCGATCCTCGCCGTCTTCGGCTGCTCCGCGATCCTGCCGGTGCTGAACGCCTTCAACACCGAGCTCTTCCCCACCGATCTGCGCGGCGACGCGTTCGCGTGGTCGAACAACCTCCTCGGCCGCATCGGCTACGTGCTCTCACCGCTCGTCGTCGGCGTGGCAGCCGATCGCTTCGGCTGGGGCCCCTCGGTGGCGCTCACCGCCATCGGCCCCGTGATCGCGCTGGTGCTCATCCTGCGCTGGCTCCCCGAGACCAGCGGCCGCGAGCTCGAAGAGACCTCCCGCCTCTGAGGTGGGGTCACTCCCGGCCTTGCAACCCCCCGAATTCACAGGCGTCCTGGGCGCCCGATGACACGCGCCGAAAACGCCCGTGTTTTCAGGGTCTGCTCAGCGGGGTGCAACCGCACGACGACACGGTGCCCGCCGCCTCGCGACAGCTCGCCCGTGCGCGGTCGCAGCGCGGCGCGAGCGAGACGTCGCGCAGCTCCGACACGACGCCGCAGATGCGCTCGGCAGCCTCGCAGATCGACGCCGAGGCACGGCACCGGTCGGGACATCCGAGGCTGTCGTCGCCGACCGTCGCGCGCAGGTCCTCGATGAGCACCTCGTCCTCGAGGATGCGATCGGGCACCGAGCGGCTCGGTGCAGGCCGCGGCTCGTGCGGCGCCGGCGCGCGGCCCGCGCAGCCCGCGAGCCACAGCAGGCCGGCCATCGCCGCGCCGAGCCCGAGCCAACTCGCGAAGGTCTCGCCTGGTCTGGCGAAGGCTCCTCCAGGCGACACGGTCCCGCGCACACGCTTGGTCACGCGGCCATCGTACGCGATCACGGCGCGTCCTCTTCCGCACGGAGCAGGCCTTCGTTGATGGCGATGCTCCGCTCGTGCGCCTCGAGCGCCGCGCGCAACGCGGCCTGCGCCTCGCTCTCGTGACCGGCCTCTCGATGCACCGCCGCACGCGCCTCGAGCACACGACCGCGCACGAGGTGAAGACGCGCCTCGAAGTAAGAGCGCGCGTGCACCTCCGCGAGCCCGCGATCGATCGCGGCGTCCGCGTCGTCGAGCCGACCGTCCGCGAGCGCGAGCTCCGCGAGGCGGCCGTGCGCGTCGAGGCGGAGCGGCTCGCGCAGGGGATCGTCCCCCGCGAGCTCGAGCGTGAGCACGCGCTCCGCACGCAGCGTGGCTTCACCGCGCTGGCCGAGGCCCTCGAGCACGTCCGCCTCGTGGAGGAGCCCCTGCGCGATCCCGATCGTCGCGAGCCGCTCGGCGCGAGAGAGCGACCGCGCGCCCTCGATCGGCTCGATCTCGGCCTGAGAAGCGCACCCCATCACGCCCACGAGCGCGAGGCACGCGAGGCGCACGAAGAGCCTCGTCGGACGATGGCTCGTCATGGCGCCTCCGACACGCTGGCGCGCGCGGCGGCGACCTCGGCGGCGAGCCAGTCCGCGCTCGCGAGACGCGCGAGCCGATCGGTGCGCTCGCTCGTTCGCTCGCCCTCGCGCAGCGGCGCCTGCGGAGGCGAGAGCAGCGCCGGCACCGCGAGCTCGCCCTCGGTCGTCGGCGCCGGTCGATCGGCCGTCGGCTGCAGCGCGAAGAAGCCCGCGATCGCGATCGCCGCGGCCGCGAACGCCGAGAGCGCGACGCGCACGCGGGTCCGTCGACGCCGCGAGAGGCCCTCGTCGATGCTCCGCGAGATCACCGCGCGTGCGAGCGGTGGCTGCGCCGACGCCCTCTTGCCGGGCACGCTCGCCTGCGCCGCACGCGCGAGCTCCGCGAGCGATCCGGGCGCCGGATCGGCCTCGCCATCCAGCGCGGCCGCGAGCGCACGCGCGGCGGCGATCTCTTCCTCGGTGGGAGGCGGTTCGTCCTGGAAGGGTCCTTCGTCCTGCATGGCTGGCTCTCGTTCGTGTCGTCGTGGGAAGCGGATCGGCGCGGCGCGGGCACGCCGCGCTCAACCGTCGGGCACCGGGGTGATGCGGGCGCGCAGCGCGGCGAGCGCGCGGTGCACGAGCACGTCGAGGTTGCCGAGCGTCACGCCGAGCTCGCGGGCCGCGTCCTCGCGGCTCCTCTCCTCGAGCACGCGGAGCTCGATCACGCGGCGATAGCGCGGCGGGATCTCGCCGAGCGCGCGGTCCAGGCGCGCCTTCGCGAGCGCCTTCTCCTCGGCCTCGATCGCGTCGCTCTCGGTGGAGCGCACCGTCGTGGGCGCCAGCGTGCGCACCTCCGCGCCGTAGCGCTCGGCGCCGCGCGTGCGCGTCTCGAGCCTGCGCGCGCGGTCGATCACGAGCCGCTCCGCGATCGTGCGGAGCCACGGATAGAAGCCCGTCTCCTCGCGATACGCGAACGACGGCAGTCGCTCGACGGCGCGCGCGATGGTCTCGCGCACGAGATCCTCGGCGTCGGCGCGGTGGCCCACGCGGGGCAGGACGAAGCCCGCGAAGAGCGGTCCCGCGTAGCGCGAGACGAGCGCATCGATGGCCGCACGGTCCCCCCGCTGCGCGGCGCGCACGAGCTCACGCTCGTCGATCGCTCGGTCGCTGGGCGGCGGGACCATGCGCGTGGATACCTCGCACCTCCGTGGCGGCTCAACGCCCGATCACCGCCAGCCCGCGAAGCGCGCGCTGCTCGGTGCGAGCTCGTTCGTGCTCCCGGGTGTCGCGCCGACCGAGACCGTCACGTTCGCCTGCGTCGAGCTGCCCGGCACGATCGGCACGACCGACGCTCCCGGCGCGGGCGTGATCACCTGCGGGCTCGGCTGGAGCACGAGCACCGGCGGAGCGGACGCGGGCTGCGCGCTCGCGTGGATCTCGTTCGCCGGCAAGCGCGCGAGCACCGCGACGTGCGAGCGACGAAGGAGCGCGAGCGGCTCGTCGAGCGTCGCGGCGCGCGTCGCGTCGTGGAGCGCGAGCTGCTGCTGCGCGGCCTCCACCGCGACGAGCGTCGAGCGCAGCCAGCCCTCGGAGGTCGCCGTGTCACCGCGCTCGTCGGCGAGCGAGGCCTCGCGGAGACCGATCGCGGCATGGCCGAGCGTCGCGGCGCGGTAGAGGCCGGGCTCGCGGCCGTCGACCATCGCGTACGGCCCGTCTGCGTCGTGGCCGAACGCCGGCGCCTGCGTGACCACGTGCTCCTCGAGGCCATCGATCGTGCGGAAGCGGATCTCGATCGGCACCGAGGACGGCGCCACACCCGCGGGGATCTCGAGCTCGTAGAGGCCCACGTACGCGTCGCTCGCCCCGAAGTCGCCGACGCGCACGCGCGCGCTCCGACCTCCTTCGTCGAGACGGGCGCGATCGTCGAAGACGCGCGTGATCCGCCCGCCACGAGGCGCGGTCACACGGAGCTCGACGGCGCGCGCGGACACCTCGTTGATCGAGCGCACGTACGTCGCGAACACGCGCTCGACCTCGGAGGGCTGATCGACGAAGTGGAACGCACCGTCGTGCTCGCGCGCGAGGTCCTCGAGGAGCTCGAAGTCGATCGCGTCGCCGACACCGACGGTCGTCACCGGCACGTTGCGCGAAGACAGCTCGCGCACCGCGCCGAGGATCGCCTCGTGGCTCGTCTCGCCCACCGTGGCCATGCCGTCCGAGAGGAAGAGGACGCGCGTGCTGCTCGAGCGGGCGCGTCGCACGAGGTCGACGGCCTTGGAGAGGCCCGCGTGGATGTTCGTGCCGCCGTCGGCGTAGAGCGAGCCCACGGCGCCGAGGATCACCGGCCGCGCCGCGCCGACCGACGTGAACGGCAGCGCCTCGTGCGCGTCGTCCGAGAACGTGACGATCGCGATGCGATCGGCCGGATCGAGGGTCTCGACCATGCGCGCGAGCGCGTGGCGCACCGCCGTGATCTTGCCGTCCTCGTTCATCGAGCCCGAGACGTCGACGACGATCACGAGATCGGCCGACGCACGCACGGTGCGCGGCACCCCGCGCATCGTCACGCCCAGCAGCGCCGTCGCGCCCTCGCGCGGCAGGTGCGGGTTCGCCACGCGCGCATCGACGTAGAGCGCGGTCGCGTCCGCGGAGTCGAGCACCGCCGGGCTCGCGTCCTCCTGCGCGAAGCGGTTCACGAAGTCCGCGACGCGCACCTCGCGCGAGGCCACGACCCGCCCCGTGTCTGCGGCGCGGCGGAAGCGCGTGTACGAGGCGCTCTGCCCCGCGCAGGCCACGAGACCGAGGGCGAGCGAGGCCGTGAGCGCGAGCGAGGCGAGGCCAGCGAGGCGCCTGGACGAGGGATGCATGAATTTCCTCCGGTTTTCGGGGGAAACGCGCGGACCGTCGCGTCCTTACAGCGCACGCGTGACGCCCTTTCCCTCACGGCGCTCGAGCGCCCGGCGCCGCACGCCTTGCTCTCTGGCCGCATGCGTTCTGTTACCGTCGCGCTCGTGGCAGGACGCACCTTCGTGATCGGTGACATTCACGGCGAGCTCGATCACTTGCGCGCGCTCGTCGCCAAGCTGCCGCTGCTCGACCGGGACGACACGCTCGTCTTCCTCGGCGACTACATCGACCGCGGCCCGAGCTCGGAGGAGGTCGTGCGCGTCGTGCGGCGCTTCGATCAGGATCTCGGCTGCAAGGTGATCCTCCTCCGCGGCAACCACGAGGACGCGTGGCTCCGCGTGATCGATCGCGGCTGGGTCGAGTTCGTGTTCCCGCCCGGCAATGGCTGCCTCGCCACGATGCGCTCGTACACCGACGGCCCCCGCGTGGCCGAGGACGAGATGCCCAAGGACCACGAGGTGGTGGCCCTGCACTCGGGCACGTTCTTCCCACCCGAGATCGTCGCGTGGATGAAGGAGCTCCCCTACTGGTACGAGGACGAGCACGCGATCTACGTGCACGCAGGCCTCCTCGAGCGTGGCGGGCAATTCCTCCACCCGAAGGACACCGACCCGATCTCGGCGCTCATCTGGACCCGCTCGCAGGACTTCTTCCGCGACTACCGCGGCAAGCGCGTCATCGTCGGTCACACCAAGACCGACTACCTCCCGCCCGAGCTCGACAAGCTCACGCCGCACGACCCGGCCGACGTCTGGGCCGGCGAGTGCGTCGTCGCCATCGACACCGGCTGCGGCCACGACGGCCGCTTCCTCACCTGCGTCGAGCTGCCGTCGCTGACGATCTACGAGTCGCGCTAGCCTTGCTGCGCCTTCGGCGCGCTGGGGGGCCCACGATGGCCCCCCCTACTCCCCCCGCTCGTCGATCGTCGAAGACTCCTACTCCTCGCTGCTCCAGGGGTTGCTGCGCAACCCCGCCGCAAGGCGCCCTGGCCGAGCCGCGGCCGCCTTTGTCCCGCTCACGGCGTCGAGACGAGCACGACGTCGGCCTCGCGCGTGAGGACCACCGCGCCCGCATCGCCGTACGCGCGGAGCGTCACGCGGCGCGTGCCGAGCGTCGTGAACGTGCGCGTGATGGCGCGGCGCGCGCTGCGCGTCTCGCCGCTCACCTCGTCGACGAGAGCGATCCCGTCGACGTCGACCTCGATGGCGACGATCGACGCGCCCGGCCGCTCGAGCCCGATCTCGAACGTGTCCCCGGTGCGCGGCTGGACATACATCGCGTCGCCCGCGCTCGCCTCGACGTACGCGGTGCGCGCCGCGAGCTCGGTGCCCGCGCCATCGTGCGCGATCGCGTCGATGCGGTGTCCCATGCCGTCGCTGCAACCTCCGACGAGGCGCGCGAAGCCATCGGCGCGGCTCGCTTCGCCGACGTCGCGCCCATCGACGCGGTACGCGACGCGCTCGGTGCCCATCGGCGGCTCGGCGCGCAGCGTGTAGCCCTCGGCGCCCCCGGATCCCGAGTCGAGCGTCCAGCGCACGGCGAACGTCTCGTCGACCTCGTTGCAGATCGCGCCGATCGGGAAGCCCTCCGCGGGCGACATGCGCAGCCGCGCCTCGGTCTGCGGGCCGTACACGCCGTCCTCGTCGATGAGATCCTCGGGGTGGTTGCGGTTCCACAAGCGCTGGAAGGCCTCGACCGAGAGCCCCGGCAACGACACGCCGCCCGCGACGTAGTCGAAGTGCACGAGATCTCCCGCGCCGTGCCAGCGCCAGCCGTGCGCCTCGAGCGCCGACTGCCACGCCGTGTACTCGCTCGTGTCGATCGCGAGCCCCGACTCGTGCGGGCTCGTGCCCGGCGAGGCCGCGAGCGTGATGCCGCACAGGCCCGCGCGGTACCAGCGATACAGCATGAGCTGCTGCGGCAGCGTGCGGAGCGTGCTGTTCACCGTGAGCGTGCCCGGACCGTCGGGGATCGCCTCGGCGAGGCCGGCCGCGGCCGGCGCCTGCAGCCAGGGGAGCGCCGTCGAGGTCAGCTCGAGGCCGGGGATGCCGTCGATGTTCGCCATCGTGCCGGGCGCCAGACACTCGAGCTCCGCGATCAGCTGCTCCGAGAGCGGCCGCACGATCGCCGTCGAGCAACCCCCGCCCGCGACGGCCTCGTCGATCGTGAGGCCGCTGCGGCCCGTGCCGAACGGTGGCTCGAAGCACGTGGGCATCGCGGCGTCCGTCGGCATCGCGGCGTCCGTCGGCGGGCCGGCATCGACGGTCGGATCGACGTACGCGTCGCGCATCGCCGACGGTCCTCCGTCGCTCGAGCGGATCTCGCCTTCACATCCCGCGACGGACACGAGGCTCACGAGGGCGACGACCGAAGGGCGGAGACGGCTCGACATCGGGCGCGAGGATGCCCGCGTTTTTCTCGTCACACCACCGCCCCTCGCGCGTTGGACGCGCGGAGGTGCTCGATGTCTCCTCGACCGTCCCACGCCCACGACGTGCCCCTGCTTCGTCGGGTCCTTCCACTGGTGCTCGCGTGCACGCT
Organism: Sandaracinaceae bacterium; assembly: GCA_044376125.1. Classification (GTDB taxonomy): domain Bacteria; phylum Myxococcota_A; class Polyangia; order Polyangiales; family Sandaracinaceae; genus JAFLCL01. The sequence continues at coordinate 53,316 of JBILLJ010000045.1, forward strand.
CGCCCTGCCCGCGTGCGCCGCCGACGGCGCGCCGATCGAAGGCGAGCTCGTCGTGACGGAGGCTGGCCTCGCCGCGCCGGTGCCCGTGGGCACCGCGTGCCAGTTCCGCCTGCGACCCGCGTGGAGACAGGGCGTGGACTGCCAGCTGCTCGTGACGTGCCCCGATATCGACGACGACGGCGAGGATCTCTTCGGCGGCCGTCGTGTCGGCGGCTACGCGCGGTGCGAGACGGCCGACCACGCGTTCTTGCGTGCGCTCGACGACGATCCCCTCGACGGTGATCCCGCGATCGATCTGGATCTCGGCGCCGGCACGCTGCACTGGCGCGATCGCGCCGCCGCGCAGACCCTCGGTCTCTCGGTCGTCGGCGAGACTCGCCCCACGGTGTGGGAGGACGAGTAGAGTCCTTCCGATGCGATCGATCCTCGCCTCCGCCATCGACGCCGCGCGCTACGCGCCCTACGGCGCGCTCGTCACCGCGGGCGATCCCCGTGCGGCACGCAGCGCGAACCACGGGACCGCAGAGGCGTGGGACGCCCTCGCGATCCTCGAGTCGTCGCGCGGTCCCGAAGCGCGGTGCACCGCCTCGCTCTTCCGCTGCCATCCGTGGGCGGGCGGCCCGCGCCTGCCCGTCTTGCGCCTCGAGCGGCACCCGAGCTCCACGCAGATGTTCGCGCCGCTCAGGGCCTCACGCTTCCTCGTGGTCGTCGCGCGCGGGACAGACGCGCCCGATCTCGCGACGCTGGCCGCCTTCGTCGTCGAAGGGGCTGCGGCGATCACCTACGCGCCAAGCGTCTGGCACCACCCGATGATCGCGCTCGAGAGCACCGCCGACTTCGTGAACGTGATCTTCGCCGACGGCACCGACGGCGACTGTCACGAGGTCTCGCTGGCGCCCGGTCTGGCCGAGGTGATCGTGCCGCCGACCGGGCAGTGAAGGATGCTCTCTCTCGCGCAACGGGCCGCCCTCGTGCTCTCACCTTCTGCGCGGCGCAGGCGCCGCGCGTTGGGGGCGTTGCCCCCAAACCCCGTACTGCGATTCGTTCGCGAGAAACGACTGTTTCTCGCTCTCTCAGTCCTCGGGGTCTCGCTCGCCAGCGGTTGTCACTACGCCGCGTACTTCGTGCGTGAGGTGCGCGAGCCGATGCTCGCGCTCGAGGTGCGCGCGGAGCCAGGCGCGCGGCAGCGCTGCCTCCTCGTGATGATGCCCGGGATGCTCAACATCCCCGACGAGTACCTCCGGCGCGGCTTCATCCAAGACGCCCTCGCGGCGTCGCGCCGCTGCGACATCGTCTCCGTCGACGCGCACTGGGGCTACTATCGAACCCGCACGCTCACGGCGCGGATCGGCGAAGACATCCTCCTCCTCGCCGAGGTCCGCGGCTACGAGGAGATCTGGATCCTCGGCTCGTCGATGGGCGGCATGGGCGCGCTGCTCGTCGCGCAATCGCATCCGGATCGCATCGACGGCGTGATCCTCTTCGCGCCCTACTTCGGCGACACGCGCGTCCTCGGTTCGATCGTCCGTGCGGGCGGCCTCGCTGCCTGGGACGGCTCCGATGCGAGCGGGACCGAGGCCGCGCTCTGGCGCTGGCTCCGAGGCTACGCCACCGACCCCGAGCACATGCCCGCGCTCTACCTCGGAGTCGGTGACGAAGACGGGACGCGCATCGGCTTCGACCTCCTGGCCGCGGAGCTCCCTTCGACCCAGTCCGGGCTCGCTCCGGGCGGCCACGCGTGGGCCACCTGGCGCGTGCTCTGGCAGAGGCTCCTCGCGAGCCCGCCGTGGGATCCGAGCGGCACGCCGCGCATCGATCGGTGACCTCCGAGCGCGCCCACCGGATGCGCCGACCCCGACGGACTGCCACGAGGTCGCGATCGCGCCCGGCGTGGCCGAGGTGGTCGTCCCGCAGTGACGCGGGTGACGCGGCGTGGCGTGAGCATCCTCCCGCGACGACCTCGCTCGGACACACGCTCATTGAAAAGCCACGCGCCGTGCCCAAGAGCACCTGGTGACCTCCGCTCCCGTCGATCGCCTGAGCTCCCTCGACCGCGCGTTCCTCACGATCGAGTCGGGGCCGCTCCACATGCACGTCGGGGCGGTCGCGATCTTCGAAGGAGGCGCGCTCGTCGGGCCGGACGGCGCGCTCGACGCATTCACGATCCGCAACGCGATCGCCGAGAGCCTGGGGGCCATCCCGCGCTTCCGCGAGCGCGTGCGCTTCTTCCCGCTGCTCGGCACGGTGTGGAGCCCGGACCCGGACTTCGATCTCGACTTCCACGTCCGGCACACGGCCATCCCGCGCCCCGGTCGCCTCGATCAGCTGCACGCGCTCGCCGGCCGCGTGTTCTCGCAGCGCCTCGATCGCGAGCGCCCGCTGTGGGAGATGTGGCTCGTCGAGGGCCTCGAAGGAGGGCGCTTCGCGATCATCGCGAAGGCACACCACGCGATGCTCGACGGCGTCGCGGGCATGGGCCTGCTCGCCGCGCTCTTCTCGCTCGAGCCCGCGACGATCTCGCGCGCGAGCGTGCCCCCGGCGCGCGTGGAGGAGCCGTCGGCGGGGCACTACGTCGCGGCGCTCTTTCGCCGCCGTGTCGAGGAGCTGCCGATCCTGCGCAAGCGCCTCGTGGAGCTCGCGACCACCGGCCGCAGCCAGGTGCGCACGGCGATCGAGGGTGGCCTCGAGATGGCCAAGAGCGCGCTCGGCTCCTTCGGTGAAGCGCGTCCCACGCCGCTCAACCCGCAGGCGATCGGCCCACACCGCTCGTTCGCAGGCGTCTCGCTCTCCCTCGACGACCTCAAGCGCGCACGGCGCGCGCTCGGGTGCACGCTGAACGACGTGGCGCTGGCGGTCGTCACCGGCGCGCTGCGGCGCTTGCTCGAGTCGCGCGGTGTCGATCCCAGCGAGGTCGGAGAGCTGCGCGCGCTCGTCCCGGTGAACCTCCGCCCGCGCGACGGCGCCGCTCATGCCGGGGGCAATCACGTCGCGATGCTCATCGCGCACCTTCCGGTCGACGAGCCCGATCCGAAGAAGCGCGTCGCGCGGATCGCGGCGCACACGGCGACGCTCAAGGGCCAGTCGCACGAGATCGAAGCGGCCGAGCTCGTCGAGGAGCTCGCTGATCTCGGGCCCGAGAGCCTCATCGGCCTCGTCTTCGATGCCGCACTGCATCTGCTCCCCTTCCACGTGATCGTCACGAACGTCCCCGGCCCGCCGGTCCCGCTCTACATGGGCCCCTCGAGGCTCGAGCGTCTCTACCCGCTCGTGCCGCTCTTCGCGCGCCAGTCGCTGGGCATCGCGCTCGTCACCTACGACGGTGGTCTCTACGTCGGCCTCAACGCCGACCGCCGCTCGGTGCAGGACCTCGACACGTTCGTGAGGGCCATCGAGGACGCGGCCCGAGAGATCGCGGCGCTCGCAGACTGACCGCGCGCAGCCGTCCGAGGCGACCCAAAGGCACGCACGCTCGCGTGTCTCTGGGTCCGGTCGCGCGCCCCGCGCGATCGAGTGAGACCGCGGTCTCGCTCCTCACCTTGGACCGCCTCGCCGCCGTGGAAGCGACGAGAGGGCGGCCCACTCACGCCCGGGAGCCGCCATGCCCCTCGTGCGATCGCTCGCTCGTTCCGTCGCGCCCGCCGGCGCCCTCGCCGCGCTCGCCGCGACATTCGGCCTCTCGGGGCCCGCGCGCGCCCAGCGCGAAGAGGCCTGCATCGATCCCTCCGTGGAAGAGGCCTTGTCGCGCTGCCAGCACGCTCGACCGACCCGCACGATCGAGGCGCGAGGCGAGCGACCGACGAGCCACCTGCCCGCGACCGCTCCGACGACCTCGGACACGCCGCCCGCGGCGAGCGGGCCTTCTCCGCGCCTGGCGCCCGAGCGCGCGCCCGGAGACGAGGCGCGCCGTTCGCTCCCGCTCCTCGAGCGCGAGATCCAGACCCTCGAGCGCATCGTCACCCGCCTCGACCCCTCCGATCCGCGCGGCGCGGACTACCTCTTTCGGCTCGCGGAGAGCCACTTCGAGGCGCAGCGACAGCACACCTTCGAGGCGCGCCAGCGCGACGAGGCGGTCTTCGAGGCGGAGCGACGAGGAGACACAGCCCGCCTCGAGTCCTTGCGGCGAGAGCAGACTGCGGCCGAATCCCGGGCGGCCACGTCGAGGGAAGGTGCCATTCGCGCCTGGGCGCGCCTGCTCCAGGACCACCCGGCCTTCCCGCGGGCCGACGAGGTGCTCTACTCCCTCGGCGCCGCCCTCGAGGAGCTCGAGCAGCACGAGCGCGCCCGACAGGTCTATCTGCGCCTGGTGCGCGAGCACCCCGCGAGTCGCTTCGTGCCCCATGCGTGGCTCGCGTTCGGTGAGCATCACTTCGCGCGAGGCGACATGGACGCTGCGCGCCCCTTCTACGAGCGCGTGCTCGAGACGCCGCCCGAGCACAATCCCCTCTACGGGTTTGCGCTCTACGAGCTCGCGTGGGTCCACTACAACCGAGAGGACTTCCGCGCTTCGCTCGAGCAGTTCGCGCGCGTGCTGGCGTTCGCGCGAGCGCACCCGGACACCCACGACGCACAGTCGCTCTCGCGACAGGCGCGGCGCGAGCTCGTCCTGCCCTATGCGCGAGTCGGGCAACCGGCCCGCGCACTGGCCTTCTTTCGGCGACAAGCCACCTCGGACGCCGAGGCCCTCGAGATGCTCGAGAGCCTGGGCGAGCTCTACACGGACACCGGACAGTGGCCCGAGAGCATCGCCACGCACCACACCCTCATGGCCGAAGCACCGGACTCCGACCACCTCTGTCTCTGGCAGTCGCGCGTGACGAGCGCCGTGATCTCCTCGCGCCCCAAGCCCGAGCAGGTGACCGAGATCGAGCGACTGCTCGACGTCTCGCGCACATTCGTCACCCGGGCACACCCGCAGACCGACCTCCTGGCGTGTCGCGTGGCGGCCGCCCGCAGCGTCTACGAGACGGCCGTCGCGTGGCACCGAGAGGCCGTGGGCACCGACGCCCAGCCGGGCACGCGCGATCGCCGGACGATGGCGCTGGCCAGCCGCCTCTACGAGCAGGCCATGGCGCTCGAAGGGCTCGAGTCGCTCGAGTTCCCGGACCTCGAGCGCGCGGACTGGCCGACACTGCCCCGCATCGCCTACGCGCGGGCGGAGCTCGCCTACGCGAACGAAGACTGGCATTCATGTGGCCCCGCGTTCGATCGCGTGGTGGAGCTCGAGCCCGGAGGCGCCCTCGCCGAGGACGCCGCGTACGCGTCCGCGCTCTGCTACGACCGTGTCTATCAGTCCGACTACGCCAGTCGCGAGGCGTCGATGCGCACCGGGGGACTCGCGCCCCGCGCGCTCTCCGCGCTCGAAGAGCGGATGCTGACTTCATTCCAGCGATTTGCGTGCGTGGCGCCGGACAGCGCCGATCTGCCGCAGGTGCAGTATCGGCGGGCGCGCGTGTACTACGAGGCCAACCGCTTCGAGGAGGCCGCCATCCTCTTCCGCGCGGTCGCCTTCGAGCACCCGGAGCACGAGCTCGCGACCTTCGCGTCGAACCTCTACCTCGACTCGGTCAATGGCCTGCTCCAGCGCGACCAGCGCTCGTCGTGTCGAGCCGTGATCGCCGACTCCCTCGGTCCCCTCCGAGAGCGCCAGTGCGCGAGCCCATGGGCCCTCGACGCGCACGGCGAGCTCTGCACGGTGATCGACGGCCTCCACTGCGGCCTCGAGCGCCAGCGCGCCGAGGAGCTCGGCGCGAGCGGGCGACACCGCGAGGCGGCGGCCGCGTACGTCGCGCTCTTCCGCACGCACCCGAGCTGTCCCGACCTCGACGAGGTCCTCTACGACGCCGCGATCCACTTCGAGGCGGCGCGCCTGCTCGGCCGCGCGATCCGTGTGCGGCAGGTGCTCGTCGATCGCTTCCCCGAGAGCGCGCTCGTGCGCCCCGCGCTCTTCCAGCTCGGCGCCAACCACCACGCGCTCGCGCTCTACGGGCAGGCCGCGACCTACTACGAGCAGTACGCCCGACGCTTTCCGGACGACGACGGCCGCAGCTGCGAGGCCGCCGAACGCGACACCGATCGCTGTCCACGCGCCTTCGCGGCGCTCGAGAACGCCGTCTTCTTCCGCCTGGGCCTGGGCGAAGAGGACCAGGCGCTCGAGGACGCGCGCCTCTACGAGCGCAGCTTCCGGCGGACGCGACCTCGCGAGACCGCGCAGGTCGTGTTCTCCCTGGGTGCCATTCACGAGCGGCGCGGAGACTGGCCACGTGCCCATGCGCACTACCACGCATTCCTCCGCGACTACGGCCACTCCGCCCCACCACACCAGGTCTTGCGCGCGCACGTGCAGCTCGGGCGTGCGCAGTGGGAGCAGGGGCGTCACGACGAGGCGATGGTCCACTTCCGCGCGGCGGAGTCGGCCTGGTCGCGACTGGCCTCCTCCGGCGCCGGCGCACCCACCACGGACGAAGAGGCCCTCTTCACCGCGCGCGCCGCCGAGGCGGTGTCGGAGGCGCTCTTCTACCTGGGCGAGCGCGACTACGAAGACTTCGTCGCGGTCCGATTCCCGCGCTACTCGGGCCCTGCGACGCTCGCGCGCGTCACGCGCTGGTCGTCGGAGTCGCTCGCCCCGTGGCTCACGCGGAAGATCGCCGCGCTGCGGCTGGCCGAGGCCGCGTATGCCCGTGTCGAGCCTCTGGGCATCCCGGAGTGGCGGATCGCGGCCGCGGCGCGCGTCGGACAGATGTACCAGCGCATCGTGGACGACGTGCGCAGCGCGCCAGTCCCCGACGACATCGCCGGTGTGCCCGAGCTGCTCGACGCCTACGACACGACGCTCGACTCCGTCCTCGACGGCTCGAGCCCTGGCGAAGACGGTCAGTGGGACACGGCCGACGATGTGCGCTGTCCCGACCCGACGAGCTTCGCCCCCACGATCGCCGAACGAGCCCCACCTCCTGCGTGCGCCTCCGCGCCCATCGCTCGGGCGCTCTCGGCGTACGAGCACTGTCTCGGACTGGCCACGCGCGTGCGTTGGTTCAACCACTGGTCCACGCGGTGCGAGGCGGCGCTCCACGAGATGGCACGGGCTCGTTATCCGCTCGCCGCCGAGCTCCGCGGCTCGGCCTCCTTCAGCCCCGAGACACTGGCACTGCCGAACGCCACCGACCTCTCCACCGACGTCGCGGACGCGCCGGAGGCGGACGAGGGCGCCTCGGCGTCGCCTTCTGCCGACCGCAGCTGACGAAGTGGAGACGGCGCACGAAGCCCCGACCCGCGGGCGGCGGATCGGGGCTCGTTCGAGGGGCGAGAGATGCTCGGCCGCGCTCAGGGACCGAGAAAGAATCGATCGGGGCGCCCTGCGGCGGGGTGAGCGCAGCTCACCCCTGGAGCAGGAGCGATGCGGAGGCGCGTAGCGCCGGAGTGAGCGACGGGGAGCTCGAGG
>JBILLJ010000155.1:0-19995 GCA_044376125.1 Sandaracinaceae bacterium
GCATGGCGGACTCGGACTGCTCGCACATCGGCGGCTCCCCGCGCTGCGTCGCAGGAACGTGCCGCGCCTGCACGGTGGCGACCGAGGCCACCGACTGCGGCGCCAACAGCTGCAACCCGGCGACGAACACGTGCACGAGCACGCCGCGTGGGTCGCGCACGCCCTGCCTCTCGTGCGTGGCCGATAGCGAGTGTCAGGCTGGTCACACCTGCGCACCAGTCGACCCCACGCGCGGCGTCACGGGTACCTACTGCCTGCCGGTCTTCGCCGGGCTGTGCGAACGACCCTACGCCAACAACGTCACGGTGACGACGGCTTCCGGATCGAGTGCGGAGGTCTGTCGCCTCGCTACGACGACTTGCGAGGCGATGCTCATGCACCGCCAGCAATCGACCGTGGGTGGCAGGTGTACGAACGACGCCCCCGCAGGAACCGAGGACGCGGCCTGCGGTGCTGTCGGTGTGACCGACGGAATCTGCCGAACCGCGGGTGGCAGGAACAGGTGTACGTACGGCTGCATCAGTGCCGATGATTGTCCGTGTCCATCGGGCATGTGTTCTCTTGTGACGTGCACGTCCGGCTTCTGCTCAATCTGAACCTGGTCGTTCGATCGAGCGCTCGCACTCACTCCGGTTTCGTGCGTCAGGAGGGCGGAGTCGTGACGGTGACGCTCGCGATCGGCTGGGATCTCGGCGGCTGGCTCGGACGGAAGCAGGCGGTCGCCGTCGCGGTGATTCAGTCGGACGGGAACTGGTCCTGGGTCGGTCGAGCCCGCACGTTCAACGTCGCGCAGATCCTCGAGGGGGGCGTCGAGGACCTCGCACGGATCGCTTCGCCAGACCTCGAGTCCTCCTCCGACCATCGGATCGTCCTCGCCATCGACGCACCGCTCTCGTTCCCGGACCGGTTCGTTCGCATGCTCGCCGGCGAGACGCTCGAGCACGTGGGTTGGGCTCGCGAGATCGACAATCCGCTCGCGTACCGCGACTGCGATCGGCACGTGGCCGCGACGTACGGGAAGAAGCCCCTCTCCGCCTCGTTCGACAAGCTGGGCAACAACGCGACCGTCGCGATGACCATGACCCGTCGCTGGCGCGCTCAGGGCTTCCGCGTGCTGCCTTTCGACGCACCCGACGGTGGAGGGCGCGTGGTGATCGAGGCCTACCCGGCGCTCTTCAAGCGCGCAGGGGTCGTGGTCGAACGTGCACGCGCGCTGCTCCCGGACGGGCTGGTCGACGGGAGCGACGAGAAGGACGCGGCGATCTGCGCCCTCACCGCCGTGGCCTACGCGGGCGCGACCGATGGAAGCCTGCCTCGACTCGTTCCACCACCCTCGCGCCCGACCGACGGCTGGATCTTCGGCCCAGAGCCGAGCTGGCTCCAGGCCGAGCGCTGACTGGCGAGCGGCGCGTCCATGGATCGACCGCGCCGATACGGCTGCTCGGAACTTCGTCCCGAGTGCATCGGTCCAGCTGTTCGCTCCGGACGAAATCCATCGTCGCCGTGCTGCATGAACCGCTGGTCGCCTGGCCGTGCGTGGCTACGTGAGCGAGCGACCGGGACGGCTCAGGTGAACGAGGTGCCCAGCACTGCCGCGAGCTCGACACGGGTCGAGACGCCGAGCCGTGTGTAGATCGCTCGCGTGTGGCTCTTGATCGTCTCGGCGCTCACGTTTAGCGCCGACGCGATCTCGGTCAGGGTAGCCCCCGTGAGGAGTAGCTGTGCCACGCGCGCCTGAGCCTCGGTGAGTCGGGCCCAGGCTTCCGTATGTGCGCTGAGTGGATCGATGACCACGAGGTAACGAGGGCTCTTCCCTCCGTGGAGAGGCACGGCCGACACGCGCACCGCTTTCTCCGGGCTGGGGGGCGTCGCAGAATAGGCGCGGGTGGTCGCCACGGCCTCTGCCAGCAGAGCGCGTCCGACAGCAGACCCCCACTGCGACGCGCTCTCTTCGCACGACGCATGCAAGATCGAGCCGTCGACATCGACGACGAAGAAGTGCATCTCGTCCGATGCTGCCGCTCGTTCGGGCGATGTTCCATCCCCCGTTCGGGTGTCTTCAGTGCCTCCCCAGCCCGTGTGCCTTGATGAGCTCGTACAGATACGACCGCGCGATGTCGAGGCGCCGGGCCGCCTCACTCACGTTCCAGTCGGTTTCCTCCAGGATCGCGGCGATGTAGCGACGCTGGAAGTCGGCGGTGGCCGCGTGCAAGGCTGGCTTCTCTTCGGACGGCGACGCTGAGGTGGCGAGATCCCGCGGTTCGATGCGGTCTCCCCCGCGCCGCGCACACTGCAGGCACGCCCGAGAGAGAGCGTGCACGAGCTCCCGAACGTTTCCGGGCCAGTCCATCGACACGATGGCGCGCAACGCTCCCGGTGAAAGCCGAAGATGAGGCCACCCCTCACGCTCACAGAGCTCCCGAATGACCTGTGTCGAGAGGGACACGAGGTCGTCGTGACGCTCGCGAAGGCTGGGGACACGCACCTCCAGGACGTTGAGCCGGTAGTAGAGATCTTCTCGAAATCGCTTGTCCCGCACGGCTTGTGCGAGGTCTACGTGAGTCGCCGCGATGATTCGGACGTTCGCGCGGCGAGCCTGATCGCCCCCGAGCCGATGATACGTGCGCGACTGAAGTAGCTGGAGCAGCACGCCCTGTGCTCTGGAGCTGAGCTCCGCGACCTCGTCGAGGAACAGCGTGCCTCCTTCGGCGAGATCGAGCTTGCCGGGCACGGTGCGATGGACAGCGCCGCTATGCGCGCCTTGAGCTGCCCCGAACAGCTCGCTCTCGACGAGTGCATCCGGAATCGCGGCGCAGTTCAGCTCGACGAACGGGCGGCTGGCCCGAGCGCTGGCCGCGTGCACTGCGGCCGCGAGGAGGGTCTTGCCGGTCCCCGTCGGCCCCGTCAACAGGACTGTCATGTCGCGAGGCGCCACGAACCTGAGCTCCTCGACGACGGCCCGCATCGGCGCGCTCCTCGCGATGACTCGCGAGAAGGGGTCTCGCGGGTCTGGCCGCGGCGGCTCCTCTTGCGCGGTGCGGCGAAGCGCCCGTTCGACCGCAGGTCCCAGACTTCGGACGAACGCGCGCACGAGCTCGCACGCGTCTTCCGCGGAGAGCGCCATGGTGCGGAGATCGAAGTCCTGGAGGTAGACATGCCCTCGAGGTGGTTCACCGATCGGCCCGCAGATCACCGCCTCGATCGTTCGGTCCCGAACGCTCTCCAGGTCGCGGAAGCGGGGGTCGACGTGGGCCGACGACGTGAGGATGACCTCGCCCGTCGCGACCGCCTCGGCGACGATCCCACGCGACACCGAAGCGCGGATGTCCTCCACACGGTTTGCGTCGCAACCCGACGAGGCAACCCAGCGGGACGGATCCCCCGGTGCATCACTCGAGAGCTCGAGCACCGCCTCGCGCGCCCCGACGAGTGCGACGAGGAGTCGGAGGGCGGCGTCGATGAGCCGCTGAGGGTCGTCCTCGTCGCCGAGCGACAGGAGGCTCCGGTAGAAGTCGCGCTCCAGCGCGATCCGTTCGCCTTGCATCGCGTGGATCATACCTCTTCACCGGCCCTGCCGGGCTCACGTAGGATGCGCTCATGGAAGACGTGGACGCGCTGGTCGTCGGGGGAAGCATCGCCGCACACGCTGCGACCCGCGCGCTTTCGAGGGCGATACCCAAGGGCCGAGTCTTGCGCGCAGGCCCGGCCACGGGCGACCTGAGCGTCTTGCTCTGGAGGCGCGGGCGGCGCGCCCTCACGCAGCTAGGCATCGACGACCAGACGGTCCGCAGTCGTTCGATACCCGTCCGCACCCTGCGCTACCGAGACGCGACGCTCGCCATCCTCTCGCAGGTCGACCTCGACGACAGCGAGGCTCGCTTCATGAGCAAGAACGCGATCACGACTCTCCTCGGGGAGGCGAACCCGCCGCTCGCAGAGCACTCCCAGGCGTCAGCCTCCGATCTCGAGCGGGGAGCACGTGGGTTCCGGGCACGACTCGAGTCCCCCGGCAACCCAAAGGTGGTCCGGACACGAGCGCTAGTGGGTGCGGCAGGCGTCGCGGATCCCGTGCGAGAGCTCGCGTTCGGGCGAGATGGGTACAGCGAGAGCTCCTCGATCGTGGTCGGCCGCGGGACGACGTGGCCAACAGAGGGCTGGGCGGGCGAGGGCGTCGCCGAGCTCGTTCTTGGGCGTGACTCGTTCATCGGCTTCATGCCCGCACAAGACGCCACGGGTGCGTGGACCGAGACGGTCTGGTGGTTGTCCAGCACCACCCGCCCGCTGCTGCTTACAGCGGCGTCTCCTGAGACCGCGATCGACGAGTTTCTCCGCAACCGCTTCTCGCCCGTCGTTGCCGAAGCGGTTCGGCGCTGTCAGGCCCAGGGCTTGCGGGAGCTACCGAGTCGCCCATGGGTTCATCCCGGCACGCCGGCAGGTGCCGACCGCATCGCGCTTGTCGGCGATTCGTTTCGAGCGGCGACCCCGGAGCTCGGCCTCGGGGTGACCTGGGCGCTCGAGGACGCCGTGCGCCTCGGTGAGTGTGTCGGGAGTCGGGGGCTCGTCCCCGGGATGGCCGAATACGCGCAGACGACGAGCACGCAGGGAGAGTCGGTGATTGGACGCGCCTTCGCAGGCACGATCGTCTCCGAGCGGGGCTACGAGGGACGCCGTGGTCTCCTGAGCCATGAGGCGATCCCGCGCTGGGCCGCACGAATGCTCGACGCGGCGACTCGATGATCCCCTCTCTTGGCGCTTCGACCGCGTCGACGTGGACGGACCGCTTCGAACTTGGCGAGGAACTCGGCCGTGGCTCGCTGGGCACGGTCTTTCGTACCTTCGACCGCGACCTCGGCGCTCACATCGCCCTCAAGGTCCTGTCGCGGAACGACGACGCCTGGTTTGCGCATCTCTCGCACGAGTTCCGCATCGCGCGCGGGATCCAGCATCCGAACGTCGTGCGACTCCACGAGATTGGGAGACACGGGGATCGGTGCTGGCTGTCGATGGAGCTGATCGCGGGGCGACCCATCACGACGGCTCTGCGTGAGGCGGTCGAAACGAACGACGGCGCTCGCTTCGAACATCTGGTCGCGCAACTCGCAAGGGCTCTGTCGGAGCTGCACGGCCTCGGTTTCGTTCACCGCGATGTCAAGCCCGACAACGTCCTCGTCGACGAGCACGACCGTGTCGTCCTCCTCGACTTCGACCTCGCGCTCGCCTCGTTGGCGGGTGGGCACGTAACGGCCGGCACCCCCCGATATCTGGCTCCAGAAACCCTGTGGGGGGAGTGCGGTCCGGCTGCTGACTGGTGGGCCGTGGGAATCATGCTCCACGAGGCCCTCGGGGTCTCGATCCCTCCGAGGCGCGCCTCGCTTGAGACAATGACCCGCACGCTACCTCCACGCGCCTCTCGCGACTTGGCTGTTTGGGTCCACAGTCTGCTCGAGAATGATCCACAGCTCCGCTGCGTGGGTCATGAAACCATGTTCCATGCGTCCGCCACCCCAGGACGCTCAGCGTTCGTGGGTCGCGAACGCGAGCTCTCCCAGCTCACGGCTTCGTTCACGAAGTCCGCCCGTGTCCGACCCGAGGTGGCGGTCATTCGGGGCAGGGCGGGAATCGGAAAATCGGCCCTCCTGCGGCGCTTGCTCGAGACCTCAGCTGGCGGCCGAGCAGTTGTGCGCCTCTCGTTCTCGCTGGCCGAAGCCGTGCCGCTGGCGGCGCTCGATGGACTGGCAGCCGCCCTGGCCCAACTGGACCCGAGGCTGACGGACGACACCGTGGTCGACGCCGCGCGTCGACGGGCCGCGCAGGCGTTTCCCATGTTGCGGCGTCGCGGGGACGCACGCGTCGATGAGGGCTCTGCCGTCGCGAGCGAGCGTCGGGGCGAGGCGCACCGAGCGCTCGCCCAGCTCTTCCACCGCCTCGTCACCCTCCACCCCACCATCCTCGTGCTCGAGGACGCCCACGCCGCGGATGCCGCGAGCGCCGAGTGGATCTCGACGATGCTCGCGGCGAGCCCGAGTCAGCTGGACTGTGTCGCGACCTGGCGAGACGACACGCCGTTCGAGACGGGCTGGCTCGCGTCTCTGACGGGTCAGGTGCTCACACTGGGACCGCTCGAGCCCCGTGCGGCGCAGGAGCTCGCGGCGCTGTGCGGGACGGCGCTCGACGACGAGCGGGACCCGTTCGCCATCGTTCATCGCGACACCGGCCTTCTCCTCGCAGGAGCCGCCCGACGGGTCGCAGAGGCCGTCTGTCTGGCGCACGCACCCGTCCCTCGAGCGGCAGCCTGCGCCGCTGCGAACGTCGGGGACGACGCGCTCGCAGCGCTCGTGGACCTCGAGCGCAACCGGATCGTACGGCGCGACGCCGCCACCGGGCGCCTGCTTCCCTACCACGAACGTGTCCGACAGCAGCTGAACGAGGCGCTGACGGGACCAGAGCGTCAGTCGTTGCACGCGCAGCTTGCAGAGAGCTGGCAGCGCGTGATGGTGTCGATGCTGGACGCGGACGCGATCGTCCCCCACCTGCGCGATGCGGGGCGCCATGAGGACGCTCGCTCCCTGGCGCGGCGCGCCGCCGCCGACGCTCGCACCGAGCTTCACTTCGAACGCGAGGCCACTCACCTGGGGTGGGCGCTCGACGGAGCCGCCGCCGCCGATCGCCCGATGCTCCATCGTCGCTGTGCAATGGCCTGGATGGACGCCGGGTTCCTCGCGCGCGCAGCCTCCGCTTGGGACGCCGCTGCAGGTGAGGCTTCTCCCGATGAGCGACGCTCGCTCGAGTTGTCGGCCGCGGAGACATGGGTTCGCGCGGGTGAGGTCGAGCGTGGGTCGACTCGCCTCCTCGAGATCCTCGGCCAGTGTGGCGTCCAGCCGCCTCAGTCGGACGCTGCGCGCATGGCCCTTGGAGCGTGGCGCCGACTCGGCTTCTACGTCTTCCCGTCCGTCCCCGCCGACCCCATCCCCGAGCGCTCGGCCGACGAGGAGATCCTCGACCTCCTCTATCGAGCAGGAAACAGCCTCTCGATGTCGAAGATCGCATTGGCGTACGAACTCATGGGGCGGTTCCTCGTCCACGCACTGCGAGCACCTTCCCGCGAGCGTCTGGTGCAGGCCATCGGCAGCGAAGCGGTGTTCGCTGCGGCAATCGGCGGTCCATGGCTCGAGCGGCGCGCGACCACGTGGCTCGAGGCCATCGATCGGGTTGCAGCAGAGGGGACTCCGTTCGTGCGCGCCGGCAACTTGAGCTACCAGTCGATCGCGGCCTGGGAGCTCGCTCGGTGGCGAGACTGCCTCGACGCAAACAGGGCCTTCCGCGACCTGGTTCGCCGCGAGTTGCACGGGCTCGCATGGGAGCTCCGCGTCGGCGCGACGTTCGCGGCCTCGGCCGCCTTCTTCTCCGGTCGCGTCGAGGACATGAGGAGGATCGTCTCGAGCGAGCTCGAGGCAGCCATCGACCGCGGTGATCCGCTGGGACGGATCCATCTGAGCCTCGGTGACGCAGGTCTCCTCGCGCTCTTCGACGATGACGTTCCACGAGCGCGCGCTGCCCTCGAGGCCCACGCTCACCTCCCCGTGCAGGGCGACATCGAGACCTACTACCGGACGATGCTCGAGGCGAACGTGCTCCTGTACGAGGGGCTCGGGTCCGCTGCGACCCGGCTGCTGGACGAGCGCGAGAAGGTCCTGGTCGATGGCGGCGTGCTCGGTTCGCAGATCCCTCGTGCCTGGTACTCGTTCACTCGCGCACGTTCGCTCGTGTGCGGCGATCCCGGGGCCAGCGACCCGCAGGTGCGAAGGCGTCTCGCGCAGGAACGGAAGAGGACCGCGTCACGCAGCACGCCCGCCCACCAAGCATTCAGCGCCCACATCGACGCGTGGCTGGAGCCGACCTCGGACGAACACCGCTCGCGAGCCGCCGCGGCCTACCGGTCCGCGGACATGCCCCTCTTCGCCTGGAGCATGGACGGTCACGGCGCGGTCGAGCACCTCGCTGCCCCGGCGCGAATCGCGCGCTGGCTCGATCCCCTCCGGCCCCATCCGTGACGTCTCCGCCTGGTCAGTGCCTCCGCAGACCCGCAGGCACGAGCTTCGTTGCCACCTGACGCACGGCATCGCCCAGAGCGCGCCCAAGCTCTCCCTGTCCGCGCGCGAGCTCGAGCAACTGGCTAGCGAGGTCCGAGCCAGGGTCCAGTCGCCGCATCCAATCCTCACCGCCAAGCACATCGAGCAGGTGAGGTACGCCGCGCGCGACCAGTTCCGCGTCGAGGCGTCGCAGCCAGTCGAGGTCCTTCGGCTCCAGGTCTTCGAGGTCGAAGGTTCGCACCTTTGCGTAGGCAGCATTCTCGGCGCAAGCGGCGTAGTGCTCGAGGATCGCATTGGCTGCGTGGCGTCCAGATTCGCAGGCCGCCTCCATCGTCACCAGTCGCGTGTTCGTTCGGAGCCACGTACCAGCGAATGCGAAGCGACCACCGTGAACTCGGTACGCCCCGGGCGTCTCGGGCCACCAGTCCGCCAGCGCGACGTCGTTGACGAGAAATGGCGTCGAGTTGACCCAGGCGAGCTTCCCGTCCGCGCCCTTGGTTTGACGCCAACCTGAGTCGATGTGGAACGCCAGAGGCTGCTCCGGCAGCGGAGACTCGGCATACTTGGAAGCCGCCCGTATCTGCATCCACACGCGCTGGGCGATCTCCTCCTTCGTTTGGCACTCTCGCATCGAGCAACCTGGGTCGCCCGGAGCCTTCTTGTGCTTGGCGTCGAGGTCTCCGATGACGACGGACACCATGCCAGCAGCTCGAGTCCTCTTGTCCGGCCGGTCGCGCCGATACTGAACGGGAGACACACTCGTCAGCGCCCACGGCGAGTCCGGATAGTAGATGTGCCCGCGAAGGATCGAGTGGTCTTCCTCGAGGAAGAACTGGACCCCCACGAAGTCCGAGAACGGCGGATCAATCGCCTGCATTCTGATGCGGCGCTCCAGTTCGCGCAGGTCATTGATCGGTGTGTCTCCGCGGAGCGCCAATCTCCCATGGCGCTGCATTGCCAGGAGTGAAGACAGGTCTAGCGCAACGACGACGTATGCGTCGGGTGGAACCTCGTCGGACTGGGCCCCGGCGTTGGATTTGACGGTTCGCCGCACCCCTCCGTTCGCATCGATCGAGTCCAGGGTACCAACGTGGAAGGTGACGCCCAGGTGCCGATTCAGGTAGCGTCGCCAGGGATCGAGCCACGCCTCCGAAGTTGGTGCGTCCAACGACCCGTCACGGAGTCCATCCTCTCTCGCTTGGTCCAGCAGCAACTGAACTTGAACTGACCCGAACGATCGCGAATCGGCCTTCTCCGAGGAGAGACCTACCAGCGCTCGTGGCCAGTGCTTCATCGCCCTTCGGAACTCGTCGCTCGCCTCGTCACTTCTAGAGAACTGCGCCCACGAAAGATGCTCATACTCCGAGCGTCGCGCCCGAGAGCTGGTCGCGTACCGCAGGAGCGTCGCCTGCATCCTCAATAGATCCGAGGGTGGCAGACGGAGTCGCTCGATCGCATCGTCGAGCATCGACATCATCGTGGACGCAGACCGATCGCTCGATCTCGGGAGCTCGAGCGGCGACCGGCCATCTTCGAAGCAGAGCGCGTGACGATCGAGGCTCACGAGGCGGTCGAGTACGTTCTCTCCATCGACCCGGTAGTCCTTGGGTGCCCCTGACTTGCGGAACCGACCACCCGTTGCCAACTCCAAAGGTCGGTTCTCTGGTTCAAGGAACGGGATCCGGCGCAACGTATCGAACAGGTTCCGGTAGAACGACGGAAAGAACCGATACCCGTGTTCACCTGCGAGAAGTTGCTCGTGAACATAGACCACGACCGCATCCTTGAAGAAGTCCGACTGGGCCGCACCGAAGTCCATGGTCGACACGTAGTTCGGTCTCTCGGCGCGCGGCCAGATCTTTTCAGAGGTGCTCGCGACACACGCGACGGATCCTTCGGGATCTGCAAGGTCGGCATCACTGGCGACGAGGTTCGAATCCTGGGGAGACGCCGCCGGCACTGGGTGCGGCACGACGTGCCATGACCCCGCCTGCTCTTCCCGAGCAAGGGTATCGCGCACCCGGTCAGCGAGTTCGCGTGCGAACGCCACCGCGTCTGCCTGATTCTTCGAGACAACCGTCACGTCTTCGCATCGGGCCCCCGAGGTCAGCCGGGGACTCTTGCCCATGATGCTGGCGAGCCATGGGGCAATGCTGGTGAGCGCTTCGTTCCGAATGCGCGGTGCATCATCACCGGCGATGGGGACGAGAGGCCACCGCCAGTACCGATGCTTCGGGTCGCTCTGAGCCCACGGACACGGAATGATCTCGCCCGCCTCCGAGAAGGTCTCGTCGCCAGAGACCCTTCTCGTGTTGCTGAGCGGGGCAGGCCATCGCCGGTACTGCGTCGCCGCGAGTCCCCCGATGAGTGGCCATCCCGGCCTGCGTGGGTCCTCCCTCGCATCGTACACCCTCACTCGGAAACCGCGTTCAGCGAGCTCGTGCGCCGCCGTGAGCCCTGCCACGCCCGCCCCGAACACCCAAACGCTGTTT
This sequence comes from Sandaracinaceae bacterium, assembly GCA_044376125.1. Classification (GTDB taxonomy): domain Bacteria; phylum Myxococcota_A; class Polyangia; order Polyangiales; family Sandaracinaceae; genus JAFLCL01. Next base: position 10,583 of record JBILLJ010000155.1, read on the forward strand.
CTCATTCTCATTGCTCGAGCTCCTCCAGAGTAGTCCCCACGAAGCGTTCCCAAAGAGATGCCATGGACGGCGAACGCACTGCGGCGTTGACGAAGAGCGCGAGAAGGTCCTCGAGCTGGACGAGCTGGTCCGGGTCGCCGAACAGCTCGACGCTGTCATCGAGGATGGCGTCGTCCAGGCTCTTGGAACCGTCGAGCACCGCGCGAAGGGTCGCGCGCGAGGTACGCGCCAGCACGTCTGGGGCCTGCGCGGTGCGCAATGGGTGTGCCCCCACTTCATCGCGGCGCGCTGCTATCTCGAAGCGCTCACCGTCCACCTCGGCGCGAATCACGATGGACCCCAGCGTCTCCGCCATCCGGCGAGCGAGCTTCGGCTGCTCGCGCCGAACGATCGCGAGTGCCGCGTCGGTGTCCTCGGCCACGCTCGATACGTTCGTTCTCATCGCCCGAGGAACTCGAAGATGGTCCTGCACGCGATGCGGCCTCGATCTTCCCCGACACGAATGTCGGCCTGGAGCTCGCCGGCGACCTCGTTGATGATGGTCGTGCCGAGGTCATCGTCGTTCGGAATGATCACCTGCGCGACATCGCCGGGCACAAAGGTCGCGTTCAGCTCGGCGTTGGAGGCGCGTGCGCGGATCGTGACCTCTGCGGGGATGTCCGTCGCGCCGCCGCGCGCGACGAGCGCCATCACGGGAGGCACCCGGCACACACGAGACGGGCGCAAGAGGCCCCGGTGTCGAATCTCGATCTGGTCGTCTCGAAACGCTGCCACCGCGTGCCGATCTCGCCAGATGAAGAGCGTCTGCATCCGAGTCCGCGTGAGCGCCCGATTGGAGAGCCTCGCGAACACCAGTGACCATGGATTCTCCGGTTCAGGCGGCAAGCCGAAGCCCCACTCCCACGCGAAGTCACGTCCCCAGCCGAAATCACCCCAATTGTGGTCGTGATAGGCTGGGACGCCGTCGAGGTGGAACTCGCGATCCCCGACTCGAGCCCAGCCGCTCGCTCTCAGGCGCGGGATCACGACCCAGTGGATGGGTGGCCCATCGCCCACGGTGACGTTGTGGATGGGAGCCGGATGTGCGAGGGGCTCCAACTCGAGGTCGACGTCGATCGGGGTGCGCCGGCCTCTCGCTCGGAGTCGATATCTCCCATCTTCGAACCGAAGCCGACCTCCATCGAAGTCAGCCTCGATGTCTCCGGCCACCAGGCGCGGTGCCTGAATCTCCTCGATACCCCCGAGCCAGCGATCTGTGCGCGCGAGAAGGGTCTGGCGCACGATGCTCGGCCGCGACCGATCACGGCGCGGATCGTCCACTTCGCTCAGGTTGATGAGCAGGTCGAGGTCGCCACCGTAGATGCAGAAGTGAAGCCACTCTTTGAACGGTCGGGGCGCCTCGCCGATTCGTGAGGGCGGCCGCCGCAGCCAGTCCGTCTTGTTGACGGCGCTCGCCAGGCGCTCACTCTGTGTGAACGTCATCGGAGCAGGCTCCCGTCGAGGGATGCGTGCAGCGGTTCCGGCTCCTCTGCGCGTGGGTTCGAGGCGCGCGCGCGAGCCACCAGGGCGTCCACCCGGCGACTGAACGCGATCACGCCGAGCGCGGCCAGCAACGTTGGGTCCTTCGGGTCGAGCACCTCCTGGCCCTCGTGCCGACATCCGCGCTCCAGACGCTGGCCCCACACGCGCGCCCCGAGGAGTGCGTGAAGGAGGAGGTTCCGCTGCGCGAAGTCGTTCGGTCGACGATCGAGGACGCTCACGCTCACACCTTCCCCGGCGGCTCCAGGCCGACGAACAGGGACTCGAGCAGGCGCTCGCGGCCAGCATCGGAGGCAGCCTTCACGAGCGCTTCGAGGATTGCAGAGGGGATCACGGTGTCGGGGTTGTCCTCCAGCGCTCGAACCGTGACCGCGTCGAACATGGACCGGGCGTTGGCGATGAGTTCGCTCCGGCGCAACCGCTCCCTGAGCGCGCTCCCCTCGTCGGTCTCGGCGTATCGACGGCCCTCCTGCACGAGTGCGAAGAAGAGGGCCTGCGCAGCAGCGGGGTGAAGGAGAATGGCCTCCTGAAGTGCACGAAGCGCGTCCGCCGGGTCATCCTCGAGCACGATGTCGGCGTCACGTATCACTGGGCCTCGAGCGTCATCGCGGCGAACGGTGCCGGGTCGAACCACTCCACGCGGTAGCTACCCGTCGCCGCGCTCTCGAGCGTGACGAGGACGACGGTGGACTCGCCGGGGCGCAGGCGCAGAACAGGGGGTTCGAAGACGACCCTCGCAGCGCCGCTCTGGCCTGGAGGACCCGACACGTTCGCCACGAGCTTTGCCGAGAGAGTCGTCGCGCGATCGTTGCGTATCGTCATGCGGCCGGCGTACACGCCTTGCGTTTCGGTCTCGCGGAGACGGATCGGACCTTCGATGCGAGTCACAGGCGTCGGTCTCGTCGGGCCAGAACCCGTGAGGTGCTTCGCGGTCTTGAACAAGGCGCGCTGGGCGCGGAGCGAGAGCGAGAGTGCATCGCGCCAGGTACGGAACGCGAGCTCGACACCGTCGTGGAACACGCTGGGATCTTCAGGAAGACCGCGCCCGTAGTGCTTGGTCGCGAGATCGATCCGATGCTTGGCCTCGAGCATGTCCGCCACGCTCTGCAGGAGCGCTTCATCGGCGACCCGCCTGGGGCTCTCAGGACGCTCAGACTCAACGGGTCGCGTGTCGACTCGCAGCTCCGACCACTGCTGGCTCGCTGGCTGCTCCTTCAAGAGGACCAACAACGCGGTACCGTCGACCATGACCTGGACCCGCCCCGCGAACCGGGAGTCCGAGAGCGCCACCCGCAGAGCCTTCTCGCGGTCGGCGATGGGCTGGGTGCCGTCGCGCGCAGCACTCGTCTCGAGGATCCTCTCCACCTCGGCTCGAAGGGTCATCGCGTTCGCTCCACGACGTAGTGGTTCAGACCAAGCAGAAACGCGGCGTGAACGGAGTCTCCCGGCCCGCGGGCCTCGAGCTCGGGCACGAGACGCTCGAGGCGGCGCAGCGCGGCGCGGCTACGACGACCCGACTCCGCGCGCGCCACGGCAATCGCACCCGTCGAGTCGACGAGTTGTCGGAGGAACGCCACATCGCTCTCGGTCTTGACGTGCGCGTCCTGCCGCTCACCGGAGGGCCGAGGCTGACCGAGGACCTGCAGCGCTCGAGCACGTTCCGACGGGCTCGCCGCTCGCAGTGCGTGCAGCAACATCAGCGTCCGCTTGCCTTCCCACAGGTCACCCATGCTCTCCTTACCGACCGCGTCTTCGTCACCAGTGAGGTTGAGAACGTCATCTTGGATCTGAAACGCGAGCCCGAGTTGAGCGGCCCACCATCGGAGTCGAGTCGTCGCGACCTCGGTCGCGCCCGCGATCATCGCTCCGACCACCGCCGGCGCGACGAACGTGTACCACGACGTCTTCTGATGAACCAAGCGGAAGTAGTCTCGTTCCGCGAGATCGAAGGAGTTGCGGCGAATCCACCCGAGCTCGAGCGCCTGACCGCGAACGGTCTGGTGTGACATCTCCGCGATGAGGCGCAGCACGCGGAGGGCGCGGCCCACACCGAGGGCACGGGTGTTGTCGAGCAGAGGCGGCAAACAGAGGGCGAGCATCGCGTCCCCCACGTTGATCGCGATGGGCACGCCGTGCGCTCGGTGCAGCGTCGGGCCCGATCGCCGAGACAGGCTTACGTCCTCGACATCGTCGTGCACGAGGAACGCGTTATGGAAGAGCTCGAGGACCGCGGCGGTCGGCAACACGGCCTCGGCGCGTCCGCCTGCGGCGCGGCACACGGCGTACGCGATCGCCGGCCTGAGCATCTTCGCTGGCCGGAGCGGGTAGTCACGAACGAGGTCGTAGAGGTCTGCGTCATACGCCGTCCCTCGCGGCACGAAGCGGTCGAGCTCCGCGAGAACCAGCGACCGGACCTCCTCGAGGTACGCGCCCACTTCCGTCGGGTCGAGTGGCTTCACGCGCTGACCCGCGCTCGTCGCTGCTGCTGCCAAGCCGCGTGCTCCTTGGCGCGAAGCCTACACACGGGGGACTCCCTTGTCTGCTGTGCGCTGCAGCGGACGGCGCCAGCCACCGCGTGTCCGCTGTGCAGGACGGCCCCAGCACGATCTACGCAGATCCCCCACGGTACGTGCCGTGCTCCTAGGGGGTGCATGGGCTCGGACCAACCAGGCGGTCAGTGGCATGATGCACGTCGACGACTCCGCGCGCTCCTATCCGCCACCGCGAGGGCCGCGCACGCCGTCCGGCTCGGCGAGGTCGCGGGTCGGGTCGTCGAGGTCGATCGGATCGACCCGGACCGCCAGGACGACGAGTCGGGGGTCAAGGTTCTCGCGAATGCGACTCGGACGTTTCGACTAATGCATCCCGAGGGGGCCGCAGCCGACCTCGTCGTGCCGCGGAACGTGGATCCGTCGCCCCAGCTTCGTCGAGCATTCCTGTCTGCGATCGGCGCGCTTCATGACCTCACTCCGCGGTCGCCCGCGCAGATCGTCGTGGTCGGCAGGGCAACAATCTACCGTTGCCCTGGAGCAGCCCCGTGGCTCGAATGGCCACCCTGGTCCGAGCTCTTGCAGAGCCTGACCACCCATCCGGGACGCGTCATCCACCAAGGCGCCATTGCCGACCTGACCCCTCTCGATGGATCCGAGCAAGCGATCCTCGTCACCATCTCTCGCGCGCCCACACCCGCAGCTGACCCGCTCGTGGCGCTCACGGCGTCGCAGCGGACCGTCGTGGAGTACGCCGCCGCTGGCGCGACCCTCCCGGAGATCGCTCGCGCACGCGACTGCTCCCTCGAGACAGTTCGTTCGCAGCTCAAGGAGGCGTATCGCCGGCTCGGGGTCGCGAGCCGCGCCGAGCTGGCGAATGTGGTTGCGAGAGCACCGAGCACGTGACGAGAGCGCGGCACGCGCGTCGCGCGAACCCGCCACCGCTCCGCGCACAGCTTGCACGACCAAGGCCCGGCTACTCTCGGCGACGGACGGAGCAGGGGCCGTCGTGCCCACCGAGCCCTAAGGGCACGTGAACGAGAGCTGCTCCCGTCATCGTGCTTCCGAAGGAGGGCTCGAAGCGAAGGCAGGATCAGTCGCACACTGCGCCGAAGCAGTAGTCGCAGCTCGTGCTGGGGACTGACCCCGCGGCAAAGCACTCCACGGCATCGACGCCTGTGAAGAGACCGCACGACCAGTCGTTCGCCTCCGACCGCGGGGGGACTTCCACGGCGCCATAGGCGACAGCAGCCTCGACTTCTCCACCAAACCCAGAGCGCGAGCCCGTGGTGGACCGGTAGCGACAGACGATCGCATCATCACAACCGTTCGACACGACGAACTCCGTGCTGCCGCGTACGACCGGGCACTCCGGTCGGTGGGTGTTGAGCGTTCTGGCTCGCGCGCACATGGATCGCTGCAGGCACGGCGTACCAGCGTCGCCCGACCACACCGTTCCTGAGCAATATGCGCGCGCCCGCCGCTGCGCATCAACACAGTCGTTGACCGCAAGACCTCCACACACGAAGGTCTGGGAGTCCGCCCTATAGAACCACGACCGCGGGGATCCGTTGCGCTCCAAGCGGCAGGACAGGAGGTCGCCGTCGATGAACGGGCAGGTCTCCTCGAACTCACACACCTCCGTGTCGCAGCCGGCAGCGGAAAGACAACTCCAGATGAGGAAGGCCACACCGGGAAGAAAGCTCGTACGCTTGATCATTGCGAGTCCCTACAGCTCTGCAGAAGGAGGATGAGGTCGGCTCTCCAGAGGACGAGAGGCGAAGAGTGTCTGCGGTCGCGTCCTATCAGCGCGGTTCCGACGCGAGCGACCGCCACTCCCCGTATCGGGGGACAGCGCGCCATCGTGGGACATCGCGACGTCGATGCGCATCGAGGCTTCTATCGCCACGGCGAATGAGGCATCAAGAGGGTCGCGCGACTCACGTGCATCGACCGCGGCGGCGTCATCGCGGACGACGGTTGCGTCTGGGGCCAGCATGGGTGTCGTGCAGCCCCAGATGGCAAAGCCTACCGCCGATGTCGCCTCCCACGACGGACCGAGATTGAGGTCAATCCGGCGCGTCATCTGGGCGACCCTTCGCGACACTGGCCTGGATCCCCATCACCCGTTCGGGGAACTCCGCCGTGGGCGCCCCGGCATCCAATAATCGGTCACAGTCGCAGGGGCGGCGCCAGCTTGCGGTAATCGTCCCTCCGACGCTGCCAGGCCGACGAAAGTGCGACTGAGTCCGACGGGTTGCCTTCGTGCCACGTGACATCACCGCGCTTCGCCGGTCGTCGGTCGTCCTTCGGTGGGAGGCGTCGCAGGATGATCCAGGGCGAGGCCAGGACGCGCCCCGGACGCATGGTCCGCGTGGCCCACCGGCGGCACTGCCGGGGTCAGTGTTCGTGGCGCGATCCGCGCGACAGGGAGGGTTCGCGGCGCACTCGTGAGGTCTTCGTCGACGGCGAGGATCGCGTCGAGCTGCGCCGGGTCACACACCACGATGGACCCACCGTTGCGACGCACCTCGGTGCAACCGTTGGCGAGGTCAGCGGTCGAGACCGCGGCGCCGTTGGTGCAACCGGAGGGGACCACGGCGCACGTGGCGAGGAGGACCGCGCACGTGCCGACGGCGGCAAGGTCTCGAGCGCTCCTGACCACCATGCGACGTCGCCTCGTCAGCACGACGCCCAACGTGGCGAGAGCCGCCACCAAGAAGACGCCCGACGACGACGAGGCTCGCGTCACCGAGCAACCGCCTCGGGTCGAGCCACCCCCGCCCCCGCGGGGCGGGGGCGCACCGCCGCACACACCGTTCGCCGCGCACGTCCCGTCGTCGCAGCACACGTCGGTGCGCCCGCCGGAGCCGTACGGACAGCAGCCGTCCGTCCTCGAGCAGTAGAGCGGCGCGGCCCCAGGACAGCGGGCGTCCGGCCCCGGTGCCGGACCGGGAGGCGGTCCGCCGCACGATCCGTTTCGCGTGCACGTCCCGTCATCGCAGCAGACGTCGGTACGCCCGCTGTCGCCAGCTGGGCAGCACCCGTCCGAGTTGGCGCAGTAGAGAGGCGCCGAGCCAGGACACATCGGCTCAGGGCCTGTTCCGCCGCAAGACCCGTCTCGTGAGCAAGTTCCATCGTCGCAGCACACGTCGGTGCGTCCCCCGTCCCCACGAGGGCAGCAGCCGTCGGTGCTCGCGCAATAGAGAGGTGCCGAGCCCGGGCACATCGGAGTGGGGTCGGGCCCGGGGTCGTCGCCGCACCGCCCATCTCGCGTGCAGGTCCGATCGGGACAGCAGACGTCCGTCCGCCCCCCGTCACCGTAGGGACAGCAGCCGTCCTCGCTCGCGCAGTACAGAGGCGCCGAGCTGGGGCAGTCCTGTGCCCGCGCCGCAGCCGAAAGTCCCATCAACGAAAGCGTCATCAAGCTCCCTCCAAGCAAGATGCTAGACCAACTCCGGAGATCTCCCGCCGCCTGACTATCGGTCTTCAACTCACTCATCGGACCCTCCTTGCGAGCGCGTGCGCGCAGTACGAAACGCCCCGGAGATCTCGCCTACGAATCGAGCGTCACCGCGACGCGAGTGGTGGCCAGCGAAGCGATCGAGATCCGAAGAACAGCCGTGGTCTCTCCCACGGAGTGTGCGTACTGCACCTCGCCAACCTGCGGGCGACCGTACGCTCTCGCCTTCGAGCAAACCATCACTCAATCGGGTGAACTCCGGGCCGCGGCTGCGGATCTGGCCGGGTCAGCTCCTCGTGGTTCAGAACGGGCAGCGACAGGAGGCGCGAAGCTGCCGCGCTGCCATTCGCATGCAGGCATCGTCCCGCCGATAGCCGTCGCTGGGTGACCGGTCAGCGACACCCCGGCATGGCCGATCGGTCACGCGGCAGGCGGCATGAGCTGCCCTGTCAAGCGCGGGAGTTCCGGCGTTCGTCGACCCACCGGAATGCTCAGAACTCAACTCGCTCAACTCGACACCTCGCGCTCGCCCCGAGCGCGATTGAGCAAGCCGCGCGCTGCCCATGGCCATCGCCGGCAGGAGTTCTTGAGCTCCTCAGCACTCAGGACTAGGAATCCGACGGCAAACGATGCGGCCGGCCGGACCCATCACCCGTTCGGGGGAGATCGAGGCTGCGACACGGCTACTGCCAGCAGATCAGCCTGAAGCTGGACCGCGACGGGATCGACGTCCCCTCCGAGAACGCCAATCTCGGGCTCCACCCGCAGGCGTATCTCTCGACGGAGAACACATCGTAGTACCAGCCCGGCACGTCGCCCGACTCTCCAACGTCGGGCGTCAGCTGATCCACGCGACAGACGTCTTGCTCGGCGCCTGAGTCGTTCACACGATGCACCGGAATGCGCCCCTCGAGATCCTCGCACGAAGTACCCGATGGCAGGAGCTCGAGCAGCTCGCAGTCGATCGTGTTGTCGCCCAAGGACGGCACGTCGCGGAGCAGACAGTCTCCGGGTCGGAGCGCAGCGGCGATCTGCACACCGATCGCGTCGATGGCGGGCTCGAAGCTCGAAGAGCAGATTGAAGACAGCGATACATGCGCCCCCGCCGACACCAAGCCGGCCGCCGTCTCTACGATGCGAACGGGTGGAAATGCTACGCCGTCGGTGGTCGAGCACGACGGCTCGAGATTCGTGCCCATGGAGTTCACGCGGGGCACCATGTTCGGGTCGGCGAGCACGGCGGAGAAATCACCGCGTGAAGCATTCGCCTCGGTGTGTGGGGGGATGCCAGTGATGGCGCTGAACACCAACAGCTCCGGACGGGCTCGGAGCCCGAGCAAACCATCTACGTAGCGGTCCGTCGGGTAGAGGACACTGCTCGCACCGTCCCCAAACGTGTTGCACCGAAGGTTGAGCGACACTCCCGAAAAACGCTCTTCGTCCACGTCGAAGAGCGCATAGTTGCTCGTCGAGCAGTCTTCTTCGTCGGTCACGAGGACCACCGCCAGGACTGATCCGGCGCGGAGGAACCCGGCGTTGGCGCGGTCACCCTGGCCTGTCACACCGCTGAGCTCTCCGCGCTCGCTGATGAAGCGTGGAGGCACGTAGCCCTCACGCGTCCACAAGGCGGCCGCTGAGGGAGTGACCGCCTTGAGCGCGACCTCGAGCTGCTGCTCGAAGCCGCAGCCCGACGTGCCCAAGGCCCCGATACAGGCCACGGCCGACGCGAGGTCCGAGGGGTCGTCACCCCTATCTCGCGCGAACTCGAAGATGCCCGAGGGATAGGTGGTGGGGCAGGGAGTGCCTCTCATCCTGATCATGCGGCATGTATTTCCAGCGATCGCTGCGTGAGCGCGAGTTGAGAGGCACGTTCCCACCGACCGCTGAGCAGGTGGGCGCGCATGGTGATCACGTGGCCACCG
>JBILLJ010000269.1:0-5844 GCA_044376125.1 Sandaracinaceae bacterium
TCGCAGGGCTGCCCGTCGCACTCCGCGTCCGTCGTGCAGGTCGGGCCCGGCCGACAGCCGCTGAAGCCGTCGTCGTCCGCGTCCTCGCAGCTGGCGTCGGCACCGTCACAGTTCTGATCGATGCCGTCGGCGCACATCTCGATCGCGCCGGGATAGCGAGATGGATTGTCGTCGTCGCAGTCGATCTCGCCCATCGCGGCGCAGAGCACCGGGTCCGTGCCGGGGCACGCGACGGGCATCAAGAGATCCTCGGACGGACGTGCGCAGGTCGCCGCCGCTCGCCGCGGGAAGCGATCACCGTCGGCGTCTTCGCTGGCTCCGAGGGCCACGAGCCAGACCGAGTCCCGCACCACACCGCGCACGGCGAAGCAGCGCTGTGCGACGAGGTTCACGTCCGCGCTCGGACCCTCTGCCGAGAGCACGACCATCACCTCGCGTGGCTCGTTCAGGCGGATCGCGATGTGAAGAGGCGTCTCGCGGATCTCGGCGGCCGTCTGGTCGACGGGCCGCGGCGCCGAGCTGGGGCTGCCGACGCCGTCGAGCGGGATGACGGTGATCGTCAGATCACCCACGTCCTCCGGCGAGACGACCTCGAGCAGGATCACGTGCTCCTCCTGCTGGCAGGCGCTCGAAGCGAGCGACGCCAGCGCGAGCAACGCGAGCGCCCCGTAGGACGCGAGCGCGCGGAGCGACGGACCGAGGGAGCGCGAGCGAGCGCGGCAAGGAAGTGCGGTCACGCCCCGATGCTACCAAACCGTCTCCCGTCGCGGTGAGCCCGTCGCGGGGAGCCGTGTCGGCATGCGCTCCGCGGCGGCCGTGCCACAGTCCGCCCGCCTATGACCTTCGGGTACCTCGGCTACATCTGGGCGATCCTCGGGTGCTCGATCTTCGGGGTCGTGTTCCTCGGGAGCGCCGGCTTCCTCTACGCGATCTCTCGCCGCGGTCGCGCGGTCGGGACGGAGCCGGTGCACACCGTGGAGGAGCTGCCCGTGCGCCCGCCGCGACCCGGACCGCCTTCGGGCCCCGACGCCGCGTGAGCTCCGCGGCGAGGCCACGCGGTGCTCCGCGTCAGGTCCTCGACGCCGGGGTGTCCCTCCCGACCTCCAGCCCCCCGAACGTCATGACCTCCACCTCCCGAGACCCATCGGCCGATTCCCTGCGCGAAGGGCGCGACGACGAGACGCGCAGCGCGGCCGAGGACAAGACGTTGCGCGATCTCGAGTGGGACCGCCTCGTCGGCGCGGTCGCCGCGCGCTGTCGCGGGCCCCTCTCCGTCCGACTCGGGGCGCCCGATGGCGAACCGCTCGCGCTCGCCCGCTCGATCGACGAAGCGCGCGCGTGGATGGCCGAGACCGAGGAAGCGCTCCGCGCCAGGCGCGACGGCGAGCCGATTCCCCTCGACGGAGTCCGCGACGTGCGAGGTGCGCTCGCGCGCGTCGTGAAGCTCGGCGTCCTCGACGCGCCCGAGCTGTGGAACCTCCGCACGACGCTCGGTGCCGCACGTGCGCTCCGCCGCTACCTCGCGCAGCGCAAGCAGCGCTTCCCGCGTCTGGTCGTTCGCTGTGCGCTCGATCCTTCGCTCGACGCGCTCGAGGAAGAGATCTCGGCGTGCATCGAGCCCGGCGGCACCATCGCCGACCACGCGAGCCCCGAGCTGCGTCGCCTGCGGAGCGAGGTCGCTGCGCTGCGCGCGCGCATCGTCGCTCGGCTCGAGCAGATGCTCCTCGAGCACGAGGCGGTCGTCTCCGATCGCTTCCTCACGCAGCGTGACGGGCGCTACGTCATCCCGGTGCGCACCGACGCGCACGAGAAGATCCCCGGCATCGTGCACGGCACGAGCTCGAGCGGCGCGACCGCCTTCGTCGAGCCGCGCGCCGTGGTGGATCAGCAGAACCGGCTCACGCTCGCGATCGCCGAGATGGAGCGTGAGGAGCAGCGCATCCTCGCGCAGCTCTCGGAGCTCGTGCGTGAGCGTGCGCCCGAGCTCGGCGCCGCGCTCGATGCGCTCGACCTCGCCGACCTGCGCGACGCGAGCGCGCGCCTCGCGGACGACCTCCGCGCCTGGCCGCCGGAGATCCTCGATGCGCCTCGCATCGTGCTCCACGACGGTCGACATCCGCTGCTGACGCTCGACGGCGTGAAGGTCGTGCCCAACGACGTGGCGGTCGAGAGCGGCAGAGCGCTCGTGCTCTCGGGCCCCAATGCGGGCGGAAAGACCGTCGCGCTCAAGCTGCTCGGCATCGCCGCCCTGATGACCCGGGCGGGCCTGCCCGTGCCCGCGCAGGAGGGCGCGGCGGTCGGCTTCTTCGACACGGTGCTCTCGGACGTCGGCGACGAGCAGTCGATGCAGAAGAACCTCTCCACGTTCTCCGCGCACGTGCGCTCGATGGCGCGCACGCTCGACCTCGCGGGGCCACGCACGCTCGTCCTGCTGGACGAGGTGGCCACGGGCACCGATCCGGGCGAAGGCGCGGCGCTGGCCTGCGCGATCGTCGACTCGCTCTGCCGGCGCGGCGCGGCCGTGGCCGTGACGACCCACTACGAGCCGCTCAAGGCGATGGCCCTCACCGACACGCGCTTCCGCAACGCCTCGGTGGGCTTCGACGTGGCGACCATGTCGCCGACGTTCCACGTCCGGATGGACGTGCCGGGCGCCTCGTCCGCGCTCGCGGTGGCCTCGCGCTTCGGCCTCGACCCGCTCGTCATCGAGCGAGCGCGCGAGCTCTTGCCCGAGCAGGCACGCACCTTCGACGCCCTCGTGCGCAAGCTCGAGAGCGAGCACGACGCCGTGCGCGCGAGCCGCGAGGCGATGGACGCGGAGCGCCGAACGGCGGAGGAAGCTCGCGAGCGGATCGAGCTCGAGCTGAAGAAGGTCAAGGAGCGCGACAAGACGCGGCTGTCGCTCGAAGGTGAGCGGCTGCTCTCACTCATCCGCGAGACGCGCGACGAGGTGCGCGCGGCGCGACAGGCGATGCGCAAGGCGCCCACGGACGCGGCGCTCGTCGAGGCGGCCAAGGCGGCGGTGGAGCGAGCCGCTCTGCTCGCCGCCGCAGGTGGAGAGATCGGAGATGCGCTCGCTCCCGAAGAAGCCGAGGCGGAGGGTGCTGCGCCCGCGGTGGACGAGCTCGTGGTCGGCCAGCGCGTCTTCGTGCCGCGGCTCAAGAGCGAGGTCGAGATCGTCGAGGGGCCCACGAAGGGCCGCGTGCGCGTCGCCGCTGGCGCGGTGAAGCTGTGGGTGGAGATCGACGAGCTGCGCCCGGCGAGAGGTGGACCGGCGAAGGAGGCGCGTCGAGAGCCGGGCAAGGCTTCACGCGAGGGCCGGGGGGCGCGTGGCCGCGACGAGGTGCGCGACGACACGAGCCCTCGCGCCGATGTGAACGAGTCGCGCGACGGGGCTCCCCGCGCGGCCGCGCCCACACCGCGGGCGATCCAGACCGATGCGAACACGCTCGACCTCCGCGGGATGCGGGTCGATGATGCGATCGCGATGACCGAGACGTTCCTCGATCGGTTGTACGGCGCCTCGCAGCCGGTGGGCTTCCTCGTCCACGGCGTCGGCACGGGGGCCTTGCGGGATGCGGTGCGTGAGTACCTGCGCGGTGCGTCGCGGTACGTGCGCCGGTTCCGCAGCGGCTCGTTCGAAGAGGGCGGCGACCGGATGACCGTGGTCGAGCTCGGGTGATGGCGGCGCGGGGCCCGGAGCGACGATCCCTCGCGCTCACGGTCTCGCTCGTGTCACCACGTCTCGCGACGTGGGTGCTCGCGCTACCGCTCGCCACGAGCCTGGTGGTCGCGCTGGTCGGCTGCGGCGAGAGCGACGATGCGCGCCGCGCCCGCTGGGACATGGCGCTCTCGCGCTGGCAGGAGAGCCACGACCCCGCGGCGTATCCGGAGTGGCGAGACCTCGACGAGCGCACGCCGGAGGGCGCCGAGGCGCATCGGCGGCTCCGCGAGGCCGACCGCCACTACCGGGCGGGCATCGAGCTCGTGGAGCTCGGCGACGGTGGTGCCCGCGACGAGTTCGAGGAGGCCGTCGCGACGGCGCCGATGGATCCGCGCCTCTACCTGCCGCTCGCGCGAGCGTTCCGGGGGCAAGCAGAGCTGCAGCCCTCGAACCCACACCTCTTCATCCGCGCGGCCGAGTACTACCGGAAGTTCCTCGTGCTCGCGCCCGACGATCCGCGCGTGCCCGACGCGCGCCGCGAGCTCGAGGAGCTCGATCCGAGCTCGACGCAGTTCCTCGAGCCGACGGCGGTCACGGCCTCTGCGAGCACCGCGAGCGAGGCGCGCGCGCAGCTCGGCCTCGCGACGGCGCTGACGAGCGCGTCCATCGCGCTCGCGCTCGCCGCTCTCTTCGCGATCCTGCGCCGTCGTGGTGGCACGAAGTCCCTCGGCGAGCTGGCGCGAGACCGCCCCGAGCTGCACCCGGCCATCGCGTACCTCGTGGCGACCATTCGCCACGAGCTGCTCAAGCACCGCATCGGCGCGGTGTCCTCCGGTGTGCGCTCGCTCGTCGCGGGCTCGGCATCGACCGACGATCGGCGCGACGCGCAGCGCGCGTTCGTCGCGGAGCGTCTCTTCGGGGGCGAGCCACTCCTGCTCGCGTGGGAGAGCCACCTCGGCGCGTTCGAGCGTGCGCTCGGACCCGAGCTCGACGTGCGGCGTCGCGACGCGGCGTTCCGCGATGCAGACCGCGCGATGCGTGCGATCGCTCGCCTCGAGCCCCGCATCAAGCGTGGAGAGCCGAGGGCGCTCGCCGCGCTCGCGAAGCACGAGTCGACCCTGCGCGCGCTCGACGGTCATCTCGCGCGGCTGGTGGCGGGGCTCGTGCGCACACGCCTGGACGCGGCGCTGCTGCGCGAGGTGCTCGAGGCGGTGCGCAGCGAGATCGCGGCGGGAGAGGTGAAGCTCGACGGCGTGGCGATCGATGCACCCGACCCGGCACCGTTCGTGGAGGTGTTCCGCGTCGACCTCGTGCTCGTGCTCAAGAACGTGGTGCGGAACGCGGTGCTGGCCGTGGGCCGCGCCGAGCCGCCGCGGCGCATCGGCATCGAGGTGCAGGTCGATCTGCTGCCGACCGGCGAGGAGAACGTGGTCCTCCGGGTTCTCGACAGCTCGCCGGAGGTCCTCACGACCGAGGCCATCGCCGAGCGACGGGTGGATCGAGGGCTCGGTCTCGTGACGGCGGCGCTGACGCGGTACGACGGTGCGATCCTCGTCGAGGAGGCGAGCCCGCCGTACCGCAAGGCGATCTGCATCCGCTTCTTCCGCGCGTTCGACCGCGAAGCGTGACGGTATGAAGCGAGCATCGCGTCGTACGCCTCGCAGTACGCCTGCACCGCCTCCGCCGTGTCGTACGCCCACGGCTTGGCGCCCTTCGCCTTCGCCTGCGCGCGCGTCTCCTCGCTCGGCCGCGAGAACGGATCGACCCTCGTGTAGTGCGAAGGCTTCGGAAGGCGTCGCTGCTTGCCCGACGCGCGACGCTCGAGCGCAGCCACTCGCTCGCGCGCCCTCACGCGCTCTTCGTGCGCTCGACGCGCCTCGCGCACCGCGCGCGGGCTCATCTCCCAGCTCGCCGGCATCGCGATGGGGATCGTCACCGTCGTCGTGTACGCCGCGAGCTCGCTCTGCTCGGCGCCCGCCTCGCGCCACGCCGCCTCGAGGATCGGCGTGATCTTCGGTCGCCCCTTCACGAAGTGACCGTCGCGATCGCGCAGCGCGTTGATGCTCTCCGCGAGGTCCTGATCGAGGTCCTTCATGAAGTCGGAGATGTCGAGCGCGTCCTCGTCGCAGTCGATGCCGAGGATCAAGTGGAAGTGGTTGGACACGAAGCAGAACGCGAGG
>JBILLJ010000047.1:0-60044 GCA_044376125.1 Sandaracinaceae bacterium
GCCCGCGCACGAGAGCACGGCGGACACGACCGAGAAGAAGAAGAGCGGCCGTCGCGTCTCGAGCAAGCCACTCGTCGAGATCGGCCGCGCCGACAAGAAGGACGACGCGCTCGCCGGGCTCGAGCGGTGGAAGGCACGGCACCCCGAGGTCGTGCCGCACCTCTGGCCCGAGGACGTGCTCGTCGACGCGATGCGCGGCCGGCACCGCACCTGGACGCGCATCCGCGTGAACCTCGAGCACGTCCCGACCGCGCTGCGACCCGCGCAGGAGCCGCTCGATCCCGCCTACGAGCCGTGGGACCCGCGGCCCGTCAGCGCCGGCGGCATGCGCTGGTCCCGCAAGCGCCAGAAGCTCGTGCCCGCAGCAGGAAGCCTCGCACCAGGGACGACGGCGACCGAGCCAGCGAGTGTGGCGGCCGAGGCAGGGAGTGCGGCGACCGAGCCAGATGCACCAGTGGGCGGAGCGACCGAGTCGGTGAGCGGAGCGACCGAGTCGGTGAGCGGAGCGACCGAGTCGGTGAGCGGAGCGAAGCGGGGGAGCGACTGAAACCCCCGGGGTTCAATCCCGGGGCAGTGAGAGCGCGCTTGCTTCGGGGCAAGCCCGCAGAGCGGGCTCGGTCACGACATCATCCATCGCTCGCGCAGGGTCGGGTTCTCGTGGCGCGCGCGTTGTGACTCGACGTACTCGACGAGGCGGGGCGTGGCGCCTGGCGTCACGGACTCCGCCCAATAGCCTTCTTGCCAACGAAGCGGTGTGGGCCAGTGAGGACTTCTCGACAGCTCGTATGCGGTCGCACCCTTCATCCGTTGGACGAGGTCGGAGAGCGCGGTCGACCGATCGAGCGCGACGACGACGTGCGCGTGGTCGGGCGCACAGCCCGACGCGATGACTCGTGAGCGCATCGCGGCGGCCTTCTCGGCCAGGACGTGCCTCAGGAGGCGGTCATGCTCGGGCCGAAGGAGCAGGCGACGCTCGAGGGTCGACCAGACGATGTGAACGACGAGGGAGACGACGGATCGATGCGACATGGCCCAGCATCGGACGTTCGCTCTTCGCGTTGCTCGCGTCGCGAGACCGAGCCCGCTCGGCGGGCTTGCCTCGAAGCGCGAGTGGTCTCACTGCCCCGGGATTGCATCCCGGGGTCCGCTGGATGCGGCCTCGAAGCGCGACTGGTATCGCTGCCCCGCGATCGCATCCCGGGGTGAATTCCGAGTCTCAGCCAGCCGCGTTGATCTCGTCGACGATGCCGCGGAGGACCTCGTCGGCCGCGTCGTTCTCGACCTGACAGGTGCCGGCCGCGGCGTGGCCACCGCCACCGTGCGCGAGCATGAGCGCGCCGATGTTCGCCTGGCTCGAGCGATCGAGGATCGACTTGCCTGTGGCGAGCACGGTGTTCTGCTTCTTGAGGCCCCACATCTGGTGGATCGACACCGTGCACTCGGGGAAGAGCGCGTAGATCATGAAGCGGTTCGTCGGCCAGATGGTCTCTTCGTTCCGCAGGTCGAGCACGACGACCTTGCCGTGGACCTTGCTGCAGCGCTTGATCTGCTCGATCGCCTTGGGCTCGTGCTCGTCGTAGAGGTCGATGCGCTCCTTCACGTCGGGCAGGTTGAGGATCTCGTCGATGCGCTTGGTGAGGCACGCGTCGATGAGCTCCATCATCAGCTGGTAGTTCGAGATGCGGAACTCGCGGAAGCGGCCGAGGCCGGTGCGCGGGTCCATGAGGTAGTTGAGGAGCACCCAGCCCTCGGGCTCGAGGATCTCCTGTCGCGAGAAGCGAGCGGCGTCCGCCTTGTCGACGGCCGCCATCATGTCCTCCTGGATCGCGTCGCCGAGCTTGGCCTTGCCGCCGAAGTGGTCGTAGACGACGCGCGCCGCGCTCTCGGCCTTGGGATCGATGATGTGGTTCGCCGGCTTGTCGCCGACGCGCAGTGTCTCGCTGAGGTGGTGATCGAACGCGAGGTGCACGCCGGGCACATAGGGGACGTTCGTCGTGATGTCGCGCGCGGTCACCGCGACCTTGCCGTCCTGCATGTCCTTGGGGTGCACGAAGAGGATCTCGTCGAGGATCCCGAGGTGCTTGAGGATCACGGCACACGCGAGGCCGTCGAAGTCACTGCGGGTCACGAGGCGGAACTTGTCGGTCATGGTCGTCTCCATCGCGAGCGCCCACACGGTACGTGGAGTCGCACCGATCCGATCGCGAATTCGTGGGAGGCCGTCGGACCGAGCGCGGGCGGTGGCGTCACGCGGGTTCGGCGAGCTCCCGCGGGAACTCCTTCACGAAGAGGAGGTGGCGCGCGGCGGCGCGGCGGCTCGTGGGCATCTTCGCGAAGTAGCGCACGGCCGCGGGCAGCGTGCCGAAGGTTCGCTCGATGGGCGCCCACTTCTCCGAGCCCGCGATGTTCGAGCGAATGGGCGGCAGGGCCGTTCGATCGGCGCGATAGGCCTTCACGAACTCGAGGAGGCGCGCGTGGTAGCCCGCGTCCTCGACGGTGGCGGCGAGCATCGCGCTCTTGGGATGCGTGCCTGCGATCGCGGCCGCCGTCTGCGCCTCGAGCTGCGCGAGGCCGTCGGCGTGCACCTCGAGCAGCTGGAGATCGTAGGCGGGGTTGGCGTGCGTCACCTGGAGGAGGTGATCGATCACGACGTCGCGATCGGTGAGGAAGCCGGTGGGGTCGACCATCGACGCGGGCTCCTCGAGGATGCGGAGGATCTGGTGGAAGCCGAAGTGGATGCCGCGCTCGCCGTAGTACTCGGCCGCTGCGGGCGAGATCCAGAAGCGCAGCATGTCGATCGAGCCGACGATCAGCTGGAGGCGGCTCGGCACCTGCTCGACGTGACCGAGCGCGCGCAGGCGCTCGAGGCGCGCATCGAGCAGCGGGCGATCGGCATAGCCCGAGAGCGCGGCGCCGAGGCGAGCGAGCTTGTCGCGCAGCTCACGCGGCGAGCCCGCCGCGCGACGGAGCAGCGACAGCGGAGACTCGGTCAGACGCGCGACGTCTTGCTCGCCCGGCGGCGAAGGCGAGGGATCCGGGGCGCTGCCAGACGACGCCATGCGCGAAGAGGATGCCCGCATCCTTGGCGGGACGCGAGCGCGTGATCTCGTGGCGCGAACGGAGGCGTTCCGTACAGTGCGCGCCGTGAGCGACGCACAGGCGAGCCTCGATCGTGGCGTGGTGTCGATCGCGCGCACGCAGCGCGGCCGCTTCGCGTGGGCCGCGTGGTGGTCGGGCGCACCGACGATGGCGCCGTTCCGCAAGCCCGACGGCTCGGGCGGCGGCTTCACCACGTGGCACGAGGCGCGCGCGGACGCCGAGCGCGTCTCGGGCCGCACGCTCGCCGACGTGGACTCGGGCTGGGCGCACGCGTTCCTCCGCACGCTCCGTGGTCAGCCGGCGCTCAACGACGGCCAGAAGCGACGCCTCGCCGGCGAGCGCCCACCACCGCGTCCGAGGACCGAGCCGCGCTCGATCTGGGACACGCTCGGCGTGAGCACGAAGGCCACCGAGCTCGAGATCCGCCGCGCCTATCGCCTCCGCGCCCTCGAGACACACCCCGATCGCGGCGGCACCGACGAGGCCTTCCGCGAGGTCCGCGCCGCCTACGAAGAAGCCCTCCGCCGCCGCGCCAAGCGCGCCTGAGCAGGAGGCCAGTCGTCGCGGACGACGACTACGGCCCATCCACCGCGAAGCTCGCCGCGAGACGTGCTGCGACGAAGCGAGCATCCTGTTCGGACAGTCTCTCGAGCACGACGCGCGTCGCCGACTCGCCCACCTCTGCGAGCACCGTCCACGTCCTCGAAGGGTCCCCTTCCGATCCGCTCCGTCGCACGAAGAACGCCCGGAGTCCCTCGAGGGACAGCGAGCGGCCGCCGGGCCACGGCAGCGGCGCGTGCCTGATCGTGAGCGCCCGCGGCTCGACGCGCACGACGGTGCGGTTCACGAGCTGCGCGATCGCCGCGTAGGTCTGCCACACCCCCACGGCGACGAAGAGGAGCGGGAAGAGGAGAAACGCCGTGAGGAACATGCGCGGCGCATCGACTCGGAAGAGCAGGGGGACGAGCGTCGCGTACCAGAACACCAGGAACCCATCCCACGTCGCCGCGAACGCCAGCACGAAGAAGGCCGACGGCGTCCGCCAGCGGCGCGTGAGGACCAGCGCCGTGCCCGACGAGCGTGCGCGGTACACCCCCGCGGAATCGACGCTGGTCGACTCCTCGACCGTCCACGCAGGCGGTGGCGACAGGTCTCGCGTCGACACACGCGTGACCTGCGAGGAGATGTCGAACACGTTCCCACACGCGCACTTCGCGAGGCGTGTGCCCAGCTCGACGTCCGCGGGTCGAACGAGTTCGTCGCACCGAGTGCAGTGGATCTGCGGCACGCACTCTCGAACCCTCTCGCCTGAAGCGGGCTTCCGCCGTCGATGTGACGATCACGTGAGCGGAGTCCCGTATGCTCGGCGCGTGGCGGAGCGAGCGTTCCTGATCGCGGCGAGCGAGTACGACACGAAGGCCCTCCTCTGGGCCTGGCAGTGGCGTGTTCCACCTTCGTTCACGCCGCTCTTCGTGAGCGTCATGGGCGATTGGGTCTTCGGCGCGCCAGACGGCTCGCTCTACGCGCTCTCGATGCTGGACGGCGACCTCTTCCGCATCGCGGAGAACGCCGCCGAGTACAACGCCGCCAAGGAGAACGAGCGATGGCTCGATCAGACGTTCGCTGCGGGCTGGAGCGTGATCGCCCGCGCGCACGGCCTCGTGCCCGGCAAGGACGAGTGTCTCGCCTGGACCTCACCGCCTGCGCTCGGCGGCGCGTTCGAGGTCTCGAACCTCCGCATCCAGCCGATGCTCGTCTGGCAGACGCTGATGGGTCAGCTCCACGAAGCGCTCACGGCGCGCGACGGTGATCAGTCGTAGAGGTGCACCGCGCGGACGGCGCGCAGGTCGGCGGCGGGCTCGCTCGGTGCCTCGCGGAACCCACCTCGAGCGGGACCACTCGGGATCACGAATGCCTTCATCCGGAGGCGCTGCCCGTGCGTCAGCGGATGCTCGCGGACGTGCACCAGTCCACGCGTGCGGATCCGCTGGAGGACCTCGCCGTAGACGACGGCCGCCTCGCCGTGGAGAGGGGAACCGTCCTGCAGATCGAGGTAGCCCGAGTGGAGTCGCACACCCTCGAGGGGGATCTCGATCGTCTTCGTGAACCAGCGAACGAGGAGCGGGGGCCCACGCCAACCACTGGCGATCGTCCAGAGGGCCGCTCCTCGATCGCCCGAGTCGTGCAAGCTCTCGAGCAGGTACCACTGGATCGCGGCGGCGCGCGTCGGCGCGATCGGGCTCGTGAGCACGTCGGGCGAGGTGACGACGACCTCGACGTCCACGTGCGCACCCTCGACCGGAATCGCGTCGAGCGTGCGAGCAGGCAGGAACCGATTCAGCCACGACATGGCACCCAGTCGCCCTCAGCGCGACAGCGCCGCACGCAAGACGGTCAGGATGCCGTGCTCGTCCATGGCCTTCAGCATGGCGTCAGCGAACGCTCGCTCTCGCCAGAGCGCTTGGTAGAAGTCACCGCATCCGTGATCGCCGTACCACTTGGCCATCGTCGCCCACGCAAAGTGCTTTGCGCTGACCGCCGGGGCCGCGGGCTGTTCGCCGAGAAAGCGCTCGACGATGAGGCCGTACTCCTTGGAGCCCTCGAGCTCGCTCAGCACACCGAGCACGAGGCGCTCCAGAGTCTGCTTCCTCGGAACACCCGCACGCTCCACGCCCGGCCGCCAATGCCACACGGCGAGTTCGACGCGTGCATCGGGATCCACCGCGCGCATGCGATCGACCCGCGGTCGAGTCGGATCCGGGTGATCCCAAGGAAGGTCGCTGTCGAGACACGCGACGAGCTCTCGTCGGCGCTCGGGCTCGGAGAGCGCGAACTCGACCCGCTCGAACACGCGCGCCTCGTTCCCATGGCCCGCCAGGCCGGGATTCACGAGAAGCGTGCGGTCACGCGCCGGCGACAGGTATCCGAAGCTCGTGTTGGGTGTTCGCGCGTCGGCCAGCAGCGTCTTCACGCGCTCCTGTGCGTGCTTGTCGCGCGCGGGAACCCACCCGAGACGCTCGATCATGCCGGCGAGGAAGTGGCGGTCATCGAATCCCTCGACATGAACGACGATCGGCAGGGTCACCGCAGATCCTCGCCCATCTCGTCGAGCACGAACGCGATCCGGTCGCCCTTGATCTCTCTCGTCCTGAGCGCACTGCCCTCTCGGTAGAGGCGAACGACGCTCATGTGATCGACTGGAGGTCCACCTTCTCCGAGTCGCCCCCGCAGTCGCTCGACCAGCTCGAGGCTGTGCGTGCTCAGGACGATCTGGTCGCCAGCCACGACGCGACTGACGACTGCATCCGCGAGCGCCCGAATGCCCGATGGATGAAGATGCGTCTCCGGCTCTTCCAACAATGCCGTACCCCCGCGCGCCTGCATAAGACCGACGATCAACTGTGCGAGGAAACGGACGCCGTCACCAGACAGAGCGAGTGGTCGGGTGCCGACACCTTCGAGGTCCACGGCCGCCTGCGCGTCTCCGTCAGACGCTGCGTCGAGATCGATGGAACGGATACGACTGTCTACCGCCCTCAGCGCCGCCTCGAGCTCTGGGCGCAGATTGCTTCGCTTGATCTCGGCGAAGCGGACCGCCATCTCCTTGCGGTCGTAAGAGCGGGCAGAGTCGACGAAGGCCACCGGAACAGGGCCCAGTCGCCCCGTCCGACGACTCAAGGGGTCGCCGGGACCAAAGCGCCCTTCGAAGTGCGCTTCCCACGGGTCGGGGCCCTTTCGATCGAGCACGAGTACCGAATCCCGCACGGAGAACGAGATCGCGATGGCTTCGCGAGGCGCGCGTGAGAGTCTGACCTCGCTCTTGGGATGGCCGTAGCGAACTAGCCAGGAGGCGGGGTCGGCAAGTCCCTGCCGGCGCTCTTGCACCAAGGCGGTCGCGGCCGCGCCAACGTCTCGCGCACCCAAGGAGATCGCGTCGAGGACGCTGCTCTTCCCGACGCCGTTGGGGCCGACGAGGACCGTGAGCGGGGAGAGCGGCACCTCGAGCTTCTCGATGCCCCGAAAATTCTCGATGGTGACGCTCTCGAACAAGCCGCTCTACCTCGTGTGCGCAGGCGCGAGCGCCGTCGTCACTTCCGGACGTCGCCGCGGGCGAAGATGCTCGCGACGTAGCTGAGCACGTCCTTCGCGCTCGCCTCGTTGTAGCCGTAGTACTTGATCAGACGGTCCTTGATGACGTCGATCTTGTCCTGCGTCTCCTTGTCGATGACGTTGGAGACGAAGCTCGAGAGCTTGATCGAGTCCTTCTGGTCCTCGAACAGCTTCATCTCGAGCGCGCGGCGCAGGCGGTCGTTCGTGTCGTAGGTGAACTTCTTGCCCTCGATCGCGAGCGCGCCGATGTAGTTCATGATCTCGCGGCGGAAGTCGTCCTTGCGGCTCTCGGGGATGTCGATCTTCTCCTCGATGGACCGCATGAGGCGCTCGTCCGGCTCCTCGTCCTTGCCGGTGTAGCGGTTCTTGACCTTCTCCTTGAGCGTGTAGGCGCGGACGTTGTCGATGTAGTTCGCAGCCAGGCGACTGATCGCCTCCTCGTCCGCCGAGATCGCGCGCTGGACCTCGTTCTTCACCATCTCTTCGTACTCGGTCTTCACCACGCCGATGAGCTCGGAGTAGCGCTTCTTGATGTCCGCGTCGGAGATGAGCGAGTGGTGCGCGAGGCCCTTCTCGAGCTCGTTCAGCACCATGAACGGGTTGATGTAGCCCTCGACTCCGTCCTTCACGAGCGCGTTCGAGATCTTGTCCTGGATGTAGCGGGGAGAGATGCCGTCCAGGCCCTCGCGCGTCGCCTCCTTGCGGAGCTCCTTCACGTTGTCCTGCGTGAAGCCCGGCAGCGTCTTGCCGTCGTAGAGCTTCATCTTCTGGAGCACGTTGAGCTGGTGCTTCTTGGGCTCCTCGAGCCGCGTGAGCACCGCCCACATCGCCGCCACGTCGAGCGTGTGCGGCGCGACGTGCTTGCCGCGCAGGCGCCCCTCGCCGAACTCCTTGGCGTAGATGCGCTTCTCCTCGCTGAACTTCGTGATGTACGGGATGTCGATCTTGATCGTGCGGTCCCGCAGGGCTTCCATGAACTCGTTGTCGAGGAGCTTCTTGTACTCGGCCTCGTTCGTGTGGCCGATGATGACCTCGTCGATGTCCGTCTGCGCGAACTTCTTCGGCTTGATCTTCCGCTCCTGGGTCGCGCCGAGGAGGTCGTAGAGGAAGGCCACGTCGAGCTTGAGGATCTCGACGAACTCGATCACGCCGCGGTTGGCGACGTTGAACTCACCGTCGAAGTTGAACGCGCGCGGATCGGAGTCCGAGCCGTACTCGGCGATCTTGCGGTAGTTGATGTCGCCCGTGAGCTCGGTCGAGTCCTGGTTCTTCTCGTCCTTGGGCTGGAAGGTGCCGATGCCGACGCGGTCCTTCTCGCTGAGGATCAGGCGCTTGACCCGGATGTGCTTCTGGATGAGCTGCGCCCAGTCGCCGCCATAGCGATCCATGAGCGCGCGGAAGATGAAGCGGCTCGCGGGGTTCAGCGTGCCGGGCACCACGACGCGGAAGCGATCGTTGCCCAAGCCCAGGTCCTTGATGGCCTTGTCGCGCCAGTCCTCGGGGATGAGCTTGAGCGGCTCCTCGTTCATCGGGCACGGCATCTCGTCCTGATCGCCGGCGAGGCCCGTCTCCTTCAGGTTCACCCACTTGTAGGTGTAGAGGGCGCCTTCCTGCGTGCGCGAGTAGCGCTCGATACCCTTCTTGAGGAGGCGCGCGATCGTGCTCTTGCTCGAGCCGACCGGGCCGTGGAGCAGGATGATGCGCTTCTCGGGGCCGTAGCCGAGCGCCGCGGCCTGCAGCGTCGAGACCAGGCGCATGAGCGGGATGTCGAGGCCGAAGATCGCGTCCTTGCCGCCGTCGATCGGGTCCTGGAAGAACGGGTGACGGACGAGGCGCTTCTTGTTGTCGACGTACTCTTCCTCGCCGTAGCTCACGATCATGTCGTAGAGCCGCTGGAAGGCGTTGCGGGTGACCTGCGGCCGCTCGCGCACCACGCGCAGGTACTCCTCGAAGCTGCCCTCCCACGAGAGATCGCGGTAGCTGCTGAAGTCCTGCAGGGACGCGATGCGGGCGACCAGGCTGTCCTCACGGATCGACATGCGGTGAGACCTCGGGGTGATGGCCACGGAGGCGTGGACGTCCCGAGGGTACCACCAGCGCGCGACCGCCAGAGACACGATGCGCGTCGTCGCGGTCCCCGTCAGCGCTCTGGCAGAATGCGCGCGTGGACGAGCTGGACGCCGAGCGCGAAGAGGACCGAGCCGGCTCGAGCGACGAGCCACGCTGGCGAGCGCGCGCGCGTGCTTCGGCGATCGCGTTCCTCGGCCTCGGCCTCGTGATCGACCTCGCTCACGACGCGAGCCGACCGAGCGAGGTGCTCGGCTCGATCGCCGTCGTGATCGCGATCTCGCTCCGCACCTCCTTCGGTGTCGCGGCACTGGCGATCGACGTGGTGCTCCACCTGCTCGATGCGCTGGGCGCGCACGGGCGAGGCCGTCCCGTGCTCTCGGCGGCGCACGCGGCCTCTGCGGTCGGCCTCGCCACCCTCGCGCTCGTCCTCTATCGACGATCGCGCGACGAGGCCTTCGAGCGACGCGCCACGCTGGGCGGCCTGGCGGCGATGGCGCTCGGCCTGCTCGCCCTGCTCGCGTCGGGCGCCCGGTGATCGACGTGCCTCAGGGGCGCGCGACGAGCACGATCTGACCGGCGAGACCGACGACCGTCGCGACCTCGTCGAAGGCGAGCGTGGGTGACACGAGCGCGCGGATCGCGAGGTGCGGATCGAGCACGTACATCGCGCCCACGCCGAGCGCCGCGAAGGCTCGCCCGCTCGCGGACCAGCCGCTCGGCACGATCAGCGGAAACGATGCGCCGAGCAGCACCTCCATCACCGGCGCCAGCTCGCGGACGCGCGGCCGCAAGAACGCTGCGTCGAGCGCGACGCCGACGTACGCGGCCGCGATCGTGTCGCCCTGGATGTCGGCGATCACGCCCGAGACGTTCGCGACGAGCGAGACCTCCGGCGCGAGCACCGCGCCGAGCGCGAGCGAGCCGCCGCTGCCCACACCGAGCGCGAGCTCGAGGCCCGTGTCTCCGGCGAACTCGCGCGCCGAGGCGTCGGGAGGAGGCGCCTCGAGGACGCGGGGGGAGGCCAGGAGCGAGGCGCCCTCGTCGGGCGGGGGAGGCGAGGCCTCGGTCGCGGCCGCGTCCTCTGCGCGCGCGAGCGAGGTGGTCGTGGTGAGGGCGAGCGCGAGGAGCGGGCACGTGGATCGGAGGGTCGTCATGCGGCCCGCGACGAGAGCAGCCACCGTGCCGCGCGCCCGATCGCGCGAAACACCCACGAAACAGGGCGAATCGAGGCGCGATCGACGTCCTGACGTGACGGCGCGACGAGGGGTCGAGCGAGGCTCGCCATCTCGACACGACGCACGCCCCACACGCGCCGCCGGGAGCGAGCGACTCGTTCGTTCTGAGCGCCGCGGATCCAGGCTATGCCTGGACCGTGCAGGACCGGAGGATCGCGTCGCCCTCGCTCGATCGCGCGCTCGCGCAGCTCGCGAAGCGCGCACGCGTCCTTCCGGCGCTGCACCCGCGCAACGCGGCGGCCGAGCGCGCGCGCCTCACGGCCGAGCTCGAAGCGGGGCGCGTGCCGGTGCCGCGCTGGGATCCGCTCGAGCGACGCGACGTGCGGGGCCTGCTCGCCGAGCTCGACGCGCTGCGCGTGGCCTTGCCCGTGGCGCTGCCGGAGCCCATCGCGGCGCTCTACCGCGCGCGCCTCGACGAGCTCGAGCTCGACGTCGCGCTCCTCGATGCGCTCGGCGATCCGCGGCGCGTGCGTCCGATCGCGGCGCGCCGCTACGGCAAGGGGAGCGAGGCGATCGCGGGCCGCCCGCTCGCTGAGCACGCACGCGAGATCCTCGAGCGCGTCGCGAGCAGCGACGATCCTCCGTCGGTGCCTGCGCGCGCGCTCGCGACGATGATGGAGCGCGCCGCGCGCGCGGTGGGCCTGGTGCTCACGGTGCGGCTCGACGCACGCCTGAGCGCGGGCGCCGCCGCGGGCGATCACACGATCTACGTGCAGGATCGGGTCTTCGGGCCGATCGAGGCGCGGCGCCTCGTCGCGCACGAGGTGCTCGGCCACGCGATCGCGGGCGCTCGCGGCGCGCGCGAGACCTTCGCGATCTTCGAGGTCGGCACGGCCGGCTCGTTCGCCGATCAGGAGGGCCTCGCGATCACGCTCGAGGACGAGGCCGGCGCGCTCGACGGCGCGCGCTGGCGCATCCTCGCGGCGCGCGTCGTCGCGACCGATCGCATGCACGGAGGCGCGAGCTTCGGCGAGACGGCGCGGGCGCTCGTGCGAGACGTGGGCCTCTCACCCAAGGTGGCGATCACGACGACCGAGCGCGCGTACCGCGGCGGCGGCGTCGCCCGCGATGCGGGCTACCTCGCGGGCCTTCTCCGTGTGCGCGCCGCGCTCGAGCACGGCCGCGCCACGCTCGACGAGCTGCGCGCAGGACGCCTCGACGTGGGCGCGATCGACACGCTGCGGTGGGCGATCGCGCAGGGCCTCGCGCACGCGCTGCCGCCGCCGATCGATCTCGCGGCCGTGCTCGACGAGGCCGGCTGCCCGCCGGCGCAAGCGTGATCGCCTATGATGCCGGTCGTGCAGAGCGTCCTCCTCACCGGCTTCGAGCCCTTCGACGCAGAGCCCGTCAATCCGTCGTGGCTCGCCGCCAAGGCCCTCGAGGGTGAGCTCGTCGGGGGGGCGCGCGTGACGGCGCGGCAGCTGCCGTGCGTGTTCGGCGTCGCCATCGCGGCGCTCGAGCGCGCCATCGCCGAGCTCGATCCCGTGCTCGTGGTGTGCACCGGGCAGGCCGCTGGTCGCACGGGGCTCTCGCTCGAGCGTGTCGCGATCAACGTCGACGACGCACGCATCCCGGACAACGTGGGCAAGCAGCCGATCGACGAGGCGATCGCGGCCGACGGGCCCGCCGCGTACTTCTCGACGCTGCCCATCAAGTCGATCGCGCACGCGCTCCTCGAGGTGGGTGTGCGCGCGGAGATCTCGCAGACCGCCGGCACGTTCGTCTGCAACCACGTCTTCTACGGCCTCATGCGAACGGCCGAGGCCCGCGGCCTGCGCGCGGGCTTCGTGCACGTGCCGCTCCTTCCCGAGCAGGCCGCCCGCATGGCGCGCGGTCCCGTGATGCCGCCGTCGATGCCGCTCGAGGACATGGTCCGCGGGCTGCGCCTCGTGATCGCGACGGCGCTCGAGGTCGAGCGCGACGCGCGTCACGCCGGCGGCGCGATCAGCTGACCGCGCAGGCGCTGGGCGGTCGTCTCGGTCAGTGCAGGCCCTGGGCGCCGAGCCAACGCTCGACCTCGATCGCGGCCATGCAGCCGGTGCCCGCGGCGGTGACGGCCTGACGGTAGACGTGATCCTGCACGTCGCCGCACGCCCACACGCCCTCGAGGTTCGTGCGCGTCGTGCCGGGGATCGTCTTGAGGTAGCCGTTCTCGTCGCTGTCGAGGATGCCCTGGAAGAGCTGCGTGTTCGGCACGTGACCGATCGCGACGAAGAGACCCGTGACCTTGAGCTCGCGCTCCTCGCCGTTCACCACGTTCTTCACGCGGAGGCCGGTCACCTTCTTCTGCGCCACGTCGAGCACTTCGGTGACGACCGTGTCGGTGACGACCTCGATCTTCGGGTGCTTCATCACGCGCTCGACCATGATCTTCGAGGCGCGGAATTCCTTGCGGCGGTGGAGCAGCGTGACCTTGCTGCAGAGGCCCGCGAGGTAGAGCGCCTCCTCCATCGCGGTGTCGCCGCCGCCGACGACCGCGACGTCCTGGTTCTTGAAGAAGAAGCCGTCGCACGTCGCGCACGCCGAGACGCCGTGGTTCTCGAGCTCGTGCTCGGACTCGAGGCCGAGCCACTTCGCCTTCGCGCCCGTGGCGACGATGATGGCGTGGGCCGTGTGGGTCTCGTCGTCGGCGCGCACCGTGAACGGTCGCTTGCTGAAGTCGATCTGGTCGACGTCCGCGGTGATGAAGTCGGTGCCGAAGCGCGCGGCCTGCTCGCGCCACTTCGCCATGAGGTCCGGGCCCGTGATCCCCTCCGGGAAGCCCGGATAGTTCTCGACGGTCGTCGTGATCATCAGCTGACCACCAGGGATGCCGCCCGCCTGGAAGCCCTCGATGCAGAGCGGCTTCAGGTTGGCGCGTGCGGCGTAGATGGCGGCGGTCAGGCCCGCGGGGCCCGAGCCGATGATGATGACGTTGCGGACGTTGCTCTCGCTCATGGTGGGCGAGAGTTACTCACCCGAGCGCGAAGCGCGCAAGCACAGACCCGCGCGAGCAGGGAGAGGCCGCACGGCCCCTCAGCGAATCAAGCAGTGCCAGCACACGCAAGCGGGGCTGGGGCCCCGCGCGCAGCGCTCGCGCAGCGAGCGGAGCGGGAGGGGGCCCCGCGCTTCGCGGGGGAGGGGCCGCACGGCCCCTCGGAGAATCAGTGGCTCGCGGCGGCGGGCGGCGCGGAGCCGTCGGCCGGGTGCTCTTCCGGCGTGTTGATCACCATGATGATGAGGATCAGCACGAAGACGAGGAACGGGACGGTGCCGAGCATCCCGCCCAGGCCACTCGCCGTGAAGCCGCCCTTCATCTGCTCTTCCGTGATGCCCGCGCCGAGCTTCTTGGCCTCCATCTGCGCGCCGATGCGCACGCCGACGAACGCGAACGCGGCGCAAGCCGCGAAGACACCGAGCACGATCCCAACGATGACGAGCATGGTCGACCTCTCTCCGGGCGCTGGATCCTACCGATCCTGGGCCTCTTGGGAAGCCCTTCCGGCGGCGCGACGTCACTCGGCGCCCTCTGCACCCGGCGAAGTGGCCCCGCCCGCAGATTCGCAGAGGTAGTAGAGAAGCGCGGCGGTGCAGTACGCTCCGGCCCATGATCTTCGAGAAGCCTGCACGTCGCCTCCTCGCCACCTTGCCCTTGCGCTCGCTCGCGCTCGGATCCCTCGCGCTCGCTGCGCCGCTGGCGATCGCCGGCTGCCCGAGCGATCCCGCGCCCACCGACACCGGACCGGTCGGCATGGACTCGCCGATGCCCACGGACGACGCCCCGGTCGCGAGCGGCAGCTGCCTGGGAGACATCGACGCCGACGAGCAGCTCTCGCTGCCCGGCCTCGATGGCGCCATCGAGGTCGTCTACGACGACCGCGGCATCCCGCACATCTACGGCACGACCGTGCACGACGTCGTGATGGTGCAGGCCTACCTCATGGCCCGCGATCGCTACGGCCAGATGGACTTCATCCGACGCAACGTGCTCGGTCGCCTCTCCGAGGTGGCCGGCGCGCTGAGCCCCGATCTGCCCGACACCGACTACGAGAGCCGCGTCGCGGGCTACGCGCGCATGGGCCGCGCGATCTACGACTCGCTCGCCCCGACCTCGCGCACGCGCATCCAGGCCGACGCGTTCGCCGAAGGCGTCAACGCGTACCTCGCCGCGGTGGACGCGGGCATCGAGGATCCGCGCGTCGAGGGCGGCGATCTCGTCGCGCTCCTCACCACGCCCTCGGTGGATCGCACCTGGCGAGGCGCCGACATCTTCGCGATGGCCCGCTTCCAGTCCGCCTCGCTCAGCTACGACGCAGGCGCGGACGTGGACCGCACGACGCTGCTCGCGCAGGCCCGTGAGGCCTTCCCCGCGGGCGATCCGCGCGCGGCGATCTACCGCGACCTCTTCGACGACACGCCGGCGCGGCCCGTCTACACGCGCGACGGCTTCAACGACGGCTCCTCGATGGCGCTGCGCCGGCCCGATCGCGCGCGCCCCGACCGCGGTGCGGCCACGAGGGTCGCGCCGCTCGCGACGCTGCGCGGCGCACACGAGTTCCTCGAGCACACGGAGCAGATGTTCGAGCAGCTCGGCTTCGGCGACGAGAGCCGCGGCTCGAACAACTGGCTCATGGCCGCGACCCACACGGCGAGCGGTCACCCGATCATGAGCAACGACCCGCACCTCTCGCTCATCAGCCCGGCGGTGTGGTGGTACGTGCACCTCAACACCGCGAAGATGGGCGGCGAGGACATGCTCGACGTCGAAGGCGTCGCGTTCGCGGGCCTTCCGGGCGTGGTGCTCGGGTTCAACCGCAACATCGCGTGGGGCGCGACGACGACGGGCTACGACGTCACGGACGTCTACCTCGAGGAGATCACGGCCGGTACCGGTGGCGCGCCCGACACCGTGGCCTTCGACACGGACGGGGACGGCGACCTCGAGCA
This sequence comes from Sandaracinaceae bacterium, assembly GCA_044376125.1. Lineage (GTDB taxonomy): Bacteria > Myxococcota_A > Polyangia > Polyangiales > Sandaracinaceae > JAFLCL01. The sequence goes on from JBILLJ010000047.1 coordinate 15,441, forward strand.
GGTGCCGCTCATGGTCGTGGACGAGGAGATCGTCGTCTCGGGCATGGACGAGCCGATGGTCCGCCAGATCGAGTACGTCACGACGCACGGGCCGGCGGGCACGCTCTCGCCGATCATCCCGGGCTCGCGCCAGCCGGTCGATGGCATGCCCGGTCGCTTCACCGCGCTCTCGGTCCGCTACACGGGCTACGAGGTCTCGGACGAGCTCGCGTACTTCGCGGGCCTCTCGACGGCCACGAACGTCGCCGAGGCGACGGCCGCGCAGGACAACTTCCGCGTCGGCGCGCAGAACTTCATCGTCGCGGACGCGACCTCGATCGGCTGGTCCACCGAGGCGCGCATCCCGACGCGCCCCGACGAGGCCACGGACCTCGCCTACGCAGCCGACGGCACGATGACGGGCGAGTGCCCGACCTTCGTGCTGCCCGGTCAGGGTGATCACGAGTGGGGCGCCGACCTCGACTCGCGCTTCGTGCCGCACGATCGCGATCCGGCGCGTGGCTGGATCGCCACGGCGAACCAGGACAACGTCGGCGTCACCGACGACGGCAACCCCTGCAACGACGCGCACTACATCGGCGGCGACTTCGACCTCGGCTGGCGCGAGGAGCGCATCCAAGAGCGCCTGACCGAGCTCGTCGCGCGGGGCGACGTCACGACGGCGGACATGATGGACGTGCAGGCCGAGTCGCGGAGCGCGATGGGCGAGGCGCTCGCGGCCGAGTGGATCGCGATCCTCGACGACGCCACGACGCACGTGCCCGGGCTCACGACGGCCGAGCAGGCCGACGTCGCCGAGGCGCGCACGCGCCTCATGGCGTGGACCTCGTTCGAGACGCCGGAGGCCACGACGTCCACCGACGCCGCCGAGATCTCCGACAGCATCGCGACGACCATCTTCAACGGCATCCTCACGCGCATCGGACCGATCGGTCTCGGAGACGAGGCGACGCGCATGGGCCGCGGCTCCTTCTCGAGCTCGCGCGTCGCGCGCTTCATCGAGGACTCGTTCGCAGGCACCGCGGAGCAGGAGAGCCGGCTCGCGATCTACTGGGACGACCTCACCACGGCGGCCACGACGGAGACCAAGGAGGCTGCGCTCGTGCGCGCGACGGTGCTCGCGATGGGCTTCCTCCGAACGACGCTCGGCGAGGACATCCAGACCTGGCGCTGGGGCCGCCTGCACACGGTGCGCTTCGACTCCGTGCTCCCGACCGTGGGCACCGACATCCTCTCGATCCCGCGCGAGGGCGATGCGACGTACCCGAACGGGTTCCCGCGCCACGGCGACTTCGGCGCCGTCGATCCGGGCCAGTACGGCCTCTGGAACACGACGCGCTTCTCCTTCGGCTCGGGCGCCTCGCAGCGCCTCGTGGTCGAGGTGACGCCCGAGGGCCCGATCGCCTTCAACTCGCTGCCCGGCGGCCAGAGCATCGATCCGAACAGCCCGCACAAGATGGACGAGGCGCTGCTCTGGATCCGCAACGAGCAGCCGCGCATGGCCTTCCAGGAGAGCGAGATCCGCGCGGCCGCCGCGCGCTGCGTCGTGATCTCGACGCCCTGATCTCCGAGGCCGCGATGACGCCGCTCTCCACGCCCGTGTCCGCCTCGCGCGGCGCGGGCGTGGTCGCTTCTGCGCTCCTCGTGCTCGCCGCGTGCGGCTGCGAGAGCCCTCGCGGCGACGACGTCGGAGCGACGCGGCGCGACGCAGGCCCGGACGCGTCCTTCTCGTTTCCCGACGCGCCATCGATCGATGCGCCCGACAGCCCCGACGCCCTCGACTTCTCCGACGTCGAGCTCTGGTATCCCGACGCGCCCGCACGCGTGTTCGCCTTCGACCTCGAGGGCGATGGCACGAACGACGCCGACCTCACGCTGCTCGACGGAGCCGACGAGGCGCTCCTGCACGTCGAGATCACCGGTGTCGCGTGGGACGTCCCGCTCGGCGCGGGCACGCGCGTGCCGCGTGCGGGCGTGACCTTCATCGGCCCCTCGATCCAGGTGATCGGCGAGCACGTCGGCGGTGCTCGCCACGAGGTGGCCGTGCTCGTCGCGATCGATCGCGGAGATCACGACAGCGCCGCGATGGTGGTGGTCGACGTGGATGCGCCGCGGGTGCTCGGCACGGCGAGCGCTCCGAGCGCGCTCGTGCGCTTCGAGTCGTACGACCTCGCCGCGTTCGCAGGCGCGCTCGAGGAGAGCGCGATGGGACATCGCGCACCCTTCCTCGCGCCGGGCTACGGCGATGCGCCCGCGGCGCCGTGGGGCTACGCGTGCGTGTTCCGCGCGGGGGCCTCGAGCGCGCGCTGCGGCGCCGGCTTCGTCGAGATCGACACGAGCGCCAGCGGCAACTGGTTCCGCGAGGTCGGTGGGCTCACGAGCGACCTCGACGGCGACGGCACGGGCGATCTCACGCTCGTCTACCACCAGCGCCTGCGTTCCTACTCCGGTCGTACCGGCGCGCTCCTCGCCGACACCGAGTACGACGTGGCGCTCGCGGACGAGCCGGGCTCACCGCGCTGGTTCCACTCGGGGCGCAACTACGGGACGCTCTCGTTCGTGCGCGGCGGCGACGGGCTCGACCGCACGCTGATCGTCGGCGGCGCGCCGGTCGGCAGCTTCGCCGACCACAACTGCAACGTCTCGCGCTTCGTCGCGGTGCTCGAGAGCACGCGTGATCTCCCGGGCACGCGCCACCTCGCGTGGTCGGACTACTTCGGCTTCGCGTCGAGCATCTTCCGCACCTACAGCGACGTGTACGCGAGCGATCCCTCCGCCGATCTCGCGCGCCTCGGCGACTTCACCCACGGCTGCATCCACCGCTTCGCGGACTCGCGCGTGACCGTGTCGGGGGAAGAAGCGGTCATGTTCGACTACTTCGTCGCGAGCGGGCCCGTCGACACGTGTCTCGACGAGCAGTACGCGCTCTACCTGCCGCCCACGTGGACGCCCGCGAAGGTCGCCGCGTGGAACGCGTGCATCTCGCAGATCGTCGGGCAGACGGGCACGTGGGGCATGCAGGTGCGTCGTCTCTCGGATGGCGCGAGCCTCACCGGCAGCCTCAACACGTACGTGTGGGGCGCGACCGAGCGCCTCCTGCCGAGCCGTGAGCTCGTCTACGTCGTCGAGTCGATGCCGAGCGGCGCGCGCTTCGACGTGGCCGACGTGCCCCCGAGCGCGATGCACGTGTGGGCGCTCGTCGATGGCCTCTGGTCGCCGCGCGGCGATCTGCCGATCGCCGGGCGACCCAGGATCCTCAGTGTCCCGGCGGAAGGCGACGTCGGCGTGGGCAGCTTCTCGATGCCCACGGCCCTCGACCTGAGCGACCTCGACGGCGACGGCCTCGCGGAGCTCGCCCTCGCGAGCGGCGAGCGCGTGGAGTGGGACGGCACCGCCTTCGTCGTGCGCTGACGCTCACCGCGGGGGTCGTGAGCGAAGGGCAGCGAATATTCGGAGGGGAGCTGTCGTACGATGCGGCATGCCCACCCATCGCTGGCCCGCGCTCGTCCTCGCCCTCTCGTTCGTCGGCTGTGGCTCGAACGACACGCCGCCTCCGCCGACCACCACGGCGAGCGCGGCGGGACAGGCCGGACAGCCCGCGACGCCGACCGCAACGCCGACCCCGACGCCCACGCCGCCCGCGGGGCCGGGCGTGCTCTTCGAGGCAGACGCCACGCTGAGCGAGGTCGTCTCGCGGCATCAGGTGCCCGTCGGCGCGGGCGACCGGGTGCGCGTCACGCTGAGCTCGACGGCGTTCGACCCCGTGCTCCTCGTCACGCTGCCAGGCGGACAGACGCTGACGAACGACGACGTGGGCGGCGACCGCACGCGCTCGGAGCTCGAGCTGATCGTCGACAATCCGGGCGATCTGAAGGTCACGGCGACGAGCTACCAGCCCGGCGCCGCGGGTGCGTATCACGTGCGTATCGAGCGCATCGCGGTGGGCGCGAGCGTGACACAGCGCGTGGCCAGCACCGCGACGGGCCACCACCAGCTGCTGGTCAACGGCCGCTCGTTCCTCGCGGGCGCCACGCCGCAGGCACAGGGCGCGGCGCCGAGCGCGCCGCCGACCGCGACGCCAGTGCGGGTCGGCGATCGGCTCCAGGCCAACCTCGCCGCGGGCGACACGACGCTGCCCTCGGGTGAGCTCGCCGACGTGTACGAGCTCGTCGTCACCGAGCCCACGGCGATCACGCTGCAGATGCAGTCGCGCGCGGTGGACTCGTTCCTCCTCGTCACGACGCCGAGCGGTGAGCAGCTCCAGAACGACGACTCCGGCGGCACGCACGACGCGCAGGTCGATCTCCAGGCCGTGCCCGGCACCTACCGCATCGTCGCGACGACGTACCGCGCGGGCGAGACCGGCGCGTACGAGCTCAAGGCCTTGTCCGCTCGCGACACGGCGGCCCCGACGGCCGCGGCGCCGAGTGGCACGGCAGGCGCCGAGCGCGTGGAGCGCGGTGACCTCGCGCAGGGCGATCAGCAGCTGCGCAGCGGGGAGTTCTTCGACGAGCACACGCTCACGCTCAACGTCGGAGACGCGGTGCACCTCGAGGCGCGCTCCACCGCGTTCGACACCTACCTCATCGTGCGCGCGCCCTCGGGCGAGCAGCAGGACAACGACGACCAGGTGCCCGGCAACCTCAACGCGGGCCTCGACTTCGTCGCGCGGGAGGCGGGCAGCTACCGCGTGCTCGTCACCTCGTATCGCCCCGGAGAGACGGGCGCGTACGAGCTCGTCACGCGCGGTGGCGCACCCGGCACGGCCGCACCGCCTCCCGCCGCCGGCACACCCGCGCCGACACCGCCCGCCGCGACGCCTCCCGCAGCGGCAGGCGGACAGTCGCAGCGCGGCGAGCTCGCGCAGGGCGATCGCCAGCTCCAGAGCGGTGAGTTCGCCGACTCGTTCCCGATGACGTTCACGGCCGGTCAGCCGGTGTCGATCCGCGTCGAGTCGAGCGCCTTCGACACCTACCTCATCGTGCGGAGCCCGAGCGGTCGTCAGGAGGACAACGACGATCTCCAGCCCGGCAACCTGAACTCCGGCCTCGACATCCCCGCCGCCGAAGCGGGCGAGTACACGGTCATCGTCACCTCGTATCGCCCCGGCGAGACGGGCGCCTACACGCTCACCGCCGGAGCGGGCGGTGGCGGCGGTGCGGTGCCGGCGACGCCGGGCACACCGCCGCGTCCTGGCACGACGCCGACGGGTCCGGCCGCCACGCCGGGGAGCTCGTCCACCCGCGTGTGGACGGTCTCGGTCGGCATCAGCGACTACCCCGGCGGCGGCAACGATCTGCCCGAGTGTGCGAACGACGCGGTGAAGATCGCCGAGGCGCTCAGAAACCAGGGCCTCACCACGCCGCAGCGCGAGATCCTGCTCACCGACGCGCAGGCGACGCGCGGCGCGATCACGCAGGCCCTCCAGCGCGTGGCGCGCGAGATCCAGCCGAACGACGTGTTCGTGTTCTTCTACTCGGGCCACGGCGGCCAGGCGCAGGGCCCGAGCCGCGACGAAGAGGAGCTCGACGACATCGACGAGTACATCTTCGTCCACGACGGCCAGATCCTCGACGACGAGATGGGCCGCCTCATCGATCAGATCCACGGGCGCACCACGCTCTTCGCGCTCGACTCGTGCTTCTCCGGCGGCTTCGCGAAGGACGTCGTCACGCGCCCCGGCATCGTCGGCATGTTCAGCTCGGAAGAGGACGTCACGAGCGGCGTCGCGATGCAGTTCCAGGCGGGCGGCTACCTCTCGCACTTCCTCCGCATGGGCATCCAGGGCGAAGGCGACGCCGATCCGCGCGACGGCTCGCTCACCGTCGGCGAGCTCACGCACTACGTCTGGCAGCAGTACGCGAGCCAGGCCCGCGACGTGCGCATGCAGGAGGGCTATCAGCAGCTCGTCATCGACCGCGGCGCCGTGCGCAACGGCCAGGTCCTCTGGGCCCGCGGCCGCTGATCTGCCGAGCCGCGTTCGGTCACTGCTGGTTCGGCTCACTGGCGGGCGCAGGTGTCGACGGTGACTCCGCGCCCAGCGCGGCGCGCTCGGCCTCGTAGCGCTCGCGGGTGACGCGTGTGAGCACCTGGCGGATCACGACCGAGGGCGTGCCGTCGGCGCCGAGCACGCGCGACTCGCTCGCGAGGTCGGTCGCGGAGAGCACGTCGTCGGTGACGACGACCGTGCCGTCGGGCAGGCGGGTCTGCACGTGCCATGCGGTCCAGCTCCAGGGATCGCCCGTGAGCTCACCCTCTCCCGAGAAGGAGCTGCTCGACGTGTCGCCCTCGCTCGGGCGAAGGACGAAGTGTCGATCGTCGTCGTCGATCTCGAGGCGCACCGCGTGCGCCTCGAGCGCGCCGGCCGCGTCGCGCACCACGACCTCCTCGACGATCGCGCGCTCCTCGGGCCTCAGCGTGCGGTGCGCGACGACCGAGCCGCCCTCGCGCTCCGTGCCATCGGGCAGGCGGATGACCTGCGTGCCCACGAAGTACTGATCGAGCTCGCCTTGTGGCACGCGCGCGGCGCCACCGCCGGAGGCCGCACCGCATCCGGCGTGACCGAAGGCGAGCGAGACCAGGAGGAGCAGGCCCGAGGGCGAGGTGTGCGTGTGCATGCCTCGTTGCATGGGCACCGAGCGCCTTGCTGCCAAGTCCGTCACGTGCCCCGCCGCACGAGCACCGCGAGGCGCTCGGTGATCTCGAGGCCCGAGGTGCGCTCGCGGTAGTGCGCGCGCGCCCACTCGGGGCTGCCGGTGTCGCTCTCGAGGTCGAAGCCCTCGCGCGCCGCGAGCGCGGCGAAGTCCTCGGGCTCGTAGCGCCCGCGCAGGGGCTCGCCGAGGATCTCGAAGCCCACGAGGACCGCCGGCAGGAGCAGCGTCGGCGCCTTCACCATCTCGCCCGTGACGTAGGTGACGATCACGCGGCTCTTCGCCTCGGCCAGGCGCGAGAGCTGGTGCAGCGTCGCTTCGATCGCCGCGTGCGGGAGATACGGCGTCACGCCCTCCCAGATCCACACGCTCGGTCGCGAGGGATCGAAGCCCTCGGCGAGGAGGCGCGCCTCGAGCGCGTCCTTCTCGAAGTCCACCTCGACGAAGCGGTGTCGCCTCGCGCGCGGCGGGTGGATCGCCGCCTGCCGCCGCTTGATGGCCTGCGTGCTCTTCACATCGACCTCGAACACGTCCACCGCGCGGAGCACGTCCATGCGGTAGGCGCGCGCGTCGAGGCCTGCGCCGAGGATCACGAGCTGCCGCGCCCCCTCCGCGACCGCTCGGGTGAGCGCGTGATCGATCGCGTCCGTGCGGAGCGCGACGTGGTCGGCGAGGCCGAGCGTGATCGCGCGGAGGGCACGGTGCGTGCGCGACGAGCGCGACGTGACCACACCGAGCGCCCCGAGCGCACGATCGAGCGCGCCCGGGAGGAGCAGGCGGTGGCCGCGATCTCCCACGTGATCGGCGGGCGATCCGGGCAGGCTCGAGAGCGCACGGAGCGAGAGGACCGCGAGCGCGGTGAGGCTGGGCACGCCTTCGAGCACCCGAGGACGCTACTACACCCTCCTTGCCGGCGGGTCTGATGCAGACCCGCCCCCCGCCCGGCCAAGCCGGCTCGGGGCCCCCCCCACCCAACTCCGCTCCGCGAAACAGAATCGCCTCGACGCGGATGATCCACTGTCTCGGCGATTCTGTTCACGTCCGTGACCCACGCGTGCGATTCCGCGGTTCTCTCGATGGGCCCTGACGCTTCTGTCGACACGCGAGAAGCTTCTCTCCGCGTCGTCACACACGCGGCGGGCCATGTGGCGGCTATCCCGTACGATGCGCCATGACCGGTCGCGTCCTCGTTCCCGTCGATGCCCTGCGCGAGCTCGAGCGCGTGCACCGACCACGCGAGCCGCGCGTGCTCGTGCTCGAGGTCGCAGCGGCGATCGCAGATCTGCCGCCGCCGAGCAGCCACGGCTATGGCCAGCCGCAGCTGCGAGAGCACGTGCCTCGCCTCACGCAGCTTCGCGGTGTGGTGCGCGCCTCGGGCAACGAGAGCCGCGAGGCCGTGCGCGCGTGGGCGAACGACGGCACGGCGCGTCCCCTCGCGGTGCGTGCGGCGCTGGCCTACGTGCTCGACGACGCCGAGGCCGCGAGCGAGGTGCTGCGAGAGACGCGCGGCACGATCACACCACCTTCGGCTGCAGCGCTCGCCCTCGAGGTGGCCGCGGACGCGACGCTCGTCGCGGAGGCCGGGGCGTGGCTCGCGCGCTCTCACGCCCGCGATCTGCTCGAGCGTGGCCCCTTCGTGCTCGCCGCGTACGAAGACCGGCCCGCCGAGGCCGGGCACATCGTCCTGGCCTGGCTCGATGCGCTCGAGGCCGAGGCCAAGACCGCGACCTCGTACACGCGACGCGACACGAACGAGTCGGTCGGCAAGGCGATCGACCTCGTCGTCTGCGTCGGCACGGCGGAGGTCGCCACGCGCGTCGCGGCGCTGCTCGGCAAGGCGAACGTGCGCGAGGACGTCGCGCGCTTCTTCAAGCGCTTCCCCGAGCTGGCGCGCGACGCGCTCGCGCCGCTCGCGAAGGGCCGCGGCAAGGTGCGCGACGCTGCGGTCGCGATGCTCAAGGGGCTCGAGCCCGCGATCGAGAAGGCCACCGGCACGGCGCGGCCCGAGCCGCCGCCGCCGAGCGCCGAGCTGGCCCCTGCGATCGACGCCTCGAGCGACGCGCCCAGTGGGATCGAGGTGCTCGACGATCCACCGTGGCGCAGCTGGTCGCGCTCGGGCCTGCTCGTGCTCGAGCAGCCTCCGAGCCCCGTCTTCGATCTCCCGCCCGAGGCCACGGCCAAGCACGATCGCGAGGCGTGGGTCGCCAAGCTCCCGTCGATCCCGCGCAACGTGATCTTCAGCTCCCGCGCCGCGTTCCCCGTGGCCCATGCGTGGCTCGCCTCTCGCGCCGAGCGCGCGGCGGCCGAGACCTGGCTCACGACCTTCGCACCCATCGCGGCCTACGGCCTTCTGCCGTATGCGCTCGGCGAGCCCGGACCGTCCCGCACCGCCGCCTCGCGCGCGCTGCGCTTCGTCTGGCGCAGCTTCGCGCCCGAGCGCGGACCGAAGGTGCTCGAGCGCTGGGCCACCGACGCGGGCGGCGACCCGGCCGCGCTCGTGCCGGCGATCCTCGCGATCGTCTCGGCCGACAGCCGCTGGGACTGCCCGAGCTCACCGCCGAGCTGGCCGAGCTGGCTCGCCCAGGAGGCGCTGCCGATCGTGCGCACGCGCGCGGGCGTGCCGCTCGGTGATCGCGCCAAGCGTCACCTCGTCGAGCTGATGATCGTCGCAGGCGGCGCTGCGGGCGGCGGGGATCTCGCCCAGGACGATCTCAACGTGCGGCAAGCACGCGACGCGCTCGACGGCCCGAGCGTCGGCGCGCTCTCGTTCCACGTCTACACGCAGTGGACGGTGCTCGGACAGAACGCGCGCGTGAGCTGGCCGCTCGGTCAGATCGCCCTCTTCGGTGGGCGATCCGCGGCCCACAAGCTCGCCGCGCAGATCCGCGGTCTCGCGACGGATCGGGAGCTGTCGCGCGCGCTCGAGGCCATCGGCGTGCTCGCACGCGTGCCCGACGAGAGCGCGCTCGTGCACCTCGCGACGCTCGCGGAGACCGCCAAGAACGAGCGCGTGCGCGCAGAGGCCAAGCGATTGCTCGAGGCGACCGCGACGCAGCGCGGCGTCGCTCCCGAGGAGCTCGAGGATCTCCTCGTGCCCGACCTCGGCCTCGACGATCGCGGCGAGCTCACGCTCGACTACGGGCCGCGCCGGGTGCGCGTGCGCCTCGACACGCGCCTCACGCCCGTGCTCCTCGACGAGAGCGGCGCGCGCCTCGCACAGCTGCCGCGCGTGACGAAGTCGGACGAGGCCGACAAGGCCGCGGCCGCGGTCGAGCTCTACAAGGCGCTCAAGGCCGACGCGGAGGGTGCCGCCAAGAGCCAGCTGCGCCGCTTCGAGCGCGCGATGTGCACGGAGCGCACGTGGTCCACCGAGACCTTCTCGTCGCGGCTGCTCGCGCACCCGGTGCTGCGCACGCTCGTGTCGGGCCTGGTGTGGTCCGCGCGCCGCGGCGATGCGGTGCACACCTTCCGCATCGCCGAGGATCGTTCGCTCGCGGGCCCGGACGACGACGCGTTCGAGCTCGGCCCCGGCGACACGCTCGCGATCCCACATCCGCTCGCGCTCTCGAAGGAGCTGCGCGCGCGCTGGGGCGGAGTGCTCGGGGACTACGAGATCGTGCAGCCCTTCGCGCAGCTCGCGCGCGAGACGTACGAGCTCTCCGACGCCGAGCGCGCCGCCGCCTCGCTCGATCGCATCGCGGGCAAGCGCGGCGAGGTCGGCAACGTCTTCGCGCTCGAGCAGCGAGGCTGGCAGATCACCGGCTCGCGCACGTGGGTCGTCTCGCTGCGCCGCGCGCTCTCGAAGGCGAGCGTCGAGCTGCGCTTCACCGACGCGATCGATCTCTCACGCCCCAAGGAGACACCCGAGATCGTCGCGGCCTCGCTCTTCGTCGTGCCCGTGGGCACGGTCGGCCAGACGACCTTCGCGTCGCTCGGGCCCATCGAGGCGAGCGAGGTCCTGCGCGACCTCGCGTTCCTCGTGTGAAGGCGTCAGCGCCGCGCGAGCTGCCAGGCGGCGAAGAGGCGCAGGACGCCGAAGCCACCGACGAGGCTCGCGAGCACGCCGAGCACCGTCGGCGCCCACGCGATCAGGCCGTCGGGCGGCAGCGCCCACGACGCGGCCGCCGTGCAGACGCCGAGCACGAGCCCGATCGTGACCAGGCGCGAGCCCGACTGCTGCGCCGTCGCGATGCGGCGCCGCTTGGTGGCCTCCATGCCGAGCAGCATCGTGGCTTGATCGGCGCTCAGCGGGGGCGGCGTCCGCGGATCGGGCTCCTGGCTCATGCAGGCGAGCGTGGCCCACGTGCCGCGGCGACGCCAAAGGCGCACTCCGCGACCGGACGGTGCCGCCGAACGAAAAGGGCCCGCGGGCCTCGGGTCACTCGTGGCGCAGGTGCGGAGGCTCGCCGAACACCATCACGGTGTCCTTGCCGAAGCGCTCGTCGGTGTCGGGGTGATCCGCGTTGTAGTGCAGGCCGCGGCTCTCCTTCCGGACCGAGGCGCAGCCGATGATCATCTCGGCGACGTCGGCGATGTTGCGCAGCTCGAGCAGATCGCGCGTGACGTGGTGCTCCCAGTAGTACTCGCGGATCTCGTCCTTGAGCAGCGCCACGCGTCGGGCCGCGCGTCGCAGGCGCTTGTCGGTGCGCACGATGCCGACGTAGTTCCACATGAAGCGGCGCAGCTCGTCCCAGTTCTGGCTGATGACGACGCCCTCGTCGCTCGGCACGGCCTCGCCCGCGTCCCACTCCGGGACCTCGGCATGCGGGCTCTCCTTGCGGATGTTCGCGAGCGCGTCCGCAGCGCGCTGCCCGTAGACGAGGCCCTCGAGCAGCGAGTTCGACGCGAGGCGGTTGGCGCCGTGCAGGCCCGACGCGCTCACCTCGCCGATCGCCCAGAGGCCCTGCACGCTCGTGCGGCCGTCGCCGTCGCACACCACGCCGCCGCACATGTAGTGCGCGGCCGGCACGACCGGGATCGGCTGCGCGGTCAGATCGATGCCGAAGCGCAGGCACTCCGAGTAGATCGTGGGGAAGCGCTCCTTGAGGTAGCTCGCCGGGTGGTGCGTCATGTCGAGGAACACACAGTCGGCGCCGGTGCGCTTCATCTCGTAGTCGATCGTGCGCGCGACGACGTCACGCGGCGCGAGATCCTTCATCGCGTGGTGGCGCGCCATGAAGGCGTCGCCGTTGGCGAGGCGCAGGATGCCGCCCTCGCCGCGCAGCGCCTCCGAGATGAGGAAGCTCTTGGCCTGCGGGTGGAAGAGCGAGGTCGGGTGGAACTGGAAGAACTCCATGTTCGCGATGAGCGCGCCCGCGCGGTACGCCATCGCGACGCCGTCGCCCGTCGCGACGTCGGGGTTGGTCGTGTAGAGGTAGACCTTGCCCGCGCCGCCCGTCGCGAGGACCGTCGCGCGCGCCGAGATCGCGTGGACCTTGCCCGCGTCGGGGCTCTCGGGCGTCGTGTCGAGCACGTAGGCGCCGGCGACCTGGTGTGGGCCGCCGTAGCGCGAGAGCTCGAGGAGATCGATCGCCATGTGGTGCTCGAGCACGCGGATGTTCGGGTGCTTGCGCGCCGCCTCGGCGAGCACGCGCTGCACCTCGCGGCCCGTGACGTCGCCCGCGTGGATCACGCGCCGCGCGGTGTGGCCGCCCTCGCGCGTGAGGTCGAAGCGGCTGAAGTCGATCGAGGAGTAGTCGAGCGCGTGGCCGTCGAGCACCGCGCTCGGCGCCTTGTCGTCCTTCTCGTCGAAGTTCGCGCCGAGCTCGATGAGCTTCTTGATGCCCGCGGGCCCGCCCTTCACGACGAGGTCCACGACGCTCGGCTTCGAGAGGCCGTAGCCGACGGTGAGCGTGTCCTTCGCGTGCGCCTCGAACGAGTCGCTCGGATCGAGCACCGCCGCGATGCCGCCCTGCGCCCAGTTGGTGTTCGAGTCCGAGAGGCCGCGCTTGGTGACGACGACCACCTCGCCGTGCTTGGCGGCCTCGAGCGCGAAGGTCAGACCCGCGACGCCGCTCCCCAGCACCAGGAAATCGCACGTGATTCGCATGCGCGCGATGGTAGGGCCCGCGCGCGGGCGAAGCCAACGACATCGCGCCGGGCGCGCGTCACGCCGCGCGTCGCACGAAGTCGTTCCTGCCCGACTCGAGCTCGCGGAGGATGCGCGCGACGACGCGTGCTCGCGCCGTCGAGCCCGCGCGCTGGTGGAGCCACATGCCGTGTCGGAGCGCGGCGAGCGCGTCGGCGGCTCGGCGCGCCTTCGCCCACATCGCGCCGGCCATCACCCACGCGGCGGGGTCGTCGACGATCGCGGCGCGCTCACGCAGGGCGAGCGCAGCCTTGCGATGCTCGCCGCTCTTGGCGAAGCGACGCGCACGACGCAGGAGGACCTCCGCAGGTTCGTCGTCTCGGTGCATCGTCATGGCAGCCCTCCAACCTTCTGGCGGCGCGAGTGAGCAAGCACCGGGCCGGGCCCGCACGCGCTCGCGACCGCACACGCCGGCCGCGAGAACACCGGCGTTTTCCTCCGCGCGAGCGCTCGCGACGCGCTCGCGACCGACGCGACCATGACGCTCGAGTCGTGTTCGCCGACGAACTGTGACGTGTCACACGTGTTGCGATGTGACGGCGGCCGAGGTCGCGCTCGCGCATGACGCGGCGAGTCGAGGAGGCGTCCATTCGTGCGATGGTCGGAGGCGTGAGCGCCGAGCCGCTGCCGCCGACGAGCCTCGCCTGCCCGCGATGCGGCACGTTCGTGACGTCGCTCGTGCCACGTCTCGAGGTCTGTCGTGCCTGTGGCGACAAGGTCCTCGTGCCGCCGCTGCGCGGCCCGCTCACGGCGGCCGGGCTCGCGGCCGGCACGTGGCACGTGCTCGCGCGCGTCGGTCTCCGCTGCGCGGGCATCGCCCTGCTCTTCGGGCTGCCCGGGGACGTGCTGCTCTGGCTCCTGCCCGAGGCGCCGCTCTCGCTCCAGATCGGCTACTTCACGTTCGTGCCGCTCCTGGCCGACCTCGCGATCATGGTGCTCGCGCACGAGGCCCTGCACGGGCGCGAGATCAGCGTCGGCGACGCGTTCGTGCGCGGCGTGCCTGCGTACGGCGCGGTGATCGGCGCGCGTCTGCGCGCGGGGCTGCTCACGCTCCTCTGGGCGCTCTTGCTCGTCGTGCCCGCGATCTACAAGGGCGCCGCGTACTCGCTCGCCTCGCAGGTCGCGCTCTTCGAGCCGCGGCGCGCACACGAGGCGACCGAGGTCTCGGTGGCGCGCACGCGCGGCGTGGTGTGGCTGCTCGTGGTGAGCGAGCTCGTGCTCTACACGATCAGCGTCGGCGTGCCGCTCGGCGCGACGATCCTCTTCGAGCTCGGCACCCTCGAGCTCGCGAGCACGCCGACGCCGAGCGATCCACGGGTGCTCGCGCTCGACGTGAGCCTCGGCGCGATCTCGACGCTCGCGCTCGCCCTGCTCCTCGTCGTGCAGCAGATCGTCTACGACAAGACGGCCGTCGACGCGGCGCTGGCGACCGACGCGTGATGGTGACGCGTCGAAGCGACCGTGGATGCCGTCAGGGTCCGACGATCGCGCGCTCGAGGGCGGCGGCGAGGCGCTCGTGGCCCGCGTCGGACATGTGCACGCGGTCACCGAGCACGAGGCCGTCGCGCTCCCACTGCTCGAGGTTGCTCTCGCCGCCCTGGAAGGCGATGAGGTCGACGTAGCCGCAGCCGCGGCCGATCGCGGCCGCACGGAACGCGGAGCGGACCTCGGCGGCGCGCGGACGCACCACCCACTCGCCTCCGCGCTGGAACGGATAGTTCGACGGTCCGATCACGACGCACGGCGCCGAGGGCGCCGCGTGGCGCACCCGATCGATCATCGACTCGAGCGCGCGCGCGTGCTCGGCCACGGGACGGGTGCCGCTCGACTCGTTCGTGCCGTACGCGAGGAACACCACGTCGGGGGCGAGCGCGCGGACCGAGGACTGGAAGGTCGGATCGTCCCAGCGCTCGGCGTGCTCGGCGCGGGCGCCCGACACACCGAAGCTGTCGACGACCACGCCGTTGCGCGCCTCGACCGAGACACCGAACAGGCGCGCACGCGAGGCGCGGATCTCGAACGCCTCCGAGGGCGTGACATCGGCGTCGAGCTCGAGGATCGCGTCGACGTTCGAGGCCATCTCGCGCTCCACCTGCGTCGCGCCGTAGCGCACGCTCACCCGCGCGGTCTGCTCACCCTGGAGCGGGTGCGCGCGCGCGAACACGCGCACGTGGGCGCGGAGCTGGTGCAGCACGGTGAAGCGCGCCATGCCCGAGCCACGCGCATCGAGCGCCATGCCCATCGCGCCCATCGGCGAGGGCCGCGTCGCCGAGACCGCCTCGATGCCCGAGAGGCCGCTGGTCGCCACGAGCGAGACGTCGCGTCGCTCGTAGAACGCCGCCGGCGGGGCGGGCATGAACGCGCCCGCACCACCATCGCCGAAGCGGGCCTGCAGGCGCGCGCGGAGCATGCCGGTGTACTGGTCCTGCGCGGTGTGCGAGGCGCCCCAGAACGAGAGGCGCACGAGGCGCGTCGAGGACTGCGCGAGCGCCGCACGGATGCGCGGCACCACGATGCTCAGCGGATCCTCGATCGCCATCGGGGGCGCCGCGTCCTGTGCGATCACCTGCGTGGGCCGCACGTCGAGCACGACGCTCGAGAGCGCGGTCAGCACCGCGAAGAGGACCAGCGTCGCCGTGCCACGGCGGCCGGCGCTCACGGGCACCTCGCGCAACTTCGGGGTTTCGTCGTCTCTGTTCATCGCCGCTCGACTCCGACCACGTCGGGAAGATCCCACATCTCTCGGAGATCGTCGCTCACGTGGAAACCACGCAGCCCGATCTGGGCGGCCGTGAGCGTCCGCTCCCGCATGCCTCTATTGGTACCGCGTCTCGCCCCGACTTTGGAGCCTGGTTCGTGGAGATCGTCACGACCGAGCCGCGAGCGACCGAGAACGTGGAGGCTGCGTGGCTCGCGCCGACGCTCCGTCGGTCCCGCCCCACGGCGTGCGCCCGACACCCGACGAGGGCGGGGCCCCGCGCCGTGCTCAACTCTCGTTCCGGCAACCATGGCGATGTTGTACGGCCCACGGAACGCGGTTATTCGCGCGGCACCTCGGATCGTCCTCTGCGAGGCGGCCGCGAGGCCCTCGCGCGCTGCCGTTTTGTTGACCGGGCGATCGAAGGCGCAGTACCCGCCGGGCGATGCCCATCGATCTCGTGCTGCTCCAAGCCGCGCAGGCCGCCGGTGCGACCGAGCCCACCCGGCTCGATCCGCTCCAGCTCGTCCTCGACGCGTCGTTCGTCGTGAAGCTCGTCCTGCTCGTGCTGCTGACGATGAGCCTCGTGTCCTGGTTCGTCGTGGGCACCAAGCTCGTGCGCTTGCTCCAGGCGCAGCGGCAGAGCTCGGCCTTCCTCGACGTGTTCTGGAGCAAGGACGAGGGGAACAAGTGGCCCGCGGATCGCCTCGAGGGCATCTACGCGCGCGTCGCCCAGTTCGACGGCTCGCCGCTCGCGCGCGTGTTCCACGCCGGCTACGTCGAGCTCGCGAAGGTCACCTCGTCCGAGCGCGGCACCGCGTCCGACGACATCGAGAACGTCGAGCGCTCGGTGAAGCGCGCGATGGGCCGCGAGATGACGAGCCTCGAGAACCAGCTGCCGATCCTCGCGACGACGGGCTCGGTCGGCCCCTTCATCGGCCTCTTCGGCACGGTCTGGGGCATCATGAACTCGTTCCTCTCGATCGGCTCCGAGCACGGCGCCGGCCTCGACGTCGTGGCGCCCGGCATCGCCGAGGCCCTCATCGCGACGGCCCTCGGCCTCGCGGCCGCGATCCCGGCGGTCATGGCCTACAACTACTTCGTGCGCCGCATCCGCGTGCTCGAGAGCGAGACCGAGGCGTTCGCCGCGGACTACCTCAACATCGTGAAGAGGCACTACCTGTGAGGAGGACGTCGCGCCTCGCTCGATCCCCATCCACCACCGACGTCGAGGGACGTGGGGGAGGGGGGTCCAGAGCGAGTTCCGCAGGCCGAAGGCCGAGGATGTCTGAGCATCGGACCCCCCTCCCCCGCGGCCCGTCACGAAGCGAGGAGTCTCCGCCATGGCGATGAGCACCGGTGGTTCGAGCGGCCGCGCGCCGCTGAGCGAGATCAACGTGACGCCGCTCGTCGACGTCATGCTGGTGCTGCTCATCATCTTCATGGTGGCCGCGCCGATGATGACCGCGGGCGTCGACATCGATCTCCCGCAGGCCAACGCGCCGCGCATGGACATCGACGAGCAGAAGCTCCTGCTCACGATCGACCGCGAGCAGCGCATCTTCCTCGGTGAGGACGAGATCCCGAACGAGCGCCTCGAGGACGTGCTCCTCCACAACGAGCGCCTGCAGCGCGAGCGCGAGATCTTCGTGCAGGCCGACACGAACGTGCCCTACGGCGTGGTCGTGCGCGTGCTCGCGATCCTGCGGCGCGCGGGCGTCGAGGATCTCGGCCTCGTGACCGATCCGATGGGCGAAGGCGGCACGCCCGTGCCCTCGGGCGCGAGTGGCGCACGCCCCCCTGCGCCTGCCCCGACGCCCGCGCCTTGAGCCACCCGAGCGGCCCTGTCGCCCGCGACGCCGACGCGCCAAGATCCCGAGCACACCCACGGTCTCTCGCCCGCCACGCGCATGTACCTCGACCCCAACGACATCCGGCCGCGATCGCTGCTCGACTGGCAGCTGCCGGGCCCGCGCGAGCTCGCGGCGGGCGCGACGGCCGCGCTCGTGGTGCACGTCGCCATCCCGGGCGTCGTGGCGCTCGTGCTCGGTTTCTTCGCGCTCGCGGGCGTCTCGTTGATCGCGGAGCCGGAGCGGCCCGAGCCCGTGATCGACGACGTCGTGCAGGCGCGCTTCGTCCAGCTCGGCGAGATCCTCGATCCGAACGAGCTACCCAACCGCCTCGTGCCGATCCTCAGGACGGACACGCCCGATCCGCAGCACGCGCCCTCGCTCGACGAGAACCCGCCGCCGCCCGCAGAGCGCCCACCCGAGCCGCGACAGCGCGACTCGGTCGACGACGCGATGCGCCGCCTCAGCGAGGACGCGCAGGTCTTCGCCGAGCGCGAAGAGGAGCGCGTGCGCGAGGGCAACCCCGAGGGCGTCGAGGGCGGCACCGAGCGCCAGGGCACCGAGGGCGATCTCTACCGAGGCCGCCTCTGGGCGTTCTTCCGCCGCGGCTGGTCGGTGCCGACGACCATCCCTGCGGAGATCGTCGAGGAGCTCGTCGCGGTGGTGGTGATCGATGTCGCCGACGACACGCGCATCACGGGCTTCCGCATCGCGCGCGGCAGCGGCAACGCGGACTTCGACGAGTCCGTCACCGCGCAGATGACCCGCATCCAGCAGGCCGAGGGCAACATCCCGCCGCCGCCGGAGGAGGTCGCCGACCAGTACCTCGGGCGCCAGGTCACGCTGAACTTCCGCGGCCGCGACGCCCGACGCTGATCGCGCGGCGTGCAGCCGTCTCGTGAAACTCCGTGATTCGCGAATGGCGAACGGCGTTCAGAAGCGCCAGCTCAACCGACCGCCGTCGCCTTCCGTCAGCGCGCGTGCGAGGTCAGCGTCGAAGCGGCGACGCCAGCGTCGAGCGTCCGCGAGCACGCCCGCGTGAATGCCCGTGACGATCAGCGTGAGCACACCGAGCGTGGCGCCGAGGATCAGCAGGTTGGTCTGTTCGGAGCCCGCGTCGTCCTCGCAGCGTACGAAGCACTGAGTCACCCCGAGGACGATCACGGCGGACGTGGAGGCTCCGAGTCCCGCAGACGCAGCCGCGAGCAACAACCCCAGAGAGCGCTCGCCAGAGAGACGCTCCGACTCCTCGACGAACGAGGCCGCACGCTCGGGGGAGACGGCCAGGGCGCGCCGGAGGTCGAGGCGCCGGTCCACCACGAGCTCGAGGAATTGTGCGCGGACCGGGCTGAGGCCGCGCATCGTCGATCGCTCGAGTTCCCGCCGCACCGCGCGCGCATCGTGCGACTGCGACGCGGCGACCAGGAGCGCGAGCGCGCTCTCGAGGTGCCCCGGCTGGATCCGCTCGAGACGCGCACCCAGCGCCTGGAACCCGCGGACGTCGCCGAGCGCCCAGCGAACACGCGAGAGCGTGAGCAGGAGCACCGGATCGGTCGGACGATCGGCGAGCCAGCGCGCGAGCTCGGGCGCTGCGTCCTCCAGCTCGCGCCGCCGCGCGAGCGTTGGCCCAGTCGGGCGCACGGGCCCCAGGCGTGGCACGACGAGCGGCGGAGGTGGGGGATCCACGTCCTGGGCGTTCGCCGCGCGAGGCCACGCCGTGCTCAGCACCAACAGCACCACGATCGCGAACCGCCTCATGCACCCTCCACTTGCCTCAGCCGAGCGTACCGCACGGGCCGACGGGACACCGACCCGCGAGAGAGAATCCAGAGCTTCCGCGGCCGTGACGCGCGGCGACGAACTGGCGGACTCGTGTGCGCCTCGCTGAGGCAGCGTGCAGCCGTCTCGTGAAACATGCATGATTCACGGATGACGAACGGCAGAGGAGCACGGGTGTCGGTTCGGGATCTGCGAACCCAGTTCCCAGCGGTGCGTGAGGTTC
Organism: Sandaracinaceae bacterium; assembly: GCA_044376125.1. Taxonomy (GTDB): domain Bacteria; phylum Myxococcota_A; class Polyangia; order Polyangiales; family Sandaracinaceae; genus JAFLCL01. Next base: position 34,729 of record JBILLJ010000047.1, read on the forward strand.
TCGAGCGAGAGGGCGAAGTCGTCGTGACCGAGCGAGGCCGTGACGCGTACGTCCTTCGAGTCGTCGATGCACCGGCGAGAGCCCGCGCTCCCAAGCGCGACTACTACGCGCGGGTTCGCGAGATCATGCCGAGACCCCTCACGGCCGCGCAGTCTGCGCGGCTCGACGGTGCCGATCGTGACGAGCGCTGAGACGGTCTACGTCGATCCGAGCGCGCTCCGGAGCCTCTACCTCCACGACGCGAGCTCGAAGCGCTTCTGCGCCTGGCGCGCGAAGCTCGCCGGTCCGCTGGTCGTGACGCGACATGGCTACGCCGAGCTCGTGAACTCCGTCGCGCTCGGCGTGTTCCGCGGTGTGATCACGGCCGACGTGGCGCGGCGCGCCGAGGTCCTGATCGAGAGCGACCTCCGGGAAGGCGAGCTCGTCGTCATGGATGTCCTCTGGCGTCGATGTCTCGACCTCGCCGCCGAGCTCAGCCGCAAGCACACCGCAGCGCTCGGAACGCGCACGCTCGACGTGCTCCACGTGGCCTCGGCCCTGACGCTCGGGCGCCGAACCTTCGTGACGTACGACGAGCGCCAGGCCGCGCTCGCGCGGGCCGTGAAGCTGAAGGTCGTCGCGCCCTGATGCTCAGCGGGAGCGTTCTTCACGAGGCCCCGAGCGGGAGCGTGTGGAGCTCGCCGCCGACGACGTGGACGAGGGTGTCCGAGACCGGGTCGTGGCCGAGCGCGGTGCCTGCCTCGCGAGAGAGCGCAGCGACGAGGTCGCCCGGCAGCGGCCTGCCTTCTCCGAGCCGTGCGCGGCCCCTTGCGCCCTCGACTGCGCCCTTGAGCACGGGCGTGAGCAGGCGCAGCACGGCGGGCGTGCCATCGCTCACGTGTTGCTCCACGTGGAGCCAGCGGTCGCGCAGGGGATCGCGGAACATCGCCTGTGCACGAGGCCCCGCCCCGCGGTGGTCGGCTCGCTCACGCGCTCGAGGTCCGTGCCGGTGAAGCGGAGCGTCTCGAGCGAGTGGAGCGACACGAAGCGGAGGCCCGAGCGCAGCGAGATCGGGGTCCAGTGCTGCGCGATCGGTGTCGAGAGCGCGCGCGTCTGCCAGGCCGCCATCGCGCCACCCTACAACAAGAGCGCCGAGGTCGTTCGCTCGGTGCGGTAAGGTCCTGGGCATGCCGCGTCCTCTGCCCGATCGTGCCGCCTCGTTCGTGAAAGCCGTTCGCTCGTTCACCGACGAGCTGATCGTCCCGCTCGAGCGCGAGCTCGGCGCGCATGGGTTCGTCGCCCTGGTGCCGAAGCTCGACGCGCTCCGCTCCAAGGCCAAGGAGCGCGAGCTGTGGGCGCCCTTTCTGCCGAAGGAGCTCGGCGGACAGGGGCTCACGCTGCTCGAGTACGCGCACGTGTCGGAGGCGCTGGGGCGCTCGCCCGTCGCGCACTACGTCTTCAACTGCCAGGCGCCCGACGTGGGGAACATGGAGCTCCTCCACATGTTCGGGACCGACGCGCAGAAGGAGCGCTTCCTCCACCCGCTCACGCGCGGTGAGACGCGCTCGAGCTTCGGCATGACCGAGCCCGAGCACGCCGGCTCGAACCCCGTGTGGCTCTCGACGCGCGCGCGCAAAGACGGCGACGACTACGTGATCGACGGGCACAAGTGGTTCACCTCGAGCTTCGAGGGCTCGGCGTTCTGCATCGTCATGGCGGTGACCGAGCCCGACGCGCCCATGCACATGCGCGCCTCGCAGATCATCGTGCCGACCGACACACCGGGCCTTCGCTTCGTGCGCAACCTGCCGGTGATGGGCGAGGCCGGCGGCGGCTGGGCGAGCCACGCGGAGATCGTGCTCGAGGGCGTGCGCGTGCCGCAGTCGAACCGGATCGGCCCCGAGGGCTCGGGCTTCATGCTCGCGCAGGAGCGCCTCGGCCCCGGCCGCATCCACCACGCGATGCGCTGGATCGGCGTGGCCGAGCGCTGCTTCGAGCTCATGTGCACGCGCGCCGCCACGCGCGAGCTCTCCCCGGGCAAGCCGCTCGGCACCAAGGACACGGTCCAGGGCTGGATCGCCGACAGCCGCGCGGAGATCGACGCCTCCCGCCTGCTCGTGCTCGACGCCGCCGAGCAGATGGATCGCGACGGCGCCTCGGCCTCGCGCGACGCGATCTCGGTCGTGAAGTTCTACGTGGCCGGCATGCTCGATCGCGTGATGGACCGCGCGCTCCAGACGCACGGCGGCCTCGGCATGCTCGACGACACGCCCATCGCCTGGTGGTACCGCCACGAGCGCGCCGCGCGCATCTACGACGGCCCCGACGAGGTCCACAAGAGCTCGCTCGCCAAGCGGATCCTCTCGCGACACGGGATGAAGAAGCGGGAGTGACGCATGACGGGGGCGGTGCTCCGCAGCGGGACGCGTCTGGGTGATCGGTACTCGATCCGCGGCCTGCGGCCAGTCCCGTTCCTCGACACGGCGAGCTCGTCAGGACCGGCGGCACGGATGCGTCACACGCTTCGCGAGGACGTTGCGCGACGCGCCGTCACTCGTAGGGCGCGGGGCGCGCCTCGAAGGTCATGGGCGCGAAGTCGTGGAGCAGGGTCGCCGGGGCGAGCGCGCCCTTGCGGTCGAAGCGCTGCGCGAAGAGCGCGCCCTGCCGTGCGTAGACGAGGCGCGCGCCGTCGAGCTCGGCCCACGCCCAGTCGGGCTCGCGGCGCTCGGTGCCATCGGGGCCGATCACGACGTGCTCGTCCCAGTAGCAGCCCTTGCCCGGCGTTCGCGCGATCTCGGCGTGCGCGAGCTTGCGGAGGCGGTGACCGTGCAGGAGCGGGCGCTCGAACACGTCGACGCTCTCGTGCGCGCCGAGGCGATCGCGATCGACGTGCGTCCAGCCGTCGCGGAGCAGGCGGTGGTAGTAGACGCCTGGGCATTCGCCGCCGAACGACGGGCTCGGGCGGAACGCGCGATCGCGCGTGAGCTCCTTGGTGTCGCGCAGCACCTGGTGGCCGTAGCCGTCGTTGAGCCAGTAGGTCTTCTTGCCCGTGAAGAGGCCGCCGCCGTGCCAGCAATCGCCCTTGGGAAAGAAGCCGATCGCGCGCAGGTACGGCGCGCGGGAGATCGCGCTCCAGCTCCCGCGCGACTCGCTCTGCCACTGCCCGTTCATCGCGAAGTAGAGGAAGTGGGCGCCATCGGGCGAGAGATCGCAGCGGCGCTCGTAGATCCGGCCCTTCAGCCACTGCCCGAGCTCGAAGGTATCGCGCTGGCGATGCCAGAGGATCGTCGCGACGCGCGACGAGGGCCCGCGCCGGATCACGAGCCCGAGCGGCGCGTCGCGCGCCAGGAGCACGTGGAGCCGAGGAGGAAACGCAGGCACGCGACGAGGGTACGCCGCTGGAGATCAGAAGCGCAGCGCGAAGCCGTCGGGGGTGAGTGAGACCGCGGGCTCGTGCGCGCGGCCGTGACGCACGCGCGCCTCGACATCCAGCACCACGCCGAAGACGAAGCCGAGCAGGCTCGCAGCGCTCACGGCGATGCCACCCACGAGCATCGTGGTCCCCCACGTCCTGTCGTCCTCGACGCCACCGCCCAGAGATCGGAACGAAAGGAAGGCGAACGCGAAGGTGGCCGAGCCCGCGCCAGCGAGGTGTGCCGCGAGGCCCGTCGCCATGAGCGCGATGCCCGTGCGTCGCTGCGCGTGGTAGCCGATCTCCGCGCGCGTCGCGGCGTCGAGCGAGAGCGACGCGGGCTCCGCGGAGGGAGCGGCCTCTTGCGCCGACGCGGTCGACACCGCGCACGAAGCGAACAGGACGAGCAAGGCGAACGACAGCGCTTCGAGTCGCATCATGGCTCCTGACGATCTCCACAGCAGACCACGTGCCAGGCGCTGGTGGCCCAGGAAGGCGCAATCGCGGCGCGATTCCGTCACGCGGACGTCACGCGTACCATCGCACGGATGCAGTCTCGTCACCGTCTCGACGCCCTCGCGTGGCTCGCGCTCGCGAGCGGTCTCACTGGCTGTCCAGGCCCCGGGCCCACGCCCGACGCGGCGCGAGACGACGATGCGGGCGAGCTCGATGCGCCGGAGCCGATCGACGCTCCGCCGCTGACGTGTGACGCGCCTCCTCCGCTCGAGACCGGTGGCGAAGGCGCGGCCGCGCCGCTTCCCGTGCCGGCGGGCGCCGCGCGTGCAGGCCGCATCGCGGCCGCGGATCTGCCCACGTCGTGGTCGGATCTCGCCGTGTGGGAGGCGAACGACTTCGTGCTCGCGAACGAGCACGTCGCCGTGATCGTCGAGGACGTCGACCGCTCCGATCTCTACGACCCGTGGGGCGGTCGGCCCGTGGGCATCGCACGCGTCCAGGACGGGCGCCTCGTGGACGCCGCCGACTTCGGCGAGATGTTCCTGCTCGAGGGTCGCTTCACCGTGCTCACCGAGAGCGTGACGGTGATGAACGACGGCACCGATGGCGAGGCCGCGGTGGTGCGTGCGGTGGGCTGGCTGCGCCCGCTGCCCTTCTTCGAGAACATCACCGACGATCTCTTGCGCGCCGATCTCTCCGAGGTGCGCGCGGCGATCGACTACGTGCTCGAGCCGGGCTCCCACCACGTCGACGTCTACTTCGAGAACGCCTCGGGCGCCGACGCGACCATCAGCACCGGCGCGATCCTCCACGGCTTTCTCTACACCGATCGCATGCCGGCGTTCGTGCCGGGCGAAGGCTTCGCGCTGCCCGCGGGCTCGATCGACCGCATCACGTGGGCCGACGACGTGGGCGTGAGCTGGACCTACGAGGTGCCCGGCGGATCGCTCGGTGGCGGCATCCTCGAGTCCGGCTTCGTGGGCCGCATCGGCCGCGGCATCCGCATCGCGCCGTGCGTGAACGAGCGACGCCTGCACGCGCGCATGACGATCGGCGACGGCCCCGGCCTCGACGCGGCGCTCGCGGTGCGTGCCACGGAGGTCGGCGAGACGCAGCGCACGATCGAGGGCGTCGTGCGCGAGAGCGACGGCTCGCCAGCCAGCGGTGTGCGTGTGCACGCGATCGATGCCGACGGCGTGCTCCTCACGCGCTCGGCGACGACGAGCACCGACGGCCGCTACGTGGTGCACGTACCCGAGACCGGGAACGTGCAGCTCCATGCCTGGCGTCGCGGCGCGCGCATCGTCTCGGTCTTGCCGATCACCAGCGCCCCGGTCGACATCACGCTCGAGGCCCAGGGCCGCGTGCACGTGACGACGGTCGACGACGTCGCCGGCGAGCCGCTGCCCTCGCGCATCTCGGTCTTCGCGCTCGAGGGCACGAACGTCGAGCCGCCGCCCGATCGCTGGGGCCAGGACAACGACCCGAGCGGGCGCGTGCTCGTCGAGTACACGCACACGGGCGAGGCGACGCTGCCGCTGCCGGTGGGCCGCTACCGCGTCGTCGTCTCGCGGGGCTTCGAGTACGAGCTCTTCGACACCGCGATCGAGATCACCGACGGCGCCACGATCGAGGTGGCTGCGGTGCTCGAGCGCGTCGTCGACACGACGAACGTGCAGTGCGGTGACTTCCACATCCACACGCGCCAGAGCGCGGACGCGCCGGACGCGGCCCTGCTCAAGGTGCGCGCGGCGGTGGCCGACGGGCTCGAGATCCCCGTGCGCTCCGATCACGAGTACGTCGGTGACTTCGAGGCGGAGATCGCAGCGCTCGGCGTCTCGCGCTGGGCGCGATCGATCTCGTCGATCGAGATGACGAGCATGGAGAGCTGGGGGCACATGGGCGTCTTCCCGCTCGAGACGCTGCCCGGCGAGCGCAACATGGGCGCGCCCCACTGGCAGGAGTTCCCCGAGCCCGACGCGGTCGATCGCCCGCTCCGCACGATGGAGCCACCCGAGGTCTTCGAGGCCGTGCGCGCGCGCCCCGAGCGCCCGACGGTGATCATCAACCACCCGATGGGCGACACGAACTACTTCGGCTACTCCGGCTACGACCCGATCACGGGCATGGCCGCGCACCCGGAGCGCTGGGACGAGGAGTTCACGCTCGTCGAGGTCTTCAACGACAGCGCGTGGGTCGGTGGGCGCGTCGTACCGAGCTGGCTCGGTCTGCTCGATCACGGACGGCGCGTCTTCGCCGTGGGCTCGAGCGACTCGCACGGCCTGCGCAGCTCACCCGTGGGCTACCCGCGCACCTGCATCGAGCTCGGCACCGACGATCCGCGCATGCTCACGCCGACCCTCGTGCGCGATCGACTGCTCGAGGGGCGCGCGACGATCTCGGGCGGCATCTACGTGGACGCGTGGGCCGCGGCGGGCTCGGTGGGCCCGGGCGGCGACGCGATGGGCGTCGGCATGCGCACCCCGATCCGCGTGCGTGTGCAGGCCGCGTCGTGGGTCGACGTGGACGCGCTCGACGTGGTCGTCGACGGCGCGACCGTCGACACGATCGAGATCCTCCCGAGCGACGCGAGCATGGACGATCCGACGATCCGCTTCGATCGCGAGATCGACGTGGACGTCGCCGGCGGCGACGGCAGCTACGTGATCGTCGCGGCGTACGGCGACTCGCCCCTCGAGCCCGTGCACCGCGGCCGCATCCCCTTCGGCGTGACCAATCCGATCTTCCTCCACCGCTGAGGCTCGCCCGCTCGAGCCGCGTCAGGGCGCGCCCATCCGCTCCTCTGCCCAGGACTCGAGCAGCGCGGCGCTCGGCGCGTCGAGCGGGAAGTAGAGCTCGACGCGCAGATCGGCCAGGGTGAGGTCCTCGGGCGTGCCGAACTCGGCGAAGGTGGCGAAGAGCGAGACGCGGTGCGAGCCGATCCGCAGGATCGTCGGGACCACCGGGCTCCTCTCGCGCGAGGAGGTGAGGGAGCTCTCGGCGACCGACGGCTCGGCGAGGAGCGCCGCAGCGGCGCGCTCCAGCTCCGGGGCCCCGCCGCGCGCGGTGCTCTCGGTGCGAAGCCGCAGCGCGGCCGCGCGCGCGACCTCCGGCCAGTTCTCCACGTGGTCCCGGAGATGTCCGTCCACCATGTGGTCGAGGAGGCTGTCGCCTTCGGCGAACAGGCCGGCGAAGAGGGCGCGCGCCGCCGGGTTGAGCCTCAGGACGCGCCACGATCGGTCGAGCGCGAGGCCGGGATACGGAGCGTGCCGCTCCAGCATTCGCTCGACCGCGCCGCGCAGCGGTGCCAGCGCCTCGGAGCCCCACGCGCGCGCCGGGTATCGCGGCGCGAAGCCCGCGCTGAGCAAGAGCTGGTTGCGCGCATCGAGGGGTAGCTCGAGCGCGACGCCGAGGCGCTCGATCATCGCCACGCTCGGCCCCGCCCGCCCCGTCTCGAGGAAGGCGAGGTGGCGCGGTGAGACCTGCGCCGCGTGCGCCAGACCCAGCTGGCTGAAGCGCCGTGTCGCGCGCCAGCGCTTGAGCAGCGAAGGGAAGGACTCCATGCGGCGATCCTGAGGGAGAGCGGAGAGCGAAGACACTTCCCTCCGAGAGAAGTGTGCGAGCACGGGGCGCCGCGCATGCTCCGCGACGTCCGGTCCGAAGGGATCGGCGTGAAGCGAGAGGAGGACGAGATGCGTCGTGAATGGCACCGCGCGTACCTGAAGGTCACAGCCCTGGTCATCGGTTCGTTCGGGCCGATCTTCTTCCTCGGCACGATGCCCGACACGGCAGAGCCGGCCCGCTGGACGCTGGATCTGCTGAGCTGGCCGCTGGACGGAGCGACGACGTGGCGCTCGCCGGACACGCACTTCCTCTCTGCGCTCACCGGCGGCTTTCTCTTCGGATGGGGCGTGTGCGTGGCGCTCCTCGCGCGAGCGCACGACGTGGCGCCAGAGCCGGTCCGTCGGGCGGTCGTCGGCGGTGTGTGCGCGTGGTTCTGCCTCGACAGCGCGGGCTCGATCGCCTCGGGCAACGCCTCGAACGCCGCGATCAACGTGCTCGTGCTGCTCCTCGCCGTCGGGCCGCTCTGGGTGCCCGCGCGCCTCGACGAGGGGCGGCTCACCTGAGGCCGTCCGTCGAGAGCCGACCCGGGGCCTTCCCGCTCGACCTCGCTCGGACCTCACGCGATGCGCACGGCGTCTTGTGCAGAGGCGTGGAGGCGCGGACAGTCGCGGCATGCGCTCTGGGTACCTCGCCTTGCTCGTGTCGTGTCTCGCAGCGGGACCGGCGTGCGGCGGGCCTTCGCTTCCGCGCTTGCTCACGAGCACCGTCCATCGCACCGAAGAGCAAGGGATCGACTACTCCTCGACGGGGACCTGGAACCTCGAGATCGCGCTCGATGGCGACGTGGGCCTGGCGACGTCCTCGGTGCACGCCACGGATGTCGCTGGGAGCGACGTCCACGAGGTCCTCGATCAGACCTCGTACGACGTGCGAGCCAGCCGTGATGCGCGCGCGATGCGCCTGGCGCTCACACCGCGCGCGGGCTCGCCGCCCACCGCGGAGGCGGTGACGCTCGAGTGCACACCGTGGACGGACACGGAGCGCACGATCGAGAGCTTCGAAGCGCCGCCCGAAGCTGGCGGCGTCGCGTGGGCCTGCGCCCTTCCCGAGGGTCACACGTTCGCGCTCGGGCGCATCGCGATCGAGCACCTGCCGCGAGAAGGCCGCGCGTTCGTGCTGTTCTCGGAGACCAGCGAGATCGTGATCGAAGAGACCGTCTCGCAGAGCAGTCGCACCGTGCACCTCCGCGTGGGCCCGCCCCGAAGACCCTGAGCGCAGTCAGTTCACGAAGCGCGGGGCTTCGATCGCGGGAGCCGCTCGCTCGCGGGGCGAGGTGGCGCGCGACGGCGCGGGCGCCTCTTCGTTCACGGGCTCGGCGCCGTCGGCGATCGCGCGCAGGCGCTCGGCGTGGCCCTCGTACTCGGTCTTGCGCTTGCCCGGCTGCTCGCGAGATGCGGCGCGCTCCCAGAGGTGAGCGGCCTCGCGGTAGGCGCGCTCGCGGGCCAGGTGATCACTGGCGAGCTCCGCCTTCTGTTCCGCGGCCTGGGCCTTGGCCACGTGGGGGTTGCGTCCGAACGACATCGGGCCTGCATACCAGCACCTGAACATCGGTTCAAGTCCACGCCTCACTCGAGGCGCTGCATCTCCCAGCGGCAGCCGAGCGGCGGGCCCACGTCGAGCGCGACGGCGAGCGCGTTGGCCTCTGCCTCGAGCGCGGTGAGCGAGCGGTCGCGACCGAGCGTGATCACGGCGCGGCCTCCGGCGATCTCCTCCATCACGAGCGGGGCGGACGCGAGGCGATCGTCGAGCACGATCGCCAGACGACGCTGGACGAGGCGGCGCGTGAGCATCGTGAAGTCGTTCGCGCCCGTCGGCGTGAAGACGATCGAGACCTGCGGCGCGCCGTCGAGCTCGTTCACGAAGACGCTCGCGCTCTCCACGTCGTCGTTGTCGAGCGCGGCGACGCTGCGCACGAAGATGCCCTCGCACTCGGTCGCCGCGCCGGGCTCGCTCGTGCACCCGATCACGAGGCGCGCGTCGGTGGGCGCGCGCGGCGCGAGCGCGCCGAGCTCCGTCGGCGAGCTCGCGAAGAAGCCGAGCTCTCCGCCGCGACCGACGGGCCGCTGGGTCACGCCCGGCGGCAGCGCGCCCGGCTCGATCACCACGCTGCCATCGAGCGCCTCGGTGAGCGCGAGGCGCTGAGGCACGATCAGCGCGCGCGCGACGTCCGGTCCCGACACGCCGTGCAGCGTCACGACGAGCGTGCGTGGATCGGCGATGCGCACGTCACCCTCGAGGCCGAGCGCGGCGCGGCGCGCGTCGAGCACCGGCGCGTCGGTGGCCGCCAGATCGCCGCTCGCACAGGCGATCGACGCGCGCACCGTCGCTCCGCCCACGAAGGCGGCGGGCGTTCGCGGGCGCGCTCCCGAGAAGAAGACGAGGCCCGCGCCCGCGAGACAGGCGACGACGAGCAGGAGCGCTCCGACGAGAGCGAAGACGAGGGGGCCGCGCATGCGCGCACTCTCGAACGGGATCGCCCTCGCGACAAGGCGATGGGCACGCCCGAGCGCGGGGCTGGTATCGTCGGGCGCGATGAACGACGAGTCGCTCGATCGGCCCGAGGCCGTGCGCGAGAACGCGCGCCTCGATCTCGACAAGCTCGCGCGGTGGCTCGCGGCGCACGAGCTGCCAGGCACCGTCGAGGTGCTCCAGTTCCCGCGCGGCTACTCGAACCTCACGTACCTCCTGCGCGTGAGCCCCGAGGGCGGAGCGCCACGCGAGATCGTGCTCCGGAGGCCGCCGTTCGGCGTGAAGATCGCGTCCGCGCACGACATGGGGCGCGAGCACCGCATCCTGAGCAGCCTCGCGAAGGTCTGGGACAAGGTGCCTGCCACGGTCGGCTACGAGGCGGACGAGGGCGTGCTCGGCGCGCCCTTCTACGTGATGGAGCGCGCGCACGGCGTGATCTTCCGGGCCAAGCAGCCCAAGGGGATCGAGCTGTCCTCGCTCGACGGACGCGCGCTGTCCGAGACGCTCATCGACACGCTGGCCGAGATCCACGGCCTCGACGTGGAGGCCGCGGGCCTCGCAGATCTGGGCAAGCCCGCGGGCTACAACGCGCGGCAGGTGAAGGGATGGACCGAGCGCTACGAGAAGGCGCGCACCGACGAGACCCCCGACGTCGACGCGATCGCGAAGTGGCTCGCGGAGCACACGCCGACCGAGTCGGGCGCGGCGCTGATCCACAACGACTTCAAGTACGACAACGTGGTCTACGCGAAGGATCTCTCGCGCATCGTGGCGGTGCTCGACTGGGAGATGTCGACGCTGGGCGACCCACTCATGGATCTCGGCACGGTGCTCTCGTACTGGGTCGAGGCGAGCGATCCGCCGCTCTTCACGGCCATGCGCTTCGGTCCGACGGACGCGCCGAACAGCCTGCGTCGCATGGACGTGGTGGAGCGCTGGAGCCAGAGGACCGGCCGCCCCGTGACGAACCTCGTCTTCTACTTCGCGTTCGCGCTCTTCAAGCTCGCGGTCGTCGCGCAGCAGCTCTACCAACGCTATGCGCGCGGCCTCACGCAGGAGCCCCGCTACGCCTTCATGATCGAGGGCGTGAAGGGGCTCACGCGCACCGCCGTGCGTGCGGTGGAGACGGATCGCATCGACGTGCTCTCGCCCTGATCAGAGCGCGGCGGGCTCGAGGCTCGCGAGCGCAGCGCGGAGCGCAGCGGCCATCGCGTCGCCGTCGGCGTAGCGCTTCGTCGGATCGCGCGAGAGGGCCAGACGCACCGTCGTGGCGATCGCCCGCGGCACGTCGGGCACGTACGCGAGCACGTCGGGCCGCGGCCCGGTCATGATCGTCTGGATCATCTCGGAGAGCGCGCCCGAGAAGGGCGCGGCGCCCACGAGCATCTGGAAGAGCATCACGCCCATCGCATACACGTCGGCGGACGGCGTCACGCCGCTCGTTCCGAGCAGGAGCTCGGGCGGGATGAAGCCCGGCGTGCCCACGACCCGGCCATCCGGCGTGAGGCGCGGGCCCGCGTCGCCGAGGTGCGCGAAGCCGAGATCGACGAGGATCGGCCCGCGGTGCGGGCTCACCAGCACGTTCGCGGGCTTGACGTCGCGGTGCACGATGCCTGCGCGGTGCACCGCGCCGAGCGCGTCGAGGAGCGCGATGGCGAGCGGGACCGCGTCCTGCCACGGCATCCGCAGGCGCGGCTTCTTCGCGAGCACGTCGTGCAGCGGCTCGCCCCACACACGCTGCATGACGACGTAGGGCCGGCCGTCCTCGAGCAGGCCGTGGCCCAGCACGCCGACGACGTTGTCGTGATGCACGGCCTCGAGCGCCGTCACCTCGCGCTGGAGGCGCTGGAGCGTGCGTGCATCGAGGCCCGCGCGCGCGACCTTGATCGCGACCTCGCGCGCCGCGCGGTGATCGTAGCCGTCGTACACGCGGCTCGTGGCGCCGCCGCCGAGGTAGGCGCGTGCCTCGAGCCACGGCGCGATCCAGCGAGGGTCGGAGTGATCATCGTAGGCGTCGCCGAACACGACCCGCGCTTTCGCAAGGCGCGTTCCACGCCGGATCGCCGCGCGATGCGCGCCGGGGGCACCCTCGCTGTGGGCCGGCACCGACGACACGTCGGCTCGCGCCCACGCAGCGACGCGCGCATCAACGGGGCGCGTCGTCGCGTGGCTTCTCGAGACCGGCGCGTCGGCGAAGGGCGCGACGCACGAACTCGTCGAGCACCGAGAGCAGGTGCGCCTCGACCTCGGGTCCCTCGAGGATCCCGAGCGCGTGTGCGATCGCCTCGAGCGTGGAGACCGCTCCTTCGCGTTCGGTCGAGCGCAGGCCGCCGTACCGCGAGGGGCCGAGATCCGCGAGGCGCACGTGGTCCGCGCCGACGGCCGCGGGATCTCTCCGCGCGATGCGGCCCGCCTGCGTCCAGGTGCCATCGGGCACGACGAGCACGAGGTCGTCGCGCGCGTCGCTCGCGGTGAGCACACGCGCGCCCTCGCTCGGATAGAGCACGAGCCGGTGGCCCGCGGGCACGGGGCCCGGCTCGCGGCGCTCCGGATGGCCGCGCCCGTGCACGCTCGCTCCTTCGAGCGCGCGCAGGACCAGGCGCGAGGTGTTCGTGGTCTTGTGGAGCTCGATGTAGTGCGCGACCACGTGCACCCGCGTGCGTACGGGTCGCGGAGTGAGCTCGTCGCAGAGACACACCGAGACGGCGTAGCGACAGCGCGCGCACCGCAACGCCTTGCGGCTCCGCATCGCGAGAGACTCGCGGTACGTGCCGGGTGGCGTCGCGGGCGGCTCGCCGTCGCGCGTGCTCACGCGGAGCTCAGGGCTCACTGCGCAGCGGGCGCAGTTTCGGTCGGCGTGGGCGTCGGCGCAGGCGCTGCACCTTCGGCCGGCGCGGTCGCGCCCGCAGGGTCGGTCGGCGTGGTGGGCACCGCGCCCGGCATGCGCGCGTGCTCGGGGAGCGTGCCGGTGAGGCTGCGGAGGAACGCGACGATGTCGTTCACCTGCGCGTCGGTGAGGTCCCGGCCGAGCTGCACCTGACCCATGATGCGCACCGCGCCCGCGAGCTCGGCCTGCGAGCCGTCGTGGAAGTAGGGCGCCGTGAGCTCGACGTTGCGGAGCGAGGGCACCTTGAAGCGGTGACGATCCGCCTCGTCGTGCGTGACGTTGAAGCGGCCGTTGTCCACCTCGGTGAGCGGCGTGCCGCGGAGCTCGAAGTAGTTCCGCACGAGGCCCATGCGCTGGTACATCGTGCCGCCGGCGTTCGGGCCGCGGTGACACGCGGTGCAACCGACCTCCTGGAAGGTCGCCCAGCCGCGCTGCTCCTCGGCCGTGATCGCGCTCTGGTCGCCGCGCAGGAACGCATCGAAGCGCGAGGGGGTCACGAGCGAGCGCTCGTACTCCGCGATCGCGTCGGTGATGTTCGCCTGCGTGACGCCGTCCGGGTAGATCGCCGCGAATTCCGCGCGATCGGTCTCGTTCGCGGCGATCGTCGCGACGACCGTGTCCCAGCTCGCGCCCATCTCGACGGGGTTGGCGACGGGGCCTGCCGCCTGCGCCTCGAGATCGGCCGCGCGACCATCCCAGAACTGCACGAAGTTGAGGCCCGAGTTCAGCACCGTCGGCGAGTTGATCGGCCCGATCTGCCCGTTGATGCCCTGCGAGGTCGGGCGGTGCTCGGCGCCGCCCATGTCGAGCGAGTGACAGGTCGAGCAGGAGAGCGTGCCGTCGCCCGAGAGCCGCGTGTCGTGGAAGAGGCGACGGCCGAGGAGCACCTTGTTCATCGCGACCTCGGGGGTCGGAAGGGGCTCGATCGCGGGCGCGGCCGCAGGCGCGGGCGTGGTGCCCGTCGCGGCGGTGCCCGTCGAAGGCGTGCCGGTGCCCTCGGTGCCAGTGGTGCCGGTGGCCTCGGTGCCAGTGGCCTCGGTGGTGGGGGCGGGCGCGTCCTCGCCGCAGGCGACGAGCGCAGCGGCCGAGGTGAGACCGACGCAGAGAGAGAGGAACAGGTGCTTCGGGGACATGGGCCGGGGGATAGGGCCGTCTTCGCGAGCGATCAAGGGGACGCGTGACTTCCGTCGGGGCGGTGGGCAGGGAGATCGAGCGCGGTTGCTCGTATCATCGCGGTCCACGGAGGAGACCTTGGAGACCCAGGAGCCGAACATGCCGGGCGCCCCGGACCCGCTGCCGAACGAGCCCGCGACGGGCAAGCCCGGCGGCTACCGCGCCAAGGATCCCCTCGCGCAGATCGCCGACGCGCTGCGTGAGATCACGCCGGTACTCGACGCCGCCGACATGGAGCCCGACCCTGGCCGCACGGACTGGGGCCGCGCGCGCGGGCAGCTCGACGCCGCGTATGCCCTCTACAAGGGCGAGGTGCTGCCGGCGATCGACGACGCGTTCGCGTCCATCCCGTCGGGCAGCGACCTGCGCCTCAAGGTGGGCGCGAACGTCGCGTGGATCGGCGCCGAGCTCGCCTCGCTGCTCCACGCCTCCAAGCGCACCGACGACGCGCAGCGCCTCTTGCTGCACGTCTCGCGCTTCGCGCCCGCGGCCGCACCGGACGGCACGAACATCAAGGCCGAGATCGAGGGCGCGATCGCCGACACTGGGGCCTGGGTCGAGCTCATGCGCGCGCGCTATCTCCAGCGCGGCCGACACTGGGACGAAGGAGACCGCGTGCTCCGCGCGGCCAAGGGCAAGGCCACGCACCCGACGATCAAGGCCGCGATCGCCAAGCAGCTCGGCGGCGCGCGACCGATCACGAGCGTGCCGCCGCTCTTCCGCATCAACGGCTGCGGCGCGAGCATCTACGGCGAGCGCGACCGAAGGCCCGACGGCTCCTACGTCACCACATACTGCGTCGCGCTGCTCTTCATCCCCGTGTGGCCGATCAGCGCGTACCGCGTGATCGATCAGGGCAACGGCAGCTACTCGTTCCTCGCACGCGAGCAGCTGTCGGGCTTCGCGCGGGGCTATCGCTGGGTGCTCGCGGGGCTGGCGGCTCTGTGGTTCGCGGTCGCGGGCGTCGAGAGCTACCTGAACGATCCGCGGCGCCTCGCCGGCAACGCGTTCGAGGAGACGCAGGGCCAGGTCGCGTCGATGGAGCCCGCACGCGCGCTCGATGCGTGGCAGGCACTCGCGAACAGCCACGGCTACTCGCTCTCCACCGAGCAGCAGGAGACCGCGGGGAGCGAGATGGTCCGCCTCGTCCTCGAGAGCGTCCCTTCGCCGATGACCGCCTCGCGCGTGGGCGAGGTCGAGACCGCGCTCGCGCGCTACCGCGCCCTGCCCGAGCTCGCCCACGGCCCCGCGCACGAGCAGGCCGTGCTCGAGCGCGTGCTCGCGTGGCAGGCCGACGTGGGCGCCGCGACGCACGACGACGCGATCGCGTCGCTCCGCGTGCTCGACGCGCTCACCGCCACGGATCCCGCGCCAAGCGGCGTGGACGCCACGCTGCGAGACGTCGACGCGCTCCTCTACGGCACGAGCCGCAGCACGAGCCTCTTCGCCTCGGCGCCCGAGCTCGCCGAGCGTCGCGCCTCGCTGCACCGAGCGATCGGCGAGCAACTGGCCACGGAGTGGCCGCTCGAGGCCATCGACCACTGGTCGGAGGCCGGCGATGCCGCGTCGATGGAGCACCTGGGGCAGACGCTCGCCGAGCTGTCGAGCTCGCGCTCGCTCCTGCTCGAGGTCCGGGATCCCGCGAGCCGATACCTCGCGGCCTCGAGCGCGGGCACCTCGCCGCGCGACGAGATCGCGCTCGCGATGGACGCCGCGAACACGATGGAGCGCGACGAGGCGCGACGCCTCGCGCTCGAGTCGGGGGAGGCGCGCGCGCTCGAGGCCGTGCTCGACAGCTACCCGGGCGATCAGGAGACGATCGCTGCGCTCGCGCAGACCAAGCGGCAGTCAGGAGATCTCGCCGGTGCGCACCGCCTCCTCGACCCGCTCGGTGCCCCGGGCCGTCTCACGGGCGCTGCGCAGGCCGCCCGCGCCAGCCTGCTCGCCGACGAAGGCCACCTCGACGAGGCCGCGGCGCTGCTCGCGCACACCGTCAACGCGCGCCTGCCCGCGTTCCAGAGCGCCCAGCGCGCCTACCGCAGCGCGTTCGACGCGCGCACGGCCGAGCTCGAGGCCCAGCTGCGATCGCCCTACCCGCCCGCCGAGCTCGAGCGCCGCACGATGGGCATCTACGACGACGCCCAGATCCGCGAGATCGTCCAGAGCTGGTTCCTCGAGCAGATCACGGCGGACAGCACGCTCGCCTCGCTCCGCAGCGGCGTCGAAGCGCGCTCGGGCGTCGTGCCGTCGGTGCTGCAGCTCGCGATGCTCGAGCTGCGCCTCGGCAACGACACGGGCGGCGAGGTGCGCGAGCGACACCTGCGCGAGGCCGAGCGCCTCTTCCTCGCGATCCGCGAGGAGGTCGAGGGCCTGCCGAGCTTCCACCTCGGCCTCGGACAGGTCTATCACCGCCTCGGCCGCGCCGCGGAAGGTGATGCGGAGATCGCTCAGGTCCTCGCGATGGGCGATCCGATGCTCGAGCTCGAGGCGGCCCACACCTACCGAGATCTGGGCCTCCTCACGCGCGCCATCGAGCTCGCGCAGGGCGTCTACGATCGAGGCGTCTCTCCGCAACGCGAGAACGCGGCGATGCTGATGTCGCTGCTCTCGACGACGCTCGAGGACGAGGAGCTCTGGCTCTCGCGCGCCGACCAGCAGAGCGACTTCGTGCAGATCAACCTGCTCCAGGCACGCGCGCGCCGCGTCGCCCGCGACGGTGATCTCCGGCAGGCCGAGCGCCTGTTCGGTCAGGTGGCCGATCGCTACCTCGCCATGTCGTCGCACGACGACGCCGCGCTCAACAACGCCGCCATCGCGTTCGAGCAGCGCTACGAGTGCTCGGGCAACCCCGCGCACCTGGCGCGCTCCGTCGAGCTGCTCGAGCAGGCGCTGCGTCGTGCACCCGAGAGCGGCATCGCCGCGGGCAACCTCGCCGAGATCCTCTCGTACGCCGGAGAGGTCACGGTGCTCGATCGCTTCGTGCACACGCGCGAGCTGCACCTCGGCTCGGCGTCGGCCACCGATCTGGTGCACTGGCTCCTCGGCGGCACGCAGCGCGAGGCCGTGCTCGCCGCGCTCCGCGAGGAGCCGCGCCTGCGCCGCGCGGTCGAGGTCGCGCGACAGGCGCAGACCCTCTCGCCACAGCGGACGAGCGGCTACGACACCGAGCGCGAGCTCCTCGAGCTCTTCGAGGACACCGCGGCGATCACGGCGCTCTCCGAGCGGCTCACCCACGTCTCGAACCTCGAGACCTCCGTCGCCGCGGAGCAGGCTGCTCGCTGGCAACGCGGCGAGCTCGACGCGACGATGGGCCCGGTCTACGAGACGAACCTCGCGACGCTGCGGACCCAGGTGGAGTCGCTCCGCGGCGGGCACGCGCCGACGCTGGCGGGCGCGCTCGTGCTCTATGGCCGGCGCCTCGAGGATCGCTCGCAGATCTCGCGCGACGTCGCGGACTTCCAGGCCGCCGAGGCCGCCTTCGCCGAGGCCGAGAGCGCAGCGCCCGGCTGGGGCGCGGCGCCGCAGCGGGGCTGGGCGCTCGTCGGCCGCTCGATGCTGGAGCTCGCACAGGCGGACGCCGGCGCGCAGCCGATCGTGACCGAGGGCTGGCGCGCGGCGCCGCTGGGCGTGCTCTGTCTGCGCCTCACGAACGCGCCGTCTGCGCGCGAGGCCGCACGGCAGAACGCCACGCTGCGCGAGGGGATCGCGCTCCTCCACGCCGAGCGCCAGCACGGTCTCCAGACGCTCGGATGTGCGCATCTGGTGGGCGACGAGGCCCTCGAGACCGAGGCGCGAGCACACACCAGCACCGAGCAGGCGCGTCGGGCCTTCGACGCGGAGCGTGCGACCGCGCCGTGGTCGCCCTACGGCGAGCTCGCGACGCTGCGCGGCTCCTGACCGCGCTGAGTCACTGACCGTACTGGGCCACTGACCGTACTGGGCCACTGACCGCGCGGGGCCACTGACCACGCCGGGCCACGCGAGACGTGGCCGCGGGAGACGTCCCATTCGCGGACGATCTGTCGCGAAACGAGACGCCTCCGCGGATGGGTCGGCCCGTTCCTCGACGCTCCGAAACGGGGGTGGTACTTTTCTGCCGCGTTCGGCGTGGAGCAGACGTTCGCTCCCATCGAGTCCCGCTCCGAAGGACTGCCTCGACGAGACCGCTGACGCGAGCCCGCTTCGCATGGCCAGCCCGCTGCACGGCGCCGTTCGCTTCACCGACATCGTCGAGACGGTGCGTGGGTACCAGCCGCACGCGGACTTCGATCTGATCCATCGTGCGTACACGTTCGCGCATGAGAAGCACGAGGGTCAGAAGCGGAAGTCGGGCGAGCCGTACATCACGCACCCGGTGGCCGTGGCGCAGGTGATCGCCGACATGCGCCTCGACGCCTCGAGCGTCTGCGCCGCCCTGCTCCACGACGTCGTGGAGGACTGCAACGTCTCCGACGAGGAGATGAGCAAGCGCTTCGGCTCCGAGATCGGCTTCCTCGTCGACGGCGTCACGAAGCTCGGCCGCGTCAACTTCACCTCCAAGGAGGACCAGCAGGCCGAGAGCTTCCGCAAGATGCTCGTCGCGATGGCGCGTGACATCCGCGTGCTCCTCGTGAAGCTCGCGGACCGTCTCGACAACATGCGGACGCTCGACCACATGAAGGCCGAGTCCCAGGTCCGCATCGCGCAGGAGACGATGGACATCTACGCTCCGCTCGCGGGACGTCTGGGCATCAACTGGCTCAAGAGCGAGCTCGAGGATCTCTCCTTCCGCTACCTCTACCCCGAGCAGTTCCAGGACCTCGTCCAGAAGACCAAGCGCGTCCAGAAGGACCACGAGCGCTACATCTCGGACGTCGTGAAGCGTCTGCAGAAGATGCTCATCGAGCGGAGCTTCCCCGCCGACGTGTCCGGGCGCCTCAAGCACCTCTACTCGATCTACCGGAAGATCCGGCAGAACAACGTCGACTTCGAGCAGATCCACGACGTGATCGCGTTCCGCGTGCTCGTCGAGAACGTGAGCGACTGCTACGCGGCGCTGGGCGTCATCCACTCACAGTGGACGCCCATCCCGGGCCGCTTCAAGGACTACATCGCGCTCCCCAAGCCCAACATGTACCAGTCGCTCCACACGACGGTCATCGGGCCCGGGCAGCGACGCATCGAGGTGCAGATCCGCACCCACGAGATGCACCGCACCGCCGAGGACGGCATCGCGGCGCACTGGACCTACAAGGAGAAGGGCTCGGGCGGCCTCGACGCGAAGGACGCCGCGCGCTTCGCGTGGCTGCGGCAGCTGATGGAGTTCCAGCAGGAGGTCTCGGACCCCGCGGAATTCCTCGACTCGGTGAAGGTCGATCTCTTCGCCGACGAGGTCTACGTCTTCACGCCGAAGGGCCAGCTCAAGGTGTTCCCGCGCGGCGCGACCCCGATCGACTTCGCGTACACGATCCACTCGGAGGTGGGCGAGCACTGCTCGGGCGCGCGCGTGAACGGCGCGATCCAGCCGCTGCGCTACCAGCTGCGCAACGGCGACACCGTCGAGATCCTCACCAACCCGCAGCAGCACCCGAGCAAGGACTGGCTCGACTTCGTCGGCACGGGCCGCGCGCGCTCGAAGATCCGCGCCTACGTGCGCGCCGAGGAGCGCAAGCGCTCGGTGAAGCTCGGCCGCGACCTCATCGAGCGCGCCTTCCACAAGAAGGACATGAGCTTCGCGCGCTTCGTGAAGAGCGGCGAGGTCGAGAAGGTCGCCAAGGCGCTCAAGTTCGCGAACGCCGAAGAGCTCTTCGCCGGCGTGGGCATCGGCAAGGTGGAGCCGCAGGAGGTCTTCGAGGCGGCGATGACGGCCGAGGGCGCGCAGGCGCAGCTCCGGCCGAGCCTGTTCGAGAAGGCCGCGCGTGCAGTCACCGAGACCGTCACGGGGAACACGGGCGGCATCGCGATCGACGACGTCGACGACCTCGTCATCCGCTTCGCGCAGTGCTGCAACCCCCTGCCGGGTGATCCGATCACGGGCTGGATCACGCGCGGGCGCGGCGTGACGGTGCACCGACGCGGCTGCCCGCGCGCGATGGAGCTCGATCCCGAGCGCCGCATCGACGTGACGTGGTCCGAGCGCGTGAAGGCCGCGCGACCGGTCTCCTTGAAGATCATCACGACGGACAAGCCCGGCATCCTCTCGAACGTGAGCGCTGCGTTCACCGAGGCGGGCGTGAACATCCAGGAAGCGAATTGCCGCGTCGGCACCGACGGCACGGCGGTGAACCTCTTTCACTTCCAGGTGAACGAGGCGAGCAAGCTCCAGACGCTGATGCGCAAGATCCAGAGCCTCGACGGCGTCTACAGCGTCGAGCGGAGCTGAGAAGCACTCGCTCGCGCGGTCACTCCCAGCGATCGAAGCGGTGCGTGACGCGCACGGTCGACCAGGCGTCCGGCGCATCGCAGCTGCGCTCGCACACGGCGTGAATGGTCCGCAGCGTGAGGCCCGAGGCGTCGCCCTCGATGGGTGCGAGCGTCGGCTCGGAGACGGGGGTGACCCCGGGCTCGAAGCGCGCGAGGTCCGGGTCCACGAGGCGGATCGTGTCGCCGAGGTCGGTCCAGTCCACCACGGCCGCGTTGCGGGCGAACAGCGGGGGCTGCACGGGTGCTGGTTCCCATGGTCCGCACCGCCCAGTCTCGGAGGGGACGAGGTGCACGCGAGAGACGACACGCGCGACGTAGACCGAATCGCGCAAGGGAACAGTCAGGAACGATGCACCGAACGACCACGACGTTCGGGTCGGAGCAACGCTCGGTGTCGGGGGGACGTAGGCTCCGTCGAGCACGTCGACGCGCTCGATGTGATGCGCGAAGTCCCCGTCGAAGGGAAACAGGAAGTAGGGAAAGGCGCCCGCCACGCCACAGGTCACGCGTGATGGTTCCGCGCA
Source organism: Sandaracinaceae bacterium (assembly GCA_044376125.1). Lineage (GTDB taxonomy): Bacteria > Myxococcota_A > Polyangia > Polyangiales > Sandaracinaceae > JAFLCL01. Next base: position 55,655 of record JBILLJ010000047.1, read on the forward strand.
CGCCGCGACCGAGACGATCGCGCTGACGGCGCCGAGCAAACGCCCCACCGTCGAAGGTCTCGCTCTGCTCACCATCGCTCGCGCAGTGTCGCACGAACGTCGGCCACGCGCCGAACTCGACGTCGCCTCTCCCTCGCGCAGCGCTGATCGGCGCTCGCGCCATCGTCCGGCGCGCTATCGTCTCGGCGCGTGGACCTCTACGGGCTGCTCAAGCTGATCGTGCGCGACATCGCGACCAACCTGGGCGCGACGCTGAGCGAGCGGAGCGTCTCGACGAAGGAGGCGCACGCGCTTGCGATCGCCGACATCGTGGCCCTCGCAGCGCTCGCGGATGGTCAGGTGAGCCGCGACGAGTTGCGCGCGCTCGAGGACACCGAGATCGGCAAGGGCGAGCTCGCGGTCGCCGCCACCGAGCGCCTCTACCAGCTCGAGGCGAGCGCGGAAGACATCCAGAGCCCGGAGTGGCTCGAGGTGAAGATCGGCGATCTCGCGATGGCCCTCGATCGCGACGAGCGTCGACGCGCGCTGCGCCTCGTGGCCTCGCTCGCCGCCCACGGCGCGCGCCTCAAGACGCGCGAGCTGCCGGGTGGCCGCCTCGTCGGCGTGACGGAGCGCGAGCTGGTCGAGCTCTTCGCGCGCGGCCTCGGGGTCGCGCAGCCGGAGGTGGACGCGCTCCTCTCCGCCAACCCCCGATCGCGTGCATGAGGTGCCCATGCGAACGTCGAGCTCTCCGATCTGCTCCGTGCTCGCGCTGGTCTCGGCTGGGAGCGTGCTGATCTCGGGCTGTGCCGACCGTCGCTCGTCGATCGACGCCGCGGTGGGTGCGGACGTGATCGAGGCGCCCGATGTCGCGAGCTCGGACGCGCCGTTCCTTCGACCGGACACGGGCGATGCCCCGGCTTCTCCGGACCCGGTGTTCGTCTATGCGCACACGCGCACCACGCTCTATCGCTTCGAGCCCTCCACGGCGACGCTGACGCGCCTCGGCGACTTCGACTGCGTCTCGAGTGTGGGCAGCCCGAGCGACACGAGCGATGGGATGACCGATCTCGCGATCGACGCGGACGGCCACCTCTTCGGGGTGGGGCGACGGCTCGGACGAGGCGAGGCTCGTGAGCGTCGACTCGAGCTCGGGCCGCTGCAGCGTGATCGCGCGGGTCACCCTCGACGGTGTCGGGACTCCTGTCCAGGGCTTGGGCTTCATGCCGAGCGGAACGCTCGATCCCAGCGCGGACGTGCTCGTGGGCATGGGCGGATCGGGCGAGTACTTCCGCATCGATCCGAGCACCGCGGTCGCGACGCGCGTGGCCACGGTCGAGGCACCCTCGGACACACGAGGCGGCGACTTCGTCGCGATCCTCGGCGCCAGTGCGTGGATCGTGTCCACGGATGGGACGCTCGTCGGCTTCGATCCTGCGACGGGGCGCACCCTCAGCGCGACGTCGATCGACGATCCCACGACGAGCGACAACATCGGCATGGGGTTGGGCTTCTGGGGAGGGACCGTCTACGCGTTCACCTACGCGGGGAGGATCCTCGCCATCGACACGCGGGCTGGAACGACCACCGTCGTGCCGACGACGGGCAGCGAGGCGCTCTCGTTCCGAGGCGCGGCCGTCACCACCGTCGCGCCGCTGATCTGATCGCCGACCGCGACGGAACACGACCTCCGGCCGCGGTCTGTGACCTCAGCCAGGGGTCCAGCGCATCACGGCTGAGCTCGCCTCGGTGAAGCCGCAGCTCGGGTAGAAGCCGCGTAGGTAGACCGGGCGTGTGCGGTTGGTCGTGAGCTCGACGCGGCGCGCGCCGACGCGGCGTGCTTCTTCCTGTGCGTGCGCGATGAGCGCGCGGCCCACGCCCGTGCCGCGCGCGCGCTCGTGCACGACGAGCTCCTCGATGGTGAGCTGCACGCCCGCCAGGCGCAGCTGCGGCTGGACCATCGTCGTCACCAGGCCGAGCACCTCGCCGCCGCGCTCGGCGAGCCAGACGCCGCGCGCGGGATCCGCGACCACGGCCGCGAAGATCGCCTCGAACCCCGCGTCGTCCGCGAGGTGTGCATAGCCGAGCGCCACGAGGAGCGCGCGGACCGTCTCGCGATCCTCGACCAGGGCGCGACGCACGATGATGTCGGTCATCCGTGAGATCCAAGCAGGAGGACAGCCACCGCGCCCGTGCTTTCCTCGACGAGACCGCGACGAGCCCTCTCGACACAGAACCGATTCGACACTCGAACGTCCGAGCCGACCCGCATGACTCACTCCCTCCGGAATGCGCTCCGCGCCGCGCTGATCCTCGCACTCCTCGCCAGCTGCGGCGCGCGCGGCCCGAGCCCTCGCAGGGGTCGGCCCGACGCGCCTGGCAGCGCCGTGCACTTCTCGCGGCCTCCGGTGATCGACGGCTCGCGGCGCGCGTGCCTCGAGCCTCCGTACACGCCCCCGCACGACGCGACGAGCCTCGAGGACGGAACGATCGTCACGATGCGCGGCGAGGGCCGCACCTGGCAGCTCAAGACGCCCGGCACGCGCGACGCGACGTTCGAGGAAATCCAGGCGCTGATGCAGCGCCTGCGTGCGCGCGGAGGCGCGTTCCAGTTCGTGAGCCACGGCGTCTACTGCGACGAGCACATGTGCCTCGCGTGGTCGGGCAACCTCTGCGAGGTGAACGTGCTCGAGCGCTACGCCGAGCTCCGCGCCGCCATCGCCGAGGACGCCGTGCTCGCCGATGCACGCATCGAGATCGCGATCTCGCTCGCGGGCAACCTGGGCCCCCGCTGCGCGGCGGACGACCCCGCGTGTCTGCCCATCCCGTACGAAGGTGGCACCTACGACCCGACGCGCGGCCGCCAGCCCGGGGTGCTCGCGACGCACTCGGCCGGTGCCTGCACGCACGACGGCGAGTGCATGGAGATGGGCTGCGGCAACCACTGCCTCTCGTGGGATCACGGCGGCGCGCACGAGGGCGCGACGTGCGAGGGCTACTCGATCGGACGGCCGCTCTTCTGCGGCTGCGTCGAGGGCAGCTGCGCGTGGTTCACGCAGTGACACAGCGTCGTCGAGCCGCGAGCATCGAGACGCTCGATGTGACCGATCTCGCCGCCGGCGACGATCGCGCAGTCCGGTCTCCGTGAGGCTAGCGGACGAGAGCCCGCGGTCAGAGCCAGCGGACGTCGTATGCGACTCCGTCCGTCGTCCGGGTCGTGAGCGTCGACACGCTCTTGCGGCCGGTGAGTGAGAGGATCGACTCGATGCCGACCTGGAGCCCGACGACGTCGTACTCGGGGATGCCTGGCCAGCCGGTGACCACGATGCGCGCCTTGCCGGCGGCGTCGAACGCGCCCGTCATGGCGCCGCGGTCGAAGGTGCGCTGGTAGAGGATGGGCACCCGCTTCACCAGGGCTGCGTCCCACACCTGGGCGAGGAGCATCCGCCAGATCCCCCGCACCGTGCGAGCGGCCGCGCGCCCGACGATCCATCGCTGGAACGTCAGCGATTCCTGGCCGATCCGCGCCCCGACGGCGTCCTTGTTGCGCTTCACGGTGTCGACATCGATCCAGCCGACGGCACCCGCCGTGATCTCCTCGCGGTCCGCGGGGCTGAGCGTGGCGAGCGCGGCATCGTCGATGGGCTCGCCGAGCTCCTCGCGGATCACCACGCGCTGATCCATCAGAATGGCGCGGGACATCTTCGGAACCGCCGACATGGCCCATCGTAGCCGTGGCGAGGTCTGTGTGCTCGCTGCTCCCCTCGGTCCTGCCGGGCGCATTCGCAGAGACACGATCGAGAGCGAGCACGCTCGCTCGCAGAGGCCGTGGCGAGGGTCGCGTGTGAGCACGCGCGCGGAGGCCGTGGCGTGGGTCGCGTCTGCGCGTGATCGCGAGGTCTGCGTGATCGCGACTCCCCTCGGTCCTGCCGGGCGCATGCGCGGAAGCGTGATCGAGAGACGAGGGGTCCACGTGCTCGGTGGCGGTGCTCGCATCCATGACGCCACCGCGTGCATGGCATCGAGCAACTCGTGCTCGGGCGCGGGCTCATGCGCGTGCTCGGTCGCGGTCGGGTTCGAGAACGATGTCGAATCGGTCGGCACGCGTGATGACCACGTGCGTCGTTCGAGCATCGTGCGTGCTCAGATCTGTTGGTCGATCACTCGAAGCAGCCGGCAGGTCCGAGGGGAGAGCCCTGAGGCGGGGCGCGGTGGTTCGCGCCGACGAGGGAGCAGAGGCCGTGGCGTGGGTCGCGTCTGCGCGTGATCGCGAGGTCTGCGTGCTCGCGACTCCCCTCGGTCCTGCCGGGCGCATTCGCGGAAGCGTGATCGCGAGCGGACACGCTCACGTGCTCGGTGGCGGTGCTCGTGTCCATGACGCCACCGCGTGCAAGGCATCGAGCAACTCGTG
>JBILLJ010000156.1:0-19543 GCA_044376125.1 Sandaracinaceae bacterium
TCCGATCTGCCACGGCGTCGTCCGCTTCAACCGCATGACCACGCGCACGCCGACGGCCGCCAAGGCGTCCTCCGCTTCGACCGCGCGATCACGCAGACGCGACAACCGCCACGGCGCCTGCTCTCTTCGCGGCGCGAGCCACACCATTCATGCGCGGGCCTCTCCCCGCGCACCTGCCGGACGCTGCGAAGTTTCGCCATCGAGGGCTGCGGGCACACGAGCTCGATGCCCTGCGCGAGGCCGTCGTCGCGAAGGCGCGCAACGGCGACCATCGCGAACGCGAGCAACGGCCTCTCTCCCCCGAGGACGCGACGCTCGAGGCCATGCCCGGAGCGGTCGTCACGCGTGCGAGCACGGTCGCCGAGCACACCGTCCTCGCGATTCGCGAGAACGTGTCCGCGAATGCGCCCGGCAGGATCGAGGGGAGTCCCGAGCACGCCGGCCGAGCGATCTCGCGCACACGCGACAACCGCCTCACGCGCGAGCCTTACGGCTCACGGGCGCGTGGCTTCGTCAGGGAGCGAGAACGCATCGGCTGCTCCCGCAGAGCGGACGAGCCCGGGCCAGTGCGCGTGCCTGATCTGGGCGGAACTGCGTGTTGCGATGCGCCGGGCACGGGCACGGGCACGGGCACGGGCGGGCGGGATTCTGTCTCGGTCTCTCCGATCAGAAGAGGATGTCGCAGTCGAGATCGCCGATGCCTCCGGCGTTGTCGTCCTCGTCGCACTCGAGCACCACGCCTCCGCCGGCGCCGTCGTCGTCGACGAAGGCGACGAACGCGTACGGAGGGTCACCCGCGAGCGACACGTCGGCGAGCTCGACGACCTCGCTCTGGCCCGGAAGGAGCGGCATCGTCGTGCGGCCGACGCCCAGGAGCGTTCCGCGCATCGACGCGCTCCCCGTGTAGAAGGCGACGGGCACACCCGAAGGGGCGCCGAGGTTGCCCTCGTTCGAGACGCGCGCGCGGAGCCTCACGCTCGCGGGGCAGCCATCGAGCAACACCTCGAGCGCGATCACGTTCAGATCGGGCGCGTTGTACACGCCCTCTCCCTGCACGTTCTGCCGATAGTTGTTGAGGCCCGGCGTGCTCCAGTTGTCGACCTCGACCGCCGGCACCGAGCCGTTCGAGAGCAGATCCGTCACGTGGTAGGTGTGCTGCCCCCACACGCGCCGCGTGCGCATCCACTGATCGCGCGTGTCGCCGTACACGAAGAGCCCGCGCCGCGCGCCGTCCCACGGCGCATCGCCGCTCAGGCACTGCGTGCGCAGCGAGGCCACACGATCGTTGGCGACGATCACGATCTCGGAGTTGCCGTCGGCATCCACGTCGGCCACCAGCGGGTACTCGTGGATGGTCGCGCTCGTCGACGGGATCTGCAGCAGCACCTCACCGTCGCTGCCGCGATAAACGCGCATGTAGCACTCGTCGCCGTAGACCACCTCGGCAGCACCGTCGCCCTCGAAGTCGAAGACGCTCGATCCCGTCGCGTTCGAGGACACGTCCTGGGTGGTGCGTGACCAGAGCACGCCGTCGGGATCCTCGCGGTCGTAGACGCTGTAGCTCGCGGCACCCGCCACGCCGATCTCGGGGCGGCCGTCGCCGTCGAAGTCCGCGACCGTCGGCGGGCCGCCGCGCCCTCCGCCCGGCTGCGCGATCGGCCCCCACTCGATCGCGCCCGTGAGCCCATCGAGGAAGTAGATCGAGCCGGACGCGACGAGCACGACCTCCGGCTGCACGTCCTCGTCGAGCTGCGCGATCGCGGGGTAGCCATCGGGCGCCATCGAGGACCAGTACGCGGTGCCGTCGCGCCGGTACGCGCGCCGCCCCGTGACGATCTCCGGCACGCGATCACCATCGAGATCCGCGACCGCGGCGATGCCGCCGCCGTAGCCGCTGTTCGTGCCCTCACCGCCGCCGCCGTCGCGCTGCCAGAGCCGCACGCCCGTGCGCCCGTTCACGACGACCGCACCGAAGATCACCTCCGGTGTTCCGTCCGCGTCGAGATCCGCGATCGTCGGAGCCCCGTTGTCGAACGACACGGCCAGCGGCGTGGTGCCGTCCTCCTGCGTCGCGCGCCAGAGCACGGTGCCGTCGTGATCGACGGCGATCGGACGGCTCCCGAGCGTGGGCCGGAGCACCGCGACGACCTCGGCGCGGCCATCGCCGTCGAGATCCGCAGCGGCGATCCCCGTGCGCCCGTTCACGCGGTCGGAGGTGGACGTCAGCGACCAGAGCGGCGTGCCGTCGCCACCGTAGGCGCGGAGCACACCGTGCTGCCAGTCGTCGTCGCACGCGAAGTTCGCGACGATCTCCGAGCGCCCATCGCCCGTGAGATCCACGACGACCGGCGCGCTGATGCCGTGCATGCACTCGGGTGCATCCGTCGCGGTCTGGGCGCTCCACTCGACGCGGGCCTCGAACGGGCCGAAGACCGGATCGATGGCGCACGTCACGGGCTCGAACTGCGGCAAGCAGCGGCCGAGCAGCGGCTCGCAGAACGCGCCGATGGGACAGTCGAACGAGTCGACGCACGGATCGCCCAGATCGGTGCACGCGCCCGAGACACACGCCTGCTCGGCGCCGCAGCACGTCGAGAGATCCGCGCCACAACGCACGCCGCTCGCGCACGCCGGCAGACACGCGCCGAGCGCGCACTCCTCACCGACGGCGCAGCACACGGGCGGCGAGCCGCACACGGTCATGCTCTCGCACGGGCGTCCCGCATCGGAGCCGGCGTCGTCACGGGGCGCATCGAACGTGGGGCTCGGTGCATCGTTGCCAGCATCCTCGGACGCCACACACACGCGATCGACGCAGCGCGCGCCGCCGCTGCAGTCGGCCGACGTGTCGCAGCCCGTCGGCAGCGGCCCACCGCAGTCACAGCCTGCGAGCGCCCAGGCCGCGATCGACATGGAGAAGAGCGAGGTCCACCGGGCGAGGCCGGACGTGCGAGCGAGCATCCCGCGATGGTAGAGCAGCGCCGCGCGCGACGTGGCTCTCGCGCAGGGCGGGCCTCGCGATGGCGTTCACCGCTCGCGGACGGGACTGGGCAACCGACACAGCGCGGCGTGCGTCTCGCGCGCGTCGAGCAACGTGCCGGAGACGTCGCCGAGGCGGATCTCCATGCCGCTGCGCAGCGTCGGAGGGGCGCCGGGATCGACGCGCTTGCCGTCGAGCAGCGTGGGGTTGCGGGCGCTCACGTCGACGATCACGAGCGCGCCGTCCTCGCGCGCGCGGAGGTGCGTGTGGAGCTTCGAGATCGACGCGTGCCGCACGACGACGTCGCAGTTGGGCGCGCGACCAATCGAGATGCGGTCGGCGTAGGGGCTGCCGGGCGCCTTCACGAGCGGCAGCACCAGCAAGGTCCCCTGCGACTCCTCGCTCGAGGCGGCGAGCTCCGTCTTGAAGCCGACGGTGTCGGGCTTCTTCGACATGTACGCGAGGAGGAAGAAGCACGGATGCCTCGCGGCAAACGTGTCGCGTGTCGAGGACTTCGCCTCGTCGATCCAGCGTGCGAGCTCGCTCACCGCCTCCGTCACCCTGTCACGATCGACGAGGTTGGTGCCTCGGCGCAAGGCATGTCGTGACAGGGCGCGAGGCCTCACCAGAAGCGCGGAAAGAACGAGGCCGCGACGGTCATGTGGAGGTCGTTGAGCTCGAACATGTACGAGGTCGTCCAGCGGATCTCGAAGATCGGGTGCCCCGTCGGGGTCGCGCTCACCGTGTGGCCGACGAAGAGCCCCACCTGCCCCGTCCAGCGCTGACCGTCGATCAAGCCGATCGATCCCTGTGCACCGAGGAACATGCTCGGCACCGGATTGCCGAGGATCTGGAGCGGTATCCATGCCCACGGTGAGACCTGCGGCGTGAGCAGGAGCTCGACGTCGACGCCGGTCTGGATGCGGACGTGGCGCGTCGGGCGAAGGACGACGGGGATGCCAGCGCGCACGACCGTGTCGCCGGTCGTCACCGCCGGAACGCGCACCGCCGCGCGCACCCCGAGATCGATCACGTCGGTCGCGAGGAAGCGCACCGCGCCGAAGAACGTCGGGTCGCGCGTCCAAGGCCATCCGACACCCAGCTCCACGTCGTTGGTGAGGCCAGCCGTCAGCGTGTTCGGCGCCTCGAACGTGAAGTGCATGAGGTTCCAGTCGACCACGTGATCGAGGCGCCACACGCCCTCGGCGAGCGTGAGCGGGCGGTGCGCGGCCGTCTCGGGGTAGCGACGCCCCGCGAGCGGATCGGGCGGCGGCGGCACGGGTGCCGCGAGGGCCTCCGACGCTGTGGCGAGCGGGCGTGCACGGCGCTCGCGTGACGGTGGGGGGGACGTCGGGACGCGCTCCGAGTCGGTCGCCTGCTCCACGGGCGGGAGCGCGGGCACCTCGGCAAAGGTCGGTCCGCTCGGCGAGGTGGAATCGCTCACGGACGGGTCCGGCGTCGGGACCTCGGTGGGCGCTTCGTCGGCGCGGGCGCGCCCTGGCGCGAGCGCGCATGCAGCGAGCACGAGGATGTGCGCGAGCTTCTTCATCGTCGTCGACCGATCGAGGCCGAGGCCCGAGAGGACCGTCGCAGCCCGAGCGCCACGAGGCCGAGCAGCACGACGCCCCACGACGCGCCACCCGACGCCTCGGAGCCGACCGCGCAACGGAACGCCGATCCGCGTCCACGTTCGCTCGGTCCGCCAGGGCTCAGCCCATCGCTGCTCTCGCAGACGGCGCACACGGGCTCGGGCGCGCGGTTGAGCTCGCGTGTGACCTCGATGAGGTTCCCGATCTCGCCGCCGCTCGAGACACGGAGCGTCAGATCCTCGCGGATGTCGTTGGGCCGGAGGCGGGTCCGAAGCCGCGTGAGGTGAACGGGAGCGCTGTCGAGGAACGCCGCGCGCACGACGGCCACGTCGGGCCCTGCTGCGTGCGAGATGCCGGAGGAGTCGACCGAAGTGAACGACTCGAGCCTCCACCACGCAGCGACCGGCATCGCGTACTCGGCGACCCAGTTGCTCCCGGGCGCATCGCCCGCGAACAACGCGTCTTCGAAGCGCTGGTCGTAGTCGAAGGTCGCGCTGGCCCAGTCGTACGTGATGCTCCCTCGGTCGACCTCGGCGTTTCCGTAGCCGACGACCTCCATGCGCGACTCCGCGAACACGAAGAGCTCCAGATCGAGATCCACGCCGGCCCCCGCGGCGACCATGCGCAGCGGCAGCGTGGCGGACGTGCCGGCCATGGCGACGCGCACGGGCTGCATGCGATCGACGCGCGCGTCGGCCGAGAGGCGCAGCACGGCGAAGCTGAGGCGCTGCGCCGTGTAGTGCGCGAGGGTGGGCAGCAGCGCGTCGTCGACGAGGTAGCCGTTGGCGTCGAGCCACGTGAGGAGCGCGCTGGGATCGTCGGACGCGATCGTCGCCGTCTCGTAGGGCCCAACGACTCCCTGGTGCTCGACGCGCACGAACGGCGAGCCGGCATCGATGGACTCCGCGGCACTGAAGTCAGCGAACGGCAGCCACCCTCCGCAGGGATCCGGGCAGAACGTTCTGGGCGGCAGCGGCGCGCGCATCGTGATCTGCGTCTCCGCGGTGAGCGCCTCGAAGAACGCGTTGTCCGCGAGCTCGACGCGGGTGCCCGGCGCGACGGGGAGCACCCACACGAAGTCGCCGGGATCACCCTCGTAGACGATCTGATCCCAGAGGATCGTCTGCCCCGGCGCGACGACGATCACCATGCGGTGCGCGTTCACCGAGGTCGGTGTGCCCATCGGATTCGGGACGTGGAAGCACCCGCCGCACGCGCTCGCGGGCCCAGGCGCCGCGAGCGAACTGGCCATCCCGAGGCACAGCCCGAGCGCGGCGAGCGCGAAGCTCCTCGCGTGTCGACCGAAGCTCCTCGTGGCCAGCCCGAAGCTTCTCGTGGCCAGCCCGAAGCGACTCGTGTGTCGAGCGAAGCGTCGTCCCATCGCAACCCTCCTCGAAAGCAATGCCCCCACTCTCGCCGAACGGCCACTGAAGGAGAAGCCCGCGATCACCAGAAGCGGGGGAAGAACGAGAGCGCCGCGGTGATGTGGAAGTCGTTGAGCTCGATCATGTACGAGGTGGTCCAGCGGATCTCGAAGATCGGGTGTCGCCCCGTGGCGCTCACGGTGTGCCCGAGGAAGAAGCCGACCTGGCCCGTCCATCGCTCACCATCGAGCCAGCCTGCCGAGCCCTGTGCGCCGAGGAAGAAGCGCGGCGTGATGCTCGCGGTGATCTGCAAGGGGACGATCGCCCACGGCGAGATCTGCGACGTGAGGAGCAGATCGATCTCGAGCGCGGTCGCGATGCGGAGGAACGGGACGGGCCGGATCACGATCGGCACGCCCGCGCGCACCACGGTGTCGCCCGTCGTGATCGCAGGCAGGCGCGCCGAGGCCCGCACGCCCACGTCGATCACGTCGGAGCCGAAGACGCGCACGGTCCCGAACACCGTCGGGTCGCGCGTCCAGGGCCAGCTCACGCCGAGCTCGACGTCGTTCGTGACGCCGGCGGTGAGCGTGTTCGGCGCCTCGAGCGCGAAGGGGATGTTCCAGTCGAGCGCGTGGTCGATGCGCCACACGCCGCCCGCGAGCGTGAGCGGCCGCGCGGCCGCTTGCACGGGATAGCGACGCCCCTCGTACGGGTCGGGCGGCGGCGGCACCGGGCTCGCGAGGGACTGGGCCTCGGTGGCCGGCGCGGGCGCCACGCGTCGCACGCGGCGGGCCTCGAGCCCGCGCGCGACGGGCGGGCGTTCGTCATCGCGCACCTGCACGACGGTGCTCGGCGGGGGCGGGACCTCGGCCTCCGCAGGCACGGCCACCACGACCGGCGCTGGCGCGGCTGCGGCGCCGGTCGGTGGCGTCTCGCTCACGCTCGGCGCGGCCTCGGCCGAGTCGGTCTCGCTCGGCGTGGGCTCGCTCGGCGTGGCGTCACCTTGCTGCGCGGACGCTCGGCCGACGCACCACGTGGCGACGAACGCGACGAGGAGCGACGCGGACACGATCGACCGCGACACGCGCCGACTCACGAGCGTCGCCGCCGCGCGACGAGGACGAGGCCGAGCGCCGCGAGCGCGAAGGACACGGGCGCCGGCGAGTGGCCCACGCCGATCGAGCAGCGGCGGTAGCTCGATCCCGCGCCGCGCGTGCTCGAGCCCGCCGGCTCGGTGCCACCGCCTGCGATGCAGACCGTCGGGCACTCGGGCTCGGGGGCGCGGTTGAGCTCGCGCGTGACCTCGATGAAGGTGCCGACGTCGCCGCTCTCCGACATGCGGAGCGTGAGATCCTCGCGGAGATCGTTGGCGGTGAGCCGCGTGCGGAGGCGCGTGAGGTAGGCGTCACGCGGCAGCGCCGCCTGCACGACGGCGACGTCCTCGGCCGCGCTGTTGAGCGTGCCGTCGGTGCCGCGGCTCGTGTAGGTCGAGAGGCTCGTCCACTCGAGCACAGGCTCGGCGTACTCGGTGACCCAGTTCGTCGTCGTGCCCTCGCCGACGAAGAGCGCGTCGTCGAAGTGACGCTCGTAGTCGAACGTGCGCGAGGCCCAGTCGTACGTGATGGCCGCACGATCGACCTCGGCGTTGCCGAAGTTCGAGGCCTCCATGCGCGACTCGGCGAACACGAAGAGCTCGAGATCGAGCGTCACCGAGATGCCCGCAGCCACCATGCGCAGCGGCAGCGTCGTCGAGAGGCCGGGCACCGTGACGCGCACGGGCTGCATGCGATCGACGCCAGCGCCCGGACGCAGGCGCAAGACCGCGAAGTTCATGTGCTGATCGACGTAGTGGTCGATCACCGGCAGGAGCGAATCGTCGACCACGTAGCCGTTGTCGTTCATCCACGCGAGCAACGCGCCCGGATCGTCGGAGCCGATCGTCGCGGTCTCGTAGGGCCCGACCACGCCCTGGTGGAACACGGTGACGGGCATGCCATCGGTCGACTCGGCGCGAGGCGAGCCAGCCGACGCGCCGAAGCCGAAGGGACCGTTGCCGCACGGGTCGGTGCAGAACGTCCGCGGCGGCGCGGGCGCGCGCATCGTGATCAGCGTCTCGTTCGAGAGCGCCTCGAAGAAGCCGTTGTCGGCGAGCTCGACCGACGCCTCGCCCGCGATCGGCAGCACCCACGCGAACTCACCGGGGTCGCCCTCGTAGACGATCTGATCCCACAGCGTCGTGCCCGACGGCGACACCGAGAGGACCATGCGGTGCGCATCGACGGCGTTGGGGTTGCCAGTCGGCGGCGCGAAGCAGCCGCCGCACGCAGCCGCAGGTGTGGCGTCGACGAGGAGCGCCGCAGCGAGCGCGGCCCCGGAACCGAAGACGATGGACTTGTTCATCACGACCCTCCGCCTGGCGCAGCCAGGCACAACCGAACTCCCGCAGCGGCTCCTTTCAGAACGTGTGCCATCGACGTGGGGGTGACGCTGACTGACCAACGCACCGACGGAAATGGACGAGGCGCCCTGCTCACGCGGGGCGCCTCGTCTCATGCACGGAGTCGGGAGCGGCTCAGGCCGCCTCGGCCGCCTTCTTCGTGGGCTTCTCGCCCTCGGGCTTGTGATCGCTCTCGGTCGAGCCGATGCGCATGCCGTAGAACGAGCGGTACACGAACACGGCGCTGGCGATGAAGAGGACCGCCGCGATGACGAAGCGCATCGGGCGACCGTTCTGCTGCTCGAGGATCTCCGCGAGCTCGACCGCGAGGAGGCCGAAGAGCGTCGTGAACTTGATGACCGGGTTCATGGCGACCGAGGAGGTGTCCTTGAAGGGATCACCCACGGTGTCGCCGACGACGCAGGCCGCGTGGAGCTCCGTGCCCTTGGCCTTGAGCTCCGTCTCGACGACCTTCTTCGCGTTGTCCCATGCGCCACCCGCGTTCGCGAGGAAGAGCGCCTGGAAGAGGCCGAAGAGCGCGATGGCGATGAGGTAGCCGATGAAGAAGTAGCTCTCGAGGAACGCGAACGCGAGCGTGCCGAAGAACACGGTGAGGAAGATGTTGAACATGCCCTTCTGCGCGTACTCCGTGCAGATCTGGACGACCTTCTTCGAGTCCGTGATCGACGCCTTCTCGACGCCCTCGAGCTTGATGTTCGCCTTGATGAACTCGACCGCGCGGTACGCGCCCGTCGAGACCGCCTGCGTCGAGGCGCCGGTGAACCAGTAGATCATCGCGCCGCCGGCCATCAGGCCGAGGAGGAAGGGCGGGTGGAGGATCGACAGGTTGATCATCAGGTCGGGCTGAAGGCCCGTGAGGACCAGGATGACCGAGAAGATCATCGTGGTGGCGCCGACGACGGCCGTGCCGATGAGCACGGGCTTCGCGGTGGCCTTGAAGGTGTTGCCCGCGCCGTCGTTCTCCTCGAGGAGGTCCTTGGCGATGTCGAAGTTGGGCTCGAAGCCGAAGTCCTTCTTGATCTCGGCCTTGATGTCCTTGATGTTCTCGATGAGCGAGAGCTCGTAGACCGACTGGGCGTTGTCGGTGACCGGGCCGTACGAGTCGACGGCGATCGTGACCGGGCCCATGCCGAGGAAGCCGAAGGCCACGAGGCCGAACGCGAAGACGGGCGAGACGTCGACGCCGTTGATGGTCATGAGCGAGCCGATGCCCGCCGCCGTGCCCGCATCGAGCGTCGTCACGTAGTAGGCGATGCCCATCAGCGCGACGAACACGATGCCCATCCAGTAGGCGGAGAAGTTACCGGCGGTGAGGCCCGCCAGGACGTTGAGCGACGCGCCGCCCTCCTTGGAGGCCTGCACGACCTCGCGGACGTGGCCCGACTCGGTCGACGTGAAGATCTTGATGACCTCCGGGATGATCGCGCCGGCCGCGGTGCCGCAGCTGACGATGATCGAGAGCTTCCACCAGAGGCTGGTGTTGCCGCCCACGTCCGGGATGAGGAGGTTCGAGATCACGAACGTGAGGACGATCGAGACGATCGACGTGAGGATCACGAGGTACGTGAGGGGGATCTCGAAGTTGAAGCGGACCTCGTTGCCGAAGCGGCTCTTCTGCATCGCCTCGTTGACGAAGTACGAGAGCGCGCTCGCCACGACCATCACGATGCGGATCATGAAGATCCACACGAGGAGGACGGTCGCCTCCGTCTGGTGCGTCGGGTAGATGGCGAGGAGGATGAACGAGATGAGGGCGACGCCCGTCACGCCGTAGGTCTCGAAGCCGTCGGCCGAGGGACCGACCGAGTCACCTGCGTTGTCGCCCGTGCAGTCGGCGATGACGCCGGGGTTACGCGCGTCGTCTTCCTTGATCTTGAAGACGATCTTCATGAGGTCGGAGCCGATGTCGGCGATCTTCGTGAAGATGCCGCCCGCGATGCGCAGGGCCGAGGCGCCGAGCGACTCACCGATCGCGAAGCCGATGAAGCACGGGCCCGCCCAGTCGCCGGGGACGAAGACGAGGATGCAGATCATCAGGAAGAGCTCGATCGAGATGAGCAGCATGCCGATGCTCATGCCGGCCTTGAGCGGGATCGCGTAGACGTCGAAGCCCTTGCCGCGGAGGGCCGCGAAGGCCGTGCGCGAGTTCGCGAACGTGTTCACGCGGATGCCGTAGGCCGCGACCGCGACCGAGCCGGCGATGCCCACGAGCGAGAACACGAGGATGACGAGCACCTTCGCGATCGGGAAGCCGACGAACACGCCGTAGTACACGGCCATGATGGTCCCGATGAAGCCGAAGAGGACCATGATGAAGCGGACCTGCGTCTCGACGTACGTCTTGCAGGTCTCGAAGATGAGCTCGGAGATCTCGAGCATCGACTTGTGGACCGGCAGGTTCTTCATCTGCGAGTAGATCGCGATGGCGAACACGACGCCGAGCGCCGAGACGACGAGGCCGCTCATGAGGAGCGTGCGGCCATCGACGCCCATCATCGAGATGTCGGCGAAGTTCGGCAGCACGAGGTTGGCCTCGCCGCCCGCCTGGTGGCCGCCGCCCTCGGCGTGCTGGGCGAGCGCCGTGGAGATCGAGCCGACGCTGGCAAACAGTGCCGCGAACAGCGCCGACACCACGCTCACCGCGTTGGACAGTGTGGACTGGATGGGGGTCTTCGGACTGGACATGAACCGCGTCTCCTCGAGCCTCTGGGCGGTCACACCGCCCTCGCCTAGCCTCTGGGCGGCCATGCCGCCCGACGACCGTGCTCTCGCGTGAGCCGAATCCGCGCAAAAACGCCTTGAATTCGGCCCTTCTCGCGAAGGCGCCGCCTCTTAGCAGTCGAGACGCGGTGTGTCGAGGATCACGGCCAGCCCCGGCCGTGGCGGTCCCTCGTCAGGTGGCCCCCCTGCCCTGCGCTACCCCCGGCTGGCGGACGTCACTGGGCCGGGCCGCGGACGGTCGGCGGACGCTCGTCGTCCATGGCGCGCATCTCGGAGTCCGACGGATACGCCCGCTCGCTCTCGGGAGAGGCGGGGCGCACCTGGGCGGTGCCACTGGCGTCGCGCTGGACGGGCGGCTGCACCGGGCCGAGGTCGGCGGGCCGGTACTGGCCGGCCGCGAAGTCGATGTAGGTGAAGAAGAAGGTCCCCTCGGAGCCGCTCGAGATCTGGGGCACGACGTTCGCGCGCATCTGCATCACGAGCACCATGTCGTTGCGACGACGCTCGAGGTGGGCGCGGACGACGGGCGTCTCGAAGTAGGTCGTCTCGAGGTAGCGGCGGCTGTTGCCGAGGTGGATCGCCGTGTTGGGGAAGACGATCTCGACGCGCCCATCGCTCGTCGCGAGCGTGGCCGACACGTTCGCGCTCGTCTGCACGAAGAAGCGCGAGCCGCCCCCGGGGAGCATCTGGAAGCCCGGCCACGTGACGATCGCCGCACGTGCGGCGCGCCCACGGCGCCCGGTCACACGCCCCATCGCGGGCGGCGGATTGGGCCGTCCCGGGGTCACGCCTCCGTACTCGGAGAGCGGGTGGGGAGCGCTCGAGGCCGGGGCGCTGGTGCGCACCTGCTGGGCGAGGGCCTCTTGGACGTGCGCCGCGGGTGCGAGCCCGACCAGCGCGATGACGACGGCGATGAGGTTGCGGCGCACGAGGGAATCGTAGGTCGATCCCTCCCCCCGCCCGCAAGTTCTTGCGCGTCGCCCCCGGATCACCGACGCGCTGCGGTGCGCCGCTCGCCATCGCGGCGGCGCGTGTACGCTCGCGGCGTGTCGCTCTTCGGGACACTGCTCGTGGCGTGCGCCGCGCTCTACGCGCAGGCCGCCGTCGTGTACGCGTGGCTCTGGATGTACCGCGCGCGCCGCGACGACGTGAGCCTCGCGATGTCCATCACCGCCGCGGGCTGCACCGTGTTCGCGCTCGGCGCCGTGTTCCTCACCGCAGACGTCTCGAGCACCACCGCCGAGCTGGGCGCGCGCCTCGCGTACGCGGGGAGCTTCGTCGCGGCCCCCGGATTCTTCTTCGTGACGCTGGAGGTCGCAGGGATCCGCCACCACAGCCTGCTCCCGCACGCGATGGTGGCGGCGAGCATCGCCGCGAGCACGCTGGCGCTCGCTGGGACCGTGCACGACCCCGCCTCGGTGCGACCGGGCATGGGCCACGAGCCCGACCTCACGATGCTCGGCTCGTTGCTGATCACGGCCGCCGTGGCGTTGATGGTCGTCGCGCTCGTGCTGCTCGTGCGCGCGTGGAGCCGGCGCGCGGGCGCACGATGGATCCTCGTCGGCGCCGCACCGGGCGCGATCGGCGCGACCATCGAGCAGCTGGCACGCACCCGAGGCTACGAGCCGATGTTCGCGCTCACCGTGCTCGGCACCTTCCTCATGCTGGTGTCGTCGTGGGTGCTCCTGCGGCGCTTCGCGGCGGTCGGTGACCAGCTCCGCGGCCAGAAGGCCGCGCTCGAGTCGAGCCACGCGGCGCTCTTGCGCGCACAGAGCGATCGGAGCCGCGCCGAGCACCTCGCGGACGTGGGCGAGCTGTCCGTCGTGCTCGCTGCCGAGATCTCGAGGCCCATGGCCTCGCTTCGTCGCTCGGTCGCGGAGCTCGACCCGGCCGCCGTCGAGGCCGGTGAGGCCCGGGCGACCCTGGACGAGATCGACGCCGAGACGCGCCACCTCAACCACCTCATCCGCGACCTCCTCGTCTTCGCGCGCCCTTCGCAGGAGGAGCGTCTGGAGGTCGGTGTCGCCACCCTCATCGAGGACGCGCTCCAGGACGTGCGCGCGCAGACGCGCACCGCGGTGCCCGCGACGCTCGAGGTGGACCCGTCGCTCTCCATCGAATGCGAGCCCGAGGCCATGCGACGCGCCATGGCGCAGGTGCTCGAGAACGCGACGACCGCCGCCAACGGAGAGGCGATCCTCGTTCGCTCGCGCCCCGAGGGAGATCGGAGCGTGCGCATCGACATCACCGATCCGGGCGAAGGCATGGACACGGCCGTGCGCAAGCGCGCGCTCGAGCCGTTCTTCACGACGCGCGCGTACGGGACCGGTCTGGGCCTGGCGATCGTGGCGCGCGTCGCGCGCTCCCACGGCGGACGCGTGGAGATCGAGAGCGCGCACGGTCGAGGCACGACGGTCTCGCTCTCGCTGCCTCGCGCGCGCGCCCCGCAGCGCGGCCGAGGTTGACCAGCCCCGCGGCTGCGCGTTGGATCCCCACACGTGTCGATCCACACCACGCTGCTCGTCGGTTGGTCCGGGACCCTCGCGTTCCTGGCGGTGTGGTTCACGCTGCTCTCGCGCCTCCGTCCGGACGAGTCGCTCTTCCGCATCTTCGCGCGGTACTCGATCACCGGCGCCTGCGCGGTGCTCTCCACGGCCGCGCTGCTCTCGGCGCCCGATGCGTCGTTCGCGATGCGCGCGCGGAGCTTCCAGATCACCGCGTTCGGCCTCGCGGTCCATCTCCTGCCGGACATCGTCCGCGGGCTCACGCAGCGCGAGGTCCAGAGCGTCCCTCCGCGCGTCGTCGGCCTCACGTTCGCCGTGCTCGCGGCGAGCGGTGTCTTCGTCGATCCGATGGACGGTGGAGGCTTCACTCCCGTGGGGCAGGTCGCGGGCCTGATCCTGCTCGGCGCGGGCACGCCCACGATCGTCACGCTCGCCCACGCCGCGCTCACGACGCGAGGCCTGGGCTTCGTGGCGATCGCGCTGGCGCTCGCGCTCGCGGGCGGTCTCGCCGATCTCGGACGCCTCGTCGTCGGTCAGCCCCCGCTCGAGCTCGGGGCACACGCGATCGGCTTCGCGACGCTCGCGATCGGCGCGACGCTGATGCGGCGCGTGGTGCAAGCGGAAGGAGAGCTCGATCGGAGCTCGCGCGAGCTCGCGCGTTCGCTCGAGGAGCTCCACACCGCCGAGCGCGCGCTCGTCGAGGCACGAAGCCGCGCCGCGCTCGGGGAGCTCGCGGCGGTCATCGCACACGAGGTGCGCAACCCCCTCGCCGTGCTGCGCAACGCGGCCTCGTCGCTCCGCAAGCCGACCACGAGCTCGGTCGACATCGAGACGCTGGTCGAGATCATCCAGGAAGAGACGCGTCGCCTCGATCAGCTCGGTCGCTCGCTCGCGCGCTACGCCGAGCCGATGCCGTATCGCCCCGAGCCGCTCGCGCTCGAGGCGCTCTTCAAGGACGTCGCCACCGCCGTCCGACGCGCGCACGAAGGGAGCACTCCGGTCGTCGAGATCGAGGTCGCGCCGACCGAGCTCCACGCCTTCGCGGACTCCGCCCTCCTGCGGCAGGCGCTCGTCAACGTGATCGACAACGCCGTGCGCGCGATGCCCGGCGGCGGTCGCGTGATCGTCCGCGCGTCGTCCGAAGGCAGCACCGCCTCGAGCACCGGGGCCGTGCGGATCGAGGTCGTCGACGAGGGCGAGGGCATGAGCGACGCCGTCCTCGCGCGCGCCCGCGATCCGTTCTTCACCACGCGCGCGACCGGCACGGGCCTGGGCCTCGCGCTCGTCGACAAGGTCGTGCGCATCCACGGCGGCGAGCTCGTGCTGCGACGCCACGAGCCGCGCGGGACGCTGGTCGCGATCACGCTGCCGCGGCCGAGCGCGTCCGCCGCCCGCGAGCCGAAGGCGTGATCAGAAGCGCGGGGGCTCGAACGTCGGGATCGAAGCGGCGGGCGAGGTCTGCGTCGCGGGCGCGTCCGGGAGCGTCGCCGAGTTCGCGAAGTCGATCGGCACGTAGAAAAGCCAGAGGCGGTCGTGGCCGATGCGGTGCTCCCAGCCGACGAGGCCGTAGAGGACACGCCACCAGTGCTCGCCGTCGCTGCGCTCGCCGTAGTCGAAGAGGCCGCTCACGTGCAGCTCCCACTCCCAGCGCCCCTCGTGCGTCCACTGACGTCGGCGGAAGTACGTGGCGAGCGGCAGCGTGACCTGGCTCTCCGTCACGCCCTCGACGACGCGGTAGTAGAACGGGAACGCGACCGTGTAGCGGCTGTGGTTCTCGTAGTTCTCGAAGTCCCACCAGAGCGGGTTGAGCACGGTGAAGCGGTGGCTCGGGACGCTCTCGTAGTACCAGAGCGGGTGGAAGTTCACGGCGTCGCCGTCGTGCCAGCGAGAGATCTGGAGCGTGGGGAACACCCACGTCGTCTCGTCGTGCAGCTCCTGGTTCACGAAGTTGCCGAAGAGCGGCGTGAGCCAGAGGTGGCTGCGGCCGTGCTCCTCGAGCGAGAGGAAGAACGGCGCGATGGCCCAGTTGTCGTACGCGGGGCTCGACCAGTGCCACGCGAGCGGCGTGACCATGAGCGTCTCGCTGTGATCGCGCGGATCGCGGATGTGCGCGAAGAGCGGCATCACCGCGTCGAGCTCCGTCGCGCCGCGGTAGCGCTGGTAGAGCCACGACACGACCGTCTCGCTCTGGCCCTCGCGGAGGTAGAGGAACGCGGGCGTCGCAAGCCGGAACGCGTCCGGCGACTCCGACCAGTGGAAGAGCAGCGGCGGGATCGTCGTCGAGTGGAAGCCCGGCCCCTCGTCGTGATGCACGAGGCCCGCGATGCCCCAGAAGCTCTCGGCGCGATCCTCCTGGTAGTAGAAGGGCGCCAGGACCGTCAGCGTCCGGTTGATCTCGGGGTTGCGCCAGCGCCAGAAGAGCGGCGGCAGGAACTGGTACTCCTCGGTCGGCGAATTGCGGACCCAGAGGAGCGGGAAGAGGCCCCAGCGCTCGTCGTCGTGGCTGCGGAAGCGGTACGCGAGCAGGCCCGCCGTGAGGTAGTCCTCGTCCTCGCTGCCCCATGCGCCGAAGAGCAGCGGCGGGATCAGGTGGTAGTAGCGCCCGCCCGCGTGGTGACCGCTCATGAAGAGCGGCGCGACGCCGACGTCGTGGCTCTCGGCGTCCTCGTGATGGAAGACGGGGCCCGCGATCCACGTGTGGTGCCCTTCGCCGCGGTACCACCAGAAGAACGGGAACACGACGTCGAACGGGTCGGTGCCCTCGCGGTGATAGATCGGCGGGATGACGAGCTCGCTCGTGCCCGGCGACTCGCGCAGGTAGAAGGCCGGGAAGACCGCCGTCGTGGTGACGCCCGCGCGACGCTCGTAGAGGAAGATCGGCGGCACGGGCAGCTGGAAGTCGCCCGCCTGCGGGGGCGGCGGTTCCGGGGGCACGAAGCGCGTGGTGCGACCATCGGACGGATGCGCGGCCTCCGCGCGCGGCGTCGCGTCCTCGGCGTCCTCTTCCTGCTGCTCCTGTGTCGTCTGCGCCGCGGTGTCGCCCTCTGCGTCGGCGTCGCCCTCTGCGTCCGCGTCGGCGTCGCCCTCTGCGTCCGGGTCGGCGTCGCCCTCTGCGTCGCCTTCCGCGTCGGCGTCTTCGTCGCCCTCGTAGTCCTCGTCATCGTCTCCGCTGCTCGTGCCCGCGGTCGGGTCCTGCAGCTGGTACTGCGCACGCACGCCGCCGGTGCCCGCGAGCGTGACGAGCACGCTGGCGAAGCAGCCGATCACCGCGACGCGGAGGAGGCTCACCGCGGGGCCCCGTCGCTGTCGATCGCGAGGCGGGCGCGCACCGCGTGGACGACGTCCGCGTGGGCGACGTCTTCCTGGTGGCGGACGCGCATGTCCTTGAGCTGGACGACGCCACGCGCGTCCTCGGCGGGGCCGAGCACGAGGACGGCGCGCGCGCCCAGCTTCTCGGCGCGACGCAGCTGGCTCTTCATCGACTGACCTCGGAGATCGCCCTCCGCCGAGAGCCCCGCGGCGCGCAGCGTCTTGAGCAACACCGCCGCCTTCACGTTCATCGAGGGATCGGTGACCACGACCGCCGCATCGAGCGAGCGGGCGCTCGCCTCGTTCGGCAGGGCGAGGAGGATGCGCTCGAGTCCCATGGCGAAGCCGATGGACGGTACGTCCGGGCCGCCCAGCTCTTTCACGAGACCGTCGTAGCGGCCTCCGCCACAGAGCGCGTTCTGCGCCCCGAGCTCGCCGCCGCGGCCCTGGATCTCGAAGAGCGTGCGCGAGTAGTAGTCGAGGCCGCGCACGAGCTTGGGCTCGACGCGGAACTTGGTGCCGAGCGCGGTGAGCGTGGCGGTGAGCTCGTCGAAGTGCGCACGATCCGCGTCGTCCAGCATGTCGAGGATCGACGGCGCGCCCGCGCAGATCTCCTGATCGACGGGGCTCTTCGAGTCCAGGATGCGCAGCGGGTTCGTCACGAGGCGCTGCTTGCTCTCCTCGGACAGGCGCGCCTCGTGCGGCGAGAGGAACGTGCGCAGGGCCTCGCGGTAGCGCGCGCGCGTCTCGCGCGAGCCGAGCGAGTTCACGAGGACCTCGAGATCCTCGACGCCGAGCGAGGCCAGGAGCGAGACGACCATCTCGATCATCTCGGCGTCGATCTGCGGGCCCGGATCCCCGAAGCACTCGAGCCCGGCCTGCCAGAACTGACGATAGCGACCGCGGGCCGGACGCTCGCGGCGGAACATCGGCCCGAGGTAGTACCACTTCGAGACCGGCTCCTGCCCCTGCACCGAGTGCTCGACGTACGCGCGCACGGCGGACGCGGTGCCCTCGGGCCGCAGCGTCAGCATGTCGTCGCCCTTGTCGACGAACGTGTACATCTCCTTGCTGACGATGTCGGTGGCCTCGCCGATCGAGCGCACGAAGAGCGGCGTCGGCTCCACGAGCGGCGTGCGGACCTCGCCGTAGCCGTAGCGACGCGCCGTCTCGCGGAACGCGGCCTCGAGCCGATGCCACCGGGGCATCGCGTCGGGGAGCACGTCGTTCATGCCTTTGACGGCGCGGATCAGGCTCGGGTCGCTCATGGGCTCGGAGGCTCGCGACGGCCCGACTCGGTCGTCGGTTCACACCCCGGGCGCGAAGCGCGGGGCGCGAAAAAGAGCCGTCCTTTCGAAGGGCCGCGCTTCGTACCCGATGCATCCGAGAGGGGCAAGACGCGGAAGGAGCGCCGCCGCGATCAGTCCACGGCGTCGAGGATCGCCGCGAGCACCGAGATGAACAGGATGAAGCCGAAGAAGAGCAGCGAGATGATGCAGCCGATGGCCTGGTTGCCGGCCATCTGGGCGCCCTGGTTGGCGACCTGCATCGGCGCCACGGCCGGCGCGACACCGTTGAACGACTGCTCGGTGCCCTGCGAGCCGCGATCGACGATGACGGCCTGGGGGATGAGCTGAGGGGTCTCGGTCTTGAACCGATCGTCGCCGCGCCGCACGGCCGTGCCGACCGCGACGATCTCGATGAGGCCGCTGCCGATCTCGCGGATCTGCAGCTTGTTGCCGATCACGCGCTCGGCGCCGATCTGCTGCGCCTCCTTGCGGATGAGCTCGAGGCAGTTCTCGCGCGCCTCGTAGACGAGCTTGGTGACCTCGTTGAGCTCACCACGCGCCAGGCCCTGGAACATCGCGGCGAAGCCTCCGACGACGCCGAGCGAGTACACGCTCGTGGCCATGACGAGCTGGTGCGGCACGAGGCCGAGCTGCGAGAGGTTCCAGAGCTCTTCGCCCGAGAGCTCGGAGGTGACGACCTGCGCCGCGCTCACGGGCCCCGGCGAGATGGCGTCGTGGTGGGAGGCCGTGCCCGTGAGCAGCAGCTCCACCGTGCCGGGCCCGTGCGGGAGCATCTGCACGTTCACGTCGACCACGGCGTTGGCCCCCGCCTGCGCGGCCTCCTGCTTGAGGCGGTCGAGCGCGGTGTGCCGGATCTGGTTGTACATCGAGCTGAACTCGTGGACCTCGCCGCGCGCGAGCGTGCGCACCGAGCCCATGAGTCCGCGCCCGACGCCGAGCGCGTACGCGATGTTGCCCATCACGAACTTCATCGGGCGATAGCCCGCGTCGAGGTGGCAGTAGAGCTCGATGCCCGAGGCCGCGCTCGAGAAGAAGGGCAGCCGCCCGCGCGTGTCGTTCACCGACGTGCCCTGCGCGAGGAACTCGGTGTAGCCGGCCAGCGTGCGCAGCTCGGACACGACGCCGGTCACGCCCGTCGCGCCGTGCTTGCGCGCCTCCTCCTCCATGCGCTGGATGGCCGCGTGGCGGCCCTCCGAGATCATCTGCGTGATGGGCGCGATCTCACCGCCAGCGAGCGAGCGCCCGAAGCTCGAGAGCCCGCCCGCGACACCCAGAGAGCGCACGCTGTTGCCGACCGTGATCTCC
>JBILLJ010000270.1:0-5775 GCA_044376125.1 Sandaracinaceae bacterium
GAGGGTCTGGCCGCAGCCCCTCCCTCTCGCCGCGGGTTCTCCCCGTGCTCGGCCTTGGGCCTGCGCGCGGTGTCCGATCACCGGAATCGGCGAGAGCCTCCCTCCCGCCGAATCGAGCCCGTGGCACCCGCATCGATCAATCCGAGTGCCACGTGCTCTCAGAGCACGTCGCGGGCGCAGTGACCGAGCACGCACAGGCCGCTCGCGCACTCGTCGCTCGTGATGCAGCCCGGCGTGCGCGCGAAGCCCGGCGCCACGAAGTAGCCGTCCTGGCCCGGCGTGCAGCCCGCGTTCTCGCCCGTCATCAGCATGCGGTTCGAGTAGAGGCAGCCATAGCAGAGCTGGATCGGCATGTTGTACGGGGACGTGCGCACCTCGGTGCCGCCCTGCGTCGAGCCGATGATGACGACGCGCGCGGTGACGAGCCCCTCGCCCTCGAGCCGGTCGGCGAAGGTGATGGCGAGCGTGTCGGCGACCGTCTGCGGGATCACGTCCACGCGGATGAGGCCGCGGCCCGGCTGATCGCCGATGGCCGAGTTGACGACGCCCGACGCGCGGGTCCGGTAGAAGCCCGACGGCAGACGACGACCGTCGACCCCGAGGAGCTCGACCTCGGCGGCCGTCGCGGTGATGGCGTTGGGATCGGCCATGACCGGATAGGTCGTCGAGAAGCGGTTGATGAGGTTGTTGATGACCGCGAACTGCGCGATGTAGACCGGCCGCGTCTCCGCGAGGCCGATGCCGGCGAGGATCGCGGGCGTGAGCGGGTCGAGATCGAGCGCCGGCTCCGCGATCGCGATCGTGCCCGTCGGGTCGTACACACACTCGTCGGAGGGCGCGACCTGGTTGACGATCACCATGCCCGGGTTGCCGGGGGCGCAGCCCATCGCGAGGCCACCCAACGTGGTCGCCGCGACGGCAGCGAGACCGATGTTCGTGAGGCCGCGAGCCACCTCGCGGATCGAAGACACAAGTCGGACTGACCGAGCCATGAAGCCTCCATGCCCGGAACTACGGGCTTCATCAGCGTAGTGGGGCACCCCTCGCACCACAAAAAAACGGATCAGAGGTGCTCGAACGACGAGACCCAGCCTAGCACCTCCGCCCGCGGGATCGCGACCACCTCCAGCGCGCCGGGGGCGCCGGCCGCCACGAAGCGCACCGCCTGTCCGTCGGACTTCTTGTCGGCGGCGAGCCATCGGCCCACTTCGGCGGGCGCCAGCGGAGGCCAGCGCACGTCGAGCCCGAGTCGCTCGAGCAGCCTCACCATGCGCGCCACGTCGCCGGCGCTCGCGTGCCCGAGGGCGGCGCTGATCCGCATCGCCGCGACGAGCCCGACGGCGACGGCTTCGCCGTGGACGAGCGTGTACCCCGACGCGGCCTCGACGACGTGACCCAGCGTGTGCCCGAGGTTGAGCAGGCGACGCGGTCCTTGCTCGGTCTCGTCGAGCGCGACGATGCGCGCCTTGGTGCGGAGCGAGCGCAGGATCGCGCGCTCACGCGCCGCGTCGCCTCGCTCTCCGCTCGCGAGCAGCACCTCCGCGTCCGCCTCGAGCGCGGCGACGTCGGCCTCGCCCTCGATCCACGCCGTCTTCACCACCTCGGCCATCGCGGCGCGCAGCTCGCGCGGCGGCAGCGTGGCGAGCGCATCCACGTCGCAGACCACGAGGCTCGGTTGGTGGAACGCACCGACGAGGTTCTTGCCCTGGGCGCGGTCGAGCCCCGTCTTTCCGCCGACGGAGCTGTCGACCATCGCGAGCAGCGTCGTCGGCACCTGCACGAAGCGCACGCCGCGAAGGAGCGTCGCGGCCGCGAAGCCCGCGAGGTCCCCCACGACGCCCCCGCCGATCGCCACGACGAGGGCCCTTCGATCCACGTGCGCACCGAGCGCCGCATCCCAGATGCGCTCGACGGACGCGAGGCTCTTGTGGAGCTCTCCCGGCGCGAGCTCGACCCAGGTCGTGGGGAGCTCGATCGGCGCCATCCAGCGCTCGGCGAGCGCGCGCACGTGGGTGTCCGTGACGACGACGAAGCGGCTCGGCACCCCGCCCTCGAGGCCCAGGAGCTCCACACCGAGCTCGGCCGCCGCGCCACGCGAGACGACGATGCGGTGGCTGCGTCGCCCGAGCCGCACACAGAGCGAGCGCTCGTCGCGCGGCAGATGACGCGCGATCGTGCGGGCGAGCTCGTCCGGCGGCGCGCTCGAGGTGTCGAGCACGCGGTGCGCTTCCCCGTAGGCGTCCCTGCGTCGCTCGAGGATCCGTGCGAGCGCCGCCCGAGGCGCGTCGCCCGCGAGGAGCGGCCGGCTCGTCGCGCCCTTGCTCGTGGCGCGTGCGAGGAGCGTGTCGAGGGGCGCGGTGAGCGTGACGAGCACGCCTCGATCGAGGAGGAACGCCCGCGTGTCGGGATCCTCCACGGTGCCGCCGCCGAGCGCGAAGACGCCGCGGGCGTCGTGCCCCACCAGGCGCCGGACCACGTCGGCCTCGAGGCGCCGGAACGTGGCCTCGCCGCGCGAGCGGAAGATCTCGGCGATGCGCATGCCGGTCTCGCGCTCGATCGACGCGTCGAGATCGACGAAGGCGCAGCCGAGCTCCGCCGCGAGCAGCGGACCGATGGTGCTCTTGCCCGCACCCATGGGCCCCGAGAGGAACACGTGGCGCGTCATCGCGTGGTCCTCGCCTTCAGCGGACGCCGTGCTTCTTCGCGAGCCGCGCGAGGTGGTTGCGATCGATGCCCGCCTCGTCCGCGGCGCGCGAGACGTTTCCTCCGGCGCGCTCGAGCAGCTGCGCGACGTAGCTCTTCTCGAAGGCGTCGAGCAGGCGCTCCTTGGCCTCCTTGAACGGGAGGCGCGACATGTCCTCGGTGACCGTCTGTTCTTCCTCGGCGCGCGCGCTCGGGCGCCGCACGCTGCGAAGGAGCGTCTCCTCGATCAGCCGACGCAGCTCGCGCACGTTGCCCTCGAGCGGCTGCGCCCGAAGCTGCCCGAGCTCGGCGGGCGAGAGGCGCACCTCGGGGTAACCGAGCTCGGTCACGATCGCGTCGACCAGACGCGGCAGATCCTCGAGGCGCTCGCGCAGGGCGGGCATCTCCACGCGCACGCCGGCGAGGTGGAAGAAGAGGTCGCGCCGGAGCAGGCCCTCTTCGACGAGCGCGCGTGGATCGCGGCGCGACGTCGTGATCCAGCGGACGTCGATGCGCTCGCGCTCCGCCCGCCCGACCGCCGCGCCCACGGCCTCCTGCGTCGCGAGCGAGGCCTCGTCGAGACGATCGAGCACGATGGTCCCGCCGCGCGCGACCTCCACGACGT
Source organism: Sandaracinaceae bacterium (assembly GCA_044376125.1). Taxonomy (GTDB): domain Bacteria; phylum Myxococcota_A; class Polyangia; order Polyangiales; family Sandaracinaceae; genus JAFLCL01. Next base: position 3,308 of record JBILLJ010000270.1, read on the forward strand.
GCTCCGCGATCACGTCACCGCGCGGGATCTCGATCTCGACCAGCGGGCCGACGCGGGGGCTCTCGGTCTTGGCCATCGCCTCGTGCAGCGCACGCGCCGCGAGCGTCTTGCCCGTGCCCGCCTCGCCGAAGAGCCACACCGGCGCCGAGCCCGAGACCGCGCGCTCGAGCAACCCGAACACCCGACGCATCTCCGCGCTCGCGCCCACCATGCGCCCGAAGCGCGTCGACTCGGAGGGCGCCTCGGGCACAGGCGCGTCGGCGGCGAGGATCTCGATGCGCGTGCGGCCGACGCGCACCTCCGAGCCCGCGGGCAGCACGATGGACTCGACGCGCGAGTCCCCCACGAACGTGCCGTTGGTGGACTTCAGATCCTTCACGCGCACACCGCCCGCGAGCAGCGCGAGCTCGGCGTGGTAGCGCGAGACGGTCGTGTCGGTGAGCACGATGTCGGCCTCGGGGTGCGAGCCGACGACGAGTGTGCCGCCCTCGAAGAGCCGCTCGAGACCGCGATCGGGCCCGGCCGTGACCCGGAGCAGCATGCGGGTGACCACCGCGACGCGGCTGCCGCCGTCGGTGCCCAGGATGCCCGTCTCGGGGCCCATCCTGCTCGTCTCGCTCATGATCTCTCGCTCGACCGTCGCCTCGCTCCGCACACGGCGCGGAGGCGCGCCCGATGGGGCGCGAGCCACGAGGATATCAGGCCGGTGAGGGCCCGCGTAGGAACAACCGGTTCGTCGCGGCGCCCCGCCAGCGGCGACCGGGTGACGAGGGATACCGGGAGTATCTCGAGGAGAGCGGGCGGTGCTGGAGGGGATGCCGCGGCGGCGAAACGGATAGGTAGTTCATGCGCGGGCCCTTAGAGTCCGCTGCATGGAGATTCACTCGGCGCTCGCCACCCACCTCGATCTCCCCGCGCATGCGGCTCGTCGTCGCGCGCTCTCGGCCTCGTTGACGGCCCCCGCCCTCCTCTTCGCCGGTGTGGCGCAGCCGCGCAACTACGCCGCGAACACCTTCGCGTTCCGCGCCGCGAGCCACTTCCTCTACCTCGTGGGCCGGCCGATCGAGGGCGCCGTGCTGGCCGTGTTCCCGGACGGTCGCAGCATCGTCTTGCGCCCGCGGCCCGCCGCCGACGACGCGCTCTGGCACGGCGCGCAGCCCGACGACGCGGCCCTCGCGCAGCGCCTCGGGTGCGAGGTGCGCGCGCTCGAGGACCTCGCCGAGATCCTCGATCCGAAGGGCGCCTGCACGCTGCCCGCGATCGACGCGCTCACGCGCGAGACGCAGGCGCGCGTCCTGGGCCGCCCCATCGCGCCCCGCGTTCTCGAGGGCGCCGACGCGACGCTCGCGGACGCGATGATCGCGCTGCGCCTGCACCACGACGCCGACGCGATCCGCGGCCTGCGGGCCGCGGCCGAGGCGACGACGCGCGCGCACGTCGCGGGCATGAAGGCCACGCACGCGGGGCTGCGCGAGTGGCACGTGCGCGCGGCCATGGTCGGCGCGCTCGCGCACGAGCACTGCGGGCTCGCGTACGAGACCATCGTCACCGTGCACGGCGAGGTCCTGCACAACCACGCGCACGAGCACGCGCTCGCGCCACACGACCTCGTGCTCGCCGACGTGGGCGCCGAGACGCCGGACGGCTGGGCCGGCGACGTCACGCGCACCTGGCCCGTGGCGGGCCACTTCTCGCCGACGCAGCGCGCGCTCTACGAGGTCGTGCTCGCGGCGCAGGCGCGCGCCATCGCGAAGGTGAAGCCGGGGGTGCGCTACCGCGACGTGCACCTCGAGGCGAGCCTCGCGCTCGCCGAGGGCCTGGTCGCGCTCGGCATCCTCCGCGGCGCCTCGCCTGCCTCGCTCGTCGAGGAGGGCGCCCACGCGCTCTTCTTCCCGCACGGCATCGGGCACCTGCTCGGCCTCGACGTGCACGACATGGAGGATCTCGGCGACCGCGCCGGCTACGCGCCGGGCCGCACGCGGAGCGCGCAGTTCGGCCTCGCGTACCTCCGCCTCGATCGCGATCTCGCGCCGGGCATGTGCGTGACGATCGAGCCCGGGTACTACCGCGTGCCCGCGATCCTCGCCGATCCGGCGCTGGCGCCGCTCGTGTCGCGCTTCGTCGACCGCGACGCGCTCGCGCGCTTCGAGGACGTGCGCGGCATCCGCATCGAGGACGACGTGCTCGTGACCGGCGAGGGCCACGAGGTGCTCACGCGCGAGGTCCCGAAGTCGATCGACGAGGTCGAGGCCACGGTCCGCGCCGGTCGCTGAGCGTCATCCGCCGTGGCGGGCGACGATGCCCTGCGCGTACTCGACGAAGCGATCGCGGTGGTGGCGATCGAAGTTGTCCCACGTGGAGAACGTGCTCGGGTCGGTCACGCGATCGACGAAGATCCGCCCGTCGAGGTGATCGACCTCGTGCTGGTAGGTGCCGGCGGAGATGCCACGCGCGATCAGATCGACGTC
>JBILLJ010000271.1:0-5767 GCA_044376125.1 Sandaracinaceae bacterium
CGCGGTCACCCGCCCATCGAGCGGCCTCAGAGGCCACAGCGCGCCTGGAACGCCTCGAAGCTCTCGTCGGGGCGCGGCAGGTCGCAGTCGGGACGCGCCGAGCCTTCGGGCGTCGAGCCCTCGCCGCCGGTCGGTGCCGCGCCGCCTTCCGCTGCCGCAGCGCCGGGATCCGCCGCGGCCCCTTCGGGCGCAGCGCCCCCAGCCGCCGAAGGATTGCACCGCGCCTCGAAGTCCTCGAAGGACTCCGTCTCTCGCGGGACCTCGCAGTCCGCCGTGTCGGGCGCGGCCGCCGCGCCGCCGCCGCCACCACCGGAGCACCGCGCCTCGAACTCGTCGAACGACTCGTTCTCGCGCGGCACGTCGCAGTCGGCCGTGTCAGCGCCGCCGCCACCACCCCCGCCACCCGCAGAAGAGCAGCGCGCCTCGAAGTCCTCGAAGGTCTCGCCTTCGCGCGGCACGTCGCAGTCCGCGCCGCCCGCCTCACCACCACCGGCCTCACCCCCCCCGCTCGTGTCGGGTGTCGGCTCGCCACCGGTCTCGCCGCCGCCCTCGTCCGCGTGCGCGCTGAGCGGCGTGTAGCCGGGGATGAGGCCCGTCGTGAGCCACGGCACGTACGTGATGATGAAGAGCGAGGTCGCGAAGACGCCGATGAACGGCAGAACGACGCGATAGAGATCGGGCACCGGGCGACCGAAGCGGAAGCCCGCGATGAAGAGGTTCAGGCCCATCGGCGGCATCAGGTAGCCGATCTCGAGGTTGATCAGGAACACGATGCCGAGGTGGTACGGGTCGATGTCGAAGTGGATCGCGATGCCCATGATGAGCGGCACGATCACGACGATCGCCGAGAAGATGTCCATCAGCATGCCGACGATCAGCAGGAACACGTTCAGCGCGAGGAGGAACGTGATCTGCGAGTCGATGAGGCCACCCGCGCTCTCGTTGCGCTGCGCGAGCGCGTCGACGGCCTCGCGGCAGTTCACCATCACGTCCGAGTGCTCGGCGAGGTAGGCCTGCGCCGGCGGGCCGCAGGTGAGCGCCTCGAAGAGCACGTCCGCGGTCTGCGCCTGGACGAAGTAGAAGGTGAGCACGGTCGCGGCGCAGAGCTTCACGAAGATGGCGCCGACGAGGACCATCGAGTCCGGCACGATGCGCGGGACGTCGCGGAAGAGCGAGAGGTCGCGGTAGAGGAAGACCTCGACGATGAAGACGTACGCGGCCGTGAGGGAGGCCGCGCCGAGCGGGCCCGTCACCACGAGGCCGAAGCCGACGACGAGCGGCAGCGCGAGCTCCCACTTCGCCTCCCACAGCGCCGCCGCGGCCTCGGCACCATCGAAGCTCGAGCGCGGGATCTTCTTCGTCACGCCCACGACGATCGCGTAGGCGGCCATCAGCGCGACGACGAGCAGGCCCGGCAGGATGCCGGCCACGATCATCTTCTGGAGCTCGACGTGCTCGACGCCCGGCGGCGTCTCCTGCAGGCCCGCGACGATGCCGTACACGATGAGCGGCAGGCACGGGACGATCGTGATGCCGAGCGCGCCGCCGCTCGTGACGAGGCCGAGCGAGAACTTCTCGGGGTAGCCATCCTTGATCAGCGCGGGGAAGAGCAGGCCACCGATCGCGACGATCGTGATGCCGCTCGCGCCCGAGAACACGGTGAACGCCGCGGACGCGAGCACGCAGACGACCGCGAGGCCGCCGGGCATCCAGCCCAGGAGCGCACGCGCGACGCGCACGAGGCGCTTGGGCGTGTTGCTCTCGCTCATCAAGTAGCCGGCGAGCGTGAAGATCGGGATCGTCGGAAGGACGCTCATCCGCGCGAAGTGGTTGCCGAGCACGTCCTCGACCGCCGACGCGAGCGGGGTCGAGGGCACGACGTCGGAGCCGTGCACCCAGAGGAAGAGGGCCAGGCCGCCGAGGAACGTGAAGAGCGGCGCGCCCATGAGCGCCATGATCGCGAAGAACGCGATGCCCGCGCCGATCGACACGTCACCGATGTGCTGCACGCCGAAGTACGCGATCCCGAGCACGGCCGCGACGCCGGCGAGCGCGCCGATCGGCTCGATCGGGCTCTTCACGACGGCGTAGTCGTGCGGCACCGGGGAGGTCGCCTCGATGGACTTCGTCTTGCGGTGGCGGAGGTAGAGCGGGACGAGCAGCGACGCGATCGCCGCCAGTGACGCGACGACGACCGGGATGAACGCGATCGTCCCGATCGCGAGCGGGATCGGCACCAGCAGCGCGACCGAGGCGATGATCACCTCGACGCCGCCCGCCTGCTCGAACGGCGCGACGCGCGACTCGTCACCAGGGCTCGACGGCGAGCCGTCCGGCTCCTCGTGCGGGATCTTCAGCTCGCCCGACGCGGGCGCGGGCGGCGGCGGAGCCGCGGGCGACACGTTGCCGGCGATGGCGGCCATCAGCTCGTGGAAGCCGTGCAGGAGCAGGCGAACCGCGATGAGACCGAAGCCCGCCGCGATCATGAACTGGAACTGGTAGCCGCGATCGACGCGCGCGCCCTCGATGCCCGAGCTGATCATGCCCTGCACCTGCTCGTCGACGGCGTGTCCCTGCTCGATCAGCGCCTCGTAGACGCCGTAGGCGAGCGCAGCGGCGACGACCGAGCCGAGCGTGCTCGCGCCGGCGACCATCACGCGACGCACGCGATCGGGCAGGAGGCGCCCGAGGGCATCGATCGCGAGGTGCTTGCGCCCGCGGGTCGCGAAGCTCGCGCCGAGGAACGCCGCCCAGATCGCGCCGTTCATCAGCACGTCGTCGACCGCGCGTGTGACGTCGTTCTGGATCGACAAGAGCGCGCCTGCCGCGCCGATGACGCCCATCGCGATCATCACCGCGACGATCACGACCGAGAGCGAGCTCTCGGCGAGAAGGACGCCTCGATCGAGCAGGTCGAGAGGCTTGAGGAACGGTGCGGGTTTCGCGGTGGGAGCTGCGCCGGCCATGGGTGCCGCGAGGGTAACAAGAACCGCCCCGTTTCACGCACGTTTCCGCGGTGCGGCGCCCGAGAGACGAACGAGGCGAAACGAACGAGGCCGCCCAGTCGCCCGGGCGGCCTCGCCGTGAACGAACATTCAGCGCGTCGTCACTGACCGAAGCCGGCCACGCGGTTCACGAGCGCCTCGTCGGCGATCTGACCGACCAGCGCGCGACGAATCGTGGCCGCCGTGCGGAGCCACTCCTGGCGCTGCGCGTCCGTGACCGGGTGCACGGTGCCACCGCGCTCCGTCACGCTGCGAAGGGCGGTCTCCTCGTCGCGGCGGAGGTTGCGGCGGGCGAGCTGGTGGAACTGCGTCGCGGTCTCGCCGAGCATCGTCTGCTGCTCGGGCGTGAGCGAGCTCCACTGCTGCTGACCGATGACCGTGCCGCCGAGGACGATCGTCATCGGCATGTCGGTCATGTGCGTGAGGCGCGAGCACCACTGGAGGGCGATGCAGGGCACGGGCGGCGTGATGACCGTGTCGACGCGGCCGGTCTGGATCGCGCCGAGCACCTCCGGCACCTGGAGCGGCACCGGGTTCGAGCGCACCGACTGGTAGAACGTCGGAAGGACGCTGTCGTCACGCCACACCCACGGGTGACGCGTCGCGAAGTCCGCGGGCGTGATCGTCGGCTGCGTCGAGAAGATGCGCGACTGACCGACGTCGGCCCAGCCGAGGAGGTGGAAGCCACCCTGCGTGAAGCCCGCGTCCATGTCGGGCGCGAGCGCGTCGCGCGCGCGATCGAGCTGCGCGTAGGTGCGCAAGATGCCGGGCATCTGGAAGACGAGCGCGGGGCGGTGGATCTGCGCGAGGCCGACGGCCGTGACCGACGCCGCGTCGAGACGACCGCTGCGGATCTTGCGGACGACCTCCGACTCGTCGCCCTGCACGCCACCGCCGTAGATGCGGAACTGGAGCGTGCGCTCGGAGCGGCGGCGGAGCTCACGGTTCCACGCGTCGAAGACGCGCATCCACGTCGAGCCGGGCGGCGCGAGCGTGGCGAGCGAGATGGTCCGCGCCGTGGCGTCCTGCGCGGTGCCCTCACGCGCGTCGATCGTGAAGATCGCGAACGCAGCGAGGAGGACGAGTGCGAGCTTCTGATGTGCTTTCATCGAATCGGTTCCTCTCGTTCAGTCCAAGACGTCTTCATTCCGCGGCGTCTTCGCCGCCCGAGGTCTCTTCGGCCGCTCCGCCCTCGCCCTCCGGCGCCGGATCGAAGTAGTTGTCGATCTCCTCGAGGTAGCGGCGCGCGCGGCGCTGCGCGAGGAGGTTCGGCAGGCGCTGCTCCGGGTAGCTGTCGACGTCGAACGCGATGACTTCCGAGAGGAGCGACTGGTAGAGCGCGCGGTCCTGGAGCGGGATCGCGATGAGGCGCGCCTCGGTCACGAGGAAGAGCAGGTTGCGGCGGCCCGTGAGCTCGATCGCGCGATCGAGCTCCACCTTCGCGTCCGCGGGGCGACCACCGAGCGCCGGCGGCGCCGCGGCCATGAGGCCCGCGCGCAGCGCGACGGGCGCGTGATCGAAGTAGGTCGGCGCGATCGCGTAGACGCGGTCGGCGATGACGCTCACGTACGCGACGTCGGCGATCGCGTTCATGTCGTCGCGGTGCAGGCTGATGTAGCGGGCCCAGTTGTAGGCCGCCCAGAAGAGGATGATCGCCTCCTCCTCGCTCGAGAACCGAGCGACGTGCGCGGTGAACGCGTCCAGGCCCTGGCGCTGCGCGGCCAGCAGGCCCCCGCCCTCGGGGTGGCGGCGATCGAGCCAGCCGATCGCGATCTCGCGGCCGCGCTGGTACGCGAGCGAGCTGCGGTTGCGCCAGTGCTCGATGACCTCTTCGTCGGCGCCCTGGTACTCCGCCTGCTCCATGCGGTCCTCGAGGAAGCCGTACCCGAACGAGCCGTACGCGCGCGCCGCCGACGCCATGAGCGTCGCGTCGTCCGGCAGGAGGTACATGAGGCCCTCCATCTGCTGCAGCGCCGCCGGGATCGCCTCCTCGGCGGTGTCGGGGTCGCGCATGTAGTTCACGCCGGGAGAGGCGCGGCGTGTGACCGCGACGGTCGTCCCCGCAGCCGTGAGCTGGAGGTCGCAGCCGAAGAGCGGCAGCGCGGCGGGGATCGCGGCCAGGGCGAGGACGATGCCGAGGACCTTCTCGAGGGGGATCTTCTTCATGGGGCTCCGGTCGAGGTGCGCTCCACGACCGCGGCCGCATCGACTGTTCTGCGCGTGTGCGCATTCACTCGACACCGGGCGCGGATCGGGATCGCGGGTGGCCCGCGCCGCCGGCGCGACGCGAGGACGGGCCGCCGAGGATACAGGAAAGACATCTCCCGGAAACCCCGAACACCGAGCCCAGCGCCGCGGCAGCGGCCCCATCCGAGGACACCGTGCGAGCCCGCGCCGACCCGCTCGTTCGCCCATCGCGCTGCTCGCGACCGACGTGGCGAGGAAGGAATCGCTTGACAGCCCCCATGACTCAGTCTACGTAGCCGGTCCCTTCGCGACCCGAAGGCTGACAATCTGCGGGACTAACTCAGTGGTAGAGTGCAACCTTGCCAAGGTTGAAGTCGAGGGTTCGAATCCCTTGTCCCGCTCTCAGATTCCCTAGACAACAAGGCCGGTTGGCGCAGCAGCGCTGGCCGGCCTTCGTCGTTTCCGAGCGCGTCCCCACCTCGGCGTCCCCACCTCCCGACCGGACCTCTGGCCCTTCGGCTGCGCGTCGCGGGACGGGTCGACGGTCCCGACCTCGTCCACGTCTCGTTCAAGCG
>JBILLJ010000295.1:0-4410 GCA_044376125.1 Sandaracinaceae bacterium
ACATCGACACGACGGGTGGCGTGGACCCGAGCTGGAACGGCGCCGGCTGGGTCGAGGTGGAGTACGGCATCTCCGGCAACGTCGCGAGCTTCACCGTCCACGGCCAGTGCCACGACAACGGCGCGCTCGAGTGCTCGGACTCGACTGGCACGCTCACTTCGCGCATCGAGCACTTCCGCGCCAACTGCGCCTGCGCCGAGGAGCAGCACTACCGCTATCGCTGGGACGAGCTGAACCGCCTCGTCGAGGGCCTCCGCTACGATCGCGCGACAGGGAGTGACTGGACCTACGGCGCGCGCATGCGCTACCGCTACGACGGCGCAAACCAGCGCACGGTGAAGCAGAGCTTCGCCGCATCCAACGTCAACGTGGCCGAGCGCTACGCCCTCTACGTCTACCCCGGCGATTTCGAGCGTCGCGGATTGACACTCGGCTTCGGCCAAGAGGGCCCGACCTACCTCGCGCAGACTGGCACTCCCGACGCCACCGAGACGCAGTACCTCATCGCCGGCGCCCGCATCGTGTGGGATGGAGAACCGGGCATCACCGGCCCCGGCATCGACCGCAACCGCCGCGCGACGGTGAACGCGAGTGACCTCCTCGGGACGACGGCGGCGTCGCTCGACCTCGTGAGCGGCGAGCTGCTCGAGGTGAGCACGTACTACCCGAACGGCGCGAGAGAGAACCTGTGGGCAGACGGGGCGAATGTCCCGCTCGAACCGATGGGGTTCACGGGCAAGGAGGCCGATGAGGAGATCGGGGTCACGTACTTCGGCGAGCGGTGGCTGATTCCGAGGCTCGGCCGGTGGGCGACGCCGGATCCGCTGCATGTGCACGCGGCGGGTGGCGGTGTCCCGCTCAATGCCTTTCACTATGTGAACGGCAACCTGCTGCAGGCACGGGACCCGTTGGGATTGGTCTGCAGTTCGGGGCAGAGTTGCACTGAACAGATCGCAAGTCCCTCGCCTGAGGCAAACTATACTGCTGCCGACGGAAGCGAATCCATTCAGGCGCCGACGGACTTGGACCGTGTCGCCAGTCCCGGAGAGGAACTGACATCCCTGGTCCGACAGGATGCACGCGCGGCTGAGGCGCGCCGAGGGGCCTCCCCATTGAGACCATCCTTGTCCTCTAGCTGGGGCACACAGGGCGACCGGAACTTCGTCGCGTTCACCCAGGGGATGGCTGATACCGCAGTGGACGGCTTGGTCCTCGCGCCAGTGATCGTTCCGCTTGCACTGGCGGCACCGGAGGCGCTGGCCATCGGCGGCGCCATGCTGTTGGTGGATTATGCCTTGCAGGATGAGCCTGCTCAGGCGCTTGCAGACATTGCGGCGGGCCAGGGGGACGAAGACGACTATTACGCGGCCGGGGGGACAGCGGTAGTGGTCGGAGGCGCGCTTCTATCCGTCAGCGAGGTCGAACTCGTTGTCCCACAGCTTGCTAGCGCAGAGGCTCAGACGGTAGCAGCCGGCGCGGCGGCCGGCCTTCGAGGCCCACGAGGGCCCCCCGCGACTCTGGAGTTGGCGACGGAGATCCGGGCGGCCGGAGGGTTCAGGACCGACCAGCAGACGGTGGCTCTGCTCGAGACCTTTGAGGGTCCAACGCTTGTCGGCGGCGGCGTCCAAGACCTTACGGCGGCACAACGGACGCTTGCGCTTGAGCGAGGATTGACTGTATCTCCAGACCTCCCCGGCTTCCATGCAGAGCCCACGGTCATCGTCGGCGCATCTGAGCTCCAGCTTACGCCGATGCAAGGAGTAGCGTCGAATCCGGTCTGTTCGGGGTATTGCAGCCCGTTTATCACTGAGACACTGGGCGGGTGGGTGGACGGGAACCGCTTTGGTGTATTTGGTTCTAGGCAATAGGAGTGCAAATGGTGGCGAGTCTTCTCGATCGACTTGACGCCTGGGTGCGCGCGAACCGTCCGCAGGCTATCCGGCGCCCGACGAGTGAAGTTGAGCAGTGGCTGCTAGGGCTAGGGTTGGTTCCGGTCCCTTTGCTCGTGCGACTCGTTGCCATGGACGCGAACGGCGGGGTCGGCCCTGGTCATGGTACGTTCCCGACCGTCGCGGGGATTGGTCGGGTGCTCGAGAGTTTGTCGCTTTGTCGTGAACTCGGTGTGTCTGTAACAGCCTATCCGCTCTTCGACCTTGGAGCGGCTACGATTCTGTGGATTGACACCACGGATCCCGAGGGGGGGATGATCCTCGCGTTTGAGGGCAAATTCTTTAAGACGGCAGGAACGCTGCGAGAAGTGTTGAGTCGTTGGTTGGACGGCGAGTTCTCGTACGACGACTACTTTGTGTACGGTGGGGCTCCTCGCGTACTCACGTTCCACGGGCGCTCTGTGACCCTGCCAGCGCGCGCGGTGATAGGCGTAAACGGGACACCCATGCCCGGTACCGGTTCGGCTGAGTAGAGGGTCAGAGTGCCCGAAGTACGGAGGTCAGAGCATTGCGAGAAACTGCCTCGGGCGACGCCGGCTCACCTCGCAGAGCGCCCTGGTTCGAGGACGTCTCGCCGCCCCGCTGAGCACCGACGATGACAATCGAAGACGACATCTGAGCGTGGTCACGAAGTCTGAGGGGCATTCGATCGCGGGGACGGAGGGACGCCGGTGATCAGAAGGGCAGCTCGGTCTGCGAGGGGGTCTCGTGTGCGAGGACCGAGGCGCGGTAGCGGCGTAGCTCGACGCGGAGGGCTCGTGCGGCATGGTCGAGGCGCCGCGCCGCGAAGGTGGATGGGGGGTCGTCGGGGGCGAGGTCGTCGATGCACGGGTGCTCGTAGGCCAGGACGTCCGCGAGCACTTGGAGGGTCGCGTCCAGGATGACGAGCTCCGCGCCTCGAAGTACGGAGGTCAGAGCATCGCCAGAACCTGGCTCGGGCGACTCGGGCTCACCTCGCGGAGTGCCCTGATCCGAGGACGTCTCGCCGCCCCGCTGAGCTCCGACGATGACAATCGAAGACGACATCGGCGCCCGCCGGCGTCACCGGGGACGGAACACGGCTGCCCCGCACGACCTTCTGGTCGGCGGGGACACTCCACCCTTCGCGCGTCGGAAGGCGGGACTCTCGTGGTCCTGGTGCCGAGCTACAGCACCTCTCGGGGCGTCGGAATCCGCGGCGGGAACGTGCCCGCCGGGAACGGACAGAGCTTGCCAGAAGTACGGAGGTCAGAGCATTGCGAGAACCTGCCTCGGGCGACTCGGGCTCACGTCGCAGAGCGCCCTGATCCGAGGACATCTCGCCGCCCCGCTGAGGTCCGACGCTGACGATTGAAGACGACATCGGCGCCCGCCGGCGTCACCGCGGACGGAACACGACTGCCCCGCACGACCTCGTGGTCGGCGAGGACACTCCACCCTTCGCGCGTCCGAGAAGTACGGAGGTCAGAGCATTGCGAGAACCTGCCTCGGGCGACTCGGGCTCACGTCGCAGAGCGCCCTGATCCGAGGACATCTGCCGCCCCGCTGAGGTCCGACGCTGACGATTGAAGACGACATCGGCGCCCGCCGGCGTCACCGCGGACGGAACACGACTGCCCCGCACGACCTCGTGGTCGGCGAGGACACTCCACCCTTCGCGCGTCGCGAGGGCTGGACTCTCGTGATCCGGGTGCCGGGCTACAGCACCTCTCGGGGCGTCGGAATCCGCGGCGGGAACGTGCCCGCCGGGAACGGGCAGAGCTTGCCAGTCTCGCGATATCGCCTGGAGGCGAGGTCGTAGGCCGCCATCACCTCGGCGTAGGACTCCTCGTACGCCTTGACCTGCTCGTCGGTCCCGTGCGCCAGCGGCTGTGGAGTCTTGCTCTTCCTGCGACGGCCGGGCGGCACGCCGTTCGGGTCCTGTGTCGTGTACTTGTCGGGCCTGGGCAGACGCCGGCTCCCGTCGTCGCGGCGCTTGCGGGCGACCTGAGCCTCGAGGTCCTGCATGTTGAGCACGAGCGCGCGACGGTGCGCCCCGAGCTCGAGGTCCGAGAGGCCCACGCGGTGCGGCAGCGGCGAGAGCGGCACCGACGCGGTGCGCACGAAGTTGCCGCGCTCGTCGCGACGGCCGCTCAGCTCGCGCCAGCTCTCCTCGTCGAACCAGCTCGCCTCCACGGCCGAGCGGCCCTCGATCACCGACGCGTTCGAGCACAGCCCCGGCCACTCGATCGCGCGCTCGACGAGCTCGTGAGGAGTCGATGGAGGAGCGCAGCGACGACTGAGCGACCAGGTCGGGGCGTGCCCCGACCTCTGGTGGAGGAGCTTGTTGGTGCACGTACTGCTCGATCCCGACGGCCGCGGCGTCCGACAGGATCGGCTCCGCGCGGTACCTCCGCTTGAAGAACGCCCTCTGTTTCCCGCGCCTCCGGCGCTCGGGCAGGGGGCCCATGGGCCCCCAAACCCCCGCTCGTCCTTCGTCGCT
>JBILLJ010000157.1:0-19389 GCA_044376125.1 Sandaracinaceae bacterium
AGCGTCGCGCGTCTCGCGCATGCGTGAGGATGTCGCTCGCGAGGCGGCCGAGGCTCACGCGAGCATGCGTCTCGACGCGAGCCTCGATGGGATCGCGCAAGTCGAGCACGACGAGGGGAAGCGTCGCGCGTCTCGCGCATGCGTGAGGAGGTCGTGCGCGACGAGGCCGAGGCTCACGCGAGCAAGCGTCTCGACGCGAGCCTCGATGGGATCGCGCGAGTCGAGCACGACGAGGGGAAGCGTCGCGCGTCTCGTGCTTGCGCGCCCACGACGGAGGCAGCCCGGGACCTCTCGGGACGCGACGCGACGCGAGCACGCGAGCCGAGTGATGCGCGACGATCCCCACTTCTGATGCTTCGAGACACGGGCCAGGTGGTGCGCGCCGAGACGAGCCTCGTCGCCCCGGCGTCGTCGCGCGTCGTGCCCATCGCCACCTCGCAAGTCGAGCGTGAGAGGGGAGCGTCGCGCGTCTCGCGCATGCGTGAGGAGGTCGCGCGCGACGGGGCCGAGGCTCACGCGAGCGTGCGAGGCGGGCCTCCGTGGGGTCAGCGGAGGCCGTGGCGGCGCAGGAGCTCCCAGAGGTGAGAGCGGTCCATGTCTGCGTCGCGCGCGGCCTGGCTCACGTTGCCGCCTGCGCGCTCGAGGAGCTTGGGGAGGTAGGCGCGCTCGAACTCCGTGAGCACGAGCTGCCGCGCGTCCTTGTAGGACTGCTCGAGCGCCGGCCCGAGCGGGATCGACGGGCCCGCGGGCGCGGGCATCGATCCCGGTGGTGGCAGCGTGGTCGCGGCGCCGTCGCTCGCGATCAGCGTGGGTGGCTCGCCCATCGCGAGCGTCGCGTCGACCACGTTGCGCAGCTCACGCACGTTGCCGGGCCAGTCGTGTCGCGCGAGCCCTGCGAGGAAGCTCGCGTCGAGCAGCCGCGCGAGGTCGGCCGGGCTCGCGTGCGAGTCCTTCGCGAAGTGCTCGATCAACGCAGGCAGGTCGTCGAGGCGCTCGCGGAGCGCGGGCACCGCGAGGCGCACCACGGCGAGGCGGTAGTAGAGGTCGAGGCGGAAGCGCTGCGCGTTCACCTCGGCGCGCAGATCGCGGTGCGTCGCGCTCACGATGCGCACATCGACGCTCACCTCGTCGCGTCCTCCGAGGCGGCGGAAGCGCTTTCGCTCGAGCGCGCCGAGCAGCATTGGTTGCAGGGACTCGGGGAGCTCACCGATCTCGTCGAGAAAGAGCGTGCCCCCGTGCGCCCGCTCGAACGCGCCCACGTGTCGTCGATCGGCCCCCGTGAACGCGCCCTTCTCGTGACCGAAGAGCTCGCTGCCGACGAGCGTCGGCGAGAGTGAGGCGCAGTCGACCGTCTCGAAGGGGCCGGCGCGTCGCGGGCCTCGCTCGTGGAGCGCGCGCGCGAGCAGCTCCTTGCCCGTGCCCGACTCGCCCACGAGGAGCACCGAGACCTCACTGGCCGCGGCCTTCACCAGCTGCGCGAGCAGACGCCGCATCGCGGGGCTCCGCGCGGAGAAGCGCTCGAGCCCCGGCTCGGCAGCGTCCAGCAGCTCCACCTCGGCGCGGCCACCGGCCTCGACGCGCAGCCGCGTCTGTCCCACAGACACGACCGAGCCGAGCGGCACGACGCCGCGCTCGAGGCGCGCGCCCTCGAAGAAGGTCCCGTTCGTGGAGCCGCCATCGAGCACCGCGACGCCACCGGGCACGGCGCGCAGCGTGAGGTGGAAGCGCGAGACCATCGGATCGCCGAGCACGAGGTCGTTGCCGTCCGCCGTGCCGATCGAGAGGCTCTCGCCCGAGGCCGTCAGCGCGCGCGACGCGTCGGGGCCCTCGACCACGACGAGGCGCACGACCTCCACCGGGAGCGAGCTCGGCGTCAGCTGGCGTACGGTGTGAACCGGTTCCATGTCGGCGGAGCCTAATCGAGAACGCATGGGGTCGAGCCTCTTCGTTCGGTCCGCGGAGTCCGCGCAGCTGCCGTGTAGAGTCGCGCGATGTCCGAACGATCCGAGCCGGGCCGGGTGGCCGCGAGCGCGCCACAGACGGTGCGTCGCCCGTTCTTCTTCAAGATCGCGCTCGTGATCGCGACGACGGTCTCGCTCTCGCTCTCGCTCCTGGGCTGGGTGGTGATCGACGCCAACGAGTCCACGCTGGAAGACCTCGCGCGGAGCCGCCAGCACCTGGCGCTCGAGGACGTGGCGCGCTCCGTCGTCGCGACGCTGCGCGAGGACGAGGACGCGCTCGAGACGATCGGCCGCGTGATCGTCGAGACCCCGGACGCCCAGCTCGACGCCGTTCCCATGCTCGTCGCGAGCGTCGTGTCGGGCGCGAGCGGCCTCGATGCGGTGGGCATCTACCGCGCGAACGGCGAGCGCCTGGACGTCGTGCGCGAGCAGGGCGCGCAGACCGAGCTGCCCGAGACGCTCGACGAGGAGAGCCGCGATCTCGCCGCGGCGCAAGGCAGCCTCGCCGCGGTGACCGACGCGGGCGAGGTGCTCACGATCGTCCCGCTGCGCAGCGCGGACGGCCTGACGGGCTTCGTCGCGGCGCGCACGAGCCTCGCGCCGATCGCCGCGCACGTCGCGGCGCTCTCGGAGCGCCACTTCTCCGGCGTGAGCGCGCCGATCCTCCTCGTCGATGCGCGGGGCCGCGCGCTCGCGGGCCTGGGCGAGGGCCTGCCGCCCGCGCCCGCGGCCTACGCGGACGGGCTCGAGGCGAGCGGCGGCGGCAGCTACGCGGAGGTGTTGCGCGTCGGCAGCGAGGAGCGCCTCGTGACCATCGAGCGCGTCGATCTCAGGCCGTTCCGCGTGGTGGTCAGCGAGCCGACGGCGATCGTGTTCGCGTCGGTGAGCGAGCTGCGTCGGTGGATCATCACCGCGGTGGTGCTCGGCGTGCTCGCGTCCTTCGCCATCGCGTGGGTGCTCGGCCGGCGCCTCGCCGCGCCCGTGGCTGCGCTCGTCGTGCAGGCCGATCACCTCGCGCACCGCCGCTTCGATCAGCGCGTGGCGATCACGAGCGGCGACGAGCTCGAGCTGCTCGGTCACGCGCTCGGCAGCGCCGCGAGCGAGCTCGCCGCGAGCGAGGCGCGCATCCAGCGAGAGATCGCGATCCGCGGCGACCTCGGCCGCTACCTCCCCGCCGAGATCGTCGAGCGCGTCGTGTCGCGCGAGCAGGACATGCACCTGGGCGGTCAGCGCCGCGCAATCACGGTGATCTTCGCGGACGTCGTCGGCTTCACGCCGCTCACCGAGCGCCTCGCCGCCGAGGACACCGTGAAGCTCCTCAACGAGCTCTTCTCGCTGCTCACCGAGATCGTCTTCCGGCACGGCGGCACGATCGACAAGTTCATGGGCGACTCGGTGATGGCGATCTTCGGCGCGCCCACCGATCAGCCCGATCACGCCGCGCGCGCGCTCTCGTGCGCCGAGGACATGCTGCGCTTCCTCGACACGGGCAACGCCGGCTGGCTCGAGCGCTACGGCGTGCGCATCGAGCTCGCCATCGGCGTCTCGAGCGGCGAGTGCGTCGTCGGCAACATCGGCTCCGAGCGGCGCATGGAGTACACGGCGATCGGCGACGTGGTGAACACGGCCGCACGCCTCGAGGCCATCGCGCGCCCGAACCAGATCCTCGTCGCGGAGGCCACCGCGCGCGCGGCGGGCGAGGGCTTCGAGCTCGTCGATCGCGGCGAGCGCGAGCTCCCCGGCAAGAAGGCGAGCGTGCGCCTCTTCGAGGTCAGCGTCTGAAGGTCAGCGTCTGAACGGGGCCAGTCGTGCGCGTCTCGGTCCGCGCAGTGACCGAGCCACGCGAACGCCCTCGCGTCAGCGACGCTCGTCCGCGCCCAGGCGCGCGGCGAAGCCCCGCACCGCCTTCTCGTACACGGCGCGGTGCGAGACGAGGTGCCGCACGTGCTCGCTCCGCTCGAAGAAGAGGCGCTCGACGGGCACGCTCTCGGCCTCGCAGCGGTCGAGGAAGGCCTCGACGTGCTCGCGCGCCACGAGGCGATCGGCGCCGCCCCAGAGCGCGAGCATCGGGCGCGCGGCGCGGTCGGGTCGCGGGGTGTGGGCCTCGCGCACGGTCTGGAGCGCACGGCGCATGAACGCGATCTGTGCGGGCGCCGCCAGGTGCCAGAGCCCGAAGAGGCCGCCGAGCACGGGGCTCCAGATCGGGTGGGTGTGGCGGGGTGGCTGGCCCGCACGCGCGAGCAGACCCGGCAGGAACGCCATCGGCGCGGTGCGCGCGGTGAACGCGGCGTCGAAGTCCTCGGGGAAGCCCGGCGCCGAGTCGAGGATCGTGCCGACGTGCGCGTCGCGCACGAACGGATGCTCCGCGAGCGCCTCGAGGATCGCCGCGAAGGTCCAGAAGCCCGCGTTCGAGAACGAGTGCACGAGCAGCGGCCGCGGCGCGAGCTCGTGCGCGCGCGAGAGCGCGCGGGCCTGGCGTCGTCCTTCGTCCGCGAAGCCTCCGCGCCGCGAGAGGGACCGACCCGAGCTCGTCACGACCGGATGCACGACGTGGCCGAGCGGCTCGTAGAGCCGAGCGACCGCGCGCAGGTGTCGAGGCGTGGCGTCGTGCCAGCCGAGCAAGAGGACGCGCAGGGGAGCGGAGGAGGGATCGAACACGGCGTCGCGCAGGATGGAGCGCGTGCGCGCGAGGCGGTAGTCGTCAGGGATCGAGGATCGCGACGTTGTCGAGCATCAGCCACACCGCCACGAGCAGGAGGAACGTGGCGGTCACGAGCATGATCGTGAGGCCGCCGCCGCGCGCCTCGCCGCTCGAGAAGCGATCGCGGAAGTAGCGCCCCTTGCTGCGGCGACGGATGCGGTCCTGCACCATCGGCACGAGCGAAGGCGCGTCTTCCCCGGCGCTCGCCTCGCCGTCGGCGCCCGCCACGTGCGGCACCGCGGCCGCGACGCCCTTCACGATCGAGCGGTACGCCTCGTACTCCTCGCGCAGCTCCGCGTCGCTCGACAGCGCCGCGTCGAAGGCGCGCTGCTCCGCGTCCGAGAGCAGACCGTCGATCGCATCGCCGAAGCGATCGCGCGCTCCGTCGGCGTTCATCGTGGTCTCGGCCGTCTCGCTCATCCTCGGCTCAGCCCTTCTTGCCCACTGTGCCCGGCTCGCTCGCCGCGCGCACGGTCTTGGCGAGCGAGAGGCGCGCCCGGTGCAAGCGCGACTTCACGGTGCCCTCGGGCAGGCCCGTGATCGCCTGGATCTCCTCGTAGCTGAGGTTCTCCACGTCGCGCAGGATGACCAGCTCGCGCTGCTCCTCGTCGAGCTCGGCGATCGCGCGGCGCATGATCGCCTCCATCTGGTTGGCCTCGGCCTGCTGGTCGGGCCGCGCGACGTGCGCGCTCGCGCTCATCGACGCGCTCTCGACACGATCGTGCTCGCTCAGGTCGTCGAGCTCGGTCTTCTTCCCGCGTGCGCGGCGCTCGAGGTACTTGATCCGGTTCTTGCAGTGGTTCGTCGCGACCCGGTAGAGCCACGTCGAGAGCTTGCTGTCTCCCCGGAAGCTGTCGATCGACTTGAAGACCGTGAGGAACACGTCCTGGGCGACGTCCTCGGCCTCGCCCCGATCGCCGAGCATGCGCAAGACGAGCTGGAAGATCCGCTTCTCGTAGAGGCGGATCAGCTCCGTGAAGGCGGCTTCGTCACGCCGCTTCAGCCTCTCGACGAGCTCTTCTTCGTAGCCTTCGGGCATCGGCACGTGGAACCCGGACACCCAGGCCGCCTCGTCGAGCTCGGGACCGAGCTCGGATCGTGTCGGCTTGCTGGCGACGTCCACCGCCCGGAGACAACGCGCCTCCGCACGGGTTCCGCGGACCCTAACAGAACGTCAATGCACGAAGTACCGGAACGACAGCGTGAGCCAGGTGTCGTCCTCACCGACGATCTGCTGGCGCCACGCGAAGTCGATCCCGAACTCGGGTCGGACGTAGCCGAGGCCCGCGGTGACGTAGTGGATGCCGCGGCCCGAGTCGTAGAAGTAGCCCGCGCGGATCGGCACCTCGCCGGTGAACACCTCGGCCGCGCCGCCGAGCAGCATCTCGGGGCGGAGGCTCCCGTTCGCGTCGTGGAACGTCGAGAGGTCCGCGAAGCCGTCGACGGCGAGCGTCAGCACGTTCTCGAACGTGTACGAGACGCTGCCGCCGACGAGGCGCGCGACGTACGGCGTGCCGTACTCGATGAGGTTCTGGCCGATCGCGGCGATGTGCAGCCCCGGCACCGGCGTCAGGCGCAGCGAGACGTCGAAGTTCACGCCCTCGGCGTACGGCCCGCGCGTGTCGCCTTCCTGCTGGCCCTCGCGCGCGAAGGAGTGGTAGCGGCCCGCGACGCCGATCGAGAAGGCCTCGGAGAACGCGTAGGCGAGGCCCACGCGGCCGTCCATGCCCGAGTGCCCGTACTGGCCGTTGCCGAGCATGTACCGGTACTGGACACCCAGGGCGACCGGCGAGCTGAACGAGTCGAGGATCGACGCGCCGAACGTGAAGTTCGTGTGCTGGGGCACGTACCCGACGACCGACTCCACGTGGTAGAGGCGACCCATCGCGAGGTTCGCGGGGTTCGACCCGAGCGCCGAGGTCGAGGCGGCCGAGGCGCGCGCCCCGAGGCCCATCGCCATGCCGCGGGTGGTCTCGTAGTCGTCGGCCGGCGGCAGGGTGGTGGACTCCTGAGCGAGCGCGCGGCCACCCATGGGCAGGGTCAGCGCCAGGGCGAGGGCCACGAGCGCGATGCGGCGAAGGGCAGAAGGCATGGGACCGGACCTCGTCAGGGGGAAAGGGCGCTCGCGTCGCGCCGGACGGTCGAGCACGGGCCGAGGATTCCCACAGGTGGATCCCCGCGCCAAAAAAGCGGTCGAACGGATCGCGAAAGCACCCGTGATCACAGGGGGATCACGCTCGATCCCTGCCCCCGGCGAGGGGTCACCGCCGGATCATCCGTGATCTCGGCCACTTGGACCCACCTCGTCCGAACGGTCCTCGGGCGGCCTCGCGGAGCCGCGCGCACGAGCGACGGAAACGCGAAGGATCTAGGAAGGTTACGAACTTGCGAACGATCCACCGTAGACGCCCCGCGATCGCTTTGCTAGCGTCCGGGTCCTTCGCGGTCGGAGCCGAGCTTCGCACCGAGTTGTCGGGTCCCGGCTCGTCCGGCCCCGGCAGGATCACTCCGGAGTCGCCACGGGCATGAGCCCGCCGGCCGACGAGAGCTCGGTTCAGACCGATCGGATCACAGGCCCCAGATCTCTGGGGCCTGGTGCGCCACAGCCTGTGGACAGGCTGGGGTGTATGCATCGTAACGTCTCGTTACCACTGGGTTTTACGGCATGAACAAGGTGTGGGAAGCAGCCCTCGAGGAGCTCCGCGGACGCCTGTCCGAGCACACGTTCGTCGCGTGGCTCGCGCCGCTGCGTTTCGTGGGGCTCGAGGCGCCTGTGCTGCGCGTGCGGATTCCTCACCGCTTCTTCGCCGATTGGATCTCGCCTCGGTACCTGCCCGACCTCCTCGAGACGATGACCCGTCTCTCGGGCGCGCCGTGCACCGAGATCGAGTGGGTGATCGATCCCCAGGAGGGTGCTGCACGCCCGGGCAGCGATGCGCCGGTGTCGGTGCAGGAGCCCATCTCCGCCCAGCTCGAGCTCGCCCACGAGTCGAGCGACGAGCCCGCCTACGATCCGGTCGCTGCGCGCCGTGCGGGACCGCTCGAAGGGTGGCAGCGCCAGGACGTCGCCGCGCCGCGCCGCGCCTCGGCGCGTCCGCAGCCGCGTCCTCGCGATCGACGCACGGGTGAGCTCCGCTTCGAGGAGACGCACCCCTCCGACAGCCAGCCCGCCATGGCGGCGGTCACGCCGGACAGGCGCGAGGATCCCAGGCCCGTCCCGCCGCGCCCGCGACTGCTCGACGAGGGCGACTACTCGCTCAACCCCCGCTACCGCTTCGAGTCGTTCATCGTCGGGCCCTCGAACCAGCTCGCGCACGCGGCCTCCATCGCGGCCAGCTCGAGCCCCGGCAAGCGCTACAACCCGCTCTTCATCTACTCGAAGGTGGGCCTGGGCAAGACGCACCTCGTCAACGCGGTGGGCCACCGCGTGCGCGAGGATCGGCCCGATGCACGCGTGCTCTTCCTCTCGGCGGAGCGCTTCACCAACGAGTTCATCTCCGCCCTGCAGCACCGCAAGATCGACGAGTTCCGCGCGCGCTACCGAAACGGCTGCGACGTGCTGGTGATCGACGACATCCAGTTCCTCGCGGGCCGCGAGCAGACGCAGGAAGAGTTCTTCCACACGTTCAACGCGCTCTATCACGCCGACAAGCAGATCGTCGTCACGAGCGACGTGTACCCGCAGCAGATCAAGGAGATGCAGGACCGCCTCATCTCGCGCTTCCAGTGGGGCCTCGTCGCCGACATCCAGGCGCCCGAGCTCGACACGCGCATCGCGATCCTCCGCAAGAAGGCCGAGACGGAGTCGATCCGACTCGACGACGCGGTCGCGCTCTTCGTCGCTCAGCGCGTGCAGAGCAACGTGCGCGAGCTCGAAGGCACGCTCCTGCGCCTCGCGGTCCGCGCCGACGTGGAGGGCAAGCTCATCGACCTCGAGCTCGCGCGCGCGATGCTGGGCGAGCCCTCGCTCGCGCCCTCCGATCGGCAGACGAGCGTGGAGGACATCCAGCGCGCCACGTGCGAGTTCTTCGGCCTCGGCATGAAGGAGCTCCTGGGGGATCGTCGCCACCGCGGCGTGAGCCTGCCGCGCATGATCGCGATGCACATCGCCCGCGAGAAGCTGCGCTTGAGCTACCCCGACATCGGTCGGCGCTTCGGCGGCAAGGACCACACGACCGTCATCAGCGCGCACCGAAAGATCACGGCGCTCCTGCTGACCGACGAGCAGGTCCAGCGCGCCGTCGATCGCATCCAGAAGAAGCTCGGGCTGTAGTCGAACGGCCGGGTCACGGCTCGATGGTGGGCTGGGTCGGCAGGCGCGGTCCACGCCTCGCGTGCGCTCGTCGGGCCAGGGCGAGCGCGGCGAGATCGAGCTCGCGCTGGAGCGTGCTCGCGTGGATGGCGATCGAGAGCGAGCTGCCGGTGTAGACGCCCCAGAGCATGCCGATGACGCGCCCCGACGCGTCCACGACCGGACCGCCGCTCGAGCCGAGCTCACCCTCGCCGTCGAGCACCACGCAGTTGTGCCCCGTGCCGCACGCCTCGTCCGAGTCGTGCGTGTCCGACACCACGCCGGCCACCACGCCTTCGGTCGTGATGAAGTAGAGACCGCCGGGGTTGCCTCCGAGCACCACGCGCTCGCCGCGCACGAGGGCGGCGACCGAGGCGACCTCGAGGGCCGGGGCCGGCTGCGTCGTGCCCGCGTCGTCCACCGCGCCGAGCTCTGCCTCCGGCACGACCACCGCGAGGTCGATGTGCGAGGACACGTAGCGCACGTGCGCGAGCACGCCCTGGCCCCGGTAGGCGAACGCGCGCACGGTGCGCACGCCCGCCACCACGTGGGCGTTGGTGACCACCACGCGCTGGCCGGCGAGCTCGGCGATCCAGCCCGAGCCGATGCCGCCGTCCTCGCGCTGGATGCGCACGAGGGAGCGGACGCAGCGGTCGTGCGCGGTGCGGAGATCGCCGGGCGGGCTGGCGCCTCGCTCGCGCAGCGTGGGCCCCGAGGCGTGATCGCTCGGGTCGGGCCCCGAGCCACTCGATGGGTGCGCGGGCGCGAGCGGCGTCGGAGAGCGCGCGGCGCTGGTCGGCCCCGTGGCGGAGGCGCGTGGTGCGCGGCGCCGCTGCGCTTGGACCGCGGCGGGCAGGAGCGCGAGCGCGAGGGCCACGCCGCAAGAGAGCGCGAGCGAGAGCGGGCCGAGGGGGCGCGCGGGCATGGCAGCGGGGATAGACACGCCAGAGGGCATGGCCTTGGGACGCACGAAGGCGAGGTCGGGTGCGTGCACGAGATTTTCGTCCCGGCCACGCAACCGGCGACCGGAGCGCGCGATGAGGGCGCGCATGGAAGCCATCGTTCTCTCGTTCCGGGGGGAGCCCATCCGCGTGTTCCCCTTGAAAGGCCGACCCCTCGAGGTCGGAAGTGGTCCGGGCTGCGACGTCGTGGTGCACGACGCGGAGGTGCCGGCGCGCGCCTGGCTCGTGCAGGAGGGCAGCGACGGAGTGCCCGTCGCGAGGCCTCTCTGCGAGGGCGGCCCTGCGCTGCGGCTGTCGCCCGGGGTCGAGCTCCCGCTCGGGCAGCGGCACTCGCTGGCGCTTGCGCCCGAGCTCGCGGTGACGAGCTCGGGCGAGGTCTCGCTCGTGACCGAGCCGATCTACGTGGGGCTCGAGCCCGACGAGCACCTCACCCTGGTCATCGGTCGTGGGCGCGAGGCGCGGCGCGTGAAGCTCGAAGGGCGGCCGCTCACGATCGGCTCTCAGCCCGGCTGCGACGTCGTCCTGGCCGACCGCGCGGTCTCGGGGCTGCACTGTCGGCTCGAGCCGGGGCGACAGACGGCCTGGGTCCGCGACCTCGGGAGCCGCAACGGCACGTGGATCGACAACGTGCGCACCGAGCTCGGACGCATCGCCGCGGGCTCGCGGCTGCGGCTCGGGCGCACCGAGATCTTCGTCGTGGAGCAAGGCCGGCGCGGGGATGCGCGTGAGGACGGCCTGATCGCTGCGTCGTGGCAGATGATCGAGATCCTCGGCAAGGTCGAGCGCCTGGCCAAGTCGATGAGCCCCGTGCTCGTGTGGGGCCCGAGCGGCGCCGGCAAGGAGGGGCTCGCGCGCGCGCTCCACACGCGGGGCCCTCGCGCGAGCCAGCCCTTCGTCGCGCTCAACGCGGCGGCGATCCCTCGCGACCTCGTCGAGAGCGAGCTCTTCGGCCACGAGAAAGGCTCCTTTACCGGCGCGGACGCGAGCCGCCGCGGCGTCTTCGAGCAGGCCGATCGCGGCACGCTCTTCCTCGACGAGATCGGCGAGCTGTCCCTCTCGATCCAGGCGCGCCTGCTGCGCGTGCTCGACAACTGGTCGGTGCGTCGCGTCGGAGGCGAGGGCGAGCGCCGCGTCGACGTGCGGCTCGTCTGCGCGACGCACCGCGACCTGCGCGCGCTCGTGGCCCGTGGCGGGTTTCGTGCGGACCTCTACTACCGCCTCGTGCAGGCGCGCATCGACGTGCCACCGCTGGCCGAGCGCCCCGAAGACGTGCGCGAGCTCGCGGCGCACTTCCTCGCGCAGGCGCGCTCGACCCTCGGTCCACGCACGCTGAGCCGCGACGCCCTCGAGTCGCTCCTCGCGTACGGCTGGCCAGGCAACGCGCGCGAGCTGCGCAGCGTGATCCTCGGCGCGGCGGCGCTCTCGAGCGGCGTGATCCACGCAGAGGACGTGCGGAGCGCCATCGAGGCGATCGCCGGCATCGATGCGCTCGCGGACGTCTCGCCGCTCGGCGCGCGCCTGCTCGTCGAGCAACACGGCTCCGTCTCCGCCGCGGCGCGCGCGATCGGGGTCGCGCGCACGACGCTGCGCGATCGGCTGATGCGATCGGGTCCGGTGCCCGACGGTCGCTCGCGGCGCGCTCGCACCACCGCGGCGTGACGCAGCGCGCGGATGGGGGCACCATCGCGACGTGCGCCTCCATCACGCCCTGGTCCTCGCCACCGCCCTCGCGCTCGGCGGCGTGATCCTCGTGCCATCGAGCCCGAGCCACGCGTGCTGCGCCGCGCCGCGCCCCGAGGCCCCGATGCTCGTCACGCCGACGGGCTCGCGCGTGCCCGCGGGAGGCTCGATCCTCCTCTACCTCTCGAGCGACGCCGTGCGGGACCGCGTCGTGCTCGCGCGGCCGTCCGATGCGAACGAGCTCTCGCTCGAGCGCACCGAGCTCGCTCCGCACGTCTTCGCGCTGCGCGTGCCGCCGGGCACCGTCGCGGGCACCTACGAGGTGCGCGTGCACCGCGCGGCGCCACCGGGTCGCCACGGAGGGGAGACCGCGCCGTGGACCCCCGGCACGATCGAGGTCGCTGGCGCGCTCGCGACCGGGTCGCTCGCGGCGCCGCACGGACACTTCACGACGACCTCCGGTCCGGGCCGCTGGGCTCCCACGCAGACGCTCTCGTTCGTGCTCGACGGGCCCTCGCCGCCCGAGAGCGCGGTCGTCTTCGCGTGGACGCAGGGCGGCGCGAGCCAGGGCAACGTGCGCTGGATCTCGGGCGGCACCGCCGTGCTCATGGGCTCGGGGCACTGTGGCATGTCGCCCTACGGAGTGACCTTCCCGCCCGCGGGGACCGCGATCCGCGTGGCGTTCGTCGACGCGCACGGCGTGCTCGGCCCATGGTCGACGGTGCCCGTCGAGTGAGCGCCTCGCCGCGCCTTCATCTCTTCACCGGCAAGGGTGGCGTCGGCAAGACGACGCTCGTGGCGGCGCTCGCGCTCGCGGCCGCCGAGCGCGGGGCTCGCCCGGTGATCGTGGAGCTCGGCCATCGGAGCTCGCTCGCGAGCGTGCTCGGCCTCGCGCCCGGCGCGATCGGCCACGCGCCGACGGAGGTGGGCCGCGGCGTGTGGGCGAGCAACGTCTCGCTCGAGCACGCGCTCGCCGACTACCTCGCGCGCCGCGTGCGCTCGCGCGCGCTCGCCTCGCGCATCGCGTCGAGCCGTGGGCTCGGGACCTTCTTCGAGGCTGCGCCCGCCGTGCCGGAGCTGCTGGCGCTCGAGCACGTCGCCGAGCTCGGCACGCGCTTCGACCTCGTGCTCGTGGACCTCGACGCCACGGGCCACGCCCTCATGTTCCTCGAGCTGCCGGCCCTGCTCGCGCAGATCGCGCCCGCCGGTCCGATCAGCGAGCTGGTGCGAGGCCTCGGCGCGATCCTCGGTGACGCCGAGCGCACGCGCGTGCACCTCGTGACGCTGCCGCTCGCGCTCTCGATCGAAGAGACCCTCGAGCTCGAGTCGGAGCTCGCGCGCCGTCGCGTCCCCATCGGCACGGTCGTCGTCAACCGTCGCGCCGAGCGACCGCTCGCGCCGGACGAAGAGCCCGAGGCGCGCGCGCTCCTCGAGGGTGAGCTCCCTCCTGCGGATCGCGAGGCCCTGAGCCTGGCGCTCGAAGGCACGCGTCGATGGGATCGCGAGTCGCTCGCGCTCGAGGCGCTCTCGCGCACCGCGCACCCGCGCGTCGTCCTGCCCGAGCTCGAGCACAGCGGCGAGGCGCTCTCGCATGCGTCGCTCGCGCGGCTCGGTGCGCTCGCCCAACGGGTGCTCGCGTGACGAGCCTCGCGGCGGTGCATCGCGAGGCGAGCGTGCTCGTGTGCGTGGGTCCCGGCGGCGTGGGCAAGACGACGCTCGCCGCCGCGATCGCCGTGGACGCCGCCGCCGCGGGCCGTCGCGTCGCGCTCGTGACGATCGACCCCGCGCGTCGCCTCGCGAGCGCGCTCGGCCTCTCGGGGCGCCTCGACGATGCGCTCCGGCCCGTGCCCGGTGCGCCTGGCCTCGAGGCCGCGATGCTCGACACGCGCGCGAGCTTCGATGCCCTCGTCGGTCGCATCGCGACGAGCGAGCAGGATCGCCGCGCGATCCTCGACAACCGCGTGTACGAGGCCTTCTCGCGCACCCTCGCGCGCCCGCACGCCTACGTCGCGATGGAGAGGCTCCACGATCTCGTGACGCGCGCGGAGCACGATCTCGTCGTGCTCGACACGCCGCCCACGCGGAGCGCGCTGGACATCCTCGATGCGCCGTCGCGCCTCGCGCGCTTCGCGGGATCGGGCGTCGCCGACGCGCTCGTCGCCGCGCTCGGTCCGCGAGAGAGCGGCCTTCGTGCGAGCCTGCGGCGTCGAGGGAGTGCGGTCGTCGGCGAGCTGCTCGCGCAGCTCTTCGGGCGCGAGCTCGCCGAAGATCTCGCGGGCTTCTTCGCGGTCTTTCTCCACCTCCGCACGGGCTTCGCGACGCGCGCCGCGGAGGTGCAGCGCATCCTGCGCGCGCCCGGCACCGCGTTCGTGCTCGCCGCCGCGCCCGATGCGACGCACCTCGAGGACGCACGCGCGCTCGCCAGAGGCCTCGTCGATCGCGGCGTGCGCATCGACACCGTGCTCTCGAACCGCGTGGCTCGCACCAGCGTGAGCGACGCGCGCACCGACGAACCCACCCGATCCACCGTTCTGATGCGCGCCAGGCGGTATCGAGATCGAATCGTTGCCGACGATCGGGAGCGTGCTGCGCGGGCGGCGCGGTTCGTCGCCGATCTGCTGGATCGCCCACGCCACTTGGTGTTTCCTCATCTCGAGGCCCCTCCGCTCGACGTGGAATCGCTCCGCCGTCTGGCGACCTCGGGTCGGGAGTTTGCTTCGCGGCCTGTGTCGTCGTAGATCCGCGCCCGTCACGTCCGTACTTCGATCCGAGCCTCTGGCTGGTCTTCGTCGCTCCGCGTCGTGAAATGCACGTTCGCGCCTCCGAGGCGCGAAACGCTCCCGCTTCCGGGGAGCACATCGCGATCGAGCGCGGGCAGCGAGCGCGATTTTCAGACTGGGCCCGAGAGAAGAGAAGACAGACATGGGCAATCGCCTCTACGTGGGCAACCTCGCGTTCCACACCACCGAGGACACGCTGAAGGATCACTTCGCGGCCATCGGCGGCGTGACGGAGGCCGTCATCGTCCTCGATCGCATGACCGGTCGCTCGCGCGGCTTCGGCTTCGTGACGATGGAGAGCGACGACCTCGCGAAGCGCGCGGCGGCGGAGCTCAACAACTCCACGCTCGACGGCCGCAACCTCAAGGTCAACGAGGCCGAGGAGCGCCGTGAGGGTGGCGGCGGTCGCGGTGGCTTCGGCGGTGGCCGTGGCGGCGGCGGCGGCGGCGGCGGTGGTCGCGGCGGCTTCGGCGGCGGCGGCGGCGGCGGCCGTGGTGGTGGCGGCGGTGGCTACGGCGGCGGCGGCGGCGGCGGTGGTCGCGGCGGCCGTGGCGGTGGCGACCGCTGGTGAGCACGACGCGTCACGATCCCTCGTGACCGCGCAGGAAGAAGGGCTCGTCGCTCACGCGGCGGGCCCTTCGTCTTCGTGGTCTTCTCGTTCGTTCGCTCGCGTCCTCGCTCGTGCTTCACTCGCGACGACGCGATGAGCTCCGCACGGCAGATCCACCGAGGGCGCTTCGCGCCGTCGCCGACCGGGCCGATCCACCTCGGCACCGCGCGCACCGCGCTGCTCGCCTGGCTCGCCGCGCGCGCCGCCGGTGGCGTGCTCGTCCTGCGCGTCGAGGATCTCGATGCACCGCGCGTCAGGCCGGGGGCGCTCGAGGCGATGCTCGACGATCTGCGCTGGCTCGGCCTCGACTGGGACGAAGGTCCGGACGTCGGCGGCGCGTGTGGTCCGTACCTCCAGTCCGAGCGGCGCGATCGTTACGACGCCGCGATCGAGCGGCTCGAGCGCAGCGGACGTCTCTTCCGCTGCACGTGCTCGCGCAAGGAGATCGAGAGCGTCGCGAGCGCACCGCACGGTGAGGAGCCGATCTATCCGGGCACGTGTCGCTCGGGCCCCACGCACCCCGAGCGCGCGGCGGCGATGCGCTTCCGCTTCGATCGCGCCGACGCGCGCGCGTTCGTCGACGGCGTGCACGGCGAGGTCGCGGCGGGCCTGGGCGCAGGCGACTTCGTGGTGCGTCGCGCCGATGGCGTGCACAGCTACCAGCTCGCGGTCGTGGTGGACGACCTCGCGATGGAGATCACCGACGTCGTGCGCGGCGACGATCTCCTCTCGTCCACGCCGAGACAGCTCGCGCTGATCGACGCGCTCGGGGGTGAGGCGCCGCGCTACGCGCACGTGCCCCTCGTGCTCGGCCCCGATGGACAGCGTCTGGCCAAGCGACACGGGCGCATCACGGTGCGCGAGCAGCGCGATCGAGGCGTGCGCGCCGAGTCGCTCGTGGGGCGTCTCGCTCGCACGCTGGGCCTCGTCGATCGAGAGGAGTCGCTCACGGCGCGCGAGCTCGTCTCCGGCTTCTCGCTCGACCGCATCGCCAAGCACGCGGTGACGATGGGCGACTGACGCGCGAGCGCGCGCTCAAGGGGCGAGCGCTTCGGGCACGATCGCTTCGTCGGCGCGCCAGGCGTCGTGGAGCGCGCTCGGCAGCGCGACGCGGATCTCCTCGAGGCCCAGCGCACGTGCGCGCGCGAGCCCTTCGGCGGCATGCGCGATCGATCCGGCCACGACACGCGCGCCCACGTGCACGTGCGCCTCGCGGAGGCTCGCCACGGCGGCGCCGTACGCGGCGTCGAGGTGTCGATCGAGCGCGTCGTGCGCGGGGTCGAGGAGCAGCGTGACGTGGTCGAGGCCGCGCGCGCGTAGCCGCGAGACATGCTCTCGATCGACGAGCGCGCGCGGTCCGCTCTGCATCCCTACGCCGAGCCTCGCGGCGCGGGCGGCCTCGAGCAGCGGGACGAGGTGCGGGTCCGCCGCGACGTCGCCGCCCTGGAGCCAGAGGCGCTTGGCGCCGACGTTGGTGGCGTACGCGACGCGCTCGAGCAGCTCGTCCTTCGTCACGCCGCCGGGCGCGACGCGGTGGATCACGCGATGGAGCGGCGAGGCTGGCGCGTCGGTCGGCAGGGCGCCGCCGAGCTCGATGCCCACGGTGCCGGGCCGCCCCGTGATCTCCGCGACGTCGCTCTCGGTGCGCTCCGCGAAGCGCACGAGCGCGGGCTCGTCGGGATGCATGGCGCGCCAGCGCGCGAGGTTCGCGAGGTAGCCTGCGAAGTCCTCGCGGCTCGCGTGCTTGCGGCGGAACGGGTTGCGCGGCACGGGCTCGTCCTCGTCCTCGACGTGGAGGCCCATCGCGAAGCGCGAGTAGAGGAACGTGGCGCCTGCGCGGTGCATGCGGAGGCCCAGATCGAGATCCTCCAGGCCCCAGCCGGAGAAGCCATCCGCGAAGCCACCGAGCTCGTCGAAGAGCGCGCGCGGGAACGAGACGTTGCCCGTGTAGAAGAGCCGCCACGGCTCCTCGAGCCAGTCGACGTTGTCGATCACCGCGCGCGCCGCGGGCTCGCGCTGGCGATCGGCGATGATCGGGATCGACGCCAGATCGCCTTCGGCCTCGATCTCCGAGAGCCGATGCCGCTGGCCGAGGTCGTGGAGGTTGTAGCCGCTGAGCGCGCCGAGGAGCACCGCGCGCCCGACGCCCTCGCCGCCGCTGCGCTGATGGGCCCAGTCCACGGCCCAGAGGAAGTCGGCCTCGACGGCGACGTCGGAGTCGGCGAGCTGCACGATCGGAAAGCGCGCCGCGGCGATGCCCGCGTTGCGCGCCTGCCCGGCACGGAAGGGGCGATCGGGCTCCGAGACGCGCAAGACGCGCACGCGTGGATCGAGGGCGCCTTCGAGGGAGAGCGCGGAGCCGTCGTCGACGACGATCAGCTCGAAGCGATCTTCGGGATAGCTCTGCGCGAGCCATCGGCGCACGACCTCGCGGATCATGCGCGGCCGGTCGCGCACGGGCACGATCACCGAGATGCCGAGCGGCTCGGCCTGCCTCGGCGCGACGAGGCCACACGCCTCGAGCGCGTCCATGCGCGGGATCGAGCGGAGATCGCCGCTCCACTCGAGGTCGCGATCGAGCGGCAACGCATCACGCACGGTGAAGCTCGCGCGCACCCCTGCGGCCTCCACGGCGCGGTGCGCGAGCGGTGGATCGTCGCCGTAGGGGTACGCGAAGAGGGTCACGTCGCGCCCGATCCAGCGCCCGAGGTGCGCTCGCGAGGCTGCGCACTCGTGCGCCAGGCGCGCCGCGTGCGCGGCCTCGTCCTCGCCGAAGAGGCGCACGCGCATGCGCGGGTGATGGAGCGTGTGCGCGCCGAGATCCCAGCCGAGATCTCGGAGCGCACGAAGGCCTGCGTCGTCGAGCCAGTCGGGGCCGGTGCCGATCCACGCGCTCGGCACGAAGAGCGTCGCGGGCACGCCGAGCTCACGAAGGATCGGCGCCGCGAGCGTCAGCACCGAGACGTGCGCGTCGTCGAACGAGACCGTGAAGCTGTCGGGCCCCGGCGGGCTCGCGCCGAGATAGTCCGAGAGCCGCGCGGGCCTGCGCTGCGAGCGCTCGCGCTCGATCACGGCGCGGAAGGTGGCCGCGTCGAGCCCCAGGCGCATCGTGCCCGGCCGCTCGGTCACGTAGTGGAAGCAGAGGTTGCGCGCAGTCGCGGCCACGGCGGCAGGATACGCAGGTCGCGACCCCCGCTGCGATCTCTCGAGAGCGGTCTCTGGGCGAGCTCACGTATCTCGGGACCGAGCGACCGTATCCGCGCGACGGGGCGATGCTCTCGTTCGACCGCGAGACCGGCACGAACGTGCTGATCGTGCTCGAGGTCGCTCTCGGTGGCGGCGAGCCGCTCGCGTTTCGAGGCTCCACGGAGCTCGTCTCGCGTGAAGGCGGCCCAGGCGCGAGCCGAGGAGCCCTTCGATCACGGATGCTCGATCGCCCGATCGACGCTATGCCCCGCGGCATGCGCACGCGCCTCGCGATCCTCGCTGCCTTCGTCCTCGCCGCCTGTGGTGGCGGTTCCTCCACCGTGATGCCCGAGCACGGCCCGCGTCCCGACGACACGACGGCCGCGGTCACGGTGTCCGACGAAGCGGCGCCCTTCCGGCTGCCCGAGGGCGTCTCGCCCACGCGCTACACGCTCTCGTTGCGTGTCGATCCGGCGGCCGAGACCTTCTCGGGGCGCGCGGAGATCGACGTCACGCTCGCCGAGGCGAGCCCGCGGATCTGGATCCACGGCCGCGAACTCTCGGTCTCTCGCGTGGTGATCACCGACGCGAGCGGCGAGGCGGTGGGCACCTGGCAGGAGGTGGACACGGACGAGGGCATGGCGCGCGTCGTGTTCCCGCGCGCCGTCGGTCCGGGCGCGACACACCTCGTGATCGAGTACACGCGCGCGTTCGACCAGACGCTCGAGGGCCTCTACCACGTGGCCGTCGGCGAGGATCACTACGCCTTCACGCAGTTCGAGGCGCTCTCGGCGCGCCGCGCGTTCCCGTGCTTCGACGAGCCGCGCTTCAAGGTGCCGTTCGACGTGACCCTCACGGTGCCCCCGACGCTGCGCGCGTTCGCGAACAGCCGCGAGCTCGAGACCACGAGCGTCGAGGGCTTCACGCGCGTGCGCTTCGCGAGCACCGAGGCCCTGCCCACCTACCTCGTCGCGTTCGCGGTGGGCCCCTTCGACGTCGTCGAGGCCACGATCCCGCCGAACGACGTGCGCACGACGCCGCTCCAGCTCCGCGGCCTCGCGCCCCGCGGCCGCGGCCCCGAGATGGCGTTCGCGATGCAGCACACGCCGCGCATCGTCGAGGCGCTCGAGCGCTGGTTCGCGATCCCGTATCCGTTCGACAAGCTCGACATCGTCGCGGTGCCCGACTTCGCCGCGGGCGCGATGGAGAACGCGGGCC
>JBILLJ010000273.1:0-5734 GCA_044376125.1 Sandaracinaceae bacterium
CCGCTTGCCGAGCACGTTGCCGGCCGGGTCCAGGTCGATGAGCTCTCGCGTCCCGTTCCGGTCCACGCCCACCAGGCGATGCGCCGCGTCCAGCTCGTAGCGAACCGGACCGCGAGCGCTGTCCCACACGCTGACCAGATCTCCTTCACCACTGCGCTCGTAGCGAACGCCCCAGGACACCTCCGCCCCATCCGACGCGCGCTTGTGCGTCGCGCGCCCCGTGAGGAACCCCTCCTCGTCGAACTGGCTCAGCTCCAGCGTCCCATTCGGGAGCCGCCGCTCCACGCGAAGGTCCGGCCGCAGATAGAGGTCTTCCCGCGCACCGCTCGGGCCGACGAGCGTCGTGCCCTCCGCACGACTCTGCTCCTCGAGCGCGAAGCGACCGAACAGCACCGTGCGCGTCCGCTCGGTGCCGAGGCGCATCCGGACGAGCCCTTCGCCGTCCCGCAGGTCCGACAGCACCGTGCCCCGCGCGTCGCGGCGAGACACGTACGTGAGCGTGCGACCATCGTGCGTCGTCGTGCTCGAGCCCTCGCGCACCCGGCCCCGAGCGTCGTACTCGAGCACCAGTGTTCCGCCGCTCGAGAGCTCGATGCGCGCGGGATACCCGTTCGCGTGTGGAGTGAACGTCGCCAGCGTGTTGCCCTGACCGTCCCGCTTCGCGAGGAGCGCATCACCTGGGTCGTAGTCGTACTCGACGTGCACTCCACCGTGCCGACGCACGCGGCAGAGGCGGCCACGGAGGTCGTAGTCATACTCGGTGAGTGAGCCGCCCGGGTCGACGACCGACGAGATGGCCTCGGTCGCCGTGTGGCGGAAGCGCGTGAGCTGACCGAGTCCATCTTCCTCGGCGAGCACGAGGGACCACCGCCCGCGCCGCCATCGACGTGTCCGGCCATCGCGATCCGTCTCTTCGACCGGGCGCCCTCGACCGTCGAAGCGCGTGCGTCGCACTCGCCCACGGCCATCGACTTCCTCCGTCACCCGACCGAGGTCGTCGAACGCTCTGCGGGGCTCGGCGAGCTTGGGGGGCGGCACGAGCGCCCACTCGAACGTGCGCAGCGCGGGCGGAACGTGCCAATGGGCATCCGAGGCATCGACTCGCGTGGAGCCGAGGAGCCATCCACGGTCCGAGCTCGGCAACCGGAGCGCACGAGGATTGGCCGGTGTCGGATCCACCATCCGTGGGGGGATGACATCGCCGAAGTGGTCACGGCGTCCGACCAGAGCGCCGGCCTCGTCGTAGAGCAGCTCCTTGACCCGCCCGGTCGGCGAGATCTCTCGGATCACGCGGCCGCGCTCGTCCACCAGGCGCTCGTGGACACCTCCGCACTGATCAACGATCTTGGTCACGAGCCCGTCGGCCCGGAAGTGGTACGTGACGACGCCACCATCGCCGTTCGTCACCTTCGTGGTGCGGCTGTCGTACTCGAGCGAGACAGGCCAGAGCCCGTCTTCACCGCTCGACCACACAGCGCGACCCTTCTCGTCGTAGCGCCAGCGGAACGCGTAGCCGCTGCCGTCGGTCCGCTCCGTGACGCGATGATCGATGTCGTGCTTGTAGCGCTCTCGCGAGCCGTCTCGACGGCGGACCTCGAGCAGACACCCGCGACGGTCGTAGGCGTACTCCACGAGGGGAGTCTCCTCGTGCCCGCGCCACAGACTCTCGATGTGACCGTCGCGATCGAGCTTGAGGCGGTAGCGGACGCGCGCCGCACCCTCCGATTCCTCGAGTCCCTTGAGCTGACCGCGCTCGTCGTACTGGAGGTCGAGGATGCGGCGGTCACGGCCACCTCGCGCGGCGAGGGCGGCGTCGCTCTCGGTGAGCGATGTGAGGCGAGCTCGGAGTGAGCCTCGCGGCGTGACGAACGTCATCACCGGGCGGTCTTCTCGCCAGAGACGATAGCGTTCCGGGCTGAGTCGCTCGAGGTGGTAGCCCAGCGCCGTCACGCGGCGCAGTTCGGGATCGAACCGCGGAAAGCGGATCTCGTTGCCGAAGTCGTCGACGAACGTGCAGCGATGCAGGCGTGTGACGAGCTCTCGCTGGTAGGTGTGGCGGTACCCTCGCCCGACGGGACCGCCCCTGACGGCCTGATCACTGTTGTAGGTGCGCTCCCACCGAAAGAGGCCCGTCGACTGGAAGTCGAGGTAGTCGTCGAACATCGCACCAGTCACGGCGTCGATGGGACATCCACTGCCGGTAGTGCAGTCGTTGCCCGCATCGTTGGTGTGCGGCCGGGGGCGGGCGTCGGCGTCGTCGCCGCCGTGCGGGTGGAGGTGGGGCGGGCCGTCGCCATCCAGGTGGGTGGGGCGTCGGCGCTCGCGCATGCGCTGGCGGCGCTGGGCGATGCCGTGATTGAGCATGTCGCCCAGGGGAGGAACGGGGATGCCACCGATCAGCACCGGGCGACCGATCGGGATCGGCGTCAGCATCCCGAGTACGACGGGCGCGGGCGGAAGGATCGCGGGTGGGACTCCGACCGTGGCGCGCAGCGCGTTGGTCGCAGCGTCGGCAGCGGCTTGTGCCGCCATCATGGCTGCATTGAGCCCTTGCCCGATGGCGGCCATTCCGGCGGCCTCGGCCTCGGCGCCGGTCGAGGACTCCATCGTCTCGTACTCGGCCGCGGCTCCCGCAATGCCCTGCACCACCGGCAGCGCCGCCATGGCCAGATCGAGACCGCTCATCGCTGCGGACATCGCCGCCATGGCCGAGAACACACCGAGGGGGTTGCACACTCGGGTCATGTCCATCGCCCGCGCGGCGCGCTTGCCGTTGATGAAGACGCTCGCGCTGCCCGTGATGATCTCGAGGACTCCGGCGCTGCCGCACGTGGGCGCGAAGCCGACGTCGCTCGCGCGCAGCGAGGGCATGCCGTTGATCATCACCGTCAAGCACCCGGGGCCGGTGGCGTCGCCGATGCTGGGCAGGATCACCGGTGGGGCTGGAGGCGGGATGTGGGAGTGCGGCATTCCCATGTGCAGCGTCGTGCCCGCGCACGCCGCCGGGAAACCCATGCCCGGTGGCATGATGGCGCTCGACAGGCTCGCAACGGCGGTGTCGAGGATCTGGCCAGGGAGCGAGATGGCTCCCATCACGACGCCAGCGACACCCGCGATGCTGTCGATGCCGTATCGCACGATCCCCGCCGTGCCGGCGTTGGGTGGCGGCCCCTGCATGATGGCCGTGAACGGCGTGATGACGGTGCGGTCGATGAGCTGGGCGATCGGGAGCGCGACGGGGACGTTGGCCGTGGCGACCACGGCGGAGTCGACGGCCTGGTCGATGGCAGTCCCCGCTCTCTGAACGGCGTTCGGTTGTGCGGGGGGAGGCGCGGGGGGATTCCCACCGCGGCCGCTTCCGTTGGCAGCCGGGAAGGACCCAGCTCCGCTCTCGCCAGTCGAAGCGCCTGCATCGGGTGTCGGCGGCTCCGCGGCCGCGCGCGAGCGAAGGGCGTCATCTGCTGTCGACGAGGGTGTCTCGCCGGTCCCAGAGGGTGGAGGTGCTGCGGGATGCGTGGCGGCGGGTGGGCGCAGACGAGCGGGGCTGCCGATGCGCGTCATGACGGCACCTTGGGAATCAAGGAGATCCGCGACTCCACGGCGCGCTCCTCGGGGCGCATGCGGGCTTGTCGGAAGAGGCGCGCGAGGCGCTCGAGCGCGGGCTGACCCGCGGCGGGACACTGGGCCTTCTCGGACGTCTCGGCCGCCAGCTCCCAGCTGGCGCGTGCCTCGGCAGGGCGCTCGAGCGCGAGCTCGGCATCCCCGCGCAAGACGAGCGCGTCGATGTAGCGGCCCGCGTGGAAGGTGCCTTTGGCGATCTTCACCGCGCTGTCGGCGTAGCTCTGCGCGTCCTCGTGCTCCTTGAGGCCCATGCAGACTGGCACGATCGCCATGAGCACCTCGAGGAGCACGGGATACGCCTTGGCCTCGAGCGCGAGCGCGATGGCGGACTGCATGCGCTCTCTCACGGAGACCTTGTCCTTCACGACACGGTCCATCGCGAGGGCGGCGCCGTAGAGCGCGACCGCGTGCATGCCTGGCTGCTTCTCGATCGTGTAGTAGGTGCAGAGACGGCCGAACTTCTCGAGCGCCTGCTGGGTGCGGTTGTGCGCGTGGTCGATGAAGGCGAGCTGGAGGAGGGCCTTCATGCGCTGCGCGGGCTCGGTGGCAGGATTGCCCGCGTCGCGGACCAGGCCGTCGATCATCGCGGCGGCGCTCAGGTCGACGTCGTAGCTGAGGAAGCGTGCGCCCAGACGCCGCAGGTGGGGCTCGAGCTCGGAGCCGGGATCGCGCACCATCACGCGGACGTGCGAGGCGCTCGCCTCGTGACTGACCGTCATCAGCGCACCGACGAGCTTGGCGTGCTCGACCGGACTGCCGATCTGGTTCGGCATCGTCGCGAGCACGAGCCGGTGATGCGCCGTGTTCGGCAGCATCTCGCTCATGTACTGGACGGCCAGGCGCCAGCGCTCGGTGAGGCTCAGGCGCGCGTCGAGGACCGTCGGCGGCGTGGGGGCGAGGGGACTCGCGTCCGGGTTCGTCTTCGCGAGCACCCGATTCGAGCGCTCGACGTCGAGCTTCAGGCTCACCATCGCCTTGACCGTCCAGTCGTCCGCGGTGGTGTCGAGCGGGTGCGGAAAGCGGAAGAACAGGTCTCGATCGTTGATCGACTCGACCGCCTCCAGCTGCTGCAGGACCAGGCCCCCAGCCATGTCGTTCGCGCGGACGACCAGCATCGGCCAGTCCGGCTGCTCCGCGAACTCCGCGAGCGTCTCACGCAGGTCTTCCAGCATCTCGCGCATCGCAGATCCCCCTGATCAGTTGATGCGGACGATGGCGCCGATGATGTTGTGCTCGCCGATCGCGTTGGACGTGATGCCCACGCCGCTCACGGTCACGCCAGCCGGGGCGACCTCGATGGAGTTCTGACCTGCGCCCGTGAGCGAGATCTTCTGCGGACCACCGATCTCGATCGTGCCGTCCGACTTGAGCTTCAGGCTCGCGGATCCACACGTGAGGCTGATCTCGCTCGAGGCGCTGAGCGAGATCTTGCCGGCGGGATCGACCTTCACGAAGTTGGACCCCACGACCAGCTCGACGACGCCGTCGGACTGCGCGTGGATCTTGTTCTCCATCAGGATCTGCGTCTGGGCCTGCTGGACGTTGAACTTCTGGTCGGCGGTGGTGTTGTACTGGCCGGTCACGTGGACCGTGCGGTTCGCGCCGGAGAGCACGTTCAGGATGTCCCAGTCCGTGACGTCGACCTGGCGGCCCTTCTGGTAGATCTCGTCGTTCCGCTTCGCGACCTCGACGCGACGCGTGCCGGTGATGGTGGTGCGATCATTGCCAGTCACCGTGCGGGTGCGGTCCTTCTCGACGTGGAGCGTCTCGTTCTTGGTGACGGTCGCGCGGCGGTCGCCCTCGACGCTGTGCGTCTGATTGCCGCTCACGCTCTCGGTCTGATTGCCACCGACCGTGATGCTCTGGTTGTTGTCGACGGACTGGGAGTGATCGTGGAGAACCTTCTCGTTCATGTCCTTCTGGGCATGGATGAAGATCTCCTCGTGGCCGGCGGCGTCTTCGAAGCGGAGCTCGTTGAAGCCGTCACCGCCGGGGGTGGAGTTGCTCTTGATGGTGCTCTTGGTCTTGTCGTCGGGCAGCGGATACGGGGGCGTGTTGGTGCCGTGGTAGACGGTGCCGATGACCAGGGGGCGGTCGATGTCGCCGTCGACGA
>JBILLJ010000274.1:0-5695 GCA_044376125.1 Sandaracinaceae bacterium
CGAGGTACTCGATGCGATCACGATGACGCCCTTCGTGCTCCTCCCGCCAGCGCCACGCCCAGAGACTGTCGAGGTGCTCCTCCACGCCCGGAGTGCTCGTCGAGCCCGGATCGAGCGGCGAGTCGGTCCAAGAGACACCGACGTCGAGTCGCACAGCGCCTGCGGCGCGCTCGACGAGGCCGTCGAGGAGCGACGGGAGCCCGGTGTCCGTGCCGATCGCTTGGTCGTCGAGCTCGAAGTAGGGCGCGAGAACGCCGACGTGGGTGAGACGCGCTGCGGGCGAGACCAGTGCGAGGATCTGGTCGAGGATTGGAGCATCGAACGACGAGACGAGTCGGTGGTCGCGGCCGGGCGGGCGCGCCGGGCGCGGAGGCAGGCGACGGTCCAGGGATTCGAGCGCCTGGGCCAGCAGTGTTCCGGGGTGCGCGGCGATCTCGACACAGCGCGCGAGGAACGCTCGCACCTCGCGAAGGGTTTCGCAGTCAGCGGGGTCCTCGTAGTGGAGGTGGCGAACGAAGCCTGCTTCGAGGTTCTGTTCGAAGCCACTTCGCGTCAGGTTGGCCGATCCGACCAGCAACCTCGCATGGTCGTCGAAGATGAGGAGAGCGAGCTTCGGATGGAAGGTCCGCTGCCGGACCAGAAGCTGGTCATACGGGAGGCGGCGCCCCGGACGCCGCATCGAGGCGTCCACCAGAACCGCGACCGGGGTCTCCTTCAGCCTTCTGCGAGACTCCTCGAGGAAGGCCATCGTGGCTTCCTCCGGATCCGCGTCGACGCGAAGGACGGCCCGAAGAACCTGCTCTTCGAAGTACGCCGGGTCGAAATTGTACGAGCAGAATACAGCCGCGACGCAGGGCGACTCCGCAATCAGCTGTTCGGTGATCCGGCGGAGATCGATCTTCACGACTCCACCTCCGCCGTTGCCGCGAGGTGCGTGGACGAGAGACGTCCGCAGTCCACCAGAAGCTGGCGAACGACTCCGAGACGAAGTCCGGGAAACCGATCCGCCTCGGGACGTGCGGTGTACGAGGTGAGCAGGAGCGTCAGACGCCCCGAGTCGTCGCGGATCCACGCATCGCCGCGTCGTCGGTCCCGCTGGACGCGTCGGTGGTAGGCGAGCAAGAGCTCGATGACCTGGTCGGGGGATGTCGTGCGCGCTTCCTCCAGGAAGCGAAGGAACGAAGCTCCGTGCGCGGGGAGACCCCGAAGCCTCGCGACCTGTGGTGCCGCCAGAAGTGCTTCACTGGCTTCGCGGAAGGCCTTCAGGCGTTCGGCGGGAAGCGCTTCGCGCGCCATGTCCGAACGCTGCGCCTGCCAGCCAGCGGATGACAGGCTCACGTAGACGCGATCGAACAGCTGAAGGGTGGTGTGCATGACTTCGCCGAAGCGACGACCGAGGACGAGCAGCTCGACGAGCGCCGCGTCGAGCTCGCCCCAGCGCCCGGCGACTGCACCATCGAGGATGTCGCGCGTGCCGACCACGCGATCCACGGAGGAGGCCTCGACGAGGTCGGCGATCGGTCTCGTGGTGCCTGTCCGGTCACGGACTCCATGGAGCAGCGCCGCGTAGAGGCGACGTTGCTGATTCTCGCGGCCCGTCAGGCAGGAGAGTCGGCTCCGTTCACCGACCCGCCGGAGAGTCAGGTTGCGATGGCTCCGGGGAATCCTCGTCTGGGCCGGATCGAGCGCGAGCATCGCGTACTCGTCGTACCAGCCGGTGCGTGTGTTCTCGTCTGGCTCGCCCCAGAACGCCGCGATGATCTCGTCCGCTGCCGCGCTGACGCGCAGCGTGCCGGGCACGACCAAGCTCGAAGCGCGCAGGGGTGCGAGGTAGGCGCCCAGTGCGCCCAGTTCGAGCTGACGAGAGATCAGGGGGTAGTCCCGCGGGAGCGGCTTTTCTCCGGGAAACCAAGCGCGCACGGCACCACGGACACCGCGCATGGCGTCGGGGTCACCGCGCTCGAGGCGTCCGTCGCGCGACTCCAGCGTGGCAAGCGCCCAGAAGCGCTCCCACCGCTCGAAGAGCGCTCGACGTGTGTCGTCGTCGTCCTCGAGGCCGTACTGGTCCAGGGCGCGCTGAGCGAGGTGGAGCCCGTAGAGGACCATGGCGTAAGCCTGCGCACGGGAGCTGCGCGTCGTCAGCGTGGGCAGGAGGAACAGACCGACCTGCTGCGCGATGTAGTCGAGCGCGAGCGGATCTTCCGCAGTGAACTCGGAGTCCTGGACCGGTGCCGACCAGAAGAAGAAGCGCTCCGCCTGCCGCGCTGGGATCGTGATCAGCTCCGCCATCCTCAGACACCTCCTGCCACCCGTGCTTCGTCGGGGAGGTGGCCACAGGGAGTCGCGGAAGGAAAGGGAGAACTGACGGTCTCAGCACCAGGGGCGCGTGTACCCAGCCTCAGGGGTGACAATCGCTCCGCGCGCGGGCCGCAGCAGCCCCACCCTCACGACTTCGGCGGGCGGCCTGCCTTGCGGGGCTCGGGGCGGGTTCGGGGGACGAGGAGCTCGTGGGGGTCGCAGCCGAGCGCGGAGGCGATGGCGACGAGGGCGTTGAGCGTGAGGTTCGGCATCGCGGTCGCGGAGTCGAGGCGGTTCACGAGCTGCAGGCTCACACGCGCGCGCTCGGCAAGCTCGAGCTGCGTGAGGCCCGCGGCCGCTCGCAAGCGGCGGACGTTCGACGTGAGCCAACGCCCGGCACGCCGAAATCGGGCGACCTGCTTCGGATCCGTCGCGCCCTCGTGCCGCCGGACCTCAGGCGCGCGACCACCGAGCCGGCGTGAGCTGTCACACTTCGATCGGACGTGGGTCTCGAGGTCGACCAGCAGCGTGTCGTGAACCTCTGAATCGAGGGGTGATCAGGGAGACACGAGCGTGGGAGACGGGCGCTCCACCGTGGTGCCGTCGCCCACTTCGCCGTTCAAGTTCTGGCCCCAGCACCACAGACCGCCGGAGGCGAGCGCACACGCCGCGTTCGCGCCGTTGCTCGCCACCTCGAGCACGTCGACCGGGGCAGCCAGCAGGGCGGGCGTGCGTCGCGATGTCGAGGTGCCGTCGCCCACCCAGCCGCCCCAACACCGCAGTTGGCGATCGAGACCGATCGCGCAGCCAGCCGCACCGATCGAGACGGCCGTCACGTCGGAGAGCGCGAGAGTGGGAAGCGAGACGCCTGTTGGATGTGCAGCGTTGTCCCCCCAGCACCAGACCTCGGTCCCGGCGAGAGCACAAGTCGTGTTGTTGCTGGCCGCGAGCTGTGTCACCCGCATCGGCATCACGACGGGCCCTGGCTCTGGGTGATCCCCGTCGCTCCCGTCACCGAGTGGTCCCCGACCCCAGCAGTAGACAGCACCCTCCAGAGTCGCAGCGCACGCATGATATGCGCCGGCGGCGACCGCCTGGATGTCGGCGAGGCCGTCCAGTCTGCGCGGAGGCAACGAGCTGCCGCCTGCCACGCCCAACTGGCCATAGAGACTGCTACCCCAACACGAGACGGAACCGTCCAGGAGCACAGCGCACGAGAAGTCGTATCCGCACGCGATGCCAGTCGCGGCCACGACCCGGTCGACCTCCACAGGCGTGAGAACGCCGTCCAGCGTCGCGCTTCCGGCGCCGACCTGGAGGTCCGTGTTCGAGCCCCAGCAGAACACCGTTCCGGCATCGGTTCGCGCGCAGGTGTGTCGGCCCCCGAGTGCGAGGTCTTCGACCGGGGGCAGGTCGATGACGCGTGTGGGTCGCGCCCGGGCCGAGCGCGTTCCGTCTCCGAGCTGCCCTTGGTCGTTGCGTCCCCAGCACCAAACAGAACCGTCAGCTCGCAGCACACAGGTGTGTCCGCCGCCCATTGCACTGGCGGAGGCCCTGACCAGCAAGATCCCAGGCTCCGAGCCTCCATCGGTACGCGAAGCGTCCGCCGCTGCGCCGCTGTCCGAGGCGTCGATGAGGTTCCCCGCGTCGTTCCCACCATCGAGCGACGAGTCGTATCCGACGTCCTGAGTGGGCAGTCCGGTGTCTGGCGCAGCCGCCAAGTCAGGCAGCATCCTCGGGTCGATGAACGCGCTCTCGCACGCACCGGCACGACACGTCTCGTCCTCGTTGCAGGACACCGAGCGGCAGGCGTCCTCGAGCAAGAGGTTCAGGACCCGGGTCTCACCTGGCACGAACCCGCTGACGGCCCGCACGCGGGCGATCACGGGCCGCTCCGCGCCAGCCGACGACGTCGCGCCCTCAGCGGACACGATGACCTCGTATCGGCGTTGGCTGTCCCGGTCGATGGGCGCGATGACGACGGTGAATGGCCAACGCAACGGGCGCTCTCGGACGTCGAGGCGTTGTACCCGCGGCGCGCCGGTGGTCGTGCCATCTCCGCCGTTGACGACGACGTGGACGACATCGAGGTCCGCGCGAACCCCCTCCTCTGCGTTCACCCGGACTACTATCTGGGTCGCCGGCTGCAACGAGCACGCGCTCAGGACGATGCAGATCGCGATGAGAACTGCCTTCATGGGCGCCCCTCGAGGGCAAACACCACTCCTCCGATGTCGCCTGTCCCGTAGGGTTCGTAGGACGGCGTCGTCCCGAGCACGACAGCGACCACGACACCGCCGAGCACCAGCGCGATCCCACTCCCGATCACCGGCCAGAACCACCCCTCTGCCGTGACGTCGTTCGCGACAACGGTTGAGGGTGGAACGAGCGGCTCGTCGGGGGCCGGGGGCATGGCGGGCGCGTCGGTAGGCTCAGCCCCCGCCGTTGCGTCACGGAGCGCGCGAATGCGGGCCTCGACATCGGCTCGATTCGGAGCCGACGGAAAGCGCTCGAGGTACTGAGAGTAGTAGGTGAACGCCTCGGAGTCGCGACGCAATCGATCTGCGCAGATCGCCATGTTGTAGAGAAGCGCAGGGCGGGGCGAGAGCTCGTACGCTGAGCGAAGCAGGTCGAGGGCGACCTCGTACTCGCCTTCGGCAAATGCAGATTCGCCGACCTCGTAGAGGCGACGTGCTCTGGTCTCAGCGTCAGCGTCTTGAGCTTGCGCGTGAACGACCGAGAGGAACAGGGCCCAGCAGCATGTGACGATCGCGAGGGCGCCGGGTGGAACGAGACCGTACCGCCGCGTCGCTCCGGCGTCGTTCCGTGCCCCGTGCCGGCTGGTTCGGAGACTGTCCATCGAGAGCGGTTGTAGCACGACACCAACTCATCGGTTGGTGGTCGACGGCTTCGGTCCGGCCGAGCGTGCCCCGGTGCGCCGCCAGGACCCAGACGTCGTGATTCGTGCGATCGGTCGCCGGATCGCCGAGGTGCGGCGGGAGCGCGGCCTCACGCAGGAGGCCTTCTCGGAGGTCGTCGGCGTCAGCGAGAAGTACGTTCAGCGCGTCGAGTCCGGCGCGAACCTCTCGATCCGGTCGCTGGTGCGCTTCGCGAACGCGCTCGACGTGCCCATCGCCGCGCTCGTGGTCACGCAGAGGAAGCAGCGTCTGTAGCGCCGGGCCGTCACTCTCTCGGGAGCCGGCCGACCGGGCGGCTCGGGGCGGGTTCCGCGGCGCAGCAGTTCGTCGAACGGCTGCCGAGCCTCCGCCCTACGGAGCGACGCAGGCGGCGTGGCGG
Source organism: Sandaracinaceae bacterium (assembly GCA_044376125.1). Taxonomy (GTDB): domain Bacteria; phylum Myxococcota_A; class Polyangia; order Polyangiales; family Sandaracinaceae; genus JAFLCL01. The sequence continues at coordinate 5,596 of JBILLJ010000274.1, forward strand.
GTGTATTCGCGTCGCTGCGTGTCGAGCTGTAGTTCGGGATTGAGCGTCGCCGCGTGGTCACTGCGTTACGTGATTCGACCAGGGCGAAGATGCGTAACGT
>JBILLJ010000049.1:0-57829 GCA_044376125.1 Sandaracinaceae bacterium
GACGAAGCGATCGCGGCTCGGGCGCGCGACTGGTCCCAGGTGCGACCGGAGTGGGGCCTCGCGGACAACGCGGCCTTCATCGTGGCGCCGCGCGAGCACTGCCGTCACCTCGACCTCGGAGGTCGCTCGTTCCTCCACGAGTACCGGCACGAGGAAGATCCGGAGCACCGCGTCCTCGAGCAGATCATGACGGCGCCGATGATCGTCACGCACTGGATCAACTTCCAGTACTACGCCTCGACCGTCGACAACCTCCGCTACGGCAGTGGCAACAAGGTCCTCCACAACGTGGTCGGCGGCCACCTCGGGGTCTTCGAGGGCAACACCGGAGATCTGCGCATCGGTCTGCCTCTGCAATCCCTGCACGACGGCCGCCGATGGGTTCACACACCGCGCCGGCTGAGCGTCTTCCTCGAGGCTCCGCGAGCCGCCATCGACGCCATCGTCGCGCGGCACGACACGGTGCGTGCGCTCGTCGAGCACGGTTGGCTCTTCCTGCTCCAGATCGACGAGAAGGAACGAGCCGTGTACGAGCGGCGGACCTCGGGCTGGGAACGCCGGGCGGCGAAGCACGCCCTGCCCTCGGTGTGAGTCGGCACGACGACGCGGTCGGTCGCACCGCGTCCACCGTCAGGTCGGCGGACGCGCAGCGTCTCGCTCGCGTCCCCGTCGTGCAGAGGAACGCACATCGGAAAACGGAGCCGATCCGTCAAAGGCACCTCGCCGCCTGCTACCTCTGGCTGACGAGAGGGTGTGGGTAGATCCCAGGGTTGCGGATGCACCGAATGGCAGCGCGCAGCGGTCGCTAGGGAAGCGAGTTTTCCCAAAGGGGATCGTGGGCGAGGTGGTGGGGGTTCGAATCCCCCCGGGGACGAATCAACCCTTCTTGGCGACCTCGAAGTTCGCGCGCGCCTCGTCGAGCTGCTGCTGGAAGCGCGTGTGGCCCTCGGCGATGAGCTGCTCGTAGGAGGCGATCGACTGGCCGTACATGCGAATGGCCGTCTCGCCCTTCACGTACTTCGGGTTGTACTTCGTCGGCGGGAGCTGCGCGGCGAGTTCTTCCTGGGGGAGAGCTGCCTCGAGGGCGGCGAGCGCCGCGCCCGTCTCCTTCGGGTCGAGCGCCGGCGAGAGCGACGCGAAGACTGCTTTGTCGCGGTCGTCCGCGACGGACTCGATGATCGCGCGCCACGCGGTCAGCGCCTCCACGCGGTCGGTGCCGTCGTGCTCCTCGTCCCACCAGCGCGCGGTGACGAGCCACTGGTGGAGCAAGAGCTCCGAGAAGGACGTCGCGTAGACCTTGGCCGTCATCTCGTCGTGTGGGGCGAAGACGATCGACGCTTCGCCGTTGCGGCCGGGCCACTGCGGAAAGAAGCAGTACTGGTCGCCCGCGTTGTTCTGCGCGAACGGGTAGAGACCGGGGCGCACGTTCGGGTCCTCGGTCGGCTCGAGCGCGTTCGACCACTCGAAGTCGCGCAGCCAGAGGCCGAGATACCGGCGCTCCTTCGCGATGCGCCCGCGGTCTTCTTTCGAGAGCTCGCCGTAGGTGCGGCCGCCCCAGTAGTCGAGCGCGCCGCGCGACTGGAGATCGAGGTAAGCGCGCGGCGGTGTGATCGACGACGTCATGAGTCCCCTCCTGACCCGAGCCCGAGTCACTTCAGGAGCGAGCGAGCATAGTCCTCGGGCGGCACGAAGCCGAGGAGCTCGAGCGCGGTCGCGGCCACGTTCGCGAGGCCCGGCTTCTCGACGCTCGCGTCGAGCGCGAGATCCTCGCGGCCCGGCGCGAAGAGGAAGCACGGCACGGGGCTCAGCGTGTGGCTCGTCTTGGCCTTGTAGCTGCCGTCGGCGTTCTTGAGCAGCGTGCCCTTCTTCTTGTCGCGCTCGATCATCTCGTCGGCGTTGCCGTGATCGGCCGTCACGATCGCGGCGCCGCCGAGCTGCGCGATCACCGGCAAGAGACGCGCGAGGCTCAGGTCCACCGCCTCGACCGCGACGACGGCGCTGCGGAGCACGCCCGTGTGACCGACCATGTCGCCGTTGGCGTAGTTGAGGCGCGTGAAGCGGTGCTTGCCCGAGCGCAGCTCGTCGATCACGCGGTCGGTGATCTCGGCGGCCTTCATCCACGGCCGCTCCTCGAACGGCAGCCGATCGCTCGGGATCTCCGCCCAGGTCTCGCCCGCGAAGGGCTGGCTGCGGTTGCCGTTCCAGAAGTACGTCACGTGCCCGAACTTCTGCGTCTCGCTGCACGCGAGCTGCGTGATGCCGTTGTCCGCGAGGTAGGCCGAGAGCGTGCGATCGATCTCCGGCGGCGAGACGAGGAAGCGCGAGGGCAGCTTCAGGTCACCGTCGTACTGCATCATGCCCGCGTAGAAGACCTTCGGGCGCGGACCACGATCGAACGCGTCGAAGCGCTCCTCCTCGAACGCGCGCGTGATCTCGATCGCGCGGTCGCCGCGGAAGTTGAAGAGGATGACGCTCGCGCCGTCGCGGATCGGGCCCACGGCCTCGCCCGAGAGACCGCGGATCACGAAGCCCGGGAGGTTCTGATCCGAGAGGCCCGCGCCCGAGGCGCTCTCGTGCTCGCGGCGCAGCGTCTCGACCGCCTCCCGCAGCGACGCGAAGCTGCGCCCTTCCCCGCGCACGTGGAGCTTCCAGCCACGCTCCACCATGGGCCAGTCGGCCTCGTAGCGATCCATCGTGATCTTCATGCGGCCACCGCCCGAGGCGACGCAGTAGTCGCGGCCCGCGGCGCGGTAGCGATCGAGGAACGCCTCGAGCCGATCGACGTACGTGAGCGCGCTCGTCTCGGGCACGTCGCGACCGTCGAGCAGCGCGTGGATGCGCACCTTCGCGACGCCGTCCTCGTGCGCGCGCGCGATCAGCGCCTCGAGGTGGTCCTGATGGCTGTGCACGTTGCCGTCCGAGAGCAGCCCGAGGAGGTGGAGCGGCTCGCCGCTCTCTCTCACGGTGCGCACGGCCTCGATCCACGCGGCGCCCCGGAAGAGCGCGCCGCTCGCGATCGCGCCGTTCACGAGCTTGGCGCCCTGATCGAACACGCGACCCGCGCCGAGCGCGTTGTGGCCGACCTCGCTGTTGCCCATGTCGTCGTCGCTCGGCAGGCCCACCGCGGTGCCGTGCGCACGCAGGGCGAGCATGTGGCCCGGCGTCCCGAGCGCCTCGAGCGCGGGGATCTTCGCGAGGTGCACGGCGTCGCCCTCGTCCTTGGGCCCGAGGCCCACGCCGTCCATCACGACGACGACGACGGGGCCCGCGACGGGCGCAAACCGGGCATGCTTGGCGAGCGAGAGCGTCATGCCGCCGGATCTACACCAACGCCCCGCCGCTCGCTCGCACCGCCGCGCACCGTGGTGGGCGTGGGCGTGGGCGTCGGCGCTCGTGCTGGTCGCGGTGGCGGTGCTGAGCGCGCCGATCGACGCGCAAGAGGTGCCCGACGCGGGTGTGGCGCCCGACGCGGCGCCGCTGCGGGGTCCGACGCCTTGCTTCATCGATGGCCGCGTCGCGATCACCGGCCTCGAGGTGGTGCGCCGCTCGCGTCACGGACACGACACGATCGGACGCGTCGATCTCCCCCCGCGCGAGATCCGGCTCGAGGTGCTCACGCCCTCTCGCTTCCGCGTGAGCACGCGTGAGGGCGAGCCCGCGATCACCGGTCACACGCGCGTGCGGCCGCCGCTCTCGCTGCGCCGTGACCTCGCGCTCGGCGGCGTGCTCGCGCGACGCGGCGCACCGATCACGCGAACGACGCCGCGCGAGCAGGCCCTCGACGTCGACGTCGATCTCGGCAGCGGCGTGCTCCTGCGTCGCGTCGCGCTCGGTTGTGACGCGCTCCGCGTGCGCGCACCGACCGCGCCCGAGGGCGAGGGCGCACCCTCCCCGCACCAGCCTCACTGGCGCTCGCACGGCCGCGAGCTCGCCATCCGCGAACGTCCGGAAGAAGGCATCGAGGTCGCGCGACTGCTCGCGCCCCAGGCGCTGGTGCTCGACGAGCTCGCACGCCGCGAGCCCTTCGTGCGTGTGCGCGCGAGGCTGCCGTACGCGGCGATCGACGGCTGGGTGCGCGACTCGGCCCTCGTGCCCGCGCGCTGAGCGGAGGGGGGGATCGCGCGCGAGACGATCGGCCTCAAGCCTCGACGAGGGCGTCCGATGAGCGATCGGGCCACCGCGATCCAGAAGGGGATCCAGAACGGGCCCAGAGGTCACCATGAACGAGCGTCGACAGGCGCCTGCGACGACGCGGCGCACGCTTCTCCTGGTCGAGGACGACGAGCAGCTCGGCCGGATGCTCGTGACGATGCTGCGCGACGTGGCCCACGTCGTTCACGCACGCGACGGGCGCGATGCGCTCACCTGGCTCGCGGTGAATCCCTGTCCGTCGGCGATCCTGACGGACCGCGCGATGCCGCACGTCGATGGCCTCGAGCTCCTCCGCACCCTCAAGCGCGACGCGCGCTGGCGCAGCGTGCCCGTGATGATGCTGACGGCGCAGGGCGGCCCGCGCGGGACGATCGACGCGATCAACGCAGGCGTGAAGCAGTACGTGAGCAAGCCGTTCAAGAGCGCCGAGCTGATCGCCCGCGTGAAGAAGATGCTGGACGAGGCGCCGCTTCCGCGGCGCGTCTCGATCGACGTCGACCTCGACGAGGTGGAGCGCGTCGATCCGCGCGACGTGGTCCTGCTCGACGTCGACCTCGTGGAGCTCGACCCCTCGTTCGTCCTGCCACTGTCGGAGAGCGCCCCGCCACCGCGCTGACGCCAAGCCACTCGCGGGCACGCGCGTATAGTGAGGCATGCGAACACTGCTCGCGCCCACCTGTGCCTGTCTCCTCACCCTCGGCTGCGGTGGAGGAGCGACCTCGCAGCCCACCGCCAGCAGCGCCGCGACCGATCCCGCGGCGACGAACGCCAACGAGGCAGAGGCGGTCCCCACGCCCGCTCCGCCGCCACCGAGCACCGCGGCCAGCACGTTCGAGGTGCACGAGTGGGGCTTCGTGGACGTGCCGCAGAGCGGCGCGACCGAGCTCGGTGCAGGGCCGGGGCAGCCGTCGACCGACATGCCCATGACCGTGCGCAAGCCCGTCGTGTACATGCACGCCGACCCGGGCACCACGACGCCACCGCTCGACGTCGTCGCGCGCTTCCCCTCGGGAGAGCTGCTCGAGGTGTGGCCGACGCGGAGCGAGTGGCCGAGCACGCAGTCCGACGTGAGCTCGATCCACTGGACGGGCCTCGCGATCGGCCCGTGCGACGCGAGCGCGAGCGCGCTCGCCACGACGCAGCGCGAGGCGCGCGGGTGCGCCACCCTCGACGGTTACTGCGAAGTGAACGACCTCCCCACCTACGTGACGACGGACGCGAGCTGCCTCGCCGCGAACGGCGTGTCGGCACCGCTCCTCTTCTACCGGGGGCGAACGAGCACCGCGACGCTACCGCTGCGCGTGACCGACGACGGCGCGACGGTGCACCTCGAGAGCTCGGCGCTCGGAGGCTCGAGCGTGCTGCACGTGCGCGACGGCGTCGGCAGCGAGACCGCGTGGCCCGCGAACGGAACCTCGGTGACGACCCCGGCGCAGCGCACCCTGGACGGAGCGGCGCTCGCCACGCGCCTCTCGAGCATGCTCGTCGCCGCAGGGCTGACGCAGCCCGAGGCCGACGCGTTCCTCCGCGCGTGGAGCTCGCCGCTCTTCGGCGTGCCGTGGCCGGCGAGCCAGGCCGGCACACGAGACGAGCCAGCGCGGCGAGGGCCCGCACGTGGCCTCGCGCCGCTGCCCGCGCCGTACGTCCTCTACATCCTCCCGGAGGCGAGCGTGCCGGCGCTCGCGGAGCTGACGATCACACCCGCGCCACGCGTCGTGCGTCGCGTGATGGTGGTGCGCGTCGAGCTGACGCGCTGAGAGCACGTGGCGCGTGCTCCGAGCGCGCGCCGCGACGACGAGCTCAGCCTCGGACGCTCACGAAGACGATGAGCGAGATCAGGACGACGAAGCCCACGAGCGTCGCCACGGTCTCGAGCTTCGCGTTCATCTTGCGGCGCGACACGAGCTCCACGAGGAGGAACACGGCACGACCGCCGTCGAGCGCGGGGATGGGGAGCAAGTTGAAGAACCCGAGCGCGACCGAGATCGCGAAGAGGATCTGCACGTACTCCTGCACACCCTGCTGGGCCTGCTCGGCGACCATCTGGACCATCTGCGGCGGACCGCTCAGACCCTCGAGGGTCCGGCGACGGAACATCTCCGCGATGCCCTGGACCTGCAGCACGGTGAAGACCACGGGGCGCTCGACGGAGAGCCACGCGAGCCGGCCGATCGACGCGTCGACGTGGCGAATCGAGGGCCCGCCCGTGATGCCGATGATGCCGCGGCCGCCCTGATCCATCGGCGTGATGGTGAGGGGCTCGAGCATCTCGCCGTGGCGGCGCACGCGGTAGACCGTCGGCACGCCCGCGCGCTCGCGCGTCACGGCGACGAGATCCTCGACGCGGTGGATGGCGACGCCGTTGGCCTCGAGCACCTCGTCTCCGACGTGGAGCCCGGCGCGGTGCGCCGGAGACTCCGCGTTGACGAGCGTGATGACCATCGGGCCTTCGGGATCCACCTCGGGCACGCCCGTGAGGCCATAGAGCGCGAAGACCATCATCGAGGCGGCCGCGTAGTTCGCGAAGGGCCCCGCGAGGATCACGCAGAGGCGCGCGAAGATGCTCTTGTTGCAGTAGAGCGAGGGGTCGGCGGGATCGTTGTCCTCGGCCGGGTTCATCCCGTCGATCTGCACGTACGCGAGGATCGGGATCGCCGAGATCTGGAAGATCGTCGGGCTGTCTTTCGGCTGGTACTTCGCGATCACCGGGCCGAAGCCGAGGCTGTACCGCAGCACGCGCATGCCGAAGGCGCGCGCGGCGAGGTAGTGGCCCGTCTCGTGGACGATGACGAGGAAGGTGATCCCCAGGATCGCGATGAAGTACGAGAAGAGACTGTCCATCCGTCTCCTTGGGCCGAGCGGCGAGGATAGCAGGGTTCGGCGCCGCCACCCCTCTCCGATCAAGTGGGCTCACCGACGAAAGGGCGCCCGGTCGAGCAGGTGGGATATGCTGCCTCCCGCGTGAGGCAGCCCGCATGACCGTTCAGGATGGAAGGACCGACGTGCTCGTGGTGGCGGCGGCCGCCCCGGATCTGGTGGGCCTGCGGGCCTACCTCGGGGACGGCCTCTCCGGTGCGATCCGCGGCTTGTCGGTGACCTCGAAGGTGGTCGGCTTCGGCCCCGGCGCGGCCGCGAGCGCCACGGCCCGCGGGCTCGCGGCGGTCACACCGCGCGCGATCGTCCTCGTCGGGACCTGCGGCGTGTACCCGGGCCTCGCGCAGTACCAGCCGCACGACGTGGTCGTGGCGCCGCGCGTCGTCGCCCTCGATCACGCGGTGGTGCAGGGCGCCTCGGAGTGGCCGACGCCGATGTCGACGACGATCGACGCGAGCGCCCCCATCGTGGCCGGTCTGAGCGCGGGCCGGCACCGCACGCACGTCGCGCCCGTGGCGTCACCGCTCGCGCTCACGCGCAGCGACTCGCTCGCGGGCCGCATCACGAGCGTGCTCGGCGCGCACGTCGAGAACACCGACGCATACGGCGTGGCCTGCGCGGCGAGCGGAGCGAACGTGCCGTTCACCTGCGTGCTCGGTGTCGCCAACATCGTCGGCTCCACCGGCCGCGCAGACTGGCAGCAGTTCCAGCGCGAGGCCGCGACGCAGGCCGCCAACGCCATCATCGCCTGGCTCCACACCGGCGCGGCCGGGCTCCCCTTCGGATGAGACGCTTCCCATGAGCCGAGTGTCCCGATGACGTTCCCGTTCGTTCGCCTCAGCACGGCGCCCCGCGTCGAGCGCCGCCTCCTCGTCGTGTTCGATGGTGGCAACGCGCCGGGCTACTCGTCGGTCGCGGTCGCGCTCACCGAAGAAGGCACACGCCGCGGCTACGAGGTGTGGGCCGCCACGGAGGGCTTTCGCTCGCTCACCTCGCAGGCCACGACACAGCTGCGCGTCGAGCGGCTCGTCGTCGGGCGCGACGAGCGCTACCAGCTCCTGGGCCAGGGCATCCCCGCGCGCTCGATGGGCAGGCGCGTGCTCGATCCCGGATCGGACTTCCGCAGCGAGCGCTTCAAGGGCTTCCACGATCGCAGCGTGCGCGACGAGGCTGCGCGGGCCTACGCGGCGCAGGGCTTCACGCACCTCGTCTGCGTGGGCGGCAACGGCACGCTCGATGGCCTCCGCGCGTGGCTCGACTCGTTCGACTCGCCCGAGACCGGACCGCGGCCGAGGGCCTCGTTCATCAACGTCTCGATCGACAACGACGTCGCGGGCGATCGCGCGATCGGCTTCCTCACCGGCGTCGAGGCGGGCGCGACGATCGCGCGTGGCCTCTACGAAGACGCCTACACCCACAAGCGCGTGTATCTCCTCGAGATGATGGGCAACCGAAGCGGGCGCCACGCGCTGCACTGCGGCGTCGCGGCGCGCGCGCACCTCGTCGTGCTCCCGTTCTTCCACTTCCCCGAGGACGTGCTGCGCGAGGTCGCCGAAGCGCTCGAGCGCACCTCGCACGCGCTCGTCGTGGTCGCGGAGGGCTACGAGGCCGATCGCCGCAAGCGCCAGCACCCGGACCTCAACGCGGCTTCGTTCTTCCGCATGCAGCTCGAGGCCTTCGGGCTCCGAGACCGGCCTGGGCGCCGCCTCATCGCGGAGCCGTTCAGCCGCTACCTCCGAGGCGTGCGGCCTGGCTTCGCCGACGTCTCGGCCGCCTACCTCAAGGCGAGCCTCCTCTTCGACGCCTTCGATCTCGGGCAGACCGAGATCATGCCGTTCGTGCTCGCAGGCCACGACGTCGGGGTGCGCCCGCTCGCGCAGCTCGCGCGCGAGGATCGCGTGGAGCGGGCCTTCCTGCCGCTCCTCGATCGCTTCGATCTCCCCGCGTTCCGCGCCTGGGTGAGGAGCCGCTTCACCGCCGACGCCCTCTGATCGTCGGCCGGATCGAGGGGGCCCGAGAGCGCGCGACGAGTCGCGAGCTGTGAGCGTCAGCACGCGCGCAGCGTCGATCCGTCGAGCAGGAGCACGTCCGCAGCGTGGAGCCGCGGGAGCGGGAGCACGTCCGCAGAGTTGACGGCGGATTCCGTGTGATCGACAGTGATGTCGGAAATGTCCGTTTCGTCCGCTTCGTCCGTTCTGCCAGACAAGACCGCTGAAGGGCACGGCCTCCTCACCACAGGCCAGGCCGCTGCGCTCTGTGGGGTCGACCCGCGCACCATCGCGCGCTGGGCCGATGCGGGGCTCGTCCCCACGCACCGCACGGCCGGTGGGCGGCGACGCATGCGTCGAGACGACCTCCTGGCCTTTCTGCGACGGCAGGGCATGCCAGTGCTCGCGGCCCCCGCCCCCATTCCTCGCATCCTGGTGGTGGACGACGAGGAGATGGTCGTGCGGAGCCTCGAGCGCATCCTCGTGCGCGCGTGGCCGAACGCGCAGATCCGGTGCGCATACAACGGCTTCGAGGCGGGGCTGCGCGTCGCGGCCGATCGGCCCGATCTCGTCCTGCTCGACGTGGTGATGCCCGGCGTGTCCGGCGTGGAGGTCTGCGCGGCGATCCGCTCGCAGCCCTCGCTCGCGCACACGCGCGTCGTCGTGGTGAGCGGACACCTCAGTCCCGTCGTGCGCAGCCAGCTCACGGCCGTGGGCGCCGATGCGTTCGTGGCCAAGCCGTTCACGCCGCGAGAGCTGCTCGCTGCCGTGGAGCGCTTCGTCGTCCCGGCGGAGGTGGTGCGGAGATGATCGAAGGAGGGGTCACACGCGAGGTCCTCGATGCGCTGCTCGAGGGCTGTCAGGTCGTCGACGACGAGCTCCGCTACGTCTACGTGAACGAGGCGCTGTGCAAGCAGGGGCGGCGCAGCCGCGACGAGCTCCTCGGTCGCACGATGATGGAGTGCTACCCGGGCATCGAGACCACGCCGATGTTCGCGGAGCTCACCCGCTGTCTCCGCGAGCGTACGCACCACGCGATGGAGAACGTCTTCGAGTTCGAGGGCGGAGGTCGCATCGTCTTCGAGCTGCGGTTCGTGCCGGTGCCCCACGGCATGTGCATCTTCTCGCTCGACATCACCGAGCGTCGCGAGCTCCTGGCCGCCATCGTCGGGGACTCCGAGGACGCGATCGCCGGCACGACGCTCGATGGGATCATCACGAGCTGGAATGCGTCCGCCGAGCGCATCTTCGGCTGGGCCCGCGCCGACATCCTCGGTCGTTCGATCGAGCGGATCATCCCGCCCGAGACGCAGGAGGAGGAGCGTGAGCGCGCCACTCGGGTCGCTGCGGGAGAGAACGTCGTGCACTCGGCGGCCAAGCGCATCGCCAAGGACGGCACGTCGATCGACGTGTGGATCACGCTCTCACCCGTGCGCGACGGAAGCGGGCAGGTCGTGGGCCTGTCGCGCATCCTGCGCGACGCGCGCGCCGAGGTGGCGCGGGAGCGCGAGCTCGTCGAGGCCAAGCTCGCCGCCGAGCACGCGCAGCGCGAGCTCGAGTCCTTCAGCTACTCCGTGGCGCACGATCTCCGCGCGCCGCTGCGCTCGATCGATGGCTTCAGCCAGGCCCTGCTCGAGGACTACTCGGATCGCATCGACGCGACCGGGCAGCGCTACCTGCGACACCTGCGCGAGTCCGCGCAGCTCATGGCGGAGCTGATCGACGACATCCTCGCGCTCTCTCGCGTGACGCGGCACGAGCTCCGCCGAGAGGACGTCTCGCTCGACCGCGAAGCGAGCGCGGTGCTCTCCCGCCTCGCGGCGCGCGAGCCCGGGCGCGTGGTTCACTGGCGGGTCGCTCCGGGCCTCGACGTTCGTGCCGACCGCAAGCTCCTGGCCATCCTGCTCGAGAACCTGCTCAACAACGCGTGGAAGTTCACCGCGAAGCGCGAGGTCGCGCACATCGAGGTCGGCGTGGAGAGCGGACCCGAGCGCGTGTTCTTCGTGCGCGACGACGGCGCGGGCTTTGACATGGCCTACGCGGACAAGCTCTTCGGCGTGTTCTCGCGACTGCATCCCGCCTCGCAGTTCGAAGGCACCGGCGTCGGGCTCGCGACCGTGCAGCGCATCGTGCAGCGACACCACGGCCGGGTGTGGGGCGAGGGACGCGTCGGCGAAGGCGCCTGCTTCCGCTTCACGCTCGGCCTGGACGCCGAACGCGACACATCCACGGCGCCGCCGCACCCGGCGGACGCGACGGGAGGCCTCGATGGACGACTCGGTTGAAGGCGCGATCCTCCTCGTGGAGGACAACCCGCATGACGAGGAGCTCACGCTCCGTGCGTTTCGACGGAGCGGGATTGCGAACACGGTCGAGGTCGTCCGCGACGGTCAGGAGGCGATCGATCGCCTGCTCGGTGCTGGTGCGTTCGCGGGCACGTCGCTGCCGCAGCTCGTGCTCCTGGACCTCAAGCTCCCGAAGATCGACGGGCTCGACGTGCTGCGCTCGCTCCGCGCGGCCGAGCGCACCGCCCTCCTGCCGGTCGTCGTGCTGACCTCGTCGGTCGAGGAGCAGGACCTCGTGCGCAGCTACCGGCTCGGCGCGAACAGCTTCGTGCGCAAGCCCGTCGACTTCAACCAGTTCGCCGACGCGGTGCGACAGCTCGGCCTCTACTGGATGGTCCTCAACCGCCCTGCACCGCGGGGGGCCTGAGATGGGGAGACCGCTCCGCGCACTGATCGTCGAGGACGATGCCCGGGATGCCGAGCTCGTCCTGCGCGAGCTCTCCCGCGGAGGCTTCGACGCCACGTCGGTGCGCGTCGACACCGTCGCGGACATGAAGCGCGCGCTCGAGCAGGAGCGCTTCGACATCGTGCTCTCCGACTACAACATGCCGAGCTTCAGCGCGCCCGCGGCGCTGGCGTGCCTGCAGGAGCGCAAGGTCGACATCCCGTTCTTGATCGTGTCGGGGGTGGTGAACGAGCAGATCGCCGTGGAGGTGATGCGCGCCGGCGCGCAGGACTTCATCCCGAAGTCGAACCTCACGCGCCTCGTGCCCGCGATCGAGCGTGAGCTCCGCGAAGTGGAGCTGCGCGCCGAGCGCCTTCGCATGCAGGGACAGCTCGTGGTGGCGGAGCGCATGGCCTCGATCGGCGCGCTCGCTGCGGGCGTGGCGCACGAGATCAACAACCCGCTCGCCGCCTTGCTCGCGAACGTGCAGTACTGGTCGGAGAGCGTCGCGCGTCTCAAGCGCGAGCTGCGCGACGCGCCGCACGATGCCGCGACGGGGACGCGCCAGCGCGTCATCGAGGAGCTCGACATCCTCGATGAGCCCGTGCGCGACATCACGGAGGCGGTCGAGCGGGTGCGGAACATCGCGCGCGATCTCCGTGTGTTCGCACGACCGGACGACGAGGCGACCGGCGCCGTCGACATCCACCGCATGATCGACTCGTCCGTGCGCATGGCGTGGAACGAGATCCGCCACCGCGCACGGCTCGTGCGGAGCCTCGGCACGCCCCCGTCGGTGCGCGCGAACGAAGGGCGCCTCGGGCAGGTGTTCCTCAACCTGCTGCTCAACGCGGCCCAGGCGATGCCCGACGGCCACGCGAACGACAACGAGATCCGGATCCGCACGGGGCGGACGCCCGAGGGAGAGGCGTTCGTGGAGATCTCCGACACGGGCTCGGGCATCGACGCGTCCGTGCTGCCGCGGATCTTCGACCCGTTCTTCACCACCAAGGGCAACACGATGGGCTCGGGCCTCGGTCTGGCGATCAGCAGCCGCATCGTCGCCTCCATCGGCGGCACGATCACCGTGCACAGTCAGCCCTCGGCCGGCTCCACCTTCCGCGTGACGCTGCCGCCGGCGGTCGAGCCCGTCGGAGAGAAGCCGAGCGCGAGCAAGTCCACGGCGACCGGCCGCAGCGGGACCGTGCTGGTCATCGACGACGACGTGCTCCTGGGCTCCGCCCTGCGCCGCATGCTCACGCCCAAGCACGAGGTCACCGTGCTCACGAACGGCCACGAAGCGCTCGAGCGGCTCGAGTCGGGCGCTCGCTACGACGTGATCTTCTGCGACCTGATGATGCCGGAGATCACGGGAATGGAGCTGCACGCCGAGATCACGCAGCGCACCCCGCAGCAGGCGAGCCGCATCGTCTTCATGACGGGCGGTGCGTTCACGCCGAGCGCCCGGGACTTCCTCGAGTCCGTGCACAACCGCCGCATCGACAAGCCGTTCGACGTCGCGACGATCCGCCGCGTCGTCCGCGACATGATCGTCTGAGCCGGACGGCCCCACGCGCGACGAAGCGCGGACGTGCGAGCTCCGCACGACCGCGCTTCGAGGTCTTCGAATCGCCAGGGGAGAGACGATCAGATCGCGCCGGACACGCGCGACACGCGCGAGCCGAAGGACATGACGCTGCGCTGCTCGTAGCCGGGATCCGCGTGCAGATCCGCCTCGGTCTGGCCGGGGCGCGGCGCCTCGGGGCGCGTGACGGTGCGCTCGAGCCCCGAGAAGTCCTTCGTGCGCGCGACCAGCACCGGCACGTGCGCGAGCTTCACGAGGCGCTCCGAGACCGAGCCGAGCACGAGCCGACGCAGGCCCTTGGTCCCGCGGGTGCCGACGATGATGAGGTTGGCGTCGACGTCGACGGCCACCTGGTGGAGCGCCTCGGCCGCGTCACCGAAGCGGACGTGCTGCACGACCGGACGCTCGAAGTGGGCGCCGTCGTAGCCGGCGCGCTTGCCCTCGGTGTACTCGTTCAGCTTCTTCGCGGCGTCGTCCGCGAGGCGCTCGTCCTTGGCGATCCGCGCCGCGCTCGGCGACTGCGAGTTCTCCACGACCACGGCTGCGAGGTGCAACTCGGACGCCGGGATCTCGCGCGCCAGCTCCATGGCCATGCGGAGCGCTTCGTCTCCGCTCGCTCCGAAATCGATGCCCACCACGATGCGATAGCTCTCGGCCACGGAATCCTCCCGGCCGCGCACGCGGCCACGGGGATGGCCTAGGCACCGCGGGTTCGCTCACAAGGGATCGCCGCGCGAGCTCAGGGACCGAGAAAGAATCGAGATCTCGCCGAGCGCAGCGCGAGGCGTCCAAGCGGGGCTGGGGCCCCGCGCGGGAGCATTCGCGTCGGCGAATGGAGCGGGTGGGGGCCCCGCTTCGCGGGGGAGGGTCCGCACGGACCCTCAGGCGACTCACGTGATGCCCAGGCGGCGACGGATGCGCCTCGCGGACTGGCGCGAGATCTCGACGCGGTCGCCGTTCTTCATGTGCGCGAGGTAGCCCCCGGTGGGCTGCGGCTCGAGGCGCGAGACGAAGGCGAAGCTCACGACCGCCTTGCGGTGCACGCGCTCGACGAGCTCGCCGAGACGCTTCTCGAGATCGACGAGCTGCATGTCGGTCACGTACGACCGGCTCGCGCCGTGGCCTTCGCTCACGTGCACCGTGACGAGCGCGCCCTCGAGCACGGCGTGGCTGACGTCCTCGGGCGCGACGAGGACGATGCCCTTGGTCGTCTCGATCGCGAGGCGCGGCAGCGGCCCCTGACTGCCCCGCGCGTCGGGGCCGGGGCGCTCGGCGTAGTGTCTCTTGGCGCGATCGATCGCGAGACGAAGGCGCGCCTCGTCGACGGGCTTGAGGACGTAGTCGACCGCACCGAGCTCGAACGCCTTCACGGCGTGCTCGGGATGTGCAGTCGCGAAGATCACGTACGGGCCGTCCTCGGGGATCTGCGCGCGCGCCTCGAGGCCGGTGATCCCGCTCATCTGGATGTCGAGGAGCACGACGTCGACGTCGTCGTCCTCGAGCGTGGCGAGCATCGCCTCCGCGCTGTCGCGCTCGCCCGCGACCTCCACGCCCTCGATCTCCGAGAGCATGCGGTGCATGCGCCGGCGCGCGGTGGCTTCGTCGTCGACGACGAGGACTCGGAGGGGCGGGCTCACGTCGGAGGATTGTCGCGGGCGCTCGGCACGAACGGAAGCACGAACGTCGCGACGGTGCGCTCGCCCTCCGACTCGATGCGGAAGCGCGCCGCGCCACCGTAGGCCACACCGAGCCGTGTCTCGATCATCGCGAGGCCCTCGCCTCCGTCGCGCCGCCCCTCGAACGAGCCCGCGTTCTCGACGCGGATCGTCGTCTCGCCCGCGCCCGCACGCACCACGAGCTTCACGGGCCCACGACGCCCGCGCGAAGGACCGTGCTTCCACGCGTTCTCGATCGCGGGAAGGAGGATCATCGCGGGCACCTCGCGACCGAGCGCCTCGGCCTCGACGTCCTCCACGAAGACGAACTTCTCCGGGTCGCGCGCCGCGTAGAGGCGACCGAGAGAGCGCGCGAGGCCGACGTCGCGCTCGAGCGGCCAGCTCGGCGTACGCAGGCCCTCCATCAGCGTGCGGAGCATCGAGGACAGCTCGAGGATCGCACGCTCGGCCGCGGCGCCGTCCTCGCGACAGAACTCCGCGATCGCGTTCAGCGTGTTGAAGAGGAAGTGCGGATCGAGGTGCGCGCGGATCGCGAGGAGCTGCGCGTGCTCGGCCTCGCGCAAGAGCGCGTCCGTGCGCTCCCGCTCGCGCGCGAGCGCGAGCTCGAGCTCGATGTCGCGGCCGAGCCCGAAGCCGCCCACGAAGTAGAGACCGAGCGAGACGAGGAGGCTCGAGTCGTCGGTGAGGAACGACGAGCGCAGATCGACGAGCAGCGGGAACACCACGCCCACCGCGCCGAGCACGCCGATGCCGAGGAGGCTGTAGGCCAGGAGCCGGAGCGCGAGCGGCCCGCGCGCGCCGACGCCGAAGAAGTAGCGGTAGCTCGTGGGCGCGAAGAGCACGAAGCCGAGCACCATCAGGATCCCGACGGGGAAGGCCCAGCGCGAGGGGCTCGGGGCCTGCGTCATCACGATCGGGATGGCGAGCACGAGGATGGGCACGAAGCGGCGCGGCGCCGCGAGCGCCGTGAGGGTGCTCGCGAAGACGGGCTCTGGACGCTTCGGTTCGCTCGAGGCCACGCGCTCACTCTACGAGACCGTGCGCGTCCGTCGCGACCGCTCGATCGCGGCCATCGACCGCCCGCGCGTCATTCTTCGGGTGCGCGGCCCATCGACCGCAGCTTGGCGGCGCGCGCGCGCTTCTTGTCCTTCACGAAGACCGAGACGTAGTCGATGACCGACTCGGCGACGGGCGGCGGCTCCTCGTAGCGAGAGACCGGATCGTCGAGCAGCTCCTCGGCGAAGCGGCGCATCACGGGGCCCGTCGTCGCGAGGAGCGACTCGTCCACGCTGCGTGCGAAGCGGCCGAGCACACGCGCCACGCGCCCGCCGAGGAAGCCGCGCGTGGCGACGTCGCGGTAGCTCGCGACGAGCGCATCCGAGGTGAAGCCGTGGTGGATCACGAGCTCCGCCGCGACGCGCAGGACCGAGAGCGGATCGACGACGCCGTCGGCGAACAGCAAGAGGGCCGGCTGGAAATAGTTGTAGAAGGGGAAGACGCGCTTGCCGAAGTCGTCGAAGGCGTTGGGCAGAGAGACGCGATCGAGGTGGATGAAGACGCGCTCGGCCCCACCACCGCGCGGCAGGCGCCCGGCCAGGCGCACGATCTGTGGGATGACGTCCGGATAGACGCCGGCGCTCTCGAGGACTGGCGTGAGGATCGAGGGATCGACGCGACCGGTCGAGAGGTCGGAGAACATCGAGTAGATGAACGCGTCGGCCTCGGCGTCGTCGCCGAACATGTACTCGCGCGTGTCCGTCGGCATCTCGATGCGCGTCTCGAGCAGCGCCGCGAGCTTGTAGCCGACCTGATCCTTCACGAAGCGGAAGCGGCCGCGGAGGATGTTCGTGAGCTGCGGCTTGAGCACGAAGCCATCCCAGCGAACGCCATCGAGGCGCAGCTTGGCCTCGAGCACCTTGCGGAGCTGCGTGGGGCTGCCCGACACGATGTAGATGCCGTACGGATCGGTGCCGCGGATCTCGCGCAGGAGCGCCGCCGCTCCGGGCACGGTGCGCTTGTCGGTCGCGGTCTCGAACGCCGTGCGCAGGAGATCCTTCACCGTGTCGAACTCGGTGCGGAGGTAGGTCTTGTCGAGATCCCAGCGGTAGACGAGTCGATGTCGATCCACGCGGCGCGCGTCGCGCAACGCGCGCAGATCTGCGAGCTCCTCGTCGGTCTCCGTCACGCCTCGGAGCCTACACCGAGCCGCACCCAGCCGCGCTCGACGAGCGTGCCCTCGAGGCGCGGCGAGAGGATCACGAAGTGCGCAGCGTCGCCCTCGGGCGCCTCGCCGACCGAGCCCAGGCCGAGCACGCGCGTCTCCTCGATCTCCTTGTCGAACGGCACGTGCGAGCCGCCGACCGCGATGATGTCGGCCGGGTCGCCGCCGAGGAGCACGAGCAGCTCGTCGCCATCGACGTCGAACGTGAGATCGACGCTCGGATCGCGGGGCGAGCCGTGGCAGACCATGAGCTCGCGTCCATCCGCCAGCGGGAGGCGGATCTGCTCGGGCAACCGCGCGAGCGAGCGCAGGACGAGCTCACCGACCTTCTTGCGCGCGTCGAGGAAGCGCTCGCGGCGGACCGCGTCCGCCTCGGTCTTGGGCACGAGCTTCTCGGGGTCGAGCGTCGCGAGCGCGGTGTCGCTCAGGCCGCGGAGCAGCTGCGCCTTCTTCTCGGTGAGGCGGCGCCATACGCCGAGCGGATCATCACCGCCGAAGAGCAGATCGCCCGCGACCACGATGCGCTGGACGTCGCGCCGGGTGAGCTCCGCGAGCACCGCGTCGAGCGCAGCGAGGTTGCCGTGCACGTCCGCGAGCAGCGCGATCGGGCCGGTGATGACGTCTTTCTTCAGCGTCGCCATGAGGCCGAGGCTCTAGCACGCGCCGATCGACGGCGGGCCGGGGCCTGTCGACGCGAGGGGGCCGCCGCCCACAGGCCTTCACTCCGCGTACGCACACTCGATGCGCGTCACCGAGACGCCACACTCCCCGCGGACGTTCCAGCGCGCGAGCGTCGCGTCGGTGGTCTCGACGGCGCGGTCGGCGTACTGCCAGTCGTGGATCTGGCTGCCGAGGTTCCACTGCATGAGCGGACGGGTGTGATCGGCGCACGCGCCGAGCCCGAAGCCGTCGGCGTTCAGCTCGCCGAGCTCTTTGCGGAGCTCCTCGAGCACGGCCATGCCGAGCACGTCGACGCTGACATCCGGGCACGTCGTTGGATCGGCGTCCGGCACGTCGCAGGGGCCGGCGCTTCGTCGCGTGAACGTGATCGTGCGCGCCCCCTCCGCACGCGTGACGCGGATGTAGGCGCCGGGCTGCGTCCCGGTCGCGCACTCCACGGGCTCGTCGAACGTGGGCGCGCCGTCCTGCCCCGAGACGAGCGTCAGCTGCGCGCGCGTCCCGCGAATGGGCGTGCCGCAGTCGGCAGGCGGCGTCCTCGGCCGGGCCCCACATCCGAGCAGCACCGCGCCGAGCACGAGAGCGAAGAACGCACGCATCACGCTCATGGTGCGCGCGCTGGCGCGTTCATGCACGCATGCCACGTGTCGGCCCTCGCGACCGGCGCGCGGCGCGTGGACCGACGATCGCCCAAAACCTGCGCTGCGATCCGGCTGCGCGTACGGTCGGCGCGTGAGCACGACTGCGCCCGAGACCGAGCCTCGCGGGACCACCGCGACCCGTCGTGCGCGCGAGCTCGGCTGGACCACGAGCGCCTACTTCGGCGAGGGCCTGCCGTACTCGATCCTCCACATGCTGCTGACCGAGTACCTGACCGCCATCGGCGCGCCTGCATCGGAGGTCGGCTACACGTCGTGGTTCCACGTCCCGGTCACGGCCAAGCCGCTGCTCAGCCCGATCGTCGATCTCGTCGGGAGCAAGCGGAGCTGGACGATCGCGATGCAGCTGCTCATCGCCGCCGGCATCGGAGGGCTCGCGCTCTGGCTCGGTCCGGACACGGGCCCGAGCGGCATGAGCCCACCGAGCTGGCTCGGCTTCTGGCTCGTGCTCGGCGTCGTCGCGGTGCTGCACTCGATGCACGACATCGCGTGCGACGGGTTCTACATGCTCGCGCTCGACACGCGCGGGCAGGCCCTCTACTCGGGCACACGACAGGCGGCGTTCCGCGCCGCGATGTACGTGGGCGGCGCGGCGCTCGTGCTCGTGGCCTCGCCCGACGCGACGCTGTTCGGCTCGACGGTGGGAGGGCTCGTCGAGCCCGGTCGCTCGCACTGGCAGCTGGCCTTCCTGATCGCCGCGGCTCTCCTCGGGGTCACGGGCCTCACGAACGCGCTGGCGCTGCCGCACATCGTGGAGCCGCACGCGACGAAGAAGGACGGCACGCGCGAGCCCTTCTGGGCGACCTACGGCGCGTTCTTCGCGCAGCCGGGCATCGCGCTCCTCTTCGCGTTCGCGCTCACCTACCGGCTCGGCGACACGATGACGTCGTCGATGTCGTCGGTGCTCCTGCGCGACCTCGGTCTCTCGACGGGCGATCGCGGCATCCTGCGCTCCTTCTCGCTCACGACGAGCATGCTCGGCTCCATCGCGGCCGGTGCGCTCCTCGCGCGCGGCGGGCTCGAGCGATGGCTCGTGCCCTTCACGTGGGTGATGGCGATCCCCTGGTACCTCGTGGTCGCCCTCGTTCACCCGCCGTTCTGGGTGATCGCGATCGCGGTGGTGCTCGAGCAGCTCGCGGGCTCGCTCGCCGGCACCGCCTCCACGGTGCTCCTCATGCGCCGATCTCGGCGCGCGTTCTCGGCCTCGCACTACGCGTTCTTCACGGCGCTCGTCTCGCTCGGCTCGACGATGTCGGGTGGCTTCTCCGGCCACCTCTACGAGCGCGTCGGGGCCGTGCCGTACTTCGCGCTCACGGTGATCGCCTCGCTCCCGGCGCTCGTGCTCGTGCGCAAGGTCCCGCTGGACGTCGTCGACGCGCCGCGCGCCGGGGCCTGAGGACACTTGTCCGATTGTTGCGGGCTCTTCTCCGAGAGCGTCCGGTCGGCCACGCTCTGGGTGTGAACACGAGCCCCGAGCGCGAGGAGTCCCTCAGCGTCGTGTACGTCGAGGACGACGAGAAGCTCGCGCGCCTCACGGCGCAGTACCTCGGCACCCACGGCATCCTCACCCACGTCATCACGCGCGGAGACGTCGCCGTGCAGGAGATCACGCGCTTGCGGCCCGACGTGGTGCTGCTCGATCTCATGCTGCCCGGCCTCGACGGCCTCGAGGTGTGTCGCCGGCTGCGCGAGCGCATGGACGTCCCGGTGATCGTGCTGACGGCGCGCACCGAAGAAGCCGATCGTGTGCTCGGCCTCGAGGGAGGCGCCGACGACTACGTGCTCAAGCCGTTCTCGTCACGCGAGCTGCTCGCCCGCGTCCGTGCGCATGCGCGCCGGCACAAGGGCCTCGTCGGGCCGCGCGCCAACCGCATCGAGGTCGGCCCCCTCGTGGTCGATGCCGCGACGATGAGCGCGACGCTCCACGGCAAGCCGCTCGCGCTGACGACGTACGAGCTCTCGCTCCTGCGCGTCCTGGCCGAGCGCGCGGGCCGTGTGCTCGGCCGCGAGCAGATCATGGAGCTCGTGAAGGGCAACGCCGACGAGGCGTTCGATCGCTCCATCGACGTCCACATCTCGCGCCTCCGCGCCAAGCTCGGAGACGACCCGCGCCAGCCCCGCTTGCTCAAGACGGTGCGCGGCGTCGGCTACGTGCTCTCGCCGAGCGAGTGATCGTGTCCGATCGGGAACCCGCGCCCCGGCTGCCGCTCGCCGTCCGCCTCCTGGCGCTCGGTGTCGCGCAGCTCGCGGTGCTCGGCCTGGCGGCGCTCGTGATCGGCGAGCTGACCCGACCACCGCCGCAGCACGATCTCACCGCGCGGCTCGACGATGCGGTCACGCGCGTCGAGGCTGCGCTGCGCCACGGCGACGATGCCGCGACGCTCGAGCGCACGCTCGATGCGCTCGCGTCCGATCACGCGCTCTCGTTCAGCCTCTACGATCGAGAGCGGCAGCTGGTGGCGTCCACGTCGGCGCCTGCGGTCCCACTGCCAGGTCCGCGCGGTCGTGGGCCACGTCGATCACGGCCCCCCTTCGAGGGTCCGCCGCCCGGAGCGCCACCCTTCGGAGGCCCGCCGCCCGACGGCCCGCCGCCGTTCGGAGGACCACCACCCCTCGACGGTCCTCCGCCCTTCGACGGACCACCCGAGCTCGGTCCGCGCCCACCGATCGTGCGCTGGCTCCCGAGCGGCCACGCGCTCGTCGCGCGCGGCGAAGCACCACCGGGCTACCTCGGCCCGCTGCTCACCGCGCTGGTGGGCCTCGTGCTCATCGCCGCGGGCGCGTTCCTCACGGCGCGATGGATCGTGCAGCCGCTCGAGCGCCTCAGCGTCGCCGCCAGCCGCGTCGGTCAGGGCGATCTGACGGCGCGCACGGGCATCGAGCGAAGCGACGAGATCGGCACGGTCGCGCGCGGCTTCGATCGCATGGCCGAGCGCGTCGAGGACATGATGAAGAGCGAGCGCGAGCTGCTCGCGAACGTCTCGCACGAGCTCCGCACCCCGCTCGCGCGACTTCGCGTGGCGCTCGATCTGGCCGCGGAGGGACACACCGAGGCGCTCCACGACGTGACGGCCGATCTCCAGGAGCTCGAGGGCATCGTCGACGACGTGCTGCTCGCGTTCCGCTTCGAGCGCGACAAGCGCGCGGGCCGCTCGGGCCTGCCGGTGGGCACGCTCCGCGAGACGACCGTCGAGGAGCTCGTGAGCGCCGCGCAGAAGCGCTTCGTCGCGCGCCACCCCGAGCGCACGCTCGAGATCGACGTCGAGCCGAGCGCACCGAACGTGCTCGCCGATCTCGCGGTGCTGCGTCGCGCGATCGACAACGTCCTCGACAACGCCCACAAGTACACGCCCGATGCGAAGGCACCGATCACGCTGCGCGTGCGCCGCGCCCAAGAGCGTGTGGAGATCGCGGTGATCGATCGCGGCATCGGCATCGACGCCGCCGACCTGCCGCGCATCTTCGAGCCCTTCTTCCGCGCCGAGCGCTCGCGCGTGCGCAGCGCGGGTGGCGTGGGCCTCGGCCTCGCGCTCTCGCGTCGCATCGTCGAGGCGCACCGGGGCTCGATCGAGGCCGAGAGCAACCCGGGCTCGGGCACGACGGTCACGCTCCGCCTCGAGGCGATCGGCCTCCGCACGCGCTCCACGCCGCCGACCGCGAAGCACCTCGCGTGAGCGAGCGCGCGGGTGTTCAAACTCGGACACACGGGGGCAACACCAGGCTCGTGCGCGGTGCGCAGAGTGGTCTCGTGACGACGCGACGACGCGCGTCGAGAGACCGACCCACGAAGCACGAGGAGCCCACGATGAACACGCAACGAACGACCCTCACCCGCCTGGCCTTCGCCGCGCTCGCGCTCACGGCGCTGCCCGCGCTCGCACAGGATCGGCCGCGGGGAGGGCCCGGTCAGGGGCCGCCGCCCGAGGCGCTCGCCGCTTGCCGAGGCCGCACGCGCGGATCGAGCTGCACGGTCACGCCGCCTGGTGGGCGCGCGATGAACGGCACGTGCGACTCACCCTCGGAGGAGCTGCCGCTCGCGTGTCGTCCCGCGCACGGCCCGGGCGGGCCGGGACACGCACCGCCGCCAGAGGCCTTCACCGCCTGCGAGGACGTCGCCACCGGTGACGCGTGTGTCGTGGACACGCCGCACGGCACCGTCGAGGGCGTGTGCCGCACGACGCCCGATCGACGCGTCGCATGCGCCCCGAACCGCCCGCCCGCGCCGCGCGACGACAGCGCACCGTGAGGCCGATCAGCGAGGCAGCGTGTCGAGCCAGGCGCGGATCGAGGCGGTCTCGTCGTCGCGCAAGGTCGCGTCCATGGGCATGCGTCGCGTCGCGCCGGGTCGCACGCGCTGCCACACGTGAGGCTCGCCCTCTTCCTGGCGGAGCCAGCCTTCGCGACGCATCGCCGTGAGCGCGTGATCCGCATCACCGCGCACCGTCTCGTGGCAATGGGCGCAGCGCGGCACGAGCACGTCGCGGTGCAGGGCCGTGAAGCGCTCGTCCGCGTGCTCGCTCGGGGACGCGCTGCCCTGCGATCCAGCGCGGCTCGAGGCGTACGCGTCGCGTGCGAGGCGGAGCACGGTGCCGTTGTTGTCCTCGACGATCCACACCGAGCCGTCGCGCGCGACCGTGACGCTCACGGGTGCACCGCGGGGCCCGGTGTCGGAGGCGTCCCAGCCCGTGACGATCTCGCGCGGTGTCGCGTCGGCGCTCGGGAGGCCGCTCGCGTCGACGTCGAACGCGAGCACGCGGTGCCCACGCGCGCGGTAACCGTGGAGCACGACGAGGAGGTCGTCGCGCCACGCCTCGAGCGATCCCTCGTAGTACGTCATGCCGAGCGGCGCGCCGTGCGCGGGCAGGAGGAGGTGAGGCGGCGCGTACGTGGGGTTCGAGGCGACGTCGCACGAGAAGCCGGCGCGTGACCAGCGCTCGTCGGCGCGATCGCGATCGAAGCAGTAGGGCCAGCCGAAGTGGGCGCGCCCGTCCGCGAGGGGCGCGAGCACGTTGAGCTCCTCGGCGGGTCGATCGTCCTCGGGGAAGTCGACGCCGTTCTCGCCCTGGAGGATCGTGCCGCTCGGGTGCGCGACGAGCGCGACGGAATTGCGGAGGCCCCGCGCGATCACGCGTGGGGACGACCAACCGTGGTTCCCCGCGGCATCGACGACGTGCGTGTACCGCACGACGCCCGCGGTGCCCTCGAGCTCGTCGTGGCAACGCGGCTGGGGCTCCGGATCCGCGACGAGCGACTCCGCGCAGTGATCCGTCGAGGAGCCGCGGTTGAGCACCAGATCCCACTCGGCCGTGAAGACGAAGGCCGAGAGCGGATGAAAGCGGATGCGATCTCGACCGGGGATCTGCGTGGGGAGGCCATCGATCACGACCTCGCGCGACGCTGCCACGTCGCTCGCGCTCGGATCGAAGCGCACGATGCGCTGCACCTCGCCGACGTAGAGCCAGCCATCGGGACCGATCGCGCTCCCGTGTGGCCGATCGAGGCGATCCACCACGCGCACGATCGTGGGCGGCTCCGTCGTCGTGTCGATGCGATAGAGGCGCCCTCCGCGCTCGCGATGCCCACCCGCATCGACGACCCAGAGCACGTTCGCGTGCGCGGGATCCTCGACGAGCGTGCGCGGTCGGAAGGGACCGCCGGAGGTCGCGAGGCCCTCCATGCCGCGATGCACGACGAGGCCCGCGCAGCGCCCATCGGAGACCGTGAGCGCGACGTAGGGAAAGCCATCGCAGTCCCGCGCGACGTCGACGCGGTACTCGCCGCGCGTCTCGAGGCGAGGCGCGGGCGCGGGGATCGGCGGTGTCGGGCTCGGCGGAACGGTCGCGGTCGCAGGAGGTGTCGGCGGTGTGGGCGTGACGGTCGTGGTCGGCGGTGACGTCGACGTCGAGGGCGTGTCGACCGAAGCCTCGCCGGAGCAGCCCTCACCCACCGCGAGCGCCGACGCGACGACGCACGCGGCGACGCGCACCGCGACCCGACGCGCGCTCATCGCGCGTGGCCCACGTAGAGAAGGTGTCGCGAGCCCTTCTTCACCGCGCCGCGCGCGCGCACCCGCACGACCTCGTGCGCGAGGCCCGCCAGCTCGATCTCGCGCACGAAGCGCGGGCTCTCGAACGCCGACCACACCACGAGCCGACCCCCCGGCCGCAGCGCCTGCGCGACGCGCGCGAGGCCACGGCCTCGATAGAGGCGCGTGTTCGACGGCACCGTGAGCGCCTCGGGGCCGTTGTCCACGTCGAGGAGGATCGCGTCGAACGCGTGCGGGCGCATCGCATCGAGCACGTCGCCCTCGACCACGCGCACGCGCGGATCCTCGAGCGGGCGGCCCGCCAGATCCCCCACGAGCTCCCGGTTCCACGCGACGATCGCGGCCATGAGCTCGCAGACCACGATCTCCGCATCGGGCGCGAGCCGATCGAGGCAGGCGCGCAGCGTGTAGCCCAGACCGAGCCCCCCCACGAGCACACGCGCGCGCCGGCGCTCGCGGACGAGCGCGCAGCCGACGTCGGCGAGCGCATCCTCGGAGCCGTGCACACGGCTCGACATGAGCACCTCGTTCCGCACGCGCACGACGACCCCCGCGCCTTCGCGGCTCAACGTGAGGGGATCACCGGAAGGCGTCCGCGCCTCCCCGAGCACGACGCGCGGGATCATGCGTCGCGCGCTCCCGGGCTCGGGCGCGTGGCGACCACGAGCACGTTGTCCATGCCGTTGCGTGCCGCGCTCGCCGGGCGGAACGCACGGATCGAGGTGAGGCCGTGCCGCTCGAGCAGCGCGACGAGGTCGCGACAACGATCCGCGCGATCGTGTGTCTCGACGACCATCTGGCGGATGCGAGGCCACGCCGAGCCAACCCCCTCGAGGACGTCCATCTCGGCACCTTCGACGTCGATCTTCACGAGATCGATGTCGCGAAGCGGGTGCTCGGCGAGCCAGCCCTCGAGGGTCTGGGTGCGACAGCGCATCGTCTCGAGCCCCGTCACGCGATCGGTGAGCCACACGCCGAAGCGGCTCTCGGGGCTCGAGAGGTGCTCGATGACGCGACGGGCGGCCCAGCCGAGCGGCGCGCCTGCGACGGGAAGGCGACGCGAGAGGCCGCGCTCGATGCGCACGGCGTGCGTGGAGAAGAACGTGTGGAACTCGCGACGCTTGCCGTCGATGTCGTAGGTGCTGTCGGTCGGGAAGCGCCGGAAGAAGTAGAAGCGCCGCGAGGTGCCCGCGTCCGCGGGACACGTGAGCGCCACGAGGTGCAGCGCGTGTCGAGACTCGCGCAGGAGCGCGTGCTCGCGGAAGTTGCGCGCGAGCACCTCGAACGTGGGCGTGGCCGCCTCGAAGCAGTGCAGCGTCAGATCGCCGTTCGCTCGCGTCGCGGCCGCGCGCGCGAACGCGCCGACGTTCGCACCGATGTCGAGCACGACGTCACCGGGCCTCACGCACGCGCCGGCCTGGAAGTACTCGTCGACCTCGGCCTCGAGATCCGCCGCGACACCCTGCGTGCGGAGCTCCTCGCCGTCACGTCGGGTGCGCGGCTCGTGCTCGGCGAGCGGCTCGATGTCGATCATCGCCGCACGATATCGGCTTTGGGCGAGCAGCGCCCGTATCGCTTCGGATCGGACGGCACGCTCTCTATCGCCAGAGGTCCGCGAGCGCGATGGTGTGGGTCTCGAACGGCGGCGCGGCCATCGGCTCGTCGTCGGCGAACACGCCCACCTCGAGCCACCGTCCACCCTCGTTCTTGCTGACCACCGCGGTCTTCGCGTCCACGTCGACGACCCACATCCAGCCGACGCCCGCCTTCGCATACAGCGGTCGCTTCACCCGCTGATCGTGGGCGCGCGTCGGCGGCGACAGCACCTCGCACACCCAGTCGGGCACGACGTCGACGAGCCCCTCGGAAAGCTCGGGGAGCCTCTCCCGACGCCATCCCGCGACGTCGGGGCTCAGCTCGTCCACGTCCACCGAGGGCAGCGCGATACCGGGCTCGACCAGGATCCACCATCCGCCGGGCCCGGCCGGGCTTCGGCCGAACGCATCGAGGTCGCCAGCGAGCCGCGTGGTCGCGAGCTGATGGCGCGGGCGCGGACGGGGCATCGTGTAGAGGATGCCCCCGATGAGCTCCCCTGCGACGTTCGCGGGCAGCGCCTCGAGATCGGCGCGCGTCGCGCGCTTGCGTGCGGGCTCGGCCATCCGCCGAGGATGCCACGAGCCCGCCCTCGCGGCTCAGCCGACGTGCTCGTCGTCGCGGCGCGGGCGCTTGTTGACCTCGAGCACCTTCTTGCGGAGGCGGATCGCGTCGGGCGTCACCTCCATGAGCTCGTCGCGGTCGATGAACTCGAGGCCGTACTCGAGCGTGATGATGCGCGGCGGCTGCAGCACCACGTTGTCGTCCTTGTTCTTGCTGCGGACGTTCGAGAGCTTCTTCTCGCGGATGATGTTCACGTCGAGATCGTTCTCGCGGTTGTGCTCGCCGACGATCATGCCCTCGTAGACGGCGACGCCCGGCGAGACGAAGAGCACGCCGCGCGGCTGGAGGTGATCGAGCGCGTAGGCCGTGCACTCGCCCATGCGGTCGGCGACCATCGCGCCGTTGATGCGGCGGTTCATCGCGCCGGCGTACGGCTCCCAGCCGTCGAAGAGCGTGTTGAGCAGGCCCGTGCCGCGCGTGTCCGTGAGGAACTGACCGCGGAAGCCGATGAGGCCGCGGCTCGGCACGCGGAACTCCATGCGCGCGCGGCCGAAGCCGAGGTTCGTCATCTTGATCATCTGACCGCGGCGCTGGCCGAGGTTCGTCGTGACGGTGCCGACGAACTGCTCGGGCACGTCGACGACGACGCGCTCGACCGGCTCCATCTTCTGGCCGTCGATCTCCTTGATGACGACCTCGGGCATGCCGACGGCCATCTCGTAGCCCTCGCGACGCATCGTCTCGAGGAGGATGGTGATCATCAGCTCGCCGCGGCCGAAGACCGTGAACTGGTCGGGTGAGTCCGTGGGCTCGAAGCGCATCGCGAGGTTGCGCATCGCCTCGCGCTCGAGGCGCTCGCGCAGCTGGCGCGAGGTGACGAACTTGCCGACCTTGCCGGCGAACGCGCCCGTGTTGACGAGGAACGTGACCTTGAGCGTGGGCTCCTCGACGCGGATGCGCGGCAGCGCCGTGGGCTTCTCGGCATCGGCGATGGTGTCGCCGATCTGGACCTCGTCGACGCCGGCGAGGGCCACGATGTCGCCCGCGCCCGCGGAGCCGACCGCGACGCGGTTCATCGACTCGAAGCCGTAGACCTTGGTCACCTTGCTGCGGACGGGCCCGTTCTCCGACATGCGCATGACGGTCTGCGCATCCGAGACGCGGCCGTGCACGATGCGGCCGACCGCGAGGCGGCCGACGTACTCGTCGGCCTGGATGTCGTTGACGAGCATCTGGAGCGGCGCGTCGGGATCTCCCTTGGGCGGCGCGACCGTCTCGACGATCGTCTCGAAGAGCGGGCGGAGATCCTTCATCTCCGTGTCCTCGAGCTTGCGCTTGCACACGCCCTGCTTGCCGATGGCGTAGAGCACCGGGAAGTCGGTCTGCTCGTCGGAGGCCTCGAGATCGACGAAGAGATCGAAGACCTCGTTGAGCACCTCGTCCGGACGCGCGTCCGGGCGGTCGATCTTGTTGATGACGACGATGACGCGGTGGCCGAGCTCGAGCGACTTGCCGAGCACGAAGCGCGTCTGCGGCAGGGGGCCCTCGGCCGCGTCGACGAGCAGGATGACGCCGTCCGCCATGCGGAGGGTGCGCTCGACCTCGCCGCCGAAGTCGGCGTGGCCGGGCGTGTCGATGATGTTGATCTTCACCTCGCCAGACTTCGTCGGGAAGCGAACGGAGCACTGCTTGGCGAGGATGGTGATGCCGCGCTCGCGCTCGAGATCGTTCGAGTCCATCACGCGCTCGGCCACCTCCTGGCCTGCGCGGAAGACGCCCGTCTGCTTGAGCATCGCGTCGACGAGCGTGGTCTTGCCGTGGTCGACGTGGGCGATGATGCAGACGTTGCGGAGGTGGGTCTGGGCGGTGGACGTCATGACGAGCTCTCTCTCGCGTTCGCGCGGCAGGGGGCCGCCCGAAGGCGCGCGTCTCTAGCTGTGTCGTCGCCACCTCGCAAACGCGGCGTGGGGTCCGAGCGCTCTCGTCGAGGCCGCGGGCGTGCGTAGGGCCCCGCCATGGGACCCAGCTCGCTCGACGCTCTCTTGCCCGCCGAGATGGCCGCGAAGGCCGAGACCATCGGCGTGACCAAGGCCTCGATGCCGGCGAGCCGTGCGTTCGTGCTCGCGGTGCTGGGCGGGGCGTTCATCGCGCTCGGCGCGGCGTTCTCCACGACGGTGTCGGCGCCGGGTGCGGCCGCCGCCCTGCCCTACGGGCTCGTGCGCCTGCTCGCAGGCGTCTCGTTCTCGCTCGGGCTCGTGCTCGTGGTGGTGGGCGGAGCCGAGCTCTTCACCGGCAACAACCTCGTCGTGATGGCGTGGGCGAGCGGCAAGGTCTCGACGACGTCTCTCCTGCGCGGCTGGGCGATCGTCTATGCCGGCAACCTCGTCGGCGCGCTCGGCACCGCGTCGCTCGTGTTCTTCGCGGGCCAGTACCTCGCGGGCGGCGGCAGCGTGGGCGCGACGGCGCTCGCGATCGCGCAGGCGAAGGTGGAGCTCGGCTTCCTCCCCGCGGTCGCGCTCGGCGTGCTCTGCAACGCGCTCGTCTGCCTGGCGATCTGGCTCTCGTACAGCGCGCGCACGACCTCGGATCGCATCCTCGCGATCGTGCCGCCCGTCGCCGCGTTCGTGGCGTGCGGCTTCGAGCACTCGATCGCGAACATGTACTTCGTGCCCTACGCGTGGCTCGTGATCGCCGGCGCGCCGGACGCGTTCTTCGAGACGATCGGCCACGCACGGAGCGAGTACGCGTCGATCACGCTCGAGGCCTTTTTCCTCCGGAACCTCCTGCCCGTCACCCTCGGGAACCTGATCGGCGGCGGTGGACTCGTCGGCGGCGTCTACTGGCTCGTGTACCTGAGACACCGCGCGCCGACGCCGTGATCCGCCGCGGCCCGATTCGAAGAACGAGAGTCTCTCCACCTCTCTCTCAGCCCTCGCCGAGGTGCTTGGTCGCCTCGCGCCGGGTCAGGCCGCTCATGCGATCGCGGTGTCGCGCGACGAACGCGCGCACGCGCTCCGGCTCGGCGTATGCGAGCTCGCGCAGGGCCCAGCCCAGGGCCTTGCGGATGAAGAACTCCTTCTCGCCGAGCATCGGCACGGCGATCTCCTCGAGCAGCGCCACGTCGGCCCGACCGCGACGGTACTGGCGGAGCTGCGAGAGGATCGCGAGGCGCCGCACCCAGAAGCTCGGGTCCCGCGCCCAGGTTCGCACGATCGCGAGCGAGCTCGCCGTGCGCCCCATGTGCGGAGAGACCACCTCGGCCGCGATCCAGTCGACGTGGGCCCACATCGCGAACCGACGACAGAGCTCCGCGAGCCACGGGAGGTCCTCGCCCGTGAGCGTGCGGTTCGCGCGCGCGAGGATCGCGATGGCCACGCCGCGGTGCTCGTAGACGTCGCTCACCGCGAGCGCATCGACCAGCGCGCGGAGCTCCTCTCGTGTCGCGCCGGGGTGCGCCTTGGCCCACGCGACACCGACGGCGCGGATCGCGGCCTGCGAGCAGCCGAGAAAGCGCAGCTCGCTCTTCATGTACGCCTGCATCGACGGCGCCCGCTCCGGCTGCGCCTGCGCGGCGAGGGCGGCCTCGAGCGCATGGACCTCGACCGACACGACGAGGGGCGTGGCCGCACCTGCGCTCTTCTTCTTCGACGCCATCGCCCCGAGGCTATCGCGCGGCGCGGCGAGCGTGGGGAGCGCGGCGCCACGCGCGGTTGACGTACGATGCCCTCGTGCACTCGAGCCTCGGTCCCTACGCGGTGGGCTTCCTCGTGGTCGCGCTCCTCGTCGCGGCGCTCCTCTGGTGGCGCCGCAAGCACGCCGAGAGCACCGCCATGGACGCGCCGCTCTCCGTGCTCGCGAAGAAGACGCTGAGCGACAAGGTCGCGTTCTACGCGCGCCTGTCGCCGCCGGAGAAGGAGCGCTTCGAGCGCGAGGTGAAGCGCTTCCTCTTCGATCAGCAGATCACGGGGCCGCGGGGCCGCGCGGTGCCCGAGGATCTCCGGGTGCTCGTGGCCGCGAGCGCGGTGATGCTCGTCTTCGGTCGCAAGGGCTACGTGTACGAGCGCACGCGCGACATCGTCATCTACGACGAGCACTTCGATCACGACTACGAGGAGGGCGCGAGCAAGAACATCGCCGGCATGGTGCACGGCGCCGGGCCCATCCTCTTCTCCGCGCGCGCGCTCCGCGACGGCTTCGCGAACACGAAGGACGGCCACCACGTGGGCCTGCACGAGTTCGCGCACGTCCTCGACTTCCACGCGGGCGACGCCGACGGTGTGCCCTCGCTCATGCCGTGGACCTCGGTGAGCAAGTGGGTCGACCTCATCGACGTCGAGACGGACAAGATCGAGGCGCGCAAGTCGGTCCTGCGCGACTACGGTGCGACGAACGAGGCCGAGCTCTTCGCGGTCGCCACCGAGGCCTTCTTCGAGAAGCCCAAGCAGCTCGCGCAGAAGCACCCGAAGCTCTACGCGATGCTCGTCGAGACCTACGGCCAGGATCCCGCCGAGGACACGGTCCGAGGGCACGCTGACCGCCCATGACCTCCGATTCAGTCCCCTTTCTGCGCGTCCTCGGTGACGTCGCGCGCTCCGCGGGAGGCTTCCTCGTGCTCGCGGTGCTCGCCACCGCCCCCTCGTGCTGCCTCGTCGGGCTGCCCGTCTTCTGGACCGTCGCCGGTGCGATGTACCTGCGCATGATGGGCGCGCGTCGCGCGAGCGTCTCCACCTGGCAGGTGGGCCTGCTCGGCTCGCCGCTCTTCCTCGCGCCTCTGCTCGCACCGCTCCTCACCGCGTGGATCGTCCAGTCCCACGGCTCGAGCGAAGGGCCGCTCGCGCCGCTCGGGCTGCTCGTCACGTTCGGCCTCTCGGCCCTCTTCGGTGCGCTGCTCTCTCCGCTCCATGCGGCGCCGCTCGCCGCCATCGAAGGCAGCTCGGGCCTGCTCGATGCGCTCTTGTCGAGCGGTGCACGCGCGGCGCGGCGCGGTCTCGGCCGCACGCTCCTCGGCGGGGCGGGCGTGGGCGTCATCGGCGCGCTCCCCTGGGCCGTTCCGCCGCTCGCGCGTCTGCTCGATCCCGAGCCCAGTCCGGCCGTGCTCGTCGCGCTCTTCGCCGCCGTCTACGCCGCGCTGCTCGTGAACCTCTCGCTCGTCGCACACGATTGGGGTCAGGGCTCGCAGCGCTTCGGCGCGGCCAGGACCCTCGTACCGCCCTCGGCGATGCCCCGCGTCGCGGCCCGCGCGCGCCTCGTCGGCTCGCTCGCGATCGCAGCGAGCGCAGCCCTGCTCGTGGGCGCGGCCCTCTTGCTCGCGCTCTTCACGCCGACGCCGGCGTGGCGCACCGAAGCGGGTCCGCTCCGAGGAGAGCCTCTGGTCGAAGGCACCCTCGAGGGATCGCGAGACGGCCTCTCCGTCACGGCGACGCGAGGCCAGGAGTGGGTGATCGCGACGGCCGACGGCGGCGGCGCCGGCCCCGTGCGATTCCCCTCGCACATCGAGCCCACGGCCACGCTCACACGAGAGCGCTACCGCGGACAGGACGCCTGGACGCTCCGCGCGGCGACGCGCAGCACCGTGTGGCTCGTGAGCTTCGACGACCGCGGCGTACGTCTCGACGACACGCCGCTCGACCGCCTCGAGGCGCGTCTCTTCGGTGCGCCCGGCATCGTGTTCCTGCTCGCGTACGGTCTCGCGCTCGCCGCCCTGTTCGCGCTCCAGCTCCAGCGCATCGGCCTCGCCACGGGCCTCGATCGCCCGCGTTTCTCGGGTGATCGTGAGGTCGCAGCGCTCGTCGGCACGCTCGGCCTCGAGCGAGCGGTGCCTGTCCGCGACCACGCGCTCGTGCTCGAGGCGCCTCTGCGGATCGAGCTCGGCGAGCTGGGCTCGATCACGCTGCCGCCTGGTCGGCACCCGCTGCTCGTCCCCACGACGCGAGACGAGCTGCGCGACGGTGCGAGGGTGACCGTGATCGCCTCGCTCGCGGGTGGCGATCGGTCGCCTTTCCGCGACGGCAGCCCGCCACTGCCCGCGGGCGCCAAGCTCGCGATCGGCGCGCTCGAGGAGGCGCGTGAGCAGTACGCCGAGCGCGTCGCGCGCACGAACGTGCTGGCCTCGCTCCCGCTCCTCGGCCTCGGCCTCGGCCTCGTCACGGTGATCGTCACGCACCTCTGATCCGATCGCATCCTCGCGTGGCGTCGACCACCCGCGCGATCTCGGCGTGGCCGCGCGACGCACCCGCGGTTGACCCTCGTCGCGGCGGATGGGATCGTCGTCGGCGTGAGCCTCGGCCCACGTCCTGTCCCCGCGCGACCGCTCGTTGTCCCGATGCACGTGTCGAAGCGACGGTCTCTCCAGGGATGGCTGCGATGACCACGACCGTTCGCGACAGCGCCGCCCTCGCCTTCGAGCCCGCGACCTTGCCGCTTCGCTGGGCGCTCATGGTCGTGCATCACCGATCGCCCGAGATCCTCGGCCTGCGCCGCGTCGTCGCGCCGGGCGCCGGTCTCGAGCTCGGGCGGACGTGCGGCGCCTATGGTGAAGGCGCGTTCCAGGATCCGTCCGTGTCGCGCTCGCATGCCCGCCTCGAGATCGACGGTCGCGGCGCGCTCGTCGTGAGCGACCTCGGGAGCGCCAACGGCACCTGGCTCGATGGCACCCGCGTGGCGCACGCGGTGCTCCGCGCGGGCTCCCTCCTCCGCGTCGGCCCCGTCCTGCTCCTCGCGCAGCACGGGCCCGAGACGTACCCGGTTCGTCGGTCGGAGCGTTGCCCCGCGCTCGCGTGGAGCACCGCGGACTTCAACGAGCGCATGCGCCGCGCCCTCGAGGCCCGGCAGCCGCTGGCGCTCTCGGGCGCTCGGCCGTCGGCGTGGCGCCCGCATCTCGAGCTCGCGGCCGAGCAGCTCGGGCTCGCGCTGGTCGACACGACGCGCCTCGACGAGCGCGTGGGCGAGCGTGCGTGCGCGGTGATCGCGCCCTCGGCGCTCGACGCGCGCGCACGCGCTTCGTTGCCCGAGACGCTCCGCAGCGCGGCCGCGCTCGTGCTCCACGACGGCACCCGAGAGGCCCTCGCCGACTGTGTGGCGCTCGCCCTGCCCGCGTTGCGCGACAGGCTCGAGGATCTGCCCTGGCTCGTGCGTGGCGCGCTGCACGACGCGCTCGGCGAGGTGCCCGAGCTCGACGCGAGCTTCGCCACACGGCTGCTCCTCGCCGAGTGGCCCGAAGACGTCGAAGGGATCCGAGGCTGGGCGGCCTCGGTCGCACGGAGACCGCGCGGAGAGCGGCTCGTCTGGACCGGCGAGGACCTGAGCTTCGCAGGCGGCCCGCGGACGGGGGCGAGCGAGGTCGAGGCTCCTGCGCCGCCCCGCGCTGCGGGCGCGCCTTCGCTGAAGGTCGCGCGCGACGGCACCTGGTTCGCGCTCGACGACGATGCGCCGGTCGATCTGCGCACCCGCTTCGCCCTCGCGCGGGTGCTGCGCGCGCTGGTGCTCTCGCGCCTCGAGTCCCCCGAGGCGACCGTCTCGCTCGAGGCCCTCGTCGCCGCGGGTTGGCCAGGCGAGAAGCTCCTCGCCGACTCGGGTGCGAACCGCGTCTACGTCGCCATCGCGACCCTTCGAAGGCAGGGCCTGCGCGACGTCATCGAGCGACGCGAAGGTGGCTACCGGATCGCACTCGACGTCGCGACCGAGCTCGTCGAGGCCCCCTCGCGCCGCAACGGGGCGAGCGCGTGACGATCCCGGCCCCCGAGGATCGCGTCGGGACCACGCTCGCGGGCAAGTACGTGCTCGAGCGGCTCCTGGGCGTCGGCGGCAGCGGCGCGGTGTACGAAGCGACACACCAGCGGACGGGCGCGCGACACGCCATCAAGCTCCTCTTGCCGAGCGCGGATCGGGCCGATGCGGAGCGCATGCTCCGCGAGGCGCGCGCGCTCGCGAAGCTCGAGCACGAGCACATCGTGCGCCTGGTCGATCTCGACGAGGACAGCGAGGGCGAGCTCTACCTCGTCGAAGAGCTCTTGCGCGGTCGCACGCTGCGGGCGCTCCTGGACGAGGAGCTCATCCTGTCGCCGCAGCGCTCGCTCGAGCTGCTCGTGCCCGTGCTGCGGGCGCTCGGCTACGCGCACGCGCGAGGCATCGTGCACCGCGATCTCAAGCCCGAGAACATCTTCCTCTGTGAAGACGAGGCGGGCCGCGTGACACCCAAGCTGCTCGACTTCGGTCTGGTCCGCGAGGCCGCGACCTCGGGCGGCACCACCCGGCCCGGAACGCTCCTCGGCACGCCGCGCTACATGTCTCCCGAGCAGGCCTGGGGTCGAGACGACATCGACGGACGGAGCGATCTCTGGTCTCTGGGCGTCGTGCTCTACGAGTGTCTGTCGGGAATGAGCCCGTTCGACGGCGCGAACGACCGCGCGGTGCTCGCGTCGATCGTGACGACGGACGCCCCGCACCTGCGCTCGACGGGCGTTGCCGTCGACGAGGACCTCGCGGATGCGGTGATGCTCGCGCTGACTCGAGCGCCCGAGGCGCGCGTGCCCTCGGCCGCTGCGTGGGAAGAGGCGCTCACTGCCGTGGCGTCTCTCGCCGTCGAGCCTTGGCATGCGGCCCTCTTTCCGCGACGCGGACCCGCCTTGACCGAGCCGGCGACGAGCGAGCCTGCCCCGCCCGCTGCGCCCTCGCGGCGGCCCGAGCGCGAGGGGCGCCGCGCCGCGCTCGCCCTCTCCATGCTCGCCCTGGTCGTGATCGTCGCCCTCTCGTGGGCAGCGCTGCGCGCCGATCCGCGCGACGGCTCGATCGATCCGACGGCGACACAGCCCATCGACGCGCGTGCTCCAGGCCCGCGGCCGACGGAGTCACCCTCGACGGCGTCGGAGCGCCCGACTGGCACGCCTTCGCCGACCACGGCCACGAGCGACACGACGACCGACCGCCTCGCGCCCGACTCGACCGGCAGTGAGTCACGACCTGCGACTGCCATGCTCGAGGAGACCATGACCACCGATTCGCCCACGAGCGTGCCAGTCGCGACCGGCGCGACTGGCACGCTGTCGAGCCCGGCAGAGACCTCGGTCTCTCGCGCTGCGCGCCGGGGCGGGCCACGCACGGGCGCGGGCGAGACGCGAGCACGAGAGTCCGGCGCCGACTCGATGGCTCCTGCGGTGGATTCCCGGCCGAGCGCGGGATCCAACGCCGCCCCCCTGGTGGACGAGCTGTGATGAGGACGACCACGCGCTGGACTGCCCTGCTCGCGGCGCTCGTGCTGTGCATCGCCGCATCGAGCGCCAGCGCACAGGCTCCTTCGGACACCGAGACCGAGGCGCTCGCGGAGGCTCAGCGGGGTCTGGCCGCGCGGCGCGACGGCCGCGACGAGGAGGCTCGGCAAGCCTTCGAACGATCCCTCGCGCTCGCGCCACGGGCCTCCGTGCAGGCCCAGCTCGGCTTCGCGCTCCAGGCGCTCGGGCGCTGGGTCGAGGCCGAAGCGACGCTGGCCGCAGCCGCCGAGCTCGAAGATGCGTGGATCGAGCGCCACCGCGCGACGATCGACGGTGCGCTCGCCGAGGTGCGGGCACACCTCGGGACACTGACCCTCTCGGTCGTGCCTGCCGACGCGACGCTTCGAATCGACGGAGTCCCGACGAGCGCCGAGGTCGCGTCGCGCCTTCCCGCCGGGACGGTCACGATCTCGGCCCAGCGCGAGGGCTACTACGGCACCGAGCGTGTGGTCGTGATTCGCGCGGGAGACACGCGCCGCGAGTCGTTCGAGCTGCGCGCGAGAGAGCCGGAGCCCACACCGACCAGCGACGGCGCTGCGTCGACCGCGACGGATCCGTCGATCGGCCCGACCTACGACCGAGTCGCCGAGGGGCTCCTTGCGCCAGGCACCGAAGAGACAGGCACCGAAGAGACAGGCACTGAAGAGACAGGCACCGAAGAGACACGACACTGGGGTGGGCCGGCGACGACCATGGGTGTCGGCGCCCTGAGCCTCGGGGCGGGTCTCGCCCTCCTCGTCGCGCGCGACTCGGCGCTGGCCGGCCTGCTCTCGCATGGGTGTGTCGAGACACCCACCGAGTACGTCTGTGCATCGTCCGACGCCGCGGCCGCACGCCAGTCGCACGCAGACGCAGAGAGCTACGCAGCGGCCAGCACGACCACGCTCGTGGCCGGGGGCGCGCTCTTGGCGCTCGGGGCGGGGTGGCTGCTCGTCGAGTGGCTGAGAGCGCCGTCCGCACACGACGAAGCGGGCATCGACGTCACGCCGACAGGAGTGCGATGGACGTTCTGAGACAGCGAAGCGGCACGGTGTCCCGCTCCTCGATCCCGCTCGATCGCGCGCGCGGCGCAGGTGCACGGCTGTGCCTGCTCGCCGCGTTGCTCCCGCTCGCCGCAGCGGGCTGCGTGAAGCCACTGCGGATCGAGGACCTCGACGCCTCCCTCGATGCAGCCACCGACGACGCGAGGGCCGACGACGTGTCGCCCGGCCCGGACGCCGCCGACCTCGACGCATCTCCGCCGGATGCCCCCGCCGAGGACACGTCCAGCCGCGACGCGGGCGGCGCGCGGGTCCCGACCAGCTGTGCAGGCGCGATGGATCGCGAAGACTGCGAGACGGTGCTCGTCGAGCCCAGCGAGACCTTCTGTGTCGGCGTCGACGCCACCGCCGAGAACGCCGGCTGGAACGCGAGCCCGCCGATCTGTGGGCTCTCGCTCTCGCCATTCCTCGTCGATCGCACGGAGGTCTCGGTGGCTCGCTTCCGTGCGTTCCACGCCCGCTGGCGCGCGGGAGAGCTCACGCCCACGACGCCGGTCCGCTTCGCGAACGGGCTCGTCTACGACGCGCCACTGCCGCCCCGCGACGAGACGACGGAATGGAGCCCGCTCGTGGCGGGCTGCAATTGGAGCGACACGCCGGACGCCGTGGGAGACCGACATCCGATGAACTGCGTGGGCTGGTCACTCGCGATGTACTTCTGTGCGTGGGAGGGCGGACACCTGCTCACGAGCACGCAGTACGAGTACCTCGCGCGCTGGCACCTCGGCGCGAGCCCCTCCGGCCGGACGTTCCCGTGGGGCGACTCGACACCGACCTGCGACGTCGCGCACTTCGCGGGCTGCACGGGCGACGATGGCCGCGTGACCCGCCGGGTCGGCGCGATCGCCCTGGCCCCGCAGGGCGTGTTCGATCTCGCAGGCAACGTGGCTGACTTCGTCGCGGACGACTTCGCGGCCTACGCGACGCTCGAGGGCAGCACCTGCTGGACCCGCGCGCGCCGTGACCCCTTGTGCCTGCCGTCCCTCGGAGGCGCGCACTACGCGCGTGGCAGCAACTTCATGAGCACGAGCGAGGCCCTCTTGCGCAGCGTGTTTCGTCCCTCGACTGCGCTCGACGTGGCCTCGCCCGTCCGTGGCTTTCGTTGCGCGTACCTCGCGCCCTGACGAGCCGTTCGCTCAACGGCGACGACGGCCGCCGGTGCTCGGCGCTGCGGCCGGGCGCAACGGCTCGTACACCATGAAGGCTTGTCCGATGGCGGGAACGGCCGCGGCCTGTGCACGCGCGAGCGCCGAGACCCACGGTCGCCCAAAGAAGCCTCCGCGCTGCACCTCGCTCGGGCTCGTGCGCTCGTCGAGGTGACCGTCTGCGATGATCGTCGTCTCGGCGAGGATGGCGCGCGGGCCGAGGTTGAGCCCACCCTCGGTCTGCTCGGCGTGGGGCACTGGCACTCCGTCTGCGCCCACCGTCCAGGCCCAGCGGCGGAGGTTGTGGCCGTTCGCGCGGAGGTCGCAGGTCCAGCGGCCGGGGTGTGCCGCGAGGTCACCGCGACGAAAGGGCATCTGGACCGTGACCTGGAGATCCTTCCACTCCTCGATCGCCGTCCCGCCCGGGCTGCCAGCAGGCAGATATGGACGCTGGAAGAGCTGATACCGCTGCTGCTCCGTGTTGGCGGGCAGCGGGGAGCTCGCGGTCGTGAGCGGCTGTCCGTCGATCTGACAGCGGACGTTCATGTCGCCGTAGGCGTCACGAGAGAAGGTGTCGGTCGCGTTGTGGACGAAGAGCATCCCCACGAGATCGTCACGCAGACTGCCCATGTAGGTGCGGTCGTAGGGTCGCTGGTTCTCGGGGCTCCAGAAGAGCACGGAGTCGAGGATCTGGCCGTGGTGCGAGACGTAGTACTTGTCGGCACCGGCGGTCGGCGGCACGCCACCGAGCACGGTCGCGACGTGCTGGATGCTGACGGTGCGAGTGGCGAGCACGGTCTCGGCATCGGTCTGGCCATCCACCGCGCGGATCTCGACCTGGAGATCCCCCGCGCCGAGGATGCGCACGTCGCGATCCGCGCAGCCCTCGACCAGGCCATGCGAGAACGCGGGGTCGTGGTCGTAGCGAAAGGACTCCACCGTGCACCGCACGCGCGCCAGCTGCCGGCCCTCGCGGGAGTACGTGAACACGACCGCGCTCTGGTCCGGCATCGCGCCCCACACACGCGCGGACGCCGTCGGGAAGAAGCCCGCATCGACACGCCGACCATCGACGCTGTCCTCCACGCTCTCGACGGAGAACCAGAGATAGCTGTCATCGAGCGCGAGCGTCGGCGCGGGCGCAGACTGCGCACCAGCGACGGACGCGAAGGCCGTCACGACCGCGGTGCTGACGAGGATCCTCGAGGCGAGTCCGAAGAGGTTCATGTCCAGAGCTCCGTTGCGGCGCACGACGGCCGCTTGCGTCACTCCGACTCTGCGTCCCGCACGCCGCACGGGGCGCTGAAAGCTCCTTGAAGATCCTTCCGCTATGCTGGGACCGCGATGGCCATCGAACGCGCACCGTTGCCGCGGACCGCGCTCCACGTCGCGCGAACGGCCACTGCGCCCGTCGCGCTCTCGACCCTCGCGTTCACTGGCGTCTGCTGTGTCTTCCTC
Organism: Sandaracinaceae bacterium; assembly: GCA_044376125.1. Classification (GTDB taxonomy): domain Bacteria; phylum Myxococcota_A; class Polyangia; order Polyangiales; family Sandaracinaceae; genus JAFLCL01. The sequence goes on from JBILLJ010000049.1 coordinate 39,676, forward strand.
GTCCCGGTCTTCCTGCACGCCTTGGGCTCCGCGTACCTCCGCATCGCGGGGGCCGAGCCAGCGCGCCTCCAGCCCGCGTCGATCGGTCTGCTCGGCGCGCCTCTCTTCCTCGTGCCCCTCGCTGCGTACTGGGCCGGCAGCGCCCTTCACGAGTCGGCCTCGGAGGTGCTCCTCAGCGCCGAGCACGCGGTCCTCGTCGTGGGCATCGCGGCCTTGCTGGGCGCGATCCTGAAGCCTCTCTTCGGTGCGCCGTTCGCGGCGGCCGGCAGCGATCTCGATCTCCTCGAGTCGCTCCTCGCGAGCGGCGCGCACGACTCGCGCCGCGGCTTGCTCCACAACCTCGGGATCGGGGCGATCGTGGGCGCCATCCAGGGCTCTCCTGCGCTCGTGGTCGTCGTCGCGCGATCCGTCGCGTGGGGTGCGAGCGGCCTCGTCTCGGTCGCGCTCCTCGTCTTCGCTGGCATCGTCGCGGCGCACATCGCGGCGATCGCGATCGTGAAGCACGAGCGTGACGCGACGATCGAGGCACGCGGAGAGGGCGACACGCGCCGCGCGCGCTTCGCGCTTCGAGAGAGCGGGCGCCTCGTCGGCTCGCTCTCCGTCGCGGTCTCCTCCACCTGTTTGCTCGGGCTCGTGGTCGCGCTGGCCGTCGTGACGCCGCTGGGCGCGTGGCGGAGTGTGCCGAGAACCGCCGACGACGGGCGAGGTCCTGCACTGGTCCCGGGTGAGCCGAGGAGCGTGATCTGGCTCGACGGCCTGACCGCGCGCGGGCTCGACGACCGCTGGGAGGTTCACTCGGGCTCGTCGATCACGACGACCGTGACCCTCCCGTTCGGCGATCCGAGTCGCGCGCGTGCGCGCCGCGAGGTGCTCGATGGCCGCGAGGTGTGGACCCTCTGCACGCCCAGCCGACGCGAGGTGCGCTGCTTCTCGGTGGACGACGCCGGCGTCCGGGTCGACGACACCACCTACGATCGCATCGCGGTGCGCGTCGGTGGACGCGCTGGCGTGCTCGTCCTCATGGCGAGCACCTTCGCGCTGATGGCGCTGTTCGTGATCCAGGTTCGGCGCGCCGGCATCGCGGCCGGTCTCGATGGCCCACGCTTCACCGGAGCCCGTGAGACCACGGCCCTCGCGGGCACGCTGCGCACGCCGGTGCCGGTCACCATCACCGGCGATGCGATCTCCGTGAACGAGCCGGCGCGCATCGACCTCGGCCCGTGGGTGTCTGTCCTGCTCGCGCCGGGCAGACACCCGCTCATCGTGCCGAGTGAGCCCGGCTCGCTCCGCGACGGCGCCGCGCTCACGATCGTCGCGCCGCTGCGCGGTGCGCACGGTTCGCCCTTCCGCGACGGAACCCCGCCACTGCCTGCGGGCTCGAGGCTGGCGATCGGCGCGCTCGACGAGGCGCGCGAGCAGTACGCCGAGCGCGTCGCGCGCACCAACACGCTCGCCTCACTTCCCCTCCTCGCCGTCGCACTCGGCCTCGCGACGCTCATCGTCGCGAGCCTCTGATCCCGAAGGTCTGGGCGGTCGCCCCAGGATCGGCGCGCGTCGTATGCTCGCGCCCGTGATCGGCGTCTACGACTCGGGCTTCGGCGGTCTCACGGTGCTGCGCGCGCTGCGTGCGCGTCTGCCCGAGCACGACTTCGTCTACCTCGGTGACTCGGGCCGCGCGCCGTACGGCGGGCGCGACGCGGACACGATCCTCGACTTCTCCGAGCAGTGCGTGGAGCGCCTCTTCGAGGAGGGCTGCGCGCTCGTGGTCGTCGCGTGCCACACGGTCTCGTGCGTCGCGCTGCGTCACCTCCAGCAGCGCTACGCGCCCGAGAAGGACAGCCCGCGCCGCATCCTCGGCGTGACCATCCCCGCCGCGGAAGAAGCAACGCGCCTCAGCGCCGGACACATCGCCGTGCTCGGCACCGCGCGCACCATCGCGTCGAGGACCTTCGAGACGGAGATCGGCAAGCTCGGACCACACCGCGTCACGGCGCGGGCTGCGCCGCTGCTCGCGCCGATCGTCGAAGAGGGCTGGGAGGACACCGAGATCGCGCGCCTCGCGATCGCGAAGTACGTCGAGGGCCTCGAGGCCGCCGACACGCTCTTGCTCGCGTGCACGCACTACCCGCTGCTCGAGCGGACGTTCCGCGAGGTCGTTCCTCCGCACGTGCGCGTGCTCGATCCCGGCCCCGCCGTCGCGGTCGCGCTCGAGCGCTGGCTCGCGCGACACCCCGGCTTCGTCACCCCCGGAACGGGCTCCCTGCGCGTGCTCTGCACCGGTGAGCCCGCGACCTTCCGCAAGCACGGCGAGCGCATGCTCGGCGCAGCCCTGCCCGCGGTGCAGCACGTCGCGCTCATCGATGGCCGCCTCGCCCACCGCGACCGCGTCGAGGTCGCGACGGGACAGATCGTGCGCCCGTCGACGCCGCCGCCGCGGACGTGACGATCAGCTCGGGCCGATGCGGACGAGCTCGAGGGCGATCTCCTTGCGGGAGCGGGCGTAGGCGACGAAGAGCTCGACGGCCCACGGCGTCTCGCCGTGCTCGCCTTCGGTCGCGTCCTCGCTCACGTCGGCCAGCAACGTCACCGTGACGGCGAGGCCGCGCGGGGTCTTCTCGAGCTTCGTGTGCATCGGCGCGCGCGCGGGGCCGTCGGTGCGGATACGGCCGTGCTCCTCGAAGTACGGCGCGAGCTGGGCCTCGAGCGTCGCCGGATCGATCGCCACGCCGTCCTCGGGGCTGAGCAGGCGCGCCGCCTCCCCGAAGCGCTTGCGCGCGAGGCGCTCGACGAAGCGGAACGCGGCGTTGCGCACCATCACGCCGAACGCGCGCGGGTTCTCGGTGAGATCGACCTCGCGGTCCTCGGGGATCTCGTCGGTCGGGCGCGCGAGCTCGAGGCTCGTCCCGCCTTGCGCCAGGCGCTCCCACTCGTCGAGCAGGCTCGAGTCGACGCTGCGAACGACCGTGCGGAGCCAGTCCTCGAGGTCGAGCACGTCGTCGGTCTTGGCCTCCTCGGGCACCGTCTGCTTGAGGCCCTTGTAGGCCTCCGAGAGGTAGCGGAGCAAGAGGCCCTCCGCGCGCTCGAGGCCGTACTCGCGCACGTACTCCGAGAACGAGAGGCCGCGCTCGAACATGTCGCGCGCGATCGACTTCGGCAGGAGGTCCTTGTCCGAGACCCACGGGTGCTTCTTCGCGAACGCGTCGAGCTCGGTCACGAGCAGCTCGAGGCGAGGCTTGGGGTTCTCGACCTTCTCGAGCTCGACCATGCGCTCTTCGTAAGGGACGCCGTCGGCCTTGAGCTGATCGAGCTTCTCGCCCTTGAGGTAGTCGAGCTGGCGGAGCAGGAGCGTGGTCGGATCCTCGAGCGTCGCCTCGACGAGCGTGAGCACGTCGAGCGCGTGCAGCGGGTCGGTCGGATCGAGCCTGCGCGCGACCTCGACGACGTAGAGCGAGAGCACGTGGTGGAGGGAGAAGTCCTCCTGGAGGTCCGTGTTCACGCGCACGAGGCGCTTGCCGTCCTCCTTCACCGTCTCGAGGATCTTGGCCTGCGAGAGCGAGCGGAAGAGGCGGATGGCCTGTCGCGCGTGCGAGAACTTCTGCTTCTTGCTGTCGTGGCTCTCGCGGATCAGCTCCTCGATCACCGCGCAGCCGTCCTCACCGCGGCGGTACGCGCCATCGAGCGTCTCGAGCAGCATGCCGCTCGTGATCTGGAAGCGGGACTCGAGCGTCTCGGGCTTGCCCTGCGCGAGGCGCTGGAAGGTCTGCTCGTCCCAGTGCGCGTAGCCCTTGTCGGGCGGCTTCTTCATCACGAGCTTCTTGAGCTTCTTCGCGTCGCCCTCGGCCTTCATGCGCGCGACCTTGTTCTCGATCGCGTGCTCGGGCGCCTGCACCACGACCGTGCCGGCCTCGTCGAAGCCCTTGCGGCCCGCGCGCCCGGCGATCTGCTGGAAGTCGCGCACCGAGAGGATCGCGGTCTTCTTGCCGTCGAACTTGCAGAGCTGCGTGAAGAGCACCGTGCGGATCGGGACGTTGACGCCGACGCCGAGCGTGTCGGTGCCGCAGATCACCGAGAGCAGCCCTCGCTGCGCGAGCTTCTCGACGAGGAGGCGATACTTCGGCAAGAGGCCCGCGTGGTGGATGCCCACGCCGTGGTGCACGTACTTCGCGAGATCCTTGCCGAACGGGCTGTCCCAGCGGAACCCCCGCGTGAGCTCCTTGATCTTCGCCTTGCGATCCTTGCTCACGACCTCCGTGCTCATGAGGTCCTGCGCGAGCTCGGCCGCCGAGCGCTGCGTGAAGTGCACGACGTAGACGGGCGCCTTGCCCTTCGCGATGAGGTCCGCGAGCGTCTCGTGGAGGGGCGTCTCGGAGTAGACGTAGTCGAGCGGCACGGGCCGCTGGACCGACTGGATGACCGCGACCTCGCGCTCGCTGCGCGCCTCGAGATCCTTCGCGAAGAACTCGACGTCCCCGAGCGTCGCGCTCATGAGGAGGAACTGCGCGTCGCGCAGCACCAGGAGCGGCAGCTGCCACGCGAGGCCCCGGTCTCGGTCGCCGTAGAAGTGGAACTCGTCGATCACCACCGTGTCGACGTCGGCATCGACGCCCTCGTGCAGCGCGACGTTCGCGAGGATCTCCGCGGTGCAGCAGATCACCGGCGCGTCCCGGTTCACCGACGCGTCGCCCGTCATGAGGCCGACGTTCTCGGCGCCGAGCTCGTCGCAGAGCGCGAAGAACTTCTCGGACACGAGCGCCTTGATCGGCGCCGTGTAGTAGGTGCGCCCTCCGTCCGCGAGGGTCTTGAAGTGCAGCGCGAGCGCGACGAGCGACTTCCCCGAGCCCGTCGGCGTGTTGAGGATCACGTGCTGACCGGAGAAGAGCGCGAGGATGGCCTCTTCCTGGGCCGGATAGAGCGAGAGACCCTTCTCGGTCGCGTGGTCGACGAAGCGCTCGAGCAGGACCTCGGGAGTCGTGTCGGCGCGGGCGGGGAGACGATCGAGCAGACGCACGGCCGCACTCTCGCACGCGGCGGTGGCGAGCGGGCGGATCGTCACGGCGCAGCCCGCGAGGGCGGCGGCACGGAGAGTGCTTTTCCGCACTCGATGGTCGATGATGGTTCGGGGCTGACCCATCGCGGCACATCTCGGAGGACCTCCATGAGCACGAGCAAGACGATGAGCGCAGGGGCGAGAGTGTGGGGCGTGGCGCTCGTCGCGTCGGTCGGCGCGACCGCCTGCGCGCCGGATCCCGTGCCCATCGACGACACGACGGTGAGGCCGCTCTCCTCTGCGCTGTCGCTCGACCCCCGCATCGGCCAGCGTGGCCGCGAGGCGCAGGACCTCGCGCCCATCTCCGGCGGCACGCTGTTCGTGACCTCGGGGGATCTCGCGATCGTCTCGGACCCGGACCGCGACCGCATCGTGGTGGTCGACCTGACCCTGCGCCGCGTGCGCGGCTCGGTCTCGGTGCCGGGAGGTCAGCCCGGCCGCATCGCCGAGGACGCGCGCGGGCGCGTGCACGCGGTGCTGCGCGGCTCGGGCGAGATCGTGTCGTTCGATCCGATGCATCCGGCGGATGCGACGCGCCACGAGGTCTGCCAGAGCCCCCGCGGCATCGCGTTCGACGCGTCGAGCGATCAGCTCCACGTGGCCTGCCGCGACGGCCTCCTCGTCACGCTGGGCATCGACGGAAACGTGACGCAGCGTCTGCACGTCGACGCCGACGACCTCCGAGACGTGGTCGCCGCGCCCTCGGGTCTCGTCGTGTCGCGGTTCCGCGCCGCCGAGCTCGTGCAGGTGGGGACCGATGGCGCGCGCGTCCACAGCGCGACGCCGATCTCGCAGGTCGAGGGTACCGACATCGACGGCAACCCGATCGAGTTCCAGCCGCAGGTCGCCTGGCGCACCGCGCTGCGCGGCAACCTCATCGCCGTCGCGCACCAGCGCGCGACCGACCGAGAGATCCAGCTCTCGCAGCCCGACGCGTACGGCGGCGGTGGCGGTGGCGGCGGCTTCCCCGAGGGCGACTTCGAGGGCGCGCGTCGGTTCCCGACGAGCAGCTGCGCCGGCGGCATCGTGCGATCCACGGTCTCGTTCTTCCGCAGCGACGACCTCGCGCTCGAGGCCACGCAGGCGCTTCCCTCGGCGACCCTGCCCGTCGACGTCGCGATCGCGCCCGATGGCGAGCGCTTCGCGGTGATCGCCGCAGGCGAACAGGGCCAGCTGCCTTCGGTGTTCGAAGGCAGCGTGCACACGCCGTCCGATCCCTGCTTCGGCTTCAGCGGCTTCAGCCAGACGGTCCCGGGCCCGATCGGTGTCGCGTACACCTCGCGCGGCGAGCTCGTGGTGCAGCAGCGTGACCCGGCCGCGCTCTGGATCGGTGGCACCTCGATCCCGCTCGGCGGTGAGACGCGCTTCGACGCGGGCCACGCGATCTTCCACGGCAACGCGGGCCTCGGTCTCGCCTGCGCGTCGTGTCACCCGGAGGGCGGCGACGACGGTCACGTCTGGTCGTTCGCGGGCTTCGGCTCGCTTCGCACGCCGACGCTGCACGGCGGCATCCTCGACACCGCACCGTTCCACTGGAACGGCGACCTCCCGAACATCGGCGCGCTGATGAACGAGGTCTTCGAGCGCCGCATGGGCGGCCCGTCGATGAACGCTCGGGAGGAAGGGGCGCTCGCGCGCTGGATCGACGAGCTGCCGAGCTCGCCGGGCCGCGAGGATCTCGACACGGCCGCCGTCGATCGCGGCGCCCGCCTCTTCTGGGGCGAGGCTCGCTGCGGCGACTGCCACACGGGCGCGCAGTACACGAACAACCAGACTGTCGACGTCGGCACGGACGGCCCCTTCCAGGTGCCGTCGCTCATCAGTGTCTCGTTCCGCCTCCCGGTCATGCACGACGGCTGCGCGACGACGCTCCGAGATCGCTTCGACCCCGCGTGCGGCGGCGGCGATCAGCACGGACAGACGAGCCAGCTGAACGACGCGCAGCTCGACGATCTCGTGACCTACCTCGAGACGCTCTGATCGAGCTCGCACCTCGCGCGCTCCCTCGGAGCCGCTGGCCCCCCGCTGCGAACGTCGTGGCGGGGGGCGCGGGCGTCCGGGGCCACGCAGGTCGCGCGGCGCACGCCACCGACTATCCTCGCGGCATGCCCCCTTCCACCTCTGGACGTCGTCCCCTCACCACCGAGGAGCTGCGCCAGGCGCTGCTCACGTTGCGCGGTTGGCGCCACGAGGACGACGCGCTCGTGCGCGTGTACGAGCACCGCTCGTTCCGCGATGCGATCGCGTTCATCGTGCGCCTCTCGTTCGAGGCCGAGCAGTTCGCGCACCATCCCGAGCTCTTCAACGTGTACAGCCGCGTCGAGGTGCGTCTGCGGACCCACGACGCGGGCAACCGCGTGACGGCGCTCGACGTGGCCCTCGCCACCGCCATCGACGGACTGGCGCGCACGCCCTGACGCTCCGCCGCTTCCGGCGACCGCGAGGCGCTGCGATACTCGGCGCATGTCGCTGCTCCGCACCACCGTCCTGCCGATCGCCCTCGTGTGCTCCTACCTCGCCGCGTGCGACTGCGGTGCCGAGCTGCCGCGCACCTGCCGCAGCTCGAGTGATTGTCCGTCGGGGCGGATCTGCGTCGACACGCAGTGCGTTCCCATGGTGGGCGTGGACGCCTCGGGCGCGGACGCAGGCGCGAGCCTCGACGCGAACGGGCCCGACGCGCCCGCGTGCGCGGTGGCGTGCGGCACCACGTGCTGTCGCACGACCGAGTCCTGCTACCGCGACAGCTGCGTGCCGATGGGCGAGCCTTGCACGAGCACCGACGACTGCCCGGGCGACACCTACTGCGCGACGGATGCACCGGGTGGCGCCATGTGCGTGCCCTACGGCGTGCCGAGTGATCGCGTGTCGGATCCGAGTTGCACGCGCCTCATCGTCGCGGGCGCGTTCTCGCCGACGGTGCAGTGCGAGTTCCGCGAGACCCCCGCGGGCGATCCCTACCCCAGCCACCTCCACGTGCTCACGACGCCGATGGTCGTGGACTTCGGCATCGGTCGCGGGCCCGACGATCCCGCGCGTCCCTCGATCATCGCGGTCTTCGACGACGGCGAGGACGGCTCGAGCGAGCTCCCGAGCGGCGTGATCCGCATCCTCGATGGGCGCACCTGCGCGCAGCAAGCCGAGCTCGGCTCGCTCCAGCTCGTCTCTCACAGCTCGCCGCCGGCGGTGGGCGATCTCGACGGAGACGCGCGCGCCGAGATCGTCGCGTACAAGGCGGGCGGTGGCCTCGTCGCCTTCACGTACGACGACGCCACGAGCGCGTGGGTGGTGATGTGGCGCTCACGCACCTCGGCAGGGGCACCGTTCGATCCGACGGGCGCGGGCTGGGCCGGCCCGACGATCGTCGACATGGACGACGACGGCTCGCCCGAGGTGCTGCGCGGCACGATGGTCTTCGCAGCGGACGGCACCTACCTCGGCGGCATGGGCGGCGCGCCCGAGTACTCCGCGGGCCAGTTCGCCGTCGTGATCGACGTCGACGCCGACGGACGCCTCGAGCACGTGAACGGTGATGCGCTCCGCGAGTGGAGCCCCGCGACGAGCAGCTGGTCGCTCGATCCCATCTCGACCACCACGCAGAGCCCCGGCTTCACGGCCGTCGCGGACTTCGGAGACTTCCCCGGCGCCGCGATGCTCCCCGCCGCCACACCCGAGATCGCCGTGATCAGCTCCGGCACCGCGCGCGTGCAGACGCTCGACGGAACGATCGTGTTCGGCCCGATCACGCTGCCCGGTGGCGGCACTGGCGGACCGCCGACGATCGGCGACTTCGACGGCGACGGTCGCCCCGAGCTCGCGAGCGCAGGCGGCTCGGCCTACACGGTCTTCGATCTCGACTGCGTCGCCGGCGGTGGAACGGGCATGTGTGCGAGCGGCCGGAGCGACGGCGTGCTCTGGACGCAGCCTTCGCAGGATCAGTCGAGCAACGTGACGGGCTCGAGCATCTTCGACTTCGAAGGCGACGGAGCAGCCGAGGCGGTCTACGGCGACGAGTGCTTCATCCGCGTCTACTCGGGCTCGACGGGCTCGGTGCTCTTCAGCCAGTCGCGCAGCTCGTGCACCTGGTACGAGAACCCGGTCATCGCGGACCTCGATGGCGACTTCAACGCCGAGATCGTGATCGGCGACAACTACAACTGCGGCAGCGCCGACAGCGGACGCAACTGCTCGGGCTTCGGCCTCGGGCCGCGCAACACCGATCCGATCTTCCCGGGCCTGCGCTGCGGCGGCCCCGAGGACTGTCTCTCCGGCGTGTGCGACGCGGGCTTCTGCCGCTGCACCGCGGACACCGAGTGCTGTGCGGGCGCGGGCTGCGATCGCGCGGCGTTCGTGTGCGAGACGCCACCGGCGGGCACGCCCGGCACGGGCAACACGTGCCGCGCCTCGCGCCCGATCGGCACGCGCGGCATCCGCGTCTACCGCGACGCGGCCGACCGCTGGGTGAACTCGCGCCGCATCTGGAACCAGCACGTCTACTACGTCACGAACGTCGTGGAGAACGGCACGATCCCGCGCACGAGCGCCGTGATGTCGAACTGGCTCGACCCGAGCCTCAACAACTTCCGACAGAACGTGCAGGGCGATCTGGTGCCCGGCGCCTCTCCCGATCTCACGACGGGCGGAAGCCCACTCTCGTGCTCCGACACGACGGCGGTGCTCCAGGCGCGCGTGTGCAACCGCGGCACCGAGCCCGTGGGCTCGGGCGTGACGGTCGGCTTCTTCGTCGGCGACCCGATGGCCGGAGGCATGGAGATCTGCTCGGGCGCGAGCGTGGGCGATCTCGACGTCGGTGAGTGCGAGATGGTGACCTGCGACTGGCCCGAGGCGCCGCGCGAGCCGTCGGGCGCGCTCGACGTGTACGTGGTCGCCGACGCGGAGGGCGTCGCCGGCGAGTGCCGCGAGGGCAACAACGTCACGATCTTCGAGGGCGTGTGGTGCGGCGCGCTCTTCTGATCCCCGGAAGGCTCCGCCGATGAGCGAACAGAAGCCCTCGTTCGACGGGGTCTTCGACGACTTCCAGTCGATCTTCGGCGACTTCTTCGCAGGAGCCGGCGGCAAGCGTCAGGGGCGCGGCGCCGATCTGCTCGTCGAGACGAAGCTCTCGCTGCACGACGCGGCGCACGGCCTCACGCGAGCGATCGAGGTGCCGCGCGAGAGCCCGTGCCCCATGTGCCGCGGCACCGGGGGGCTGCCCGGCGCGACGTTCGAGACCTGCGCGCGGTGCGAGGGCCGCGGCCAGACGATGCGCACGCAGGGAGCGTTCCGCACCACCACGCCGTGCGAGGTCTGCGCGGGCGCGCGCGGGCGCTGGAGCCGCCCGTGCGGTGTCTGCGACGGACGTGGCTTCGAGCGCAGCACGACCGAGGTGAAGGTGACGGTGCCGCCGGGCGTGCGGCCTGGTCAGCGCCTGCGTCTGCCGGGCCTCGGTCGTGGGCCGCTGCCCGACGCGCGTGAGGCCGACGGCTCGCCCGCCCGCGCCGGTGATCTCTACGTGGTGCTCGACGTCGAGCTGCCGCGCGGCCTCGCGATCGACGGCGACGACCTCGTCGTCACGGTGCGCCTCGATCCCGCCAAGGCGCGCCGCGGCGGCATCCTCAACGTGCCGTGGATCGATGGCTCGGCGCGTGTGGAGGTGCCGGCCGGGACGCCGCACGAAGCGCGCATCGTCAAGCGCGGCTGGGGCCTCGCGCCGCTCTCGGTGCCCTTCTCTCCCCCGCCCGAAGAAGGCGCGCCGTACCGCTCCAACGACGCCGGCGCGCGCGGCGACCTCGTCGTCGTCGTCCTCACGACGGCCGACCCCGAGAAGGTCCTCGAGGCCGAGCTCGCCGCCACGCCGCCGACCACGCGCGCGGATCTCGCTGCGCGGCGCGCGGTCCCGGCCGAGGTGCGCGCCCTCGCGATCGGCTTCGCGATCGTCGCCGCGACGATCGGCTACCTCTTGCTCTCACGCTGACGAAGAGGGCTCACCTGCGCTCGAAGGAGCGAGATCGCGTCGCGCGCGGCGCTCGATCGCTCCGCCGCGCGTGATCTCGCGCAGCACCTCGGTCGCGTAGGCACCCGGCGGCAGCGTGAAGCGCACGATCGCGACGTCCCCCTCGCCCGCGATCGACGCGTCTCGCACGAGCACGCGGTACGCGCGGCGAGTGCCTTCGCCCGCACGACGGAAGCGCTCGAGGTGCTCGCGCGTGAGGCCCGAGGCCGCGAGCGCTTCTTCTTCGCGTCGCTTGGCCTCGCGCTCGGGCCAGCGCATCTCGGCGCCCATCATCGGGCCCGTCGCGCTCACCTCGAGGCGGTCCGCCCGCGCCTGCACCTCGGCGAGATCGTCGGCCACGAAGAGGCCCCCCGAGTCCTCCTTGCGCACGAGATCACCGTCGACGATGCGACCGAGCTCGCCGGCGCGCACGCGCGCGTCGAGCAGGGCGTTGAAGATCTCGGACTGGAGCGCGGACACGAGCAGCTTTCTCTCGAACGGCTTCTCCGGCGCACGACCGCCCTCGACGATCCAGCGCCGCGCGCGCGCCGCGTTGTCTCCATCGCGGCCGAAGCGCTGCGTCCCGAAGTACGCCGGCATCCCATTCGCCACGAGCCACGCGAGCGTGCGCTCGAGATCGGCGCGCCTCGACGGATCGAGCCCGCGCAGCGTCAGCACGAAGCGGTTGCCCTCGAGGTGGCCGGTGCGGATCTTGTTCGCGTGGCGCGAGGCCTCGAGCACGCGCACGCCCGGCACCTCGATCGCCCGCGCCTCCTCGAGCGGCTTCTTGCTGAGGAAGCTCACCCACTGCGTGGTGACCGCGTGGCGATCCTTCATCCCCGCGTAGCCCGCGTCGCGCGCCGAGGCGCCGAGCGCGTCGGCGACCGCGCGGATCGCGCGATCGGTGTCGAGCCCGCGCTTCTCGAGGTGCAGGTACAGGTGCTCTCCTTGCCCCGAGGGTGCGTACGCCGGGATCTCGTGGACCTCGAAGTCCTCCTCGTTCTCCTTGAAGAACGAGGCGATCGGCGAGATCTCGGGCGCGGCGAAAGAGAGGGGCGCGGACATCGGCCGCGACCTTGCCACGTCACACCGGACCGGGCCCGCAGGAAGGGGCCGCGCACGCAGCCATAGACGAGGCGGGACGCGGTCTCGTACCCTGGACGCCCACTTCGCGGAGTGGGTCCTCGGAGCGCTGATTGCGGCACGGAGGTTGAGGCGGGTGGTGAGCTCGCGTCGAGAGCGCGTTCGTTCGGAGGCCACGCGCCTGCTCCACGCAGGCGTGACGGGGCACGTGTTTCCGGGCGCGACGGCGAGCATCTCGTACCGCTGCTCGGACGGAAGCCTCGAGCAGGTCATCGCGTGCGCCGGCCTGCTGCTTCCTCCCGCCCTCGCCGCCAGCGCGTCCGACCGGAACAAGCTCGTCGTCGAGGACACGATCTACGATCTCGCCTCGCTCACGAAGCCGATCTTCGCGACGATCTGCCTGCGCCTCGTGGAGCGCGGCGCGCTCTCGCTCGATCTGCGCGCCGAGCAGCTCTTGGCGGACGTGCGCGGAACCCCGGGCGGCTCGGCGACGCTCGAGCAGCTGCTCACGCATCGCGCGGGCATGGCGGCCTGGGGCGGTCTCTACCTCGACGTCCCGCACGAGCTCGGCTCCACTGCGGCGCGCCGCTGGATCTTCACCGAGGCCGCGCGCCGCGCCGACGAAGGCCCGAAGAGTCGGTCGGTCTACAGCGACCTCGGCTACATCGTCGCGGCGGAGATCGTCGCTCGCGCCACGAGCCGAGACCTCGCCACGCACCTCCAGCGCGAGATCGTCGAGCCCCTCGGGCTCAAGGCGCTCGACCTCTGCTATCCGAGCACGCTGCCGGCCGATCAACAGCGGGAGCTGTCCAAGCGCGTCGCGCCGACCGAGCGAGACGAGTGGCGCGGGCGCCTCGTGCGCGGCGAGGTGCACGACGAGAACTGCGCGGCGCTCGGGGGGGTCAGCGGGCACGCCGGCATCTTCGGGACGGCGCGCGGGATCGGCGCGCTGGGCCGAGCCGTGCTCGATGCGGCGATGGGCCGCGCCAAGGACGCACCGATCGTCTCTCAGCCGACGCTCCGCTCCGCGCTCGCCGTGCGCGAGGGCGGCTCGCACCGCCTCGGCTGGGATGGCAAGAGCGCCGGCGAGAGCGCCGCGGGCAAGCGCATGAGCGCGCAGACGTTCGGCCATCTCGGCTTCACGGGCACCTCGATCTGGTGCGATCCGGTGGCGGACGTGGTGGTCGTGCTGCTCTCGAACCGCGTGTGCCCGAGCCGCGCGAACGAGAAGATCAAGGGCTTCCGCCCCGCGTTCCACGACGCGATCATGGGCGCGATCACGAATCCGATCACGACTCCGTGAGCACGAGGCGCGCGGCCAGCCGGCCGTGCACACGCGTCGAGCCGACGTTGCGCGCGGCCCGCGCGATCGCGCTCGGCTCACCGACGATCACCACGAGACGACGCGCGCGCGTGATCGCCGTGTAGAGGAGCGGCCTCGCGAGCATCACGTGGTGGCTGCCGTGCAGGACGAGCACGACGGCAGGGAATTCCGAGCCCTGGCTCTTGTGCACGGTCGCCGCGTACGCGAGCACGAGGCCCTCGAGCTCGTCGTCGCGGTAGCTCGTCTCGCCGACGTCGAAGTCCACGTACGTGACGCCATCGGCCACGCGCTTGACCCAGCCGACGTCCCCGTTCCAGACCTCGCGCTCGTAGTCGTTCGAGGTCTGCATGATCTTGTCGCCGACGCGGAAGCGAGACTTGCCGCTCGCGTTCGGCACGAGCTCGGCCTGGAGCACCTGGTTGAGCGCGTCGGTCCCGAGCGGTCCCTTGCGCATCGGCGTGAGCACCTGCACGTCGCGCAGCGGATCGAGCTCGTAGGCGGGGGGAATGCGCCGCAACACCTCGCGCAGCTTCTCGACGACGCGCTCGGGCTCGTGCGCCTCGACGACGAAGAGCTCGCCCGGCCCCTTGTGTCCGCGCGGAGAGGACGTGGGCGCCTGCCCCGACGCGATCGCGTGCGCGCCGCGCACGATCGCCGACTCCTCCGCCTGGCGGAACACGCGATCGAGGCGCACGACCGGCACGGCCTCGGAGGCGATGACCTCGCGAAGCACGTGGCCCGCGCCCACCGGCGGGAGCTGATCGACGTCACCGACGAGCACGAGGGTCGCGTCGCGCATCACGGCGCGCTCGAGCGCGGCGCCGAGGCGAACGTCGAGCATCGAGGCCTCGTCCACGATCACCACGTCCGCATCGAGCGGGTTCTCCTCGTTGCGCGCGAAGTCCGCGGTGCCCGGGTTCCACTCGAGCAGGCGATGGAGCGTCCTGGCCTCGCGGCCCGTGGCCTCGCTCATGCGCTTGGCGGCTCGTCCCGTCGGCGCCGCGAGCACCACGCGTCGCTCGAGCGCCTCGTGCACGGTGACGATGGCGCGCAGGGTCGTGGTCTTGCCGGTGCCGGGACCGCCCGTGAGCACGAGGACACCGAGCTCCGTCGAGCGCTCCACCGCCTCGCGCTGCTTGTCCGCGAGACGCAGCGCGCCCTCCGCGCCGGTCACGCGATCGATCACCGCGCGCGCCTTCGCGGGCATCTTGCGGCGCGCGAGCCGCGCCCGGAGACCCTCCGCGAGGCTCACCTCCGCTTCGTGGAGCTCGGGGAGGAAGAGGTGCTGTTCCTCGGCGACGATCTGGCCGCCGCTCGCGAGCGCCTCGACGGTGGCGGGCACGAGCGCGGCAGGGACGCCGAGCGCCTGCACGCTCTTGGTGAGCTCCTCGATCGGGAGGCACGTGTGCCCGTCGTCGGCGCCGCGCGAGAGCGCGTAGAGCAATGCCCCGCGCGCGCGGCGCGGGTCGTCGGGCGCGATGCCGATCTCCTTGCCGATGCGATCGGCCGTGAGGAAGCCGATGCCCGGGATCTCCTCGGCCGCGAGGTACGGGTCCTCGCGCAGCTGCGTCGCCGTGCGCGCGCCGAAGCGGGCGTAGATCTTCCGCGACACGGCGGGCCCGAGGCCCAATCCCTGGAGGAACGCGAGGCTGTCGGCCTCGCCGCGACGAGCCCGCACGGCCTCGACGAGCGCCTCGCCACGCTTGCCGCCCAGGCCGGGCACCTCCTTGAGGCGCGCGCTCTCGCGCGTGATCACGTCGAGCGTGCGATCACCGAACTTCGCCACGACGCGCGCGGCCAGACGCTGGCCGATCCCGGACACGAGACCACCACCGAGGAACTTCGCGAGGCCGTCGCGCGTGGAGGGAAGGACGGGCACGAACGAGGTCACGCGGAAGCGCTCGCCGTGCACCGCGTGTCGCTCGACGCGGCCGCGGATCTGCACCTTCTCGCCGAGCCGCGTCCCCGCGAGATCGCCCACGAGCACGAGCGCCGCACCGCTCGGCTCGCGGCGCGCGTTCACGACCGCGAACGTGCCGTCCTTCGCGACGAACCGATGCGACTCGATCAGCGCGACGAAGCTCTCCTCGCGGCCTGCTGACGTGCCAGCCCCTGCCTCGGGGCGCAGTGGCAAGCTCGCGTTCGCACGCGGGGCGTGAGGCTCGTGGGATCGGGGCGCGCGGGTCACGACGTCGTGTTCCCTGGCGTGACGATCCGAGTGCTCACCGGCCGGGGGTGCACGCATCGTAGTGGAACTCCGTGATCGCGTCCGCCCGCGGCTCACCGCCGTCCCGTCGCACGACGCAGCGCCCCGCCTCGCCGGCGAGCGCGGGCACGTGCGCGAGGCGATGTCCCGCGGCGTCGCGGAGGTAGAGCGGCTCGCCTCCGTTCGCGAGGCCCGAGGGCACGATCGTCCGACCGACGGTCACGAGCGGCGCGCCGGGCGGAGCACCCGCGAGATCGGGATCGAATCCCTCGCCCACGACGAGCACACGCGCGCCGGGCACGAGCACGCGGGTCGATCCGAGCGGCGTGCCGAGCAGATCGTCGCGATCGGAGAGCGCGAGCCCGTCGAGGCTCGCGGGCACCTCACCGACGTTCGCGATCTCCACCCACTCCTGCGCGGGCTCGGGCCCGTCGGCGTCGGCGCAGACCTCGGTGATCGTGAGCATCGCGAGCGGCCCGGTCGTGGCGATCGCGAGCGTTCGTTCCGTCCGGAGCCCGGCGAGGTCGATCATCGCGAGCCGCGCCTCGTCTCCGTACGAGGCAGCCAGGCCCGCGATCGAGAGGCTCGCGCTGCCGCGCGGCGCGAGCCCACGCACGACGCCTCCCCGGTGCGCGAGCTCGAAGCGCACGGGCTCGTCGGCCTCGAGCGAGATCGACCACGTCCGATCCGTCGCGACCACGCAGCCCTCGGAGACGTCGGGCCGCGCATCGATCGGGCACGACGACGGCGACACGAGCGCCGGCGCCCGCGTGTCGGTCTCGAGCGCGGTCGCGAGGTGGATCGCGTGCACCGGCACCGACGCGCCCGTCGCGTCGTGGAGCGACGATGTCGTCTCGAGCGTGACCGTCGTCCCGCTGGGCAGGGGCGTGGCCGGCGCGACGAGCAAGCACGCATGCGCGGTGAAGCCGAGCGGCCCGCACCGCGCGAGACCGAGCGCGTGCGCGATCGCGCGCTCTCCCGCGCGGAGCACCACGGCACCATCGGCGAGCGCGAGCTCCCCGTCGAGCGCGATCACGAACGGCGCTGCATTCGGCGGGACGTCCACGGTCCCATCGGCCGGGAACGTCGCGATCACCTGCGCCCCCGCCTCGGGCCCGGTGGAGATCTCGCCCTCCACGAACGCCGTCTCTCCGAGGCTCTCTCCGTCGATCGAGGCCGCGAACGCGGCGATGACGAGCGTGACGTGCTCGCCCGGCGCGAGCGGCGCGCGGGACCGCACCTCGAACTGCGTGCCCGCGACGACGACGTCGGCCTCGAGGCGTCGCGCGCGCGTGGACTCGTTGAGCGGCCTCCGCGCCGCGTCTTCACGCAGCGCCTCGTCGACGCGGCCACGTACGAGGATGACGTCCTCGTCGTCGGCCACGAGCGGCGCCGAGGACTCGACGTGGAAGACGACCGTGCGCGGCAGCGCGTCGAGCGGCCACGCGCGGCCACGCACGTCGGTGGCCTCGACACGCACGACCGCGAGCGCGATGGGCTCGGCGCGTCGCGGCGTGTCGCGTCCCGCCGCGTCGCGCGGCGGCAACACCGGCACCTCGAAGCAGGCCGCGAGCACGCACACCGACAGCGCGGCGGAGACCATGGCGGATCGACGCATGACGCGCTCCTATCGAGCACGCGCGTCCCGAGTTGCGTGCGCGCCCGATCTCTACTCGGGCAGGCCCTGGAGGAAGGGCTCCCACTCCGCGAAGCGCGTGCTCGGCGCGGCCATGCGCAGCGCCATGCTCCAGTTGGGGCGATGCGGCTTGTGGCGCGGGATCATCCCGCACTCCTCGGGCGTCGCGTACCCCTTCTTCACGTTGCACGTGCGGCACGAGGTCACGAGGTTGTCCCAGCTCGACTTGCCTCCCCGCGAGCGCGGAAGGACGTGGTCGAGGTTCAGGTCGCGCACCGGCGGGCGGCCACCGCAGTACTGACAGGTGAAGTTGTCGCGGAGGAACACGTTGCGGCGCGAGAGCCGCAGCGGCGCAGAGGGCACACGGTTGTACGCCGAGAGGATCAGCACGCGGGGCACACGGATCGGCCCGCGCGGCGTGCCGATCGAGTCGTCGTCCACCGCGGGCGGCACGGCGGCCCACTGCTCGAAGTCGACGGGCTCGAAGCGCGCATCCAGGGCGCGTGCCCGGCCCAGATAGAGCAGCGTGAACGCGTGGCGCGCGCTCGTGATGCGCACGGGCTGAAAGGACCGGTTGAGCACGAGCACGGGCGCGAGCAGGCCCGTCTTCGTCGAGCGGTCCGCGAGCGCACGCTCCACCACGCGCTCCATCGGGTGCTCGAAGGTCCCTTCGTGAGAGACCACCGTGCTCGAGGCCTTCACAGCCGTCGAGGATACTCGCCTCCGCACGCGATGTCCGGGTTGTCGGTAGCAGTTAAGCAAGTCCGTCCCATGAGCATTTTGTGATGTCCGTCCTCTTCATCGAGAATTCTCTCGTCTCCGCGAGGGTCTGGGTCGAGGAGACGCAAGCAAGTCGGGGCTGACGGACC
>JBILLJ010000320.1:0-3723 GCA_044376125.1 Sandaracinaceae bacterium
CGCCCGGCAGCCTGCCGAGCGGCCTGCCCGTGGAGCAGAGGCCGGAATTCGACGTGGGGGAGCTGAGACCGTGACGGCGGTTCTTGGTACCGTCGCGCCGCTCGCATGTCGCTGCCTCGCGCTTCGGTCCTGATCGCCTCCTGTCTGCTCGCTCTGTGTGCCCTCGGCGGGCCGCGTGCCGCGTCCGCGCGTGTCCCGCACGAGCCGGCGCGGCCTCGCGTCACGCCTCTCGACGACGCCGCCGGGCTCGAGCGCCCGCGGCCTCCGCTGCAGTCACCGCCTCCGGCCGAGGCGCGCACGCCGATCCCGCGGCGCGAGCGCACGCAGTACATCCTCATGGGCATGGACACGACGCCGCACTGGCAGCGTCGGGGCTTCGAGGATCTCTTCCACTACCTCAACACGCGCACCGCCGAAGGCGAGGCGCCCGTCAGCTACACGCTCTTCATCGGTTCGGGCGGGATGCAGTTCGACGAGCGGCGGCGCGGCCTGAGCGAGGCCGAGCGCGTGTTCCAGGGCGTGCCCCCGCGGCACAACCCGGTCTTCGACTACGCGGAGTCGATGGAGCAGATCCGCGGCAAGATCGAGAACATCCGGCGCCTCCACGAGCTCGGCGTGGAGATCGGATCGCACACGGTGCGGCACGAGCGCGGCGGCGAGTGGACCGCGGCGGAGTGGGAGCACGAGATCGCCGATCACGAGCGCATCCTCGATCTCGCGCGCCTGCCGCACCCGGTCGGCTTCCGCGCGCCGTTCCTCGCGACGAACGAGCACATGTTCACCGCGCTCGTGAACCACCACTATCGCTACGACAGCTCCCGCACCGCCAACAGCCGAGTCTGGCCCATCCGATATCCAGGCACCGATCTGTGGCAGTTCGGTGTTCCGAGCGTGATGATCCCCGGCCGCGATCGGCCCGCGCTCCTCTACGACCTCAACATGGAGTCGCGCCTCCGTCGGGCCGCCGTCGCGTCGGGCGCGAGCACCGAGGCGGAGATCGTGGCGTGGATGGACGACGCGTTCTATCGCGCCATCGACTCCGAGTTCCGCCGCCGCTACCGCGGCGCGCGTGCGCCCTTCCTCATCAGCGGCCACGGCGGCTTCCGCGACCCGATCACGCGCTTCATGCGCCACGTCTGCCACATGGAGCACGTGCGCTGCGCGACCTTCCGCGAGGTGGTCGAGTTCATGGACGCCCACCCCGAGATGGAAGGCGCGCGTTAGCCGGATCTCAGAGCGTGAGTCACTTGCATTGACTCACGCTCTGACGTTCCTTGCCGGAGGGTCTGGCCGCAGCCCCTCCCTCTCGCCGAGTGAATCGGCGAGAGCCTCCCTCCCGCCGAATCGAGCCCGTGGCACTCGCGTCGATCAATCCGAGTGCCACGTGCTCTCAGCCGATCTTGCGGGCCACGGCGGCCGCGCGGAGCTCTTCGCGGAAGGCGGGATCCGCGATGGAGATGAGCAGCTCGGCGCGCTCGCGGAGCGTGCGGCCACGGAGGTTCACCGCGCCGTGCTCGGTGACGACCCACTGCACGTGACCGCGCGTCGTGACGACGCCCGCGCCCGGCTGTAGGCGCGGCACGATGCGTGAGAGCTTGCCGCCGCGCGCGGAGGAGGGCAGGGCGATGAAGGCCTTGCCGCCGGGGCTCAGCACGGCGCCGCGGACGAAGTCCATCTGTCCGCCGATGCCGCTGAAGATCCTCTCGCCCATCGAGTCCGCGCAGACCTGCCCGGTGAGATCGATCTCGATCGCGGAGTTGATCGCGATCATGTGGTGCTGGGTCCGGATGACGGCCGTGTCGTTCACGATGTCGCTCGGGTGGAACTCCACCGACGGGTTGTGATCGACGTAGTCGTAGAGGGCCTGACTCCCCATCGCGAAGCTCGCGACCACGCGGTTCTTGAACATCGTCTTCCGCGAGCCCGTGACGGCGCCCGACTTCACGAGCTTCACGAGGCCGTCCGTGAACATCTCCGTGTGCACCCCGAGCTCGCTCCGGCCGTGGAGCTGCGCGAGCACGGCGTCGGGGATCGTGCCGATGCCCATCTGGAGCGTGGCGCCGTCGGGCACGTGCTCGGCGATGAGCGCACCGATGCGTCGCTCGACGTCGCCGGGCTCGCTGTCGAGGTGCTCGGGGAGCGCGCGGTCGACCTCCACGCCGAGGTCGATCTGATCGACGTGGATCGCGGTGTGGCCATCGGTGCGAGGGACGCGCGGGTTGATCTCCGCGATCACGATGGGGGCGTGATCGACCGCGCTGCGCGCCGCCGCGACCGAGACGCCGAGTCGACAGTATCCGTGCCGGTTCGGTGGCGAGACCTGGACGAGCGCGACGTCGAGCGGGAGCGAGCCGTCGTGGAAGAGGTTCGGCACCTCGGAGAGGAACACCGGCGTGAAGTCGGCGCGGCCTTCGGAGACGGCGTCTCGCGCGCTCGGCCCGACGAAGAGCGCGTTGTGGCGCAGGTGGCCTGCGAGCGCGGGCGCGAGGTGCGGCGCGGGGCCGTTCACGTGGAGGTGCACGACCTGGACACCGGTGAGCTCGGGGCCGCGGCGCGCGAGTGCCTCGAGGAGCGAGGTGGGCGCCATCGCCGCCTCGTGGACGAAGACGCGGTGACCGGATTGGACGGCGGAGAGGGCCTCGTCGGCGCTGACGATCTTCATGGGCGCACGTTATCGCCGAACGCGGCGACGGGCGCATCGCGCCGTGGCGGAGCGCACGCCCGTGGTGCCGCGACCGCGTGGCCGGGGTAGAGACCGGCATGGCGCGTGACGACGAGAAGAAGCCCGAGTTGCCGCGCCTCCTCGGCGGCCGGTACCGGCCGCGCTGGAAGGATCCGCCGTCGGGCTCGGATCCCGATGCCGCGCCGTCGCTGGTCGCGCGCGACACGATCGTCGATCGCGAGCTCGACCTCTCTCGCCTCGAGCACGGGCCCGAGCGCGTGGCCGAGCGCGAGGCGCGGATCGCGTCCCTGCGTGCGCGCACGACCGTCCTCTCTCCTGCGCTCGTCGCGGTGCACGACGCGGGCGAGTGGGAGGACGACGCGTTCCTCGTGATGGAGCCGATCGAGAGGCCCGAGGCCTGGAAGGACGCGCTCGCGGCGAGCGAGCCTCCGAGCCTGGGCGAACGATTGCGATGGGGCGTCGCGCTCGTCGATGCGGCGCTCGCCGTCGACGAAGCGGGGCTCGCGCTCGAGGACACGGTCTGGGAGCAGAGCGTGCTCGACGCCTACCGGATGCCGCGTGTGCGCGGGCTCGATCGAGCCACGGAGCGGACCGACGAGCGCCGCCGCGCGACCGTGAAGGCGCTCGGTCGCCTGCTCGCGACCCTCGTCCCCGAAGGCGACGAAGAGCGCGCGTCCAGAGAGGCGCTGCGCGAGATCAGCGAGTCCGCCACTCGTGGCGAGCTCTCGCTCGAGGCGCTGCGCGCACGTCTGGCCGCGGTCTCGGGCGCACCGGAGCGCGAGCGGCCCCTCTTGCCCGACATCGATCTCGAGGGCTCGAAACGCCGCGAGGCCCGCGCGTTGTTCGCAGGCCTCGCGTTCTTCGTGCTCGCGTTCGTGGTGCTCGTCTTCGCGCTCACCCGACTGCGCTGACCGGACGCGGGGTCCGGGGCGCTGGCGACTCAGGGACCGAGAGAGAATCGGTCGGGGCGCCCTGCGGCGGGGTCAGCGCAGCTGACCCCTGGAGCAGGAGTCGAGGGAGGAGCGCAGCGACGACCGAGC
>JBILLJ010000158.1:0-19044 GCA_044376125.1 Sandaracinaceae bacterium
TTCGCGTCCGCGACGCAGCGATGGTCGTGGCGCGCGCCGCGTCTGCCGTTGCGCGACGCAGCGGGCGCCGCTGCCCGTGTCGCGTCAGCGCACGACAGCTCGGCCGCGACGTTCGTGTCCGCGACGCAGCGGTGGTCGTGGCGGGCGCCGAGGTGCGTGTCGCGTCAGCGCACGCCTCCGCGGTCGCGAGGCTCGAACTGGCCCTCTGACGTGAGGCAAAGGCCGTGGCGCGCGTTGCGTCAGGGCGCGACTGCGAGGTCGCGGTGCTCGCATCTCCCCTCGGACCTGCCGGGCGCTCGCGGGAGCGTGACCTCCCTCTCGGGATCGAGGCACTCGGTGCTAGAGCGACGCGCCGCGAGGCGGGCCGTCGCGGGCTCAGACGCGCTCGAGGATCATCGCGATGCCCTGGCCACCGCCGATGCACATCGTGACGAGCGCGGTGGCCGCGCCGCGACGCTCGAGCTCGTCGAGCGCGGTGCCGATGAGCATCGCGCCCGTCGCGCCGAGCGGGTGACCGAGCGCGATGGCGCCACCGTTGACGTTCACGCGATCCGGATCGACGTCGAGGCTCCGCACGGTCTCGAGCACGACGGCCGCAAAGGCCTCGTTGATCTCCCAGAGGTCGATGTCCTTCGCGCTCATGCCCGCGAGCTGGAGCGCCTTGCGGCTCGCAGGCGCCGGCGCCGTCAGCATGATCACGGGCTCGGCGCCCACGGTCGCGAGCGCTCGAATGCGCGCGCGCGGCCTCGCGCCCGTCTCCTTCACGTAGCGCTCGGACGCGACGAGCACCGCCGCGGCGCCATCCGCGAGGCCGCTCGAGTTGCCCGCCGTGTGGAGGTGCTGGATCTCGCGCACGTCCGGATAGGCACGGAGCGCGAGCTGATCGAGCGTCTCGCCGTTCGGGCCCGCGGCCATGCGGCCCATCTCGACGAACGAGGCCTTGAGCTGCGCGAGGCCCTCGGGGCTCGTGTCGGGCCGCACGAGCTCGTCGCGCTCGAGCAGGAGCGCGCCGCTCACCGGATCCTTCACCGCGACGAGGCTCCTGCCGAAGCGGTTCTCCTCCATCGCGCGCGCGGCCTTGCGGTGCGAGCCGAGCGCGAACGCGTCGAGCTCCGCGCGCGAGAAGCGCTCGCGCGTCGCGATGAGGTCCGCGCTGATGCCCTGCGGCACCTGGAAGAAGCGCTCGCGCAGGTGCGTGTTCTGGCCGTCGGTGCCGCCGCCGTCCGAGCCCATCGGCGCGCGAGACATGCTCTCGACGCCGCCGGCGACGACGAGATCCTGGTGGCCCGAGCCCACGCCCATCGCCGCGAAGCTCACGGCCTGCACGCCCGAGCCGCAGAAGCGGTTGAGGCTCACGCCGCTCACCTCGAGCGGCCAGCCGGAGGTGAGCACCGCGTTGCGCGCGAGGTTTCCGCCCTGCTCGCCCGCCTGCGACACGACGCCGACGACGACGTCGTCGACCCGCGCGGGATCGAAGCCGTTGCGCGCGGCGAGCGCGGGCAGGAGCGGCGCGAAGAGCTCCTGCGGATGCACGCCCGAGAGCGCGCCTTTGCCGGCCTTGCCGCGACCACGCGGGGTGCGAACGGCGTCGAGGATGTAGCTGTTCATGACGAGCTCCTTCGTGACGAGAACCACGCGGACCCGAGACGGATCCGAGAGACGAGGCTCAGCGTGCGAGCACGGCGCGCGCGAGGGCGCGGCTCGAGGCGAGCACCTGATCCGAGAGCGGCGTTCCACGCGTCGCGCGCGCGAGCGTGAGCCCACCGACCATGAGCGCGGCGAGGCCGAGCGCGAGCTGCTTGGGCGCGAGGCCCGGTCGCTCCGGCACGTGCGCGCGCAGGCCGTCCGCGAGCGCCTCGATCTGCGCGGCGAGCGCGGGGGCGTGCTCGGGCGCGGTCGTCGCGATCTCGCTCGCCACGGCGGGAAAGCAGCAGCCCTCGTTCGGTGCGTCGCGGTGCGCCGCCGTGAGGTAGCGCTTCACGACGACCTCGGCGCGATCGCCGGCGGGCTTGTCCTCGAGGCCCGCGAAGAGCCGCGCGCGCATGGCCTCCGCGGTGCTGGCGATCGTCTCGTCGACGAGCGCCTCCTTCGAAGGCCAATGCGCGTAGAAGCCCCCGACCGTGAGCCCCGCGCCCGCCATCACGTCCGCCACACGCGCGCCCACGATGCCCCGCTGGCGCAGGAGCTTCGCCGACGACTCGAGGATCGCCGCGCGCGTCCGGGACTTCTGTTCGGCCTTGAGGCTCACGCTCACCTCCGAGAGATGAGCATGGTCATATGACCATCATCATCGGAGCGCAAGCCTGCCGACCCGGACGGCCGGGCGCGCCTGCGCTCAGGGCGCGAGGCGGTCGTTGCCGCAGACGTCGAGACGGCCCGTGTCGTCGCAGACCGGCGCGCGACACGTGGGCTCACCGAAGCAGCCCGCGCCGCCGCAGGTCTGACAGCAGATCAGGCCGTCGGCGCAGCGCACGTTGCCATCGAGGGTGCAGGTCTGATCGACCATGCGGTCGTCGTGGCACTCGGCGGCGTCGATGCAGCCGCGCGCGTCGTCGAAGATCTGGAGCGGACCGCAGGTGCAGGCGGGCGCGAGGCACTCGGCCGCGCACGGCACGCCACAGCGCGAGTGGCAGCACACGTCTTCCCAGGTCCCGCCCGTGCTCGTGCAGAGGGCCTCGGGCGAGGGAAGCGGATCGGGGCAGGTGCCCTCGGTCAGGCAGCCCTCGCCGTCGATGAAGACCTTGCCCGGACCGCAGTCGCACACGGGCATCCCGATGAGGCACTCCGCAGGCTGCGGCGCGCCGCACCGGTAGGGCAGACACTCTTCTGCCCAGAACAGCCACTCACCGCCGGTCACGCGACACAGCTCCGGTGTGCACACAGCGTGGGCCGAGCGGCACTCGATCTCGCTCAGCACGCCGAGCCCGCAGTCCTCGCCGCGACACGCGCCGCAGTCCATCTCCACACAGCGCTCACCGTCCCAGTACCACTGGTTCGGTCCGTCGCAGAGCGGCCCGCACGAGTCCTCCGTGACCCGCATCGCCGCGCAGTCGCCCGGCATGCGGAACGCATCGACGAGGCTCGGCGCGTCGACGGGAACGCCGGCGTCCAAGAGCAGCGGCGCGTCCGGCGGCGTGCCGCCGTCCTGCCCAGCAGCGTCGAGCGCGGGGCCCGCGTCGCCTGCGGGCGTGGTCGTCGAGGGACAGCCGGCAACGAGTGGCAGAGCGACGAGAACGAGAGAGGGCACGAAGCGAAGCAGCGTCATGGTCCCATGGTGACCGAACGCGCCCTCTCTCGTCACGAGACCGTGCGTTCGCGCGGCTGCGCGCTGATCAGTCGGCCTGTGGCGCGCCGGTGGCGACGACGCTCGACGAGGTCGGGTACGTGGGGATCGTGGGCAGCATCACGCTGCGCACGGCCACGCACCCGGCGCCGCCGCCGCCGCCGCCGCCGTTGTCGGCGTTGTCGCCGTCGAGCGCACCCGCGTTGCCGTCACCGCTGCCGGCACCGCCGGCGCCACCCGAGAAGGCACCGCCGCCTTCGCACATGGGCGCCGCCCCGCCGCGCGGGCGCGTGCCCGCGCCGTTGAAGCCGTCCTGCCCGGCCACGCCGTCCTCGTCGGGCACGGACGAGCCGTCGAAGCACGCCGCGCTCCCGCCACCACCACCACGCACGTCGATGCGGGACGCGCCCGAGAACACGACCGCGGTGGCCTCGAGCAGCACCGCGCCACCGCTTCCGCCGCCGCCGCCCGACGCCGCGCTGCCACCGAGCCCTGACGTCCTGCGCAGGCCCGGCCGGCCGCCACCGCCCGTCGCGTAGACGATGCCAGACATCGTGATCGTGCCTCCGCTGGAGATCTGGATCGCACCGCCGCCGCGACCGCCTGCGCCGCGCAGCGCGTCCTCGCCGCTGCCGCGACCACCCGGGCTTCCGCCACGGAGGGGGCTGAGCAACGTCGCCGAGGCGGTCGCGCCGGGCGAGCCGCCCGTGCCGCCGTCGCCGCCGCCACCACCCGAGCCGCAGTAGCTGCCACCACCGCCGCCGCCGTCGTTCGCGCCAGCCGGGGCACCGTCTCCGCCCGCGCCGACCGGCGACTCGCCGGCACCCGCGGAGCTGGCGCCGCGGCCGACCGGCGCGAGGTTGCCCGCGATCGTCACGTCCCCCGTGGCGAGCACGATGAGCGGACGGGAGCCGACGATCTCGATCTGCGCGGTGGCTTCCACGCGGAGCGAGCCGACGCTGACCACGCAGTAGTCGCCCACCACGCGGAACGCGCTGGCCGCGATGCCGCCACCGCCGTTGCAGGCCGTGGTGTCGAGCGTGCCGCTCGCGGCGATCGACACGTCGGGACCACCACGCATCTCGCTCGCGGGGACGTTCGAGGGCACGAGCTGCAGGCAGTGCGGCTGCGCGTCGCGCGCCGAGGTGCCGCAGCCGAGCGCGCTGCACGTCGCGCGGAAGCTCCAGCGCCCACCGGTGCAGAGCTCGACGTTCATGCCGACGCTGCCCATCACGCAGCGCGTCGCGCCCTCGGTGCACTCGGGCGTGAAGGCATCGGGAGGCGTGAACGCGTCGGGCACCACGAAGGCATCGGGCGGCACGAACGCGTCGGGCACCACGAAGGCGTCGGGAGCCCACGCATCGATCGGCGTGAAGGCGTCGGGAGGCGTGAAGACGTCGGGCGGCACGAACGCGTCGAGCCCCGTGTCGTCGGGCGAGAAGACGTCGTCCATCGGGCCGGTGTCGATCGGCATCCCTGCATCGGTGCCCGTGTCGGGCAGGTCCAGGACGTCCATGTCGAACACGTCCGCGCCGAACGCGTCCACCCGAGCCGCGTCGGGGAACGGCGCATCGAGACGCGCCGCGTCCAGATCACCGGCGATCGGACCGCGATCGATCACGCATCCCCCGACCCCCACCAGGCCGGGCACCACGAGCAACGCCAAGGCAGACGACGAGCGCATGCCATCAGCATACACGCGGCCCGGACCCGACGGATCGGGCATTTCCGTGTCGGCGCGGGCACGGGCACGGGCACGGGCACCGTTCGGGCACGGGCGGGCACGGCGGCTTCTCTCTCTGGATCAGGGACCGAGAAAGAATCGCCGGGGCGCCTGCGCTCACCCCCGGTGATCGGACACCGCGCGCAGGAACGAAGTGACGAGCACGGGGAGAACCCGGCGAGGCGTCCCCGACGAGTCGACTGGTCGATTCTTTCTCGATCTCTCAGTAGTACCAGGGCACCTTGCTCCACGTGGGGGCGCGCTTCTCGAGGAAGGCGTCGCGGCCCTCGCGGGCCTCGTCGGTGCCGTACGCGAGGCGCGTCGCCTCGCCCGCGAAGAGCTGCTGGCCGACGAGGCCGTCGTCGACGAGGTTGAACGCGTACTTGAGCATGCGGATCGCGGTGGGGCTCTTGGCGAGGATCTTCCGCGAGTGCTCGAGCGCGACCTTCTCGAGGTCGTCGTGCGGGACCGACGCGTTGACCGCGCCCATCTGGAAGGCCTCGTCTGCGCTGTAGGCGTCGCCGAGGAAGAAGATCTCGCGGGCCCGCTTCTGCCCGACCATGCGCGCGAGGTAGGCCGAGCCGTAGCCGCCGTCGAAGCTCGCGACGTCCGCGTCGGTCTGCTTGAAGCGCGCGTGCTCCTTGCTCGCGAGGGTCATGTCGCAGACCACGTGCAGGCTGTGGCCACCACCCGCCGCCCAGCCGGGCACCACGGCGAGGACGACCTTCGGCATGAAGCGGATGAGGCGCTGCACCTCGAGGATGTGCAGGCGCCCGAGCTTGGCCGGATCGGGGGCGCCACCTTCACCCTGGTACTGGTAGCCGTACTGACCGCGGATGCGCTGATCGCCGCCCGAGCAGAACGCCCAGCCGCCGTCCTTGGGGCTCGGGCCGTTGCCGGTGATCCACACGACACCGACGTCGCTCCACTGCCGCGCGTGGTCGAGCGCACGGTAGAGCTCGTCGACCGTGTGCGGGCGGAACGCGTTGCGCACCTCGGGCCGATCGAAGGCCACGCGCACGATGCCGAGCGAGACGTGGCGGTGGTACGTGAGATCCGTCAGCGAGAGGCCGGGGACTTCCTTCCACTGCGAGGCATCGAAGAGCGGCGAGATCGGGCGCGTCATGGGCGCGGGTTTGGATCGTGATAAGGCTGGGCGCCATGACGCGACACTCCCTCGGACCTCCCGGACGTGACGAGCTCGGCTGGACCCTCGATCGACACATCCTCGAGCGCCAGCGTCGGATCCCCGGCGCGAGCGGCGACTTCACGGGGCTGTTCCAGTCGATCGCCCTCGCGGGGCGCGTCATCGCGAGCAAGGTCGCCAAGGCGGGCCTGGCCGACGTGCTCGGCGCGACGGGCGCCGTGAACGTGCAGGGCGAGACGGTGCAGAAGCTCGACGAGCTCGCGAACAACGTGCTCGTGCGCTGCGTCGAGGCCGGCGGTCACGTCTGCGTGATGGCGAGCGAAGAGGACGAGTCGATCATCCCCGTTCCGCCGGAGTACCCCGCCGGCAAGTACGTCCTCATGTTCGATCCGCTCGACGGCAGCTCGAACATCGACGTGAACATCTCGATCGGCACGATCTTCTCGATCCACCGCCGCGTGACCGAGAGCGGCCCGGGCACGGAGAAGGACTGCCTCCAGCCGGGCCTCGTGCAGGTGGCCGCGGGCTACATCATCTACGGCTCGAGCACGATGCTCGTCTACACGACCGGCGACGGCGTGCACGGCTTCACGCTCGACCCGCTCGTCGGCGAGTTCTTCCTCTCGCACGAGAACATCCGCATCCCCGCGACGGCGCCGATGTACTCGATCAACGAGGGCAACCGCAGCAAATGGTCGCCGGGCGTGACGAAGTGGATCGACACGCTCAAGACCAAGGACGCGCCGGGCGGAAAGCCGTACGGCCTGCGCTACGTCGGCACGCTCGTCGCGGACTTCCACCGCACGCTCCTGCGCGGCGGTGTGTTCGCGTATCCGGGCGACAAGAGCGCGCCCGACGGCAAGCTGCGCCTCCTCTACGAGGCCTCGCCCATGGCGTTCATCGCGGAGGCGGCGGGCGGCGCGGCGTCGAACGGCAAGCGGCGCATCGTGGAGATCGAGCCGACGGGCCTGCACCAGCGCGTGCCGCTCTTCATCGGCTCGCGCGACGACGTGGCCCTGGCGGAGAAGTTCCTCTCCGCGGAGTGATCGTGGCGAGACGAGCGTGATCGTGGCGAGACGGTGACTTCGACCGCGGGGGTTTGCCCCGACGGGCAGCCGTGCGAGCCTCGGCCGATGCGACACGCCCGTTCTCTTCTCGCGGCGGCCTCGGCCTTCGCGCTCCTCAGCCCGACGCTCACCGCCCGCGCCGACACCACCGCTCAGTCCCTGCCCTTCTCGCAGAACTGGAGCAATCCCGCCCTGATCACCACGAGCGACGATTGGTCGGGCGTGCCCGGGATCACGGGCTTCCGGGGCGATGGTCTCACTGGGTCGGACCCGCAGACGATCCTCGTGGCGGATTCGCCAGGCGTCGTGGACGTCAACGCCAATCAGACGAACCCCAACACCTTCGCCACGGGCGGTGTGACGGAGTTCGACCTGAGCGACGACGTGGTCGCGTTGGCGGGGTCGGGCACCGCAGGGGCGCCGTACCTCCTCGTCACCCTCGCCACGACCGGCCGGACCTCGGTCGTCGTCACCTACAACCTTCGTGACATCGACGGCTCGACGGACAACGCCGTCCAGCCGGTCGCCCTCCAGTACCGGATCGGCACGAGCGGGGTGTTCACGAACGTGCCCGCGGGCTTCGTCGCCGATGCGTCGTCGGGTCCGAGCCTCGCCACCCTCGTCACCCCGGTCACAGCGACGCTGCCGGCGGCGGCCAACGACCAGTCTGTGGTTCAGCTCCGCATCATGACCGTCAACGCCTCCGGCAACGACGAGTGGATCGGCATCGACGACATCTCGATCACCGGCACGCCCATCACGGGGCCGGTGTGCGGCAACGGCATCGTCGAGTCGGCGGGTGAAGAGGGCTGCGACGACGGCAACACGATGGACGGCGACTGCTGCTCGTCGTTCTGCCAGATCGAGGAAGTGGGCACGCTCTGCCGCGACGCGGTCGACTTCGAGTGCGACGTGCCCGAGTACTGCGACGGCGCGAGCCCGGTCTGCCCCGCGGACGTGCTCGAGCCCAACGGCACGCTGTGCGGCTTCCCCAAGGGCGGTCCGCCGATCGCGACGTGCGACGCGCAGGACAGCTGCGAGGCCGGCTTCTGTGTGAACCGTGTCGAGCCCGCGGGCACCACGTGCCGCTCGTCGATGGGCACCTGCGATCCGGCCGAGGTCTGCGACGGCTCGAGCGACGTCTGCCCCGAGGACTCGTACGCCTCCTCGAGCGTGGTGTGTCGCGCCGCGGCCGGCGCCTGCGACGCGGCCGAGCGCTGCGACGGCTTCAACGTCGATTGCCCCGCCGACGTGTTCCTCGCGGCCACCGTGTGCCGCGCCGCCGCGGGCGTGTGCGACTCCGCCGAGTTCTGCGACGGCTCCTCCGCGCGCTGTCCGACCGACTCCGTGCTGCCGCTCGGCACGCTCTGCCGCGCGAGCACGGGCGCGTGTGACCCCGCCGAGAGCTGCAACGGCTTCGCCGTGTGCCCGGCGGATCGCACCGCGGCCGACGGCACGACGTGCTCGGACGGAACGGTCTGCAACGGCGCCGAGACGTGCGCGATGGGCAGCTGCCGCCCGGGCACCGCGCTCTCGTGCGACGACCGCAACGCCTGCACCGCCGACGCGTGTGCCGAGCCCGGTGGCTGCGAGAACAACCCGATCGCGGGTTGCTGCAACGTCGACCGCGACTGCGCCGACGACGGCAACGTGTGCACCGCCGAGCGCTGCTCCGGCTCGGGTGGCACCTGCGAGCGCCTGCCCATCACGGGCTGCTGCACGACGGACTCGGACTGCACCGGCGGCAGCGCGTGCACGACGGTCAGCTGCAACCTCGCGACGAACCGATGCGAGTCGGCGCCCGTGCCGAGCTGCTGCACCAGCGACGCCGACTGCGGCGACGGTCTGCCGTGCACGAGCGACAGCTGCGACCGCGCGACGGGCACCTGCTCGAACACCACGATCACGGATTGCTGCGCGGGCGACGGCGACTGCGACGACGGCAACTCGTGCAGCACCGACAGCTGCACCATCGGCGCGGGCGGCGCCGGCACCTGCGCGGCGAGCCCGATCATGGGCTGCTGCCTCGGCGACTCGGATTGCATGGACGAAGACGGCAGCGCGTGCACCACGCCGAGCTGCAACGTCACGACCGAGCGCTGCATGGAGACGCTCGTGCGCTGCGACGACATGGACGAGTGCACGTCGGACACGTGCGAGGTCGACGGCAGCTGCTCGCACACGCCGGTGACCTGCGACGACGGTGACGACTGCACCGCGGATGCGTGCTCGGCCGGCGCCTGCGAGCACACGCCCATCGACGGCTGCGGCATGATGCCCGACGCCGGCATGATGGGCATGGACGCGGGCATGCCCATGCCCGACGCGGCCCTGCCGGATGCGGGTCTGTCGAACGACGCGGCGCTCACGCGCATCGACGCGCCCGTCGACACGGGCCCGCTCGAGGTGATCGACACGGGCATCGGCACGGGCGATGGCGGCCCGATCGAGCTCATGGACACGAGCGGCTGTGATCGCTGCGCGGCGACGCCGGACCGCTCGACGCGTGGCCTCTGGCTCGCGCTCGGCGTGCTCGGCCTCGTGCTCGCGCGCACGCGAACGCGCCGACGCGTGCGCTGATCGCAGCGCACGACGGAACGACAGCTGGCCCTGGGGCCAACGGCGATGAGACGGGTCGTGTGACGAAGGTCGCACGGCCCGTTTCTCGCTTTGGGTCTCGGTGACGTGCCAGGACGTGCCTGGCCACATCGAAAGAGCGTCATGACCTTCTCGCGCCCCTCGACCCGCGATCCCTCGTCCCTCTTCGCTGCCCTCGCGCTCGCCGCGAGCCTCGCGGGCTGCCCCGACACGCACGCGACCGATCGGGACGCCCCGCCGGGGCCCGACGCGCCGGGGCTGGATGCCCCGCCGATCGGAGGCGACGGCTGCGCGACGTGCAGAGACGCTCCGCCCGGCGCCGATGCGGGTGTGATGCCCGCCAGCTGCTCGGCGGCGTCGGCCGAGATCGACCCGTGCGCGGCGATCTGCGACGACATCACGGGCGCGTTCTGGGACGGCACGCGCTGCGTCGAGCACTCGTGCAACTGCACCGGCGCGGACTGCGAGACCTACCCGAGCCGCACGGCGTGCGAGGCGGCCCATGCGCACTGCGACGCATCCCTCTGCCTCGCGACGGGGGGCCGCTGGTTCTCGCGGCCCCAGTTCTGCGATCACTTCGAGTGCGGGGCGCCGCCGCGCGACGTGCTCTGCGACGAGCCGGTGCCGGCGTGTGACTGCGGGACCTACGGCATCTTCGTCGACGGCGAGGGCTGCATGCCCGGCCCGCTCTGCGAGCTCCTCGCGCCGCGCGATCCCGACGTGCTCTGCGCCGAGACCGGCGGCACGTGGATGAGCGGCATCTGCGGCCACGCGACCTGCGGCCGCCTCTCCGACCTCGACTGCGCGGCGCCCGGCTGCGTGTGCGGCGTCTACGAGATCTTCGACGACGAGCGCGGCTGCATCCAGGAGCCCGACTGCGACGTGCGCCTGCCCGGCGAGGACTGCACCGAGACCCAGCGCTGCGGCGAGGGCTCGGTGTGCTGCGCCAACGGCGGCGCCTCGATCGAGGCGAGCTGCGTCGCCCCGATGTGCAGCGATCCCGCCGGCGTGTGCGGCCCCCCACGCCCCTGACCCAGGGCACAGCGGCGCTGATCGAGCGGCGGCCGCGCCCGCGCGCGACGCGTCAGCGCGGGCCCACGATGGAGAGCACGGTCCCGCGCTCGGCAGCCACCAGCGCGACCGACGAGGCCCCGAGCGTCGCCACGTCGAGCACGGTGTCCGGCTCGAACGATGCGCGCTCGTCGATCGTGATCGACTCGAGCCCGGTCTCGTCCATGCGCGTCACACGCAGCGTGCCGCGCATGTCGAAGGTCCAGAGATCGGCGTGCTCGCTGCGCGCGACGAGCGCGAGCCACCAGCCCGACTTGAGGGTGGTGCCCAGGAACGAGATCGCGCGGTCGCGCTCGAGGCGAACGAACGCGTTGCCCTCGGTGAGCCAGACGCCGCTCGGCGTGGGTGCATGGAGCGACGCGCACGGCCCGGCGGTCTCCACCTGGACGCCCGACGGGTCGAGCCACGCGTAGGTGTCGTCGGCGCACGAGACGATCGTCTCGCCGACGAGGCCGAGGAGGCGCGCGCCGTCGTGAGGGCGCGACCACGCGCGATCCGCGACGCGATCGAAGAAGGGGCGTCGCGACGCAGACCTCCTCGACGCACGTCAGCTCCGGGCGGTAGAGCCCGTGCGGCCCGCGGATCTCGCGCGAGAGCGGGCAGCCCACGGTCGGCCTGCACGCATCGCCTTCGAGGAAGCTTCGCGGCTCGCTGCAGCGCTCGGCGCCCGGGTCGCAGCCGAACTCGCAGGCGACGCCGGGACCGACGCGCAGACACGGCACGAGCGTCCCGCAGGCGTCCTCGCCGGTCACGACGTCGAAGAGGCGGTCGCCGACGCACTCCGCCCGCCGAACACACCAGACGCGACACGGGGGTGGTTCGCCACGACAGGCCCCGACGAGGAGCCCGACGACGAGCACGAGCACCCCCTCGAGCGGTCGCGTTGGATCGATCCGAGCGGCCCTTCCTCGCCGTCGCATGCGCCGAGGTTGGCACGACACGCTCTTCTCCGCCCGCCCTCGCCGTGGCGCCGCTCGTTTGCCATCGCGACCGCTCGCGGCCTGTGCGGGCGACGCGAGGCGAGGCCGCGTCTACGCTCGAGGGGTGCACCGCTTCCTCGATGCGCTGCGTGGACTGACCGAGCCCCGGCGGCTCACGGCCCTCGCGGCCGTGCTCGCAGCGCTCGTGGCGACGGAGGCCTTCGCGACGCGACGTGCGCTGCCGGTCGCGCTCGACGTGCTGCTCTTCGCCGTGTTCGTGCTCGTCGCGCCGGGCAGCCACCGCGTGCTCGCGCACCGCGGCGCGCTGGGGCTCGCGGCCTATGTGGGCCTCGGCGTCGGCTCGGTGGGCCTCGTGGCGCTCGTGGTCTCGCAGCTCTCGCCGCGCTGGACCTACGTGATCGATCCCGGCTCGCTCGTGGTGCTCGCAGCGCTCTTCCTCGTCGGCGGCTGGGGCCTCGGCCGCGACGTGGAGCTCACCGAGCGCGCCGACGCGCTCGCGCTCGAGGCCGACCGGCGCGCGATCGACGCGCGAGAGGCCCAGCTCGCGGCGCAGCAGACGTCGCTCGTGGCGGAACAGAACGCGCTCCTCGCGCAGCGCGCCCAGCTCGATCCGCACTTCCTCTTCAACGTGCTCAACGCGATCGCCGAGCACTGTCGACACGACCCCGAGCTCGCCGAGCGATCGCTCTTGGCGCTCGCGTCGCTCTTGAGGACGATGCTCGACGCGACACGTGCGCCGAGCTGGCCGCTCGAGACCGAGCTCGAGCTCGTGCGCGCGGTGACCGACCTCTACGCGACGCGTGATCGCGGGCGCTATCGCTTCCGGCTCGCGTTCGCGGACGTGGCCGATCTCACGATCCCGCCGCTCTTGCTCCTTCCCGTCGTCGAGAACGCCGTCACACACGGGCCCGCAGCCGAGCACGAGGGCGAGGTCTCGATCGAGGTCGTGCGCGGCGAGGAGCAGCTCGAGATCCGCGTCGAGAACCCGGGTGACTTCTCGGGGCCGCGTGAAGGTGGCGAGGGGCTCGCGATGATCCGCAAGCGCCTCGAGATCGCGTTCGGCGAGGCCGCGCGCTTCACGATCGGGACCGAGGCCCGCGACGCCCGTGGCCCGCGGACGCGCGCGACGATCACGCTCCCGCTCACGGGCGCGAAGGTGGTGGCATGACGAGCGGCCGCCTCCGCGTGATGTTCGCCGACGACGAGGAGATGGCGCGCCTGCGGGTGCGGCGCCTCCTCGAAGGCGTGCCCGACGTGGACGTGGTCGGCGAGGCGCGGAGCGGCAAGGACGCGCTCGCGCTGCTCGAGGATCTCGAGATCGACGTCGCGCTCCTCGACGTGCGCATGGGCCTCGTGTCCGGCCTCGACGCCGCGGAGCGCGCGGCCGAGCTGGGCGTGGAGGTGATCGTGACGACGGCGTACCGCGATCACGCGGTCGAGGCCTACGCGCACGGCGCGATCGACTACCTCCTCAAGCCGCTCGACCCTGCGCGCCTCGAGCGAGCGCTCGATCGCGTGCGCGCGCGCCTCGGACCGAGGTCCGAGAGCGCGGCCTCGTCGCCAGCGCCTTCGGGGCGGCTCGCGATCGAGAGCCGTGGCGAGGTGCTGCTGATCCCTGCCGCCGAGCTGACGCACGCCAAGCTCGAGGACGATGGTCTCGTGCGCGTGCACACGAGCGCGGCCTCCACGCTGACGGAGCTGTCGCTCTCGGATCTCGAGCGGCGCATGCCGCACCTCTTCCGCTCGCACCGGCGCGCCCTCCTCGCACTCGAGCACGTGAACCGCCTCCGACCGCTCGCGACCGGCGGCTATGTCGCGATCCTCCACGACGGTCGCGAGGTGCCGGTGTCGCGGCAGTCGGCGCGAGCGCTGCGGAGACGTCTCGGGATCTGACTCGAAAGGACCCGCTCAGCCGAAGTGCGCGGTCATGGGGGCGAAGTAGAACTCGGCCCAGCCCGCGGCGTACTTGGACGCGCCGCCGCGCGGCAGCTGCGTGTGGATGAGGAAGAGGCGCGTGCCCGGCTTGCCCTCGACGCGGTGCGGGCTGAAGAGGACGTCGAGCTGCGAGTCGGGATCGGTCGCGGCGAACTCCGAGGTGCGCCAGCGCATCACGAGGCGCTCCTTGGGGAAGAGCGCGAGGTAGGCGCCATGGATGTAGCCGTCCCACGCGCTGAACGCGCCGCCGACCCTCGGTTCGCTCGTGGCGGTCGAGCCCGTCATCGCCCCGTGCTGCCCCGCGTCGAGCCACGCGTCGTAGACGACCTCCGGCGAGGCCGGGATCTCGGCCTCCATCGTGAGCATCTCGCCCGCAGGCATCACGTCGTTCTTCGGCGCGGTCTTCTTCGCGGCGGTCTTCTTCGCGGCAGTCTTCGTCGCTGCAGTCTTCGTCGCGGCAGTCTTCTTCGCTGCAGGCTTCTTCGCTGCAGTCTTCGTCGCTGCAGTCTTCGTCGCTGCAGGCTTCTTCGCTGCAGTCTTCGTCGTTGCAGTCTTCGTCGCTGCAGTCTTCGTTGCTGCAGTCTTCGTCGCCGCGGTCTTCTTCGCTGCGGTCTTCGTCGCTGCAGTCTTCTTCGCTGCAGTCTTCTTCGTTGCAGTCTTCGTCGCTGCAGTCTTCTTCGCGGCAGTCTTCGTCGCTGCAGTCTTCGTCGCTGCGGTCTTCGTCGCGGCAGTCTTCGTCGCTGCGGTCTTCGTCGCTGCGTTCTTCTTCGCGGTCGTCTTGCTCGTCGCCATGGGTCGCGACGGTACACCAAGCAGCGCACCGCGTTGGCTCGGCGTCGCGCAGGGGAGCCGCGCGCGACCGCACGCTCTTGCCCGAGGCCCGCCGTGCCCCGACCGCCGCGCGGGCCTCGCGATGCCTCTCGATGCACCCTTGCTGGAGACGTTCGCGCCCCGTGGAGACCACCCGCTACATCGCCGCCTCGCTCGCCTGCGGGCTCGTCGCCGTGTTCGCCTCGGAGAACCTGTTCTGGTCGGCGCCGCGGGAGGAGCCGAGCGTCGTGGGCTTTCTGCTCGGGTGGCTCGTGTACGCGTTCGGCTGCGCGTGCGCGTTGTCGGCCGTGTCGTGGTCCGGCCTCGGCGGCGCGCGGGGCTTGTTCCTCGGCGGCGCGGTGCTCGGCTGGGTGGTCGAGGGCGTCGTGGTCGACACCACCTACGACGCGTTCCCCCTCCAGCTCGTGTGGACCCCGCTCGCCTGGCACGCGCTCCTCACCGCGCTGCTCGTCTTCGGGTCGGGCCGCGTCGCCGGTGCGCGCGGCGTCTTCATGACGCTGGGCGCAGGCGCCACGTGTGGGCTGTTCGCGCTCTGGTGGCCGATCGAGCGCGGCGCCATGCCGCCCTTCGTCGAGGTCGCGGCCTACCTCGGGATCGGCGGGCTCACGCTCCCGATCGGCCACGCGATCCTGAACCGCGTTCACACCGTCCCGCGACCCCGCCGCGCTGTGCTCGCGGTGGCGCCCGCGATCGCCGCGCTGGTGTGGATCGTCAAGGGCGTCCTCGCGCCGAGCCCGGCCAAGCTCGCGCTGCCGATCGTGCTGGGGCTGACGCTGTGGACGATGCGGCGCCTCGGTGCCGATGCGCCGGTGACGTTCGGAGATCCGCCGGGGCCCGCGCGTCTCGTGCTCACGATGGCGATCCCTCTCCTCACGCTCGTCGTGGCGACGACGGGGTGGGCAGCCTTCCCCGCGGGTGTGCCCGTGAACGTGCCGTTCGCGCTGACGACCGGCGCGATCGGGCTCGGGCTCTGGTGCCACGCGTCGTGGCGTGCGTGGGCTCGAC
Source organism: Sandaracinaceae bacterium (assembly GCA_044376125.1). GTDB lineage: Bacteria > Myxococcota_A > Polyangia > Polyangiales > Sandaracinaceae > JAFLCL01. The sequence continues at coordinate 15,602 of JBILLJ010000158.1, forward strand.
CGCGCGGCGGCTGAGCCTCGGGCCACCCGATGAAGGGCGGACCTCGTTTGCCTCGGCGTGGCCGGGGTGAGACCGTCTGCGCATGACGCCGCGCGAGACGCTGCGATGTACGGTGGGATTCCTCTCGTTCGTGTTGCTCGCAGGCTGCGGCGGCGCGCAAGCCACCTCCACGACGACGACCGACCGAGCGACGGAGCCCGCGCCCCCCGCTGTCGACGCCACGCCCGACACGCGCGCGATGCTGCCGCCGCCCGTGCCCATCGAGACGCTCTCGGGCGCGCTCACCGAGGCGTGGCAGAGGGCCGCGGCGCTCGATGCCGCCGCGGAGCCCGCGGTGTGGAGCGCGGCGCGCGCGACCGACTGCTCTGCGAACGTCTCGGACTGGCATGCACGCGTGGACGAGTCGCTGCGAGCGATCGACGGGCTCGTGGGCGAGCTCGCCGCGCACGACGAGGCCGCCGAGCGCGCACCCGCGCTCGCGATTCGCGGGCTCGCGCACCTCGTCGCGTTCGAGACGACCGATCTGCTCGGCGGGCTTCCCGCGTGCACGTTCGCGCGCGACGCGCAGGAGAGCGAGCCGCCCGGGGACGAGGGCTCCGATGCAGTGCAGGTCGCGCGCCTCCAGGCCCGCGCGGTCCGCAGCGACGCCTGGCGCGCGGTGGCCGTGCGCGACCTGAACCACTGCGCCTACGACGCGGGCACTCACCCCGCGTGGGCCGCTGCCTGCGCGACGTGGCTCGGTGCCGGAGCGCCTGCGCTCGGCGATCTGGAGCCCGACACCGAGCAGCTCCGCCGCACGCTGCTCGCCCGAGACCGCGCGTCGAACGACGGCACCTGCGTGCGGCTCCGCGTGTTCTGGATCTCGCCCGCGCCCGACGGCGACGAGGCACGCGCGAGCGCGCGCGCGCTCGTTGAGGCCCGCGCCGCACGCGCGCACCTCGCGAGCGGGCGCGGCTGGAGGTCGCTCCTTCTCCTCCTGCGCGACGGCACGCTCGTGCCCGCGACGAGCCGTGCCCCCGAAGGCGACGAGGGAGAGGAAGAGGACGAGGACGAGGACGAGGACGAGGAGGCGATCGAGCCCGTCGAGCGGGAGATCCTGCGGAGCGATCCGGCCGACACCGATCCGGTCGCGATCGCGGCGCGCGCGGAGCCGGGGAGCGCACCGCGCATCCTCGCCGAGCCCATCGAGGCCCACGGCTCCTTCGCGGTGGTCGAGCGCATCGCGGTCTTCACACCGCCCGATCACTGCGGCTCGTGAACGAGCCCGCGCGCAGCTCGCGCACGGCGAGCGCGGCGAGCGCGAGCGGGATCCCGAAGTAGACGAGGAACGAGAGCCACACGCTCCACGGCGCGTGACCGCCGCGACGCACCTCGACGCCGGGCGCGGGCTCCACGGTGAGGAAGTAGAGGATCGCGCTCTCGCCGAGGTAGGGCGCGTCGATCGCGTGTGAGGCCATGCGCGGCAGGGCGAGGCGACCATCGGGCAGCGCCCAGCTCGCGGCCGCGAGCTCCGTCGAGAGCGTGTAGGCGTGATCGAAGCGGCCGTGGCGCCGCGCCGCGGCGATGCCGAAGGCGCTCGCGGCGGTGCCGAAGCCGTCGATCACCGGGCCCGCGTCGATCTCGAAGGTCCACTCCGGCTCGGTGCCCTCCTCGTACTCGCGGAAGCCTGCGGCCCAGCCGTGGTCGCGGAAGAAGTGGCGCTCGTACGTCGTGTACCAGCGCGGCGCGCGATCGGGCCAGAGGTCGGGCGCGAAGAGCAGCGACCACGAGGTGCCCACGCCGCGCGAGGGCTGCACTTGCCGCCCGCTCGGCAGCTCGACGCGGTAGCGCGGGAGGCCGAGGTGGTCGGCGTGCCAGCCCTCGAAGGCGCGGATCGATCGGGCCACGAAGGCCGAGTGATCGGTGCCGAGCACCTCGTCCGCGCGGCGGATCCAGCCCACCGCGGCGAGCACGTCGATGGGGTAGCACTCGCCCGGGTAGTCGTTCAGCAAGCCGAGGCGCGAGCGATCGAGATCGCGCGCGAGCGACTCGGTCTGATCGAGGAGCACCGCGCGGGCGCGCGCGTCGTTCGTCATCGCGACGTCCGCGGTGAGCCCGCCGATGAGCAGCGAGCGGAAGAAGACGTTCTCGTCGTGGAGGTAGTCCTCGCCCCAGTGCGTGCGCACCCACGTGTGGTGGACCGGATCGAGCAGGAGCGCGCGCGCCGCGGCGATGGCGCGCGCCCGCGCCTCGGGATCTCCGAGCGCGTCCTCGTCGAGCTCGCCGCGGGCCACCGCCTCCGTGAGCGCGCGTGTGCCCATGAGGTAGAAGACCGCGCTGAACATCGGCCACTCGGTGGTCGGCACGTCGTGGAGCGGCGCACGTGCGGCGGCGCCCGAGGCCACGCGCGCCTCGGCCCACTCCGAGAAGCGCGGCGTCAGATCGCGGTGGAGCTGCACCGCGCGCCGCGGGATGCCGGGGCCCGCGAGCGCCGGATCGCTCAGGTCGCGCGCGAGCTCGATGCCCGGCCACACGAAGCCGGCGAGCGCGAGCAGCGAGAGGGTCGCGAGCGCGGCGAGGCGTGCGGTTCGCCCCCGAGATCGACGGCGTGCGCGGTGGGTCGAGCGCGTGGGTGATTCGATCGCGAGCGTGGGCTGCATGAGTCCTCCTGCCGCGAGCCTTCGCCCCGCCGACCGCGCGGGCCGCAGCGCGATCCACGAGCTGCGACGCGCGACGATCGAGCGGTCGCGACGAGCTCACGAGCGGCGCGTGGGCGGCGCGGCGCAGGCCGCAGGAAGGTGCACGGACAGGCCCGCGTCAGGAGCGCGCAGGCCTCGCGTCGTTCGTGCTTGATCTCTCTCGCTTCCCCGCTACTCTTCGCGCCCTTCTCGGTGGCCGTAGCTCAGTTGGTAGAGCACTGGATTGTGGCTCCGGTTGTCGCGGGTTCGAGCCCCGTCGGTCACCCTCCGAGAACCCTCGCCGCCCTCGGGCGAGGCTCGATTGACAAGCGAGTACGTTGACGAGACGCCCTGTTCGACACGGTTGGCCATTCGAGGTCGGCCGTTTGACAGAGGTGAGGGCCGCGCTAACTAGCGGCCCGCTTCGCGGCGAGGCCCCTGCTCGCTGCAACACGGATGATCCGACCTCGAGGGCGGACCGCCGTGCGGAGGCCTCCGAGCATCGCCTCGGTGGTCGCAGCCAGAGCGCCCGTAGCTCAGCTGGATAGAGCGTCGGACTTCGGATCCGATGGTCGGGAGTTCGAATCTCTCCGGGCGCGTCCCTTCCCGCTTCGCTTCAGGCGCACAGTCTTTCGAAAAGCCAGCTCCTTCGAACATCGGGTCATTAGCTCAATTGGTAGAGCAGCGGACTCTTAATCCGTTGGCTCTCGGTTCAAGTCCGAGATGACCCACTCGTAGAACGCCCCGGATCCTCGCGATCCGGGGCGTTCGTGTTTCTGCGGTCGC
>JBILLJ010000159.1:0-18776 GCA_044376125.1 Sandaracinaceae bacterium
GGCGCTCATCGCGAGCGTCGCGCGCAGGAAGCGATCGTCGGCCGGGGCGTAGGGCGTGCGCATCGCAGCGCGGAGCTCTCCGTCGATGTAGTCGCGCGCCCAGTCGCTCTCACCGCCCTGCATCGCCTCGTCGCGCACGACGAGCGCCGCCCAGCCCTGCCCCACCGTCGGTGCGGCCGAGGCGCTGAGGGTCACCTCCGCGCGATCACGCACGTGATAGAGCGGCTGGCCCGGCGCGACCGTCAGCGCGAACGCATCGCGAGGTCGGAGGAGCACCGCGATGCTCGCGCCCGCGCGCACGGCCGTGACGCCGGGCCCATCGAGCGGGCCTCGCGCGTCCGCCGCGCTGACGGGGCGCGCGCGCACCGTCCACACGCCACCGGCCACGTCGTCCGGGATCGCGATGCTGCCGCGCGTCTGTGCGGCGGGGATCCAACCGAACGCGAGCACACGACCGTTCGAGAGGAGCTCGAGGAGCACCGGACGACCGTTGGCCACCGAGCGACGCGTGATCTCGAGCTCGAGCGGTGCGCCCAGCTCGCTCACGGGCCGCGCCGCACGCAGCGCGAGCTGCGCGTCCACCGCGACCGGCACACAGACGCGCGTCACGGTGACCGGGCGCGTGCGCACCTCGACCTCGAACGACGTCGAGGTCCGGCCCGCGCAGCTGCCCCCCTGCATGCGTGCCGCCGCGCCGCGCGGCAGGCGCACGTGCAGCTCCGCGAGGCCACGCGCGTCCGTGCGCGCCGTGGTGTGGCCTGCGATGGTGCCGAGGCCGCGGATCTCGACCTCCTGGTTCGCCGGGATCGGTCGACCGCGCGCATCGGCGACGGAGAGGAACAGCGTGCTCTCGATCTCGGGCACGAGCGCGCCGGTCTCTGCGCGCGCCGTCACCTGCCAGCGCGTGCGCGAGAGCGTGTAGCCCGCCGTGGCACCGATGGTCCCGTACGCCGGGTGGACCACGCGCGCCTGCATCGTCTCGCGAGACACCTCGCCCGACAGGAACGCCGGTGCGCGCAGATCGATCCGCGCGAGCCCGTTCTCGTCCGTGGTGAGCTCGATGGGCTCGCCGCGACCGCTCTGCATCCACAAGGACACGCGCGCGCCGCGCACGGGTGAGCCCGAAGGCGTCGTGACGCGCACCGCGCCCGTGATCGCGCCGCCCGGAAGGACCATCTCCTGATCGAGCGTGATCGCGGCGAGCAGGCGCTCGGCCGTGCGCTGGAAGACCTCGAGCGTGCGCACGATGTGGAGCTCGTGATCCTCGCTGCGCACGTCGAGCACGTAGCTCCCCGGCGCCACCGAGGCGGGCAGCGGGAGATCGACGCTCACGGTGCCGCTCGCGCGCGTGCGCGCCCCGGCGCTCGCGACCGGACGACGCGCGGCGTCGAGGATCTCGATCGTGAGAGGCACGTCGGCGCGCGGCGAGCGCGTGCGGCCCGACGTGGTCCGCGACCACACGTGAACCGTCTCACCCGGCTCGTAGCGCTCTCGATCCGAGAGCACGTCGAGCGAGCGATCCTCCGTGATCGACACCGAGAACGTGAACACGCGGCCCGTGCGACCGGGCCGGCGCACGCGCAGCGAGATCCACGTGCTCCCCAGGCGCTCGGCCGGGGTCGGCACCGTGAGCTCGAAGCGTCCCTCCGCGGCGCTGCGCGCCTGCACGGTCGCGACGATGCGATCCTGCCCCGTGGTCTCTCGCGTGGTCAGCTCGGCGATCACCTCGAGGCCCTCGCGCGGCGCCAGCGCCGCGAGGCCCTGCACCTCGTAGGCGATGCCGAAGAGGCGCATCGGAGCGCCGCGCTCGACGCTCAGCGCACCGGACAGCGTGACCTCGTAGCCGACGTCTCCCGGCTCGACCGCCGTCTGCGCCGAGGCCTTGCCTGCGAACGACGCGAGCGTGACGAGCAACGCCGCGCACGACGACGCGACGATTCGAACGAACGAATGGCGATGCATGAGCTCCTCGAGTGGACGCGCACGAGCGCGCGAAGACACGTCCTCAGACGCGCGGGCTCGCTACGAGGTTTGGCCGCGCGAGCATACAGAGACGACAGCGCACCGCACCGCGGGAACGCACGGAGGCCGCGGCGAATGCACCAAAGCAACGAGGCGCGACCGGTGTCCGATCGCGCCTCGCGCCCGGCGCGTGACGGTGCTCGTCCGCGCCCTGATCCGTCACGCAGATCCGTCGCGTGGACGGATCGAAGGATCGCTCAACGCCAGCGGCCGCGGCCCTGGCCGGCCGGATCCGCGTACGGACCGCCGTCCGAGTCGGTGATGCCCGTGTAGCCGCCGCGGCTGCTGCCACGACCGTTGCCCGCCGGATCCGCGTACGGACCGCCGTCCGAGTCGGTGATGCCCGTCGTCATGCCCGCGCGACCACGACCACAGCCGCCCGGATCGGCGTAGGCGCCTCCATCGGAGTCCGTGATGCCGCTGCACTGCGCGTGACGCTGACCGCGGCCGCACCCACCAGGGTCGGCGTAGGGGCCACCGTCCGAGTCCGTCACGCCGGAGCACCAGCGCTGTCCACCCTGGACCACGACCGTCGGCTGCGCGGGGCGGCCGACGACCACGGTCGGCGCGCGCGGACCGACGACGACGGCGCGGCGGTAGCAGCCCGCCATCACGGTCGCCATCGCGCCGCCCGCGACCACGGTGCCGAGCGCACCGAGCATCGAGCGACGGCTCGTGTCGGAAGAAGACGGCGCCTCGTCGGCGCGGCTCGAGAGAATGTCGTTGTCGTCCAGGGTCTTCTTCACGGACATGCTTTACCTCGGGCAAGGGCCATCACGCGGAGGGCGATGGAGCACGTACCTTCGCACGGACGCCTCCTCGTTGGAAGACCGTGGAGGATCGGCGTGAGATCGATCCTCCGCGCGCACACGTGTGCCGGCGAGTCTACGGGTGTCGCGGACCTTCCCTTCCTCCCCTCTCTCAGCGAGCCGCGAAGATCAGGAAGTACTGGTCTGCGAGGAAGTCGTGCTGCTCCACGAGCTGGTAGCCGGCGGCCTCGAGCTCGGCGCGGACCGCCTCCGGCGCGATCTTGTGCTCGCGCGGCGGACCTCGCTCGGAGTCGAGGCGGAAGTCGACGATCGCGAGGCGTCCGCCCGGACGCAGCTGCTCGCGCAGCCGCGCGAAGTACGCCGTGCGATCGGAGATGTGGTGGTACGTGTCCACGACGAGCACGAGATCGACGGGCTCGCGCAGGCCCGAGTCGGTCTCGGTCGCCTCTCCCGCGAGCAGGTTCGTGAGCCCCTCACGCTGGGCGCGATCCGCGAGGTAGCGGACCATCGAGGCCTCGATGTCGAGCGCGAGCACGCGGCCCTCGGGCACCGCCCGCGCGAGGCGCACGGAGAAGTAGCCCGTGCCCGCGCCCAGGTCGGCGACCACCGCCGCGCGAGGCAACGCGAGCGCCGCGATCACGCGATCCGGCTCCTGCCACGCGTCGCGCTCGGGTGCGTCGAACTCCGCGGCCCAGCCCTCCGCGTCGTCGAAGCGGCGGTGCATGCCGTGCTGGTGGTGGTGCCCGCCCGGCTCGGCGGACGCGTGCTCTGGAGGCGGCGCGTCGCTCGCGCCACCGCCACACCCGAGCGCCCCACAGCCGAGCACACCGATCGCCACGACCACCGAGAAGAACGACCACCAGCGCATCGCAACCCCATACCACGCGTGGTGCGGCACGCCGCGGCGGTGTGCGCCTGCGCGCGCGAGAACGCCGCGCGAGGAGAGCGCGCGCGCTGGTACCCTGCGGGAGCCGCGGAGGGCCGATGAAGAGCCGTTCCCGTTCGACGAGGTCATCGTGAGCACGAAGGACGACGCCGGATCGCGCACCGCCACCGCGCAGCTCGCGCTCGCGCTGCCGCCGGAGAAGATCGAGCGACGCGAAGGCAGCGCGCGAGATCTCGAGCCCGCACCGGCCGCGCGCATCTACGTGAACCGCAACCTGCGCCTCGACGCCATCGCGTGGGTCGGCTTCGACATGGACTACACGCTCGCGCGCTACCGACAGGACGCGATGGATCGCCTCTCGATCGATGCGACCGTGAAGAAGATGGTGGAGCGTGGTCGCCCCGCCTCGCTGCTCGAGGCGAGCTTCGACACCCGCTTCCCGATCCGAGGCCTCCACGTGGACCGCAAGCTCGGTCACGTCGTGAAGATGGACCGCTACCGCTACGTCAAGCGCGCTTACCACGGCTCGCGCCCACTCAGCCGCGACGATCGCCGCAAGCTCTATCACTCGCGGCCCGTGCACGTGGGCACCAAGCGCTTCCACTGGGTCGACACGCTCTACGCCCTGCCGGAGGTCGCCGTGTACGCGGGCGCGATCGATCACCTCGAGGCCCTCGCCAAGCCCGAGGATCCGCCGCTCGACTACGCAGCGCTCTTCGACGAGGTGCGCGAGTGCATCGATCTCGCGCACCAGGACGGCTCGATCAACGAGGTGATCGCGCAGGACTTCCCGCGCTACGTCGAGCGCGACCCTGCGCTGCCCGAGACGCTCCATCGCCTCCGCAGCGCGGGCAAGAAGCTCTTCGTGCTCACGAACTCCGGCCCCTCGTACACCGACCGGATGATGCGCTTCCTCCTCGACGCTGCGCTGCCCGAGTACGCGAGCTGGCGCAGCTACTTCGATGTCGTCGTCTGCTGGTCGCGCAAGCCGGGCTTCTTCACGAAGACCGACGTGCCCTTCTTCGCGCTCGACGACGCGCTCACCAACCCCACGGAGGTCACCCGGCTCGAAGACGGCGTCGTCTACACGGGCGGCTGTCTGCCGATGTTCGAGAAGCACCTCGCGGTCGGCGGCGATCAGGTGCTCTACGTCGGCGATCACATCTACGGCGACGTGCTCCGCGCGAAGAAGGAGAGCGCGTGGCGCACGATGATGGTCCTGCAGGAGATGTCGCACGAGCTGAGCGTCATCACGCACGCCAAGGCGCAGCTCACGCGCCTCGAGGAGCTCGACGAGCTCGCGGAGGTGATCGTCGACGAGGTGCGCCTGCACCAGAGCCAGCTCCGCGCCGTCGAGAAGCAGCTCGAGACGGCCGGCGACTCGCCCCCCTCCGCCCTCGCGGCGGCCCGCGTCGTCCACAAGAAGGGACTCGAGCGGGCGCGTGCCCGGCTCGCCGCGGTGGAGAAGGAGCACGACGCGCTCGAGGACGCGATCGATCGCGCGTACCACCCTGCATGGGGCTCCGTGTTCAAGACGGGCCCAGAAGTCTCGAGCTTCGGCGACCAGGTCGAGCAGTGGGCGTGCCTCTACACCGATCGCGTCTCGAACCTCTCCCGGTACGCCCCGGGACACTACTTCCGCGGTCCGCTGGACCGCATGCCCCACGAGCGATGAGGCCCGCCCGAACGCTCGCGTCGCGGCGAGTGGACACCGCGCGCGCGCGCCCTATACACTCGCGCTGCGGATTCGATGTCGCGACTGGATGGCTCGCAAGAGCCCTCGAGCTCCCGAGCTTGAGCTTGCCCGAGTGGGGATCGCCCGATAGAGCGCCCTACCGCCCCCGAGAGAGAGCCACGCCCCAGCGATGCGCCTAGGCATTTTCAGCGACGTGCACGCGAACATCGAGGCCATGACCGCGGTCATGGAGGCGTATCGACGCGAGAAGATCGACGCCTTCTACTGCCTCGGTGACGTGGTGGGGTACGGCGCGAGCCCCAACGAGTGCGCGGACCTCGTGCGCGGCGTCGCCAAGGTCACGATCCTCGGCAACCACGACGCCGCCGTCGCGGGCCGCATGGACTACTCGTACTACTACGAGGCCGCGCGCCAGGCGCTCGACCAGCACTCGCGGCAGCTGACGAAGGACAACCTCGAGTGGCTGAAGTCGCTGCCGTACAAGCACGACCTCACCGACCACGATCTCACCCTCTGCCACGGCTCGCCCGTCCGCCTCGAGGAGTTCGAGTACATCTTCGCGCCCGAGCAGGCGCGCGAGTGCCTCACGATGTGGGAGGACCTCTCGCAGCTCACGCTCATCGGCCACTCCCACCTCTGCAAGGTCTTCGCGCTGCGGCCCGGCGAGGTCGAGGAGCTGCCTCCGCGCAAGCTCACCCTGCGCAAGGGCTGGAAGTACATCGTCAGCGTCGGCTCGGTGGGTCAGCCGCGCGACTACGACAATCGCGCGAGCTACACGGTGTTCGACACCGAGACGCGCGAGTTCGAGTTCAAGCGCGTCGAGTACGACATCGAGACGGCTGCGACGAAGATCTTCGAGGGCAACCTCGAGCGGAACTTCGGCCACCGCCTCTTCATCGGCGTGTGACGCGCAGCGCGAGCGGTGCGCGGTGACGACCGCGTGCGCTCGGACGTGCGGCGCTTGTTTGTGGGGGCCCCATCCCCTACAACCCGCGCGTGCGCGCAGCGACCGTCGTCCCCTTCGTGATCGCACCGACCCTGCTCGGCCTGGCTGCGTGCTCGGGCGGCGGCGGCCAGCTCCGAGGCACGGTCTACACGGACCGCGAGGCGCACTACCAGATCGGCCCTCTCGCGGCGGAGTGGCAGCGCCTCGACGTCGAGGACCAGAACGACCTCGCGTGGCGGAACGCGCGGCTGTCGTCGATCGTGCAGGTGAACGCCACGTGCGATCCCGGCAGTGACGTGCCGCTCACCGCGCTCACGAACCACCTCCTCCTCGGCTTCACCGAGCGAGACGTGCAGGAGCAGGAGATCGTGCCGATGGACGGACGCGAGGCGCTGCGCACGCACGTCGTCGCGCGCCTCGACGGCGTCCCGCGCGAGCTCCTCTTCTACGTGATGAAGAAGGACGACTGCGTCTACGACCTCGCGCTGCTCGCGCCCGTGGGCCCGCAGTTCGAGCGCGCGCTGGTCGAGTTCGAGCCCTTCGTCGCCGGCTTCACGACCGAGGTGCACTGAGCATGGCCGAGGCCGCGCAGCCGCCGTGGATCGTGCGCGCGCTCGAGTCGCAGGGCGGGCGCGTCGTGCGCGCGCTCGAGCACGTCGGACAGACGTCGGTCATGACCGGCCGCGCGTTCCGCGCCCTCTTCACGACGCGCTTCGAGTGGCGCTCGTTCCTCTACCAGGTCGAGCAGATGGGCGTGAAGTCGTTCGGGATCGCCGCGGCGACCGCGATCTTCGTCGGCATCGTCATGGCCATCCAGTTCGCGTTCTCGCTCGAGCGCTTCGGCGCACGCGACTCGGTCGGCCGCATCGTCGGCCTCTCCGAGGCGCGCGAGCTGGCGCCCTCGCTGACCGCCCTCGTCGTGGGCAGCCGCATCGGCGCGGGCATCGCCGCCGAGATCGGCTCCATGGCCGTGACCGAGCAGATCGATGCGATCCGTGCCCTCGGCGCCGATCCCGTCCGCAAGCTCGTCGTGCCGCGCATGCTCGCGGGCGTCGTGATCATGCCGATGCTGACGTGCTTCGCGTTCGTGCTCGGCACGGTCTCCGCGGCCCTCGTCTGCAACCTCTCGTTCGGCATCCCGGTGCCGTTCTTCCTCACGAGCGCGCTCGACTCGGTCTGGGTGCAGGACTTCCTCTCCGGCCTCGGCAAGACGCCGTTCTTCGGCTTCCTCATCGCGATCCTCGGCTGCCACTTCGGCATGACGACCCGCGGCGGCACCGAAGGCGTCGGTCGTTCGACGACCACGTCCGTCGTCGTCGTCGCCATCGCGGTGCTCGTGGCCGACAGCATCCTCACGCAGCTCTTCTTGAGCCTCCTGCGCACACCATGATGATCACGCAGCGGCTGCGCCGGTTGGGCCTCGCGCTCGTGGGGCTCGCGCTGTGCGTCGCGGCGGCAGGCTCGGATGCGCGCTCGCGCGCCCGGGTCGATGGCGCCGCGATCGACGCCTTCGTCATGCGCACGGGCTCGAGCGAGCTCGCGCTCAGCACGACCTCGCGCTGGCTGCGTCACCCCGCATCCGCCGAGCCCGGCGCCGCGTGTCAGGACCAGCCACCCTGCCTCGACGTCGATCCCGCGGGCCTCGCCATCGCGCCGCCGCGCGCCTGGTTCGAGGGGCGCGGCGCGCTCGAGGTCCGCGTCGAGCGGGGCGAGGTCTCGCCGTGACGCGCACCGACGAAGCGACCACCACCGACACGCAGAAGGGCCCGCGCGTCGCGCGGCCGCTCGCGAGGAGCCGTGCGCTGCTCGCACACGCGGTGGGCGCGCTCGGCCGACGCGGTGCGCGCAACGCCGCGATCACGCTGGGGCTCGCGTTCGCGGTCTCGCTCTTCGGCTCCGCGCTCTTCGTCGTCGAGAGCCTGCGCGCGATCCACCGCCGCGCGACGCGCGAGGCCCCGAGCCTCGTCGTCTCGCAGCTCGAGGGCGGGCGCCCCGCGCTGATCGATCCGGCGCGCGCGGACGAGATCCGCGGGCTGCTCGGCGTGCGCGAGGTCTCGCCGCGCGTGTGGGGCTACGTCTACCTCGGCGCGCTCGAGGGCAACGTCGTGGTGTTCGGCGAGCCACGCGAAGGGCAGCGCGACCGCGTGACCGTCGGGCCCGGCGTCGCGCGCTTGCTCGGTCTGCGCGTGGGCGATCGCCTCGCGCTCTCGACGCCCTCGCACCAGGCCGTCTATCGCGTGGGCGAGATCCTGCCCGCGGGCACCTCGCTCCTGGCGCACGACGCCCTCCTCGTCGACACACGAGAGGCGCGCCTGCTCCTCGGCATCCCCGAGGACCGCGTCACCGATCTCGCGATCGACGTCTTCCCGCCCGAGGAGGTGCCCGTGATCGCCGAGGAGCTCGGGCAGCGCCTGCCCACGGCGCGCGTCGTCGCGCAGGGCGATCTCGCGCGCCTCTACGAGCTCACGTTCGACGCGCGCGGCGGCGTGCTCGGCGCGCTGCTCCTGCCCGCGCTCGCGGCGCTGCTCCTGCTCGCGTGGGAGCGCCTCAGCGGCCTCTCGCTCGAGGAGCGTCGCGAGATCGGCGTGCTCAAGGCCGTCGGCTGGGCCACCGAGGACGTGCTCGCCGTGCGCATGATCGAGGCCGGTCTGGTCGCGCTCTTCGGCACGGCACTCGGCCTGCTCGCTGCGTACGTCCACGTCTATCTCTTCGACGCGGCCCTCTTGTCTCGCATGATGTTCGGCTGGAGCAGCCTCCGCACGCCGCTCGTGCTCGCGCCCGCGACCGACGTCGCCACGCTCGCGGCGCTCGCCGCCGTCGTCGTGGTGCCGTTCACCGCGGTCTCCGCGTTCCCGGCGTGGCGCGCCGCGACGATCGATCCCGACCAGGCCCTTCGCGGGCCCTGATCCGAGCGGAGCACGCGTGCGGTCGCAACGAATTCGCCCGCAAACGTCGGCGATTCGCGTGAGCGCGCTCAACCCCGATCGCGCGGCGGTGTGTAGACGCGCGTGCTCGAGGTGCACGCATGCGTCGTCGTCATGGGATGAGCCGTCGGTCGTTCTTCGCAGTGGCCTCCTGGGTGGGCGGAGGGAGCGTCGCCACCGGCGGATTGGCGCTCTCGCAGTGGGGCTGTGGCGGACCGACCGATCGCGTCGTCGAGCTCGATCACACGCTCGTCGTCGGCTCCGGCTTCGGAGGCTCGATCTCCGCGCATCGCCTCACCGAGGCCGGACAGCGCGTCACGCTGCTCGAGCGCGGCCGCCGCTGGGACGTGACCGAGGCGCGCGACACGTTCTGCTCGCTGCGTCACCCCGACCGCCGCGCCGCGTGGCTGAGCCACCGCACGCACATCGGCCTGCGCTCACCGATCGATCGCTACATCGGCATGGTCGAGGAGTTCCAAGGAGAGAACATCGACGTCGCGATCGGCGCGGGCGTCGGCGGCGGCTCGCTCGCGTACGCGGGCATGATGGTCCAGCCGCCACAGGACCTCTTCGAGCGGATCTTCCCCGCCGCGCTCTCGTACGCCGAGATGAACGCCACGTGGTACCCGCGCGTGCAGTCCGTGATGCCGATGCGGCAGATCCCCGACGCGCTCTTCGAGCACGAGAACTACACGGCCTCGCGCATCTTCGTCGATCACGCCATGCGCGCGGGCCTGACCCCGGAGCGCAACCTCTCCGCGATCGACTGGGACCTGATCGAGGCCGAGCTGCGTGGCGAGCAACCATCCGAAGGCAGCGTCGGCGACTACATCTACGGCCTCAACAGCGGCGCCAAGGGCTCGGTCGATCGCAGCTACCTCCGCCTCGCCGAGCAGACGGGCCTCTGCGACGTGCGCACGCAGCATCAGGTCGCTGCGATCGGCATGTACCCCGACGGCAGCTACCGGCTCGACGTCGAGATCATCGACGAGGAAGGCGTGGTGCTCGAGCGCGTCGTCTTCCATGCGCCGCGGGTGATCCTCTCGGCGGGCTCGATCCACTCGACGCGCCTGCTCGTGGAGGCCAAGGGCCGCGGGTGGATGCCCGATCTGCCCGCGATGCTCGGCACGGGCTGGGGCAACAACGGCCAGCACATCCACATGCGCGGCGGCCTCGACGAGGACGTGGGCACGGTGCAGGGCGGGCCCCCGTGCGTCGTCATCCGCGATCTCTCGAACCCGATCGCGCCGATCACCATCGAGCACGGCGCGGCGGCGTTCGGCTACGACTGCCACTGCCTCATCAACCCGAGCTCCGCGATGATCGACGGCACGGGGCAGATGGTCTGGGACGAGGCCGAGCAGAAGGTGCGCCTCGAGTGGACGACGGCGATGAACCAGGCCGCCGACATGGCGGCGCTCGAGGTCGGTGAGCGGCTCACCACGGCGGCGGGCGGCACGGTACAGGTGCTGCCCGGCGGTCGCACGCGCCCCCAGACGTTCCATCCGCTCGGCGGTGTGCCGATGGGCGTGGCCGCCGACACGTTCGGCCGCGTGAACGGTCATCGGGGCCTCTACGTGATCGACGGTGCGCTCATCCCCGGCTGCACGCCGACCTCGAACCCCGCGTGGACCATCGCCGCGATCGCCGAGCGCGCGCTCGACACGATCGTGCGCGAGGACCTCGGTTGATCGTGCGCGCGACGCGTCCGCAGGCGTCGAAGCGAGCGTCGCTTCACCCGCGACGAGCATCCGAAGGGCGCGGTCGCGCCTCGTGCGCGCGCGTCGTATAGCGAGCCGATGCCTCGACTGAGCCGATACTTCGAGACCTTCCGCGAGGCCGATGGCACCGAGAAGATGCGCGTCTTCGTGCGCGGTCACGCGGTGCTCCGCCTCGCCGCCACCAACAAGGGCAGCGCCTTCCCGGAAGACGAGCGCGTCGCGCTCGGGCTCGACGGCCTCTTGCCGCCACGCCTCTCGAACCTCGAGGATCAGCTCGCGCGCGTGTGGGGCGCGTACTCGGACGTGCCCACGCCGCTCGCGAAGTACCAGTTCCTGCGCGGCCTCCAGGAGCGCAACGAGCTGCTCTTCTACGCGACGCTCGAGCGGCACCTCGCGGAGATGATGCCCATCATCTACACGCCGACCGTCGGCGAGGCGGTGAAGGGCTTCTCGCTCCTCTACCAGTCTCCGCGCGGGCTCTCGCTCTCCACGCGCAACATCGATCGCGCCGAGCAGGCCTGCGCCAACTCGTTCTACGACGACGTGCGCATGATCGTCGCGACCGACTCGAGCGCCATCCTGGGCATCGGCGATCAGGGCTACGGCGGCATGGCGATCGCCATCGGCAAGCTCTCGCTCTACACGGCGGGCGGCGGCGTGAGCCCCTACCGCTCGTTGCCCGTCGGCCTCGACGTCGGCACCGACCGCAAGGACCTGCGCGAGCACCCCGCCTACCTCGGCGTGACGCACGAGCGCCTGCGCGGCGAGGCCTACTCGACTTCATGGACAAGTTCGTGACGGCGGTCCGTGCTCGCTATCCGCGCGCGATCCTCCAGTGGGAGGATCTCTCCAAGGACACCGCGTTCACGGTGCTCGACCGCTACCGAAAGGTCCTTCCGTCGTTCAACGACGACATCCAGGGCACCGGCGCGGTCGCGCTCGCCGGCGTGCTCTCGGCCTGCAAGCTGCGCGGCGAGCGCCTCCGCGATCAGAAGATCATCGTCTACGGCGCGGGCGCCGGCGGAGCGGGCGTCGCGTGGGCGATGCGCGACGGCATGATCGCCGACGGCCTCACGCGGCAGGAGGCCACGGCGCGTCTCTACGTCCTCGACAGCAAGGGCCTCCTGCTCGAGGACCGGCCGATGGAGGACTACAAGCGCACGCTCGCGCGAGCCGCGTCGGACGTCGCGGACTGGGGCGGCCCGCCCGATCTGCTCCGAACGATCGAGAAGAGCGGCGCGACCATCCTCCTCGGCCTCTCGGGCCAGCCCGGCACCTTCACCGAGGCGCACGTGCGCGCGATGGCGAAGAACACGGCGCGCCCCGTGATCTTCCCGCTCTCGAACCCGACGAGCTCCTGCGAGGCGAGCCCCGAGGATCTCCTGCGCTGGAGCGATCACCGCGCGATCGTCGCGACGGGCAGCCCGTTCGCGCCCGTGCGCTCGCCGAGCGGCGCGCTCGTGGAGATCGGCCAGGGCAACAACGCCTTCGTGTTCCCGGGCCTGGGCTTCGGCGCCATCCTCGCGAACGCGACGGAGGTCACCGACGGCATGGTCATGGCCGCCTCGCGCGCGCTCGCGGACTACACCGAGCGCGTGCACCTCGAGCACGGCCTCGTCTATCCGCCGGTCTCGGAGCTGCGCGAGGTGTCGATCGCCGTCACCGTCGCCGTCATCGCGCAGGCCTTCCGCGACCGTGTCGCCACCAGCAAGCGCATCGACCTCGCGGCGATCGAGCCCTACGTGCGCAGCCACTTCTGGCGCCCGCGCTACCTGCCCTTCGTCGCGGGCTGAAGCGCGAAGCGATCGTCTCTGCTCAGCGGAACGCGCTCTCCGGCTTGCGAGTGAGGGCCACGAAGAGCTCGAGGCTGGCCTCGATCGGGCCCGGGCCCGGAAAGCGACCGGGCGCGAAGCGCAGGTGCAGCGCCTTGCCGGCGATCGACAGCTGTGCGCCTCCGATGCGCGCGAGGTCGCGACGCGGCGGCAGGAGATCGGGCGGCACATCGCCCTTCACGTGCCCGCTCGCATCGATCGCGGCCACCACCCGGACGTTCACCGTACTTCCATCCGAGCTCGCTTCGGCATCGGAGAGGCTCGTGCGCATGGTGTCCCGCACGGCCTTCGCCCAGACGCCCCGAACGGCCTGCGGGGCGGCGCACTTCACGACGAACTTCCCGTCGAACTCGGGGTCGCCGAGCTCCACGTCCTCGGCGCCGAGCGCTTTGTTGAGCGTCGCGAGCAAGCCCTCGGGGTAGACATGGAACGCGGGCGCGTCCGCGAGCACGACGCTGGCGCGCGCGCGTGTGTAGACCGTCTGGCTCTTGCCACCTCCGACGATGTGGATGTCCACGAGGACCGGGACGCCACCACTCTCGATCTCCATCGCCGCGCCACCGGTGCGACTCAGAGCGTGAGTCACTTGCATTGACTCACGCTCTGACGTTTCTTGCCGGAGGGTCTGGCCGCAGCCCCTCCCTCTCGCCGAGTGAATCGGCGAGAGCCTCCCTCCCGCCGATTCGAGCACGTGCCACTCGCATCGATCCATCCAAGTGACACGTGCTCTCAGCCAGGCCCCGTGCGGCTCATCGAACGACCCGCCCCGTGATCGCGCATAGCGGCGCCAGACGTCCTCGCGCTCCGCTCGCTTCTGGCTCTCCCACAGCGCGATCCCGATCGTCGCGGCAACCGCCGCCACCACCGCGAACGCTGCTGCCGCCGACATCGCCGTTCTTGTCCCCGTTCTGGGCGCGCGAAGCAACCGCGTTCAGGTCAGAACCTCGACTCACCGCTCACGGCGCGTCGCCGTCGAGGATCGTGCCGTCGATCACGACCGGAGGCTGGACCTCCTCGGGGCCTCCGAGCGCGTCGAGGCGTCGGCGCACCTCCTGGATGTGCCTTCCTTCGGGGAAGCGGCGCACGTACTCGGCGTAGAGCGCACGCGCGGCGCGCGGACGTCGAAGCGCCTCCTGCACGGTGCGCGCGCGATCGAAGAGCGCTTCGTCCTGATCGCTCTCGGGCGCATAGTGCTCGAGGCGTACGAGCAGCTCGAGCGAGCGCTCGAACTGGCCGCGGGCCTGGAGCTCGTCGATGTCGTGCCACGCCGCGGCGATCTCGCGCGAGCTCGGGCGGTGCGCCGACCAGCTGTCCACCGCGAGCACACGCGGGTGCACGGCCGTGAGCTCCGAGAGCGCGTGCGGCGCCTCGATCGGCGCAGCCGCAGAGGCTGCGGTCGTGCGCGGATCACCGAGCGTGAGCGACACCTCCGCCTCGATCGTCGGTGCCGGCGCGAGCGCCGAGATCCCCTCCTGCTGCGACACGCTGTCGGTCGAGACCGCGCTGCCCTCGCTCGGGGCCTGCGCGATCACACCCACGCCCGGGGTTGCCACAGGGCTCTGCACGCGCGCCGCGCGTGTCGGGCGGAACGCGAGCGGCGCGGGCAGCGCTGCGGCCGCCGGCGGCGTGATCACCGGCGTGCTCGGCGTCGACGCGACGAGCTCCGCGGCCACGGGCGCGCCGCTTCGATCGGTCGAGGCGTGATCGGCGCTCGCGGCCGTCGCGGCGCTCGCCGTGCGGATCGGCGGCACGGTCACCGCATCGCCCGCGTGCACGAGCACCGAGCTGCCATCGGTGCGGCCGGTGACGCGCACGGTGCCCTCGCGCACCGAGACCGTGGTGCCACGCGCATCGACCGCGACCGTGAAGACCGTGCCGACGACCTCGACGTCCGCGCTCGGCGTCGCGATGCGCAGGTGCTGCCGGCCGCGCTGGTGCGGATGGAACGCGAGCTCGGCCGTGCCGCGATCGAGCACGAGGCGCACGTCGTCGACATCCGTCGAGCGGACCTCCATCGCGCCGCCGTCCCGCAGCGCCGCGCTCACGTCGCCGATCTCGAGGCGCCCTTCTTCTCCGCTCGCGAGCTCGATGCGCGCACCGTCGCTCAAGGTGCCTTCGCGCGTCTCGAACGCGCTGCCGATCGCGAAGCGCGGCCCCTCGACCGGCTCGGGGCCCATCGCCCCACGCACCACGAAGCCGATGAGCGCGGCCGCGGCCAGCGCGAGGCCACCGAGCAGCACGCGGCTCGAGCGCCAGCCTTCGGAAGGGCGCGGCGCGGCGCTCACGGATGCCGCGACCGGTGCGAGCTCCTGGCTCGTCGAGGATCCACCGCGCGCCCGCGCGACCACGCGCCGCTCGAGGCGCGCGCGACGCAGGTCGTCCATGCGGGGCGCGTCCTCTCGGAGCTGCTCCGCGACCCTCTCGTGATGGGACGTCTCGTGACCGGCCTTCTCGGCCTCGCTTCCGCGGCGGCTCATCGCGCGCCTCCTTCCTCGGACGCGCCGCGCTCGGATCCCGCGGCGCCCTCTCGCGCGAGGAACGCGTCGAGCCGCTTTCGAGCGGCGCCGAGGCGCGCGTGGAGGGTCGAGATGCCCGTGTCGGTCATGTCCGCGATTTCCTGGAGCGTGTGCCCCTCGACCTGGTGCAGCACGAAGACCACGCGCTGATCGGGCGTGAGCTCCGCGAGCGCGCGCTCTGCGACGCTCTTGCCTTCGAGGTGCGCGTCCGGCCGCACCGTGTGCTCCTCCGTGCCACCGAGCCCCACCCACTCCTTGAGCCGCGCCCAGCGCCCGCGCCGATGTCGCGCCCGCGCATGATCGAGCGCGCGACGCGTCGCGATCCCGATGAGCCACGTCGAGAGCCGCGAGCGCCCGTCGAAGCGTGAGGCCCCATCGATCGCTGCGAGGAACGTGTGCTGCACGACGTCGTCGACCTCGGCGTCGTTGGACCCGAGCACGCGGCAAGCGGTCCGGAAGACCGCGTCCACGTGCTCCCGGTAGATCTGCCGCATCGCCTCGTCGTCGCCGTCGGCCGCCCGGAGCAGCCGCTCACGCTCGGAGGCGCGCGTCATCGCCTCGCCGTCCTTGGCGATGCTCTCTCCTGCTCTGTCGAGGATGGCCACGCGCATGTCGTCAGCGCTCTGTCGTCGGGGGCCGCGCGGATTTCCAAGGGGCCCGCGGATCGCACGAAAACCGGGGGATCCAGGCCAGTCTGGCCGATCTCGGGGCCTCTCGGAAGGGGTCGACGCCCCGCCCTGCCGCGGTCAGCATCGGACATGCCCGCCTCACGCTCCTGGCTCGCCTCGTTCGGCCTCGGCCTCCTCGGTCTCTTCGGGTGCAGCGCTCCGAGCACGCCCTCGGGCACCCCTTCGGGTGGCTCGGGCGCGGCGGGCGGTGAGTCGCGCGGCGGTGTGCCCCTCGAGACCGCGGTCGCGAGCACCAACCGCTTCACGGCCGAGCTCTACCGCACGGTCGCCGATCCCCACACGAACGGCGCGGCCTCGCCCTACTCGGTCGCCGTGGCGTTCGCGATGACGCGCGAAGGCGCGCGCGGCGCGACCCGCGAGGAGCTCGACCAGAGCCTCCACCTCGAGGGCGACGTGGGCGCCGCGTTCGGCGCGCTGGCCGATCGCCTCACCTCGATCGGCGCCTCGGGTGTCGAGCTCCGCACCGCCAACCGCGTCTTCCTCGACGACGCGCAGAGCGTCGAGGCCTCGTTCGAGGCCGCGATGCGCGACGGCTTCCGCGCGCCCTTCGAGCGCGTCTCGTTCCAGGGCGATCCCCAGGGCGCGCGCACCCGCATCAACGGCTGGGTCGCGGGACAGACCAACGATCGCATCGAGGACCTGCTCCCGCCGGACGCGATCGACGCGAACACCCGCCTCGTGCTGACGAACGCGGTCTACTTCCACGGCACCTGGCAGACGGCCTTCGACCGCGCGCGCACGCAGGAGCTGCCGTTCTTCGTCGACGGAACCACGGAGGCCCGCGTTCCGATGATGCAGACCGAGCGCGCCCTGCGCTTCGGTCGCTTCGATGGCGCGACCGTCGGCGAGCTCGGCTACACCGGCGGCGAGATCTCGATGATCGTCGTGGTGCCCGAGGCGCACGACGGCCTGCCGGCGCTCCTGTCGTCGCTCGACGCCGAGCGCATGCAGCGCTGGGCGAGCGAGCTCACCGAGCGCCCGAACGTGATCGTGAAGATGCCCCGCTTCCGCATCGCGCCCGCACAGAGCGTCTCGCTCCGCGCGCCGATGCAAGCGCTCGGCGTGCGCCTCGCGTTCGTCGACGGGCAGGCCGATCTCACGGGCATCGCCACCACGCAGCCCCCGCTCTTCGTCGCCGACGGCTACCACAAGGCCTTCGTCGAGGTGAACGAGGAGGGCACCGAGGCCGCCGCCGCGACGGCCGTGGTGGTCGCCACGCGCAGCGCGCCGATGCGCCCCGTGCAGCGCGACGAGCTCGTGGCGGATCATCCCTTCCTCTTCTTCCTCCGCGACACGCGCACGGGCGCGATCCTCTTCGTCGGTCACGTCGTCGACCCGCGCTGATCCAGGCGGCACGGGCGGCACTCGCACGGACGCGCAACGGCGCGCGGCGCGTGTGTAGACTCGGCGCGTGTCCACGCGTCATCGAGAGCGCCCGCGCCTCGCGCAGCTCGCGCTCGTCATGGTCGGTCTTCCCGCCCGCGGAAAGACCCACATCGCCCGTCGTCTCGCCCGCTACCTCTCGTGGCTCGGCTACCAGACGCGCGTCTTCAACGTCGGCAACTACCGCCGCGCGCGCCTCGGAAGCCAGAAGGACCAGAGCTTCTTCGACCCCGACAACGTCGAGGCGAGCGCCGCGCGCGCCGAGGTCGCGCACGAGGCGCTCACCGACATGGTCGCGTGGTTCGCCGACGGCGGCGAGGTCGGCATCTACGACGCGACGAACTCGACCCGTGCGCGACGCGCACAGGTGGCCGAGCGCTGTCGTGCGTCGGGACTGCAGGTCGTCTTCGTGGAGTCGCTCTGCGAGGACGAGGAGGTCATCGAGTCCAACATCCGGCAGACCAAGCTCCACATGCCGGACTACGTCGGCTCCGACCCCGAGCGCGCGGTGCAGGACTTCCGCCAGCGCATCGCCAACTACGCGCGCGTCTACGAGCCCGTCGATCCGAGCGAAGGCAGCTTCGTGAAGCTGATCGACGTCGGCCGCCGCCTCGAGGCGCATCGCATCCAGGGCTATCTGCCCTCGCGCCTCGTCTACTACCTGATGAACCTCCACCCGATCCCGCGCCCGATCTACCTCACGCGGCACGGCGAGAGCCTCTTCAACGTGGAGGGCCGCATCGGTGGAGACTCGCTCCTCTCCGCGCGCGGCGAGGCCTTCGCGGCGCGTCTGTCGGGCTTCGTCGCCAAGGAGATCGGCGAGCGCGACCTGGCGGTCTACACGTCCACGCTGCGCCGCACGATCGAGACGGCTCGCCCGCTGGTGCGCCCGACGCTCGAGTGGCGCGCGCTCGACGAGATCGACTCGGGGGACTGCGACGGCATGACCTACGACGAGATCAAGCGCGTCCTGCCGACGGAATACGAGGCCCGCGAGGTCGACAAGTTCGACTACCGCTATCCGCGCGGCGAGTCGTACCGCGACGTGATCCGCCGCCTCGAGCCGGTGATCGTCGAGCTCGAGCGCGAGCGCACCCCCGTGCTCGTCGTCTCCCACCAGGCCGTCCTGCGCGCGCTCTACGCCTATTTGATGGACCGCCCTCCACACGAGTGCCCACACATCGACGTGCCCCTCCACACCGTCATCAAGCTCACGCCGACGACGTACGCGTGCGCCGAAGAGCGCGTGCACCTCGGTCCGATGGCGAGCGCCTTCTCCCGGCCATGACCCGCCGCTCGCGCCGCGTCCGAGGCCTGCCGTTCGTCCCGCTCGCGCTCTGGGCGTCGTCGCTCGGCGCGTGCGGCGCCGCGAGTGCTCGGGCCACGAGCGC
>JBILLJ010000050.1:0-55906 GCA_044376125.1 Sandaracinaceae bacterium
GAGGGTCTGGCCGCAGCCCCTCCCTCTCGCCGCGGGTTCTCCCCGTGCTCGGCCTTGGGCCTGCGCGCGGTGTCCGATCACCGGAATCGGCGAGAGCCTCCCTCCCGCCGAATCGAGCCCGTGGCACTCGCATCGATCCATCCGAGTGCCACGTGCTCTCAGCCGTGCTTGGCGGAGACGGGGGCGCCGGTGCCGGAGCCGGTCTTGCCGCCGGTGCCGCTCGTGCCGGTGGGGGCGAGCACGTCGGGCTCGAGGGCCGCGGCGATGACCTCGCGGACCTCTTCGGCGGCGATGATCTCGAGCTCGTTGCGCACGGTCTCCGGGATCTCCGGCAGATCACGCTCGTTGAGCTTGGGGATGATCACCCGCTTGAAGCCAGCGCGGTGGGCCGCGAGCAGCTTGCTCTTGAGGCCGCCGATCGGGAGCACGCGGCCGCGGAGCGTGACCTCACCGGTCATCGCGACGTCGCTGCGCACGCGCCGTCCGGTGACGAGCGAGGCGAGCGCGGTGAACATCGTGATGCCCGCGGAGGGGCCGTCCTTGGGGATCGCGCCCGCAGGGACGTGCACGTGGAGGTCGTGCTTCTCGAGGAACTCCGGATCGACGCCGAGCTCGTCGGCGTGCGAGCGGAGGTACGCGAGCGCCGCGCGCGCCGACTCCTTCATCACGTCGCCGAGCTGGCCCGTGATCTCGACGCGGCCCTTGCCCGGCATCTTCGTCGTCTCGATGAAGAGGATGTCTCCACCGACCGGCGTCCACGCCAGGCCCGCCGCGATGCCGGGGGCGTTGTCCTGCTCGGCCATCTCCGCGAAGAACTTCGGCTTGCCGAGCACCTTGCGGATCGTGGCCTCGTCCACCGTGATCGAGGCCGACTCGCTCTTCTTGCGGGCGACCTCGAGCGCGAGAGAGCGCAGCACCTTGCCGATCTCGCGACCGAGCTGACGAACACCGGCCTCACGCGTGTACTCGCGCACCACGAGCTCGAGGCTCTCGCGAGGCACCGTCACCGAGCCGCTCGGCAGGCCCACCTTCTTCATCTGCTGCTCGACGAGGTGGCGCTCGGCGATCGCGACCTTCTCGTCGGTCGTGTAGCCGCTCACCTCGATGATCTCGAGGCGGTCGCGGAGCGGGGCGCTCAGCGTCGAGAGATCGTTCGCGGTCGCGATGAAGAGCACCTCCGAGAGATCGAAGGGCAGCTCGAGGTAGTGATCGGTGAACTGCTTGTTCTGCTCGGGATCGAGCACCTCGAGGAGCGCGGCCTCGGGATCGCCCTGCCAGCCGCGACCGAGCTTGTCGATCTCGTCGAGCACGACGACCGGGTTCTTCACCTTGGCCTTGCGCATCGCGTGCACGACGCGGCCGGGCAGCGCGCCGATGTAGGTGCGGCGATGACCGCGGATCTCGGCCTCGTCGCGCACGCCGCCGAGCGACACACGCACGAGCGGGCGACCCGTCGCGTCCGCGACGGACTGCGCGAGCGAGGTCTTGCCCACGCCGGGCGGGCCGACGAGCGCGAGGATCGTGCCCTTGCCCTCGCCACCGAGCGAGAGCACCGCCATGTGCTCGAGGATGCGGCGCTTCACGTCCGCGAGGCCGTAGTGATCGCTCTCGAGCTTGCTCTCGACGGCGTCGAGATCGCCCTGCGAGGGCGCGCGCGTCGTCCACGGCAGATCCGCGATCCACTCGAGGTAGGTGCGGATGACGTTGGCCTCGGCCTGGTTCGGACCGACCTGATCGAGCCGACGCAGCTCGCGGTCGACGACCTCGCGGACCTCGTCGGTCAGCTGCGCCTTGTCGAGCTTCTCGCGGAGCTTGTCCTTGCCGCCGTCTTCTTCACCGAGCTCCTTCTGGATGGCGCGCATCTGCTGCCGGAGCATCGCCTCCTTGTGGTTCTTGCCGAGCTCCTTGCGGACCTCGGACTCGATCTTCTGGCGGAGCTCGTTCTTGGCGCGGGCCTCGGCGAGCAGCTCGATCACGAGGCGCAGGCGCGCCGCGGGATCGATCGTGAGCAGCACCTCGACCTTGCGCGCGTCCTCGACGTCGAGCCATGCAGGCACGCGATCGGCGAGCGCGCCCGGGTCCTTCGTCGTGGCGAGCATCTCGGTGAGCGACGTGTCGTTCTGGATGAGCTCGCGCAGGCGCGTCTTGAGCGCGCCCATGAGCTCGATCACCTCCGCGCTCGGCGCGGGCTCGGTGATCTCCTCCGCGCGGGCCATCCAGTACGGCACCGACGACGTCAGCGCGCGCAGCTCGACGCGCGAGACGGCATCCACCACGAGCACGACGCCGCGGGCGCCGCGGTCGGTGCGCTCCGTGACGCGCGCGAGCGTCGCGATGGAGTGGAGGTCGACGAGCGCGGGATCCTCGATCGCCGGGTCGCGCTGTACGGCGAGGATCACGAGGTCGCCCGGCGAGAGGGCGTTCGCGAGCGCGCGGCTCCGCGGACGGCCCACCGGGATCGTCGTCATGCGCGACGGAAGGACGACGCCGTGGCGCAGAGGCAGGAGCGGGAGCGGGGAGGCGAGCTCGGTCATCGTGGTGCCCTCGAGGGTAGCGTTGAGTGGGTGGCTGAGAGGAGGCAGCCGGGCTGCAGAGTGCGGGTCGAACGAGGACCGACCGTAAGGAGGCTCACATGCGTGTCATCCAATCCCAATGGGCAGCCGGAGCGCGGCGCGAGAAGGGACGACGAGGCCGCGTGATACATTCCTTCACGTGACTGCGGCGCTCCGCCTCGCGACGTACGACGATCTCCTCGCTCTGCCCGACGGCGAGCGCGGCGAGATCGTCCGCGGCTCGCTCGTGCTCGCGCCAGCGCCGCTGCCTCGACACTCGAAGGTGCAAGGCGCGCTGCGTCGCTTCATCGGTGGTGCGTTCGACGACGACGATGATCGCGGGGGCCCTGGCGGCTGGTGGGTGCTCCTCGAGGTGGACGTGCGGCTCGGGCGCCACGACGTCGTGCGGCCCGACCTCGCGGGCTGGCGACGCGAGCGGCTCGTGGATCCTTGGGATCTGCGGCCGATCGACGTCGTGCCGGATTGGGTCTGCGAGATCACCTCGCCGAGCAACGCACGCCACGATCGCGTGACGAAGGCCAGGCTGTACCTCGAGGCGAAGGTGCCCTTCCTCTGGCTGGTCGACCCCGACACCCGCGTGCTCGAGGCGCTCGTGCGCGAGGGCGAGCGCTGGGTCGAGGCAGGCCGCTTCAGCGACGGCGACGTCGTGCGCATCCCACCGTTCGAGGCGATCGAGCTCGAGGTCGCTCGCCTCTTCCCGCCCGCACCCCCGAGCGAGCCCACGCCGTGACCAGCGCGCCGCTGCGTCTGCGCATGCTCGGGTACTGGCGCGGCGAGCGCGCCGATGGCCCCGATCCGCGCGACTTCCTCGATCCGAGCTGGGACGAGGCCGAGCGCTCGCTCGTCGGGGCCTATCTCCGCGATGGCCGTCGCTGGCGCGACTACATGGGCCACGCGCGCTGTCGCCTCTGTGGCGTCGAGGTGGGCAACGCCGAGCAGTGCGACGACGTCTACGCGTGGCCCGAGGGCCTTGCCCACTACGTGGAGATCCACTCGGTGCGCCTGCCCACCGCGTTCATCGCGCACGTGCAGCGGCAGACCGATCGCATCGAGTCGCGCGAGGTCGACCACGAGTGGTGGCGGGACGCTGCGCCCACGGGCACCGAGCGCTGCTGGACCCAGCACGTCTTCGTGCTCGACGACGACGCGCGCGCGCTGCTCGCGGCGGTGCCGCACGCGACGCGCCTGGCCGATCTCGCGGCGCTCGCGCGCGAAGGCCAGCGCATCGTGCACAGCCGGTCCGAAGCGCGCCTGCTCGCGGCCGAGCTCGAGTCCCTCGGCGTCGAGCACTCGATCCGCATCGAGCGCGTCAGTGCCCCCGCGACGCTCCTCGGGTGAGCCTCAGAACGCCTTGCCCTGCTGCTCCATGAGCGCGGCCGTGTGGTTCGCGCGCAGCGCGGTGAAGAGCTCCTCGAGGTCGCCGTTCACGACCTGATCGAGCTTGTGCAGCGTGAGGCCGATGCGGTGATCGGTGACGCGGTTCTGCGGATAGTTGTAGGTGCGGATCTTCTCCGAGCGCTCGCCGGAGCCGACCATGCTCTTGCGCTCGGCGGCCTCCGCGGCGTGCGCGGCGTCCTGCTCGCGCTCGAGGAGGCGCGCGCGAAGCACCTTCATCGCCTTCGCCTTGTTCTTGATCTGCGAGCGCTCGTCCTGGCACTTCACGATGAGGCCGCTCGGGCGGTGGAGGATCTGCACCGCGCTGTTCGTGGTGTTGACGCCTTGTCCGCCGGGGCCACCGGAGGCGGCGATCGAGATCTCGAGGTCCTTGTCGTCGATCTCCACCTCGACCTCGTCGGCCTCGGGGAGCACGGCCACGGTCGCGGTGGAGGTGTGGATGCGGCCCTGGCTCTCGGTCGCGGGCACACGCTGCACGCGGTGCACACCGCTCTCGAAGCGCATGCGCGAGTACACGCGGTCGCCCGTGATCGAGGCGACGAGCTCCTTGAGCCCGCCGGCGCTCGCCTCGCTCGTGCTGAGCACCTCGACCTTCCACCCCGCCTTCTCCGCGAAGCGCGAGTACATGCGGAAGAGGTCGGCTGCGAAGAGCGCTGCCTCTTCGCCGCCCGTGCCGCTGCGGATCTCGACGATCGTGTTGCGCGCGTCGTTCGGATCCGAGGGCAGGAGCAGCACCTCGAGCCTCTTCTCGAGCTCGGCGCGCTCGGCCTCGAGCACAGGCAGCTCCTCTTCGGCCATCTCGCGCAGCTCGGGATCCGCGAGGGCCACGCGATCGTCGGCGATCTGCCTCTCGACGGCCCTGTATCGCCCGAAGGTCTCGCTCAGCACGCCGAGCTCGGCATGCTCGCGGCGCAGGGCCGTGTACCGCTTGGTGTCCGCGATCACCTCGGGCACGCAGAGCAGGTCCTCGAGCTCGCGGTACCGCGAGACCAAGGACTCGAGCTTGTCGATCGGGAGCATGGGCGCGCGTTTCTACGACGGGACCTCGCTCGGGCCAACTCGACGCCGGGAAGTGAACGATCGATGCTCTGGGCGTGGACCGACAGCGCCTCCTCGCGGCCTTCGAGGTGACGGACGCGGAGCTCGACGTGAACCGCCGAGGTGAGCTCACCGAGCGCCAGCGTCAGCGCGTGCGCTCCGAGGCCGATGGCGACGCGACCTTCATGGCGGGCCTCGCGCTGGTGCTCGGCGTGGCGATGTACGGCATCGGCGGCTACCTCGCCTACGACGGCCGCGTCTTCGAGGTGCACGACGCGAGCGACGTGCTCGGTGTCGCGGGCATCGTGTTCGGCACGGTGCTCCTTCCGACCTCGGCGATCGCGTGGGCGGGCTACACGGCGTGGATCGCCTCCCGCGCGCGGGGCCCGCTCACGGTGAAGGTCCTCGAAGGCGCCGTGGAGACGCGACACATCGCGTACAAGGAGAGCCACGTCTACGAGCTCCACGTCGCAGGCGAGCGCTACGACGTCTCGCGCGCCGCCTACGAGGTGATCGTGTCGGGCGCGGCGCACCGCGTCTTCGTGATCCCGGAGATCCGCGCGGTGATCGCGGTCGAGCCGGTGGGGGTTCGCGGCACCTCTGGCTACGGAGGCTGAGCCTCGGACGCGCCTTGCTCGTGGTATCAACGGTCGCGTGAGCCTCTCGCCGCGCGCCACGATCGTGGGCATCCCGTACTCGCCCTGGAGCCTGCAGGCGCGCTGGGTCTTCCACCTGCATCGGCTGCCGTATCGCTTCGAGGCGTACACGCCCATGATCGGCGAGCCCGTGCTGCGCGCGCGGCTCTCGCGCCTCGAGGGGCGCTTCGTGCGAGAGACGCTCAGCGTGCCGGTGCTTCTGGACGATGGACGCGTCGTGCACGACTCGCGCGCGATCGCCGAGCTCGCCGATGAAGAAGGCGTCGCGAGCGGCCGCGCCTCGACGCTCTTTCCTCGCGCGTCGTTCGAGGCGCTCGACCGTTGGCTCGATCGGCTCGAGCTGGCGAAGAAGGCCGGTCGCCTGCTCGCGACCGAGCGCATGGCCGACGACGACGACGCGATCCTCGCGTCCATGCCGCCGAGCTGGCCCGGCGTGATGAGGCGCGCGTCTCTGCCCGTCGGCCGCCGCGCGTGTCGCTACATCCTCGACAAGTACGGCGGCAAGAGCTTCGAGGGGCCCCATGGTCGGCCGGGCACCTACGACCGTGCGGGTCTTCGCAACCTGCTCCGCGACGTGCTCGTGGCCGCGCAGGACACGCTCGCGCGGCACCCCTTCCTCGTGGGCGATCACGTGACGTTCGCGGATCTCTCGCTCGCGACCACGCTGCAGTTCGTCGCGCCGAGCCAGGCGCTCGTGAAGGCCGAGCCCGCGTTCGTGCGCGCGTGGACCGACGACGCGCTCGCGAAGGAGCTCGCACCCCTGCTCGCCGCGCGTGATCGCTTGCTCGAGGCGCACCCGTACCGACTGGCGCGATGACGTCGAACACTCGCGCGCGTCGGACGATCGTCGTCGGCCTCGACTGCGCGCCGCCGCGCCTGGTCTTCGATCGCTTCGCGCCCGCGATGCCGACGCTGCGACGCCTGCGCGCCAAGGGGAGCTGGGGCGTGCTGCGCTCGGTCGTGCCGCCGATCACCGTGCCCGCGTGGGCGTGCGCGACCACCGGCAAGGACGCGGGCGAGCTCGGGCTCTACGGCTTCCGCAACCGCGAGCCCGGCAGCTACGGCATGCGCACCGCGACGAGCGACGACGTCGCGCACGCGCACGTGTGGGATCGCGTGATCGAGCGCGGAGCGCGCGCCGCCGCGCTCTTCGTACCTCCTTCCTACCCGCCGCGTACCAGCGGCTCCGATCGGCTGCTCGAGGTCTCGTGCATGCTCGCGCCGGGCGCCGACGTCGCGCACACGTGGCCTGCCTCGCTCGGTGCCGAGCTCGCCTCCCGCTTCGGTCCGTACGTGCCCGACCTCGATCGCGCGCTCGAGGGCGAGGCCGCGATGGACGGCCTCTTCGCGATGGCGCGACAGCACTTCGACATCGCCGAGCACGTGCTCGCCGCGTACGAACCGGCGCTGCTCTTCCTGGTCGAGATCGGCACCGATCGGCTGAACCACCTCTTCTGGCCGCTGCTCGATCCGAGCGACCCGCGGCACGTGCCCGATCACCCGATCGCGCGCCGCGCCCGCGACTACTACGCGCTGCTCGATCTGCGCATCGAGCGCCTCCTCGAGCGCGCGGGCCGCGACACGAACGTGATCGTGATGAGCGATCACGGCGCGCGCCCGCTCCTGGGTGGTGTGCACGTGAACGAGCTCTTGCGGCGCGCGGGCCTGCTCGTGCTCTCGCGCGAGCCTCGTGGCGAAGAGGCTCTGACGCCCGAGCTCGTCGACTGGTCGCGCACGCGGGCCTTCGGCGACGGCGGCTACTACGCGCGGGTGTTCCTGAACGTCCGCGGCCGCGAGCCCGAGGGCCTCGTCGCGCCCGAGGAGATCGACGCGGTGCTCGCGCGGATCGAGGCGCTCGTGCGCGAGGTGCCCGATCCGTCGGGCCGCGGTCATCGCGTCGTGCGGCCGCGCGAGGCCTACCGCGAGGTGCGCGGCGCGGCGCCCGATCTGCTCGTCTTCTTCGGTGATCTCGCGCTCCGCTCGCTCGGCAAGGTCGGCGCCTCGGAGCTCGTCGTCGGCCCCGATCACGTGGAGCGCGACAAGGGCCGCGGCGGCTGTAACCACGACTGGGACGGCCTCTATGTCGCGGCCGGCCCGGACTGGCCGCGCGAAGGCGAGGTCCCTCGGGAGCTCGCCACCTTGCTCTCCGCGTTCCACACGCCGTGAACGATGCGCGCCGCGTGCTCCGCTCTCGAAGCACGCAGGTGCGGCGCAAGCACGCGGCGGCGACACACTCGTCCCGAGATCGACCGAGAGGAACCGCAACCATGCATGACGAGACGACGCGACTCTCCATGGACGCGACCGAGCGCGCGCTGGCCGGTGCGCACGATGCGCGCCGCGCGGCCGTCGTCGGCGGCACGCCGCAGCTCGTCGCGTGGGTCGACGCCCTCGCGCGCGCCGAGCTCGAGTGGCTGGCGCACGAGGCGAGCGCAGATCAGGCCGAGGGAAGCGACTCGGAGCGAGACCCATGCTGGTTCGGGGCACTCGCGAGCGTTCGCGCGTGCCTCGATGCGAGTCGTACCGTGGGGCCGGAGGCGCGGGTTCTCTTGCCGCTCTCACCGTCGACGACGTTCATCGCGCGGGGGCTCGAAGCGAGGCCGACGAACAGCCCGTGAGGCATCGCGACGTGTCGCGTCGCGCGGAGGAGACTCGCAGCGCTCGATGACGAAGCCCGGCACGCCCGCAGAACGCTCCGTCGTCTCGATGGGCTCGAGCTGACCGGAACGTCAGGCGCACAGGTCGCCCGTCAGCGGTACGTGCCGCGCCCCGTGAGGACTGCGCGCGCCGCGTCCTCTTCGGCGACGGGCACCATGACCTCGACCGGCACGTAGGGCCCGAGCCACTGCAGCATCGTGCGGTGGCGCAGCGCGCGGAGGTGAACCTCGATGCCTGCGGCGCGGAGGCGTGCCGCGAGCGCGTCGGCGGCATCGATGCGCTGCTCGGAGACGAGCGTCGTGAGCTCACCCAACCGCGCACGCGCGCGGATCTCCGCGACGAGATCGACGCTGGCGGCCACGCCCACGAGCACGCCGGCCGCGTGCCAGACCACGTCACCTCGCTCGTCGCGGCCCAGGAGATCGAAGGTGATGAACGCAGCGACGAGAACGAGCGCGCCGCGGACGTGCGCAGGCCCCACGCCTCCTGGCCCGCGCCCGACATGCCAGAAGCGTCCGACTGCGAGCGCCGCGACACCAACGACCAACGCCGCCGCGAAGGGCGGAGCCGCGAGCTGCACCATCGCGAACACCCCGAGGTTGAGCGGTAGGATGCCGGACGGAGGAATCCGAATCGACGGCGAGTCTTCGGCCGCGCGCAAGCGCGTCGCGAGCGCGAACATGCCGAGCGCCACGGTGACGATCGCGCCCGGCACGACGAGCGCTTCGAGCCCCTCCGCGCGCACGATCTCGGTCATCGCCGAGGCGTTCTCGAAGACTACCCACACGGTGAACCCGTTCCCGATGCCCCACCGCGTGATGGCCTCGACCCCGAGCATCATGAGCGCGACGCCGGCGACGAATGTGGCCCCCACGAGGAAGGGGGCACCGAGCATGGGGACGAAGGGCGAACGATCGAGGGTTGGGGCCAATGACGAGATCCACACCACGACGCCCACGCTCTGAAGCGCTGCGAGGCCGAGCGTAGCGGGGCGTACCCAACGCGCGCGCAGCCGCGCTCGGCGCTCGAGGTCGCGGCGCGCCACGACCCATCCGGCGATCTCGACGAGGAGCGCGCCGGTCGTGAGGTTGCCGACCCCGAGCGCGACGACACTCACCATCGCGGACCCACCCAACTCCTCGAACGTCGCGAGGTCGAGCCCCGGCGCCGACACGTTCCGCATGAACATGTAGGCGCCCATCACGCCGAGCGTCACGACGATGCGTCGCATGAGAACGCCGCGCGGCCTGGCCGCGTTCACCGGAGCCGTCTGTGTGGTTCCCATCGCCTTCGCGGAGACGGTACTACGGACGAGCGCGCTCGCGAGCACCGTGCGCCGGGCGTCGTTCTCGGTGAGCGCGAGCGCGGATGATCGTCGGCCGCGGCTTCGTCGGTTCGACCGAGGCTCCGAGGAGTACCCTCCCGCAGATGTCGATTCCCGAGCGCGAGCGCCACATCATCGAGACCCGCCTCGCGGAGTACGACCTGTCCCGCTTCGCGCCGGCCTTCGTGGCCTCGGCACGACGATGCCTGCGTCTCTCGTCCCGCCGCGCCGACGTGGCTGTGGGCCGCAGCAAGGTGGGCGGCGACCCCGACCTCCCTCCGGGCACGCCTTGGCCGAGCTGTGAGGGCCGAGCGATGACGTTTCTCGCGCAGCTCGACCTCGCCGACGTGGCGTCGCGCATCGAATCGCCACTGCCGACCTCCGGCCTGGTCTCGTTCTTCTTCGATCGCTCCACGATGTCGGAAGACAACGGCCTCGTGGTGTTCACGCGCGGCCTCGTGGAGCGTCGGCCTGCACCCGGTGAGCGCTTCGAGGAGTGTGCGATCGACTTCAACCCCACGGTCTCGGTGCCAAGCGTCCGGAGGGGAAGCCCCCACGCAGACGCGCTGGGCCTGAGGGAGCTCGGCGAAGACGAGCGCGACGCGCTCGAGGAGTGGGCCAGCAACCTGAATCATTGGTTCGGCGCCGAGGAGGGGCATCAGCTCCTCGGCTACCCCCACTCGTGGCGGTCGGACGTTCTCGTGCAGAACGTCGTCATGTGGCGAGAAGACCTCGCGACCGCCCTCGAGTGGCGCAACCTGCTCGCCTTCGAGACCGACGAGGCCGCGAAGATGCAATGGGCCGATGGTGGCCATTGCTGGTTCCTCATCGAGCATGTCGCGCTCGAGGCGGGTGAGCTCGAGCGTGCCCGCGCAACCGTGCAGCTCGGCTGACCCCCGCTGCCCCGCAGCTCGGCTGCAGGCGTTGTCGGTGGCCTCCAACCTTGGTCGTTGCCAGCGTGCCGATTCCACACAGAATCGGCGTGACGCCGATCCATGTCTCGCCCTTCTTGCCGGCCGGGGCCGCGTCGCGACCGTGGAATGGACGAAAGGAGCACCGCCGATGATGCGCAACGTGGGGCTCGTGGCCCTGTTCGTCTTGGGCTGTGGTGACGGCGGCTCGCTGCCGGTCGACGGTGGCCCGCCGACGATCGATGGTGGCGCGGCGACCGACGGCGGCTCGTCGGCGATCGACGGGGGCACGTCCGTCGATGCCTCCCTCCCCACGGCCGACGGTGGCCCAGCGGCCGACGTGCCGGTGGTGTGGTTCTCGGACTGGCGACACGCGCTCGGCACGAGCCGCGACGCGCTCTACGACGGCGACAGGTGGACGGGCCAACTCTGCGCCGCCGACGTCGCCGAGGTCGTCGACGCCGCCGGGCTCGGCTTCCCCACGCCTCACGTCTATCGCGCGGACTACCGCAACCCCGGCGATTGCTTGATGGTCCAGGTCACCGACCGCTGGAGCCCACCGCGCGCCGGGCAGTACTTCTTCGTCCGGGTCTACTACCGCAATGCGATCCCCGACGGAGAGGTGCTGGGCTTCCCGCATCCGCTCCACATCGGTCGCTCGGCCGTGCCCACCGCCACGTACGCGACGTGGGTCAACTTCGTCGCCCCGGCGGGCGGGGTCTCGCCGATGACGCTTCAGCTCGGCGGTGGTCCCGAGTGGCCCGATCGATTCTGGGGCTTCGGCTTCCGCACGAACGAGACCTACCGGCTCGAGCTGCGCATCCATCGGCGCGAGGAGACGCGGGCGGCGATCGACCTCCGTGTCTACGACGGGCGCGGCGATCTCGTCGCCGAGGACGACGACTGGGGCAATGGCGAGTCGGGCTCCAACTTCCGATCGCTCGCGACCTCCGATCCGACGTTCCCGGTCGACGACGCGTCCTTCACGCTGCTCGAGATCGGCAACAACGACCCTGCGATGATCGAGCCCGGCACTGGCCGCTACGTGTATTTCGGCGCCGTCGCCGTCGTCGTCAGCGACGACCCGAACGACTGGCCCGGCCCGTACCCGACGGCCGCCGAAGCGGCGCCCTGACGGTCACTCGGCGCCTCCCGGTCCGTCCCGATGGCATCGCCGTACGATGTTCAGCGCCTGCGCAGGCGTGCGTCGAGGAGCGCACGTTCCGCGTCGTTCTTGGTGAGCGCGAGCGCGCGCCGATCGTCGTGGGCGGCCTCGTCGGCTCGACCGAGATCTCGGAGGAGCGCGGCGCGTGTGGCCCAGAGGAGGTGGTGCTGCGCGAGCGCGCCCTCGGCGACGAGCGCTTCGACGATGGCGAGCGCGGCCTCGGGGCCGTCGCAGCGCGACACGGCGACTGCGCGGTTCAAACGCACCATCGGCGAGGCGTCGTAGCGCTCGAGCACGCCATAGAGATGGGCGATCTGCACGAAGTCCGTGTCCTGCCAGCGCGGCGCGCGATCGTGGAGGGCCTGGATCGCGGCCTCGATCGCGTAGGCGCTCGGCGGTCCGAGCGCGAGCGCCTCGGCGATCAGCGCCTCGCCGCGCGCGATGCGTGCGTGATCCCAGCGCGCGCGATCCTGATCGGGCAGGAGCACCATGTGCTCGCCTTCGCCGCGCGCTCCGGCGCGTGCGTGCACGAGCAGGAGCAGCGCGAGCAGCGCGCGCGGCAGCGCGAACGTCGGCAGGAGCGCCACGAGGAGCTCGGCGAGGTGGATGGCCTCCTCGCAGAGATCGATGCGGCTGAGCGCGCCGCGCGTCGCGAGGTAGCCCTCGTTGAACACGAGGTACACGACGGCGACCACGCCCTCGACGCGCTCGGGGAGCTCGCTCCGCTCCGGGACCTCGTAGGGGATGCGCGCGTCGCGGATCTTCTGCTTCGCGCGCACGAGGCGCTGCGCCATCGTCGCCTCGCTCACGAGGAACGCGCGCGCGACCTCCTCGGTCGTGAGGCCGCCGAGCATGCGGAGCGCGAGCGCGACCTTCGCGTCGTCGGCGAGCGCGGGGTGGCAGCAGGTGAAGAGCAGCCGCAGCCGATCGTCGCCGAACGGGCTCGCCTCGCGCGCCTCGGCGTGCTCGCTCGCCATCCACGCGGCCTCGCGCTGGTGTCGCGCGCGGATCGCCTGGTGCCGCGCGCGATCGATCGCCTTGTGCGTGGCCGTGCGCTGGAGCCACGCGCCCGGCTCGGGCGGCGCGCCTTCGCTCCGCCACCCGAGCAGCGCGGCCTCGATCGCCTGATCGACGGCCTCTTCCGCGATGTCGAGGCCGAAGCGCCGCGCGAGGGACGCGAGGATGCCCACCCGCTCGTGGCGCACGAGCGCCGCGAGCACCTCCTCCGCGCTCTGCTCGCGCGTCACGCTCACCGCTCATCCCCCGAGGAGCTGGCTCACGTCCATCACGGGGCGGATCTCGATCGTGCCCGTCTCGGCCGCGGGGATCGTTCGGGCGATCGATGCGGCGTGATCGAGGTCGCGCGCGCGGATCCAGTAGTAGCCGCCGAGCTGTTCCTTGGTCTCTGCGAACGGACCGTCGGCCACGAGGCGCTTGCCCCCGCGCATGCGCACGGTCTTGGCCTCGCGCACGGACGTGAGACCTGCGCCGTCGACGTAGAGCCCTGCGCTGCGCAGCTCGGCCGAGACGGCGAAGTAGCGACCGAACACGGCGTGCCGCGCCGCCTCGGGCAGGGCGGCGAGCAGTGACTCGTCCTCGTAGATGAGCAGGAGGTACTCCTTCGTCGCATCGACGGGGGCCGGCGCGACGGGCGGGACGGGGGGCATCCCCTCGAAGCGCGGGATCGGGCGGACCTCGATCGAGCCGTACTCCGCATCGGGGATCTTCGCGGCCCACGCCAGCGCTTGCTCGAGATCGTTCGTGGAGAAGCCGTAGAAGCCGCCGAGCTGCTCCTTGGTCTCCGCGAACGGGCCGTCGGTCATCGAGAGCTTGCCGGCGCGCACCCGGAGGCACGTGGCCGTGCTGCTCGGCATCAGCGCGGCGCCAGACCGACCTCCCGCGGCCTCGAGCGCCTGACTGTAGGCGCCGTGTCCTGCGAAGATGGCTCCTTGTTCGGCTTCCGAGAGGGAGTCGAAGTGCGCCTCCGAGCCGTGGATGAGCAGGGCATAGTCCATGAGCGTGGTTCTCCTCGAGCGTGCGGCACCGACCTCTTCGGCGCCTTCACGAGCCCATCGATCGAGCGCCCCGAGGATCGACAGGTGCGCCGACGAATTCTGCAGAAACGTGGAGAAGCCCGTCTTCGTTGCGGTTTTCGTTCAGTCGAGTCGCAGCATGCGGAACGAGAAGAGCGCGCGGTCGCCTTCGACGCGCACCGAGGCCCACTGCGCGTCGCCCCGGTGCCCCTGCCAGAGCACGATGGATCTCGCGTCGCTCACGAGCGAGAGCTGCAATCCGTCGTGAAAGCTGGGTGCATCAGGGTCCCCGAACGGAACCGCATCGCAGCGCAGAACGAAGTCCTCGCCCCAGAGCTCGAGGCCGGAGTCGCAGGTCAGGTCGCGCCGGTGGGGTGAGCCGACGTCGATGTCGGACGGCTCCACCGTGCCTTGACGGGTGAGCGCGACACAGTGAACCCGGTTGCTGATCATCGACCCTTCCGTCTGGCCGCAGGAGCCCGACGTCGTGGGAACCGGAGGTTGCCCCATCACGACGGTCCCGCTCGAAGGTGAAGACACAGGAGCAGCGGGCGCAGGTGTCGAAGCGCAGCCGCTCATCGCCACGAGCACTGCGAGGAGGAGAGGGAACACGCGCATGGCGCGATCATGACGGGTCGCGCGACCCGCGGGGAGCGTCCACGACGTCGGGCTTCGGGTACCGTGGCTGTGGTAGGAACGCGGCCCATGAGCGAGATCGCGAGCGTCGTCGTCGTCGGTTCGGGGACCATGGGCCATGGGATCGCGCAGGTCTGCGCGCACGCGGGGCTGCGCGTGACCATGACGGACGTCTCGGACGCCGTGCTCGCCAAGGGCAAGGCGCAGATCGAGAAGAGCCTCGCGAAGATGCGCGAGAAGGGCCGGGTGAGCGCGGAGGACGAGCAGAAGGCGCTGTCTCTCGTCGCCCTCTCGACCGATCCCGTGGCCGCGAGCGCGAGCGCCGATCTGATCGTGGAGGCCGTGCCCGAGCGCATGGACCTCAAGCTCGACCTCGTGAAGAAGGTCTCCGAGGCCGCGCCCCCGCACGCGATCGTCGCGACGAACACGAGCTCACTCTCGGTCACCGAGATCGCGGGCGTCGCCAAGGACGCCTCGCGCGTCGTGGGCCTCCACTTCTTCAACCCCGTGCCCGTGATGGAGCTGCTCGAGATCGTGCGCGCCATGCAGACGAGCGACGACACGATCGCCCGCGCGCGCGCGTTCGCGACGCAGATCGCGAAGAAGCCGATCGTGGTGAAGGACGCGCCAGGATTCGCGACGAGCCGCCTCGGCGTGATCCTCGGCTGCGAAGCGATCCGCATGCTCGAGTCCGGCGTTGCCTCCGCGGAGGACATCGACGCGGCGATGGAGCTCGGCTACCGCCACCCGATGGGCCCGCTGAAGCTCACGGATCTCGTGGGCCTCGACGTGCGCCTCATGATCCTCGACCACCTGCACAAGGAGCTCGGCGAGCAGTTCCGCCCGCCGTCGCTGCTCCGCCAGATGGTCCGCGCCGGCCGCCTGGGCCGAAAGAGCGGCCGCGGCTTCTACGAGTACCCCGACACCAAGCCGACGAAGTGAGGCATCACGGGAGGTGCGCGTAGCGCCAACGCTGTGTCGGCGCGCCCGTGCACGGCGTGAGCGTCACCCAGGGCGGTGCGTTCGGTGCCGGCTCCGTCATGCAGCGGCCGGCGAGCTCGAACGTGAGGTTCGTGCCGTCCATCCGGTTGCCTTCGCTTTCGAGGCGCCGGCGCTGGCTCGCGCAGGCGATGAGCTCGAGCTGATCCGTCGTGCCCTGCCGCAGGCCCACGCAGCGGTACTCGTCGAACGAGAAGCTCCGCCGGCTCTGGAAGTCCCCGAGCTGATGTTCCCATCGCTGAGCGCGCGAGCCGTCGCACGCCTCCACGACGAGGCGCTGACCCAGCGCGGGCGCACGCTGCCGAGGGCCCCGCTCGAGCGCGAGGCAGCGGCCCGAGCTGGACTGCACCAGCACGTGGAGGATGGCGCTCTGTGCGGTCACCCGTGTCGACCCCGCGACGAGCGTGAGGAAGATCGCGAGCGCCAGCGTGAGCGCCGAGGTGAGCGCCTCGGCTCGCAGCGAGCGGGTCTTGCTCATCGATCGGTCCCTTCGGTCTCGTCGGTGAGGGGCTCGCCGCAGCGCGCGCGGGCGAGCACACGATCGGAGGCAGGACCGGGAGCGCCCGCGTCGCACTCCAGAGCGGCCAGGTCGCGCCGATCGTCGCGAGCTGTGCGGCGACGAGCGCAGCTCGAAGGAGGCGGCGCGTTCGGGCGAGCTCCACACGTCGATCTTGTGCGCCGCCGGGGCCTGCGTGACCCCACGCACCTCTCACCGCTCGCGACCTCGGAGCTCCCGCGTCGAGCCGCTCGCGCCCGGTTGGTCTCAGCCGGTGACGCGGTAGTCCTCAGCTTCGACGGCGGCGACGAGGGCGGCGCGATCCGCGGTGCCTTCGACCTTGGCGTGGCCGACCTTGCTCGGGTCGAGCGTGACGTCCGCGTGCGTCACGCCGGGGACCTTCGTCAGCGCCTCGCGCACCGCCATCACGCAGTGCCCGCAGCTCATGCCCTCGATCGTCAGCTCGTGCGCCATGCCTCGGTTCTGCGCACCCGAGGCGCTGCGCGCAAGCGCTCAGCCCTCGCTCGCCTCGGCGTCGGAGAGCTCTGCGAGGGTGGTCTTCGCGTCGACCTGCGCTGCGTCGGCAGTCGGCGGGGCGAGCTTCTTGCGGAGCGTGGTGAGCTCGCGCTTGGCCTCGGCGATGAGCTCGCGGCACTCGTTGCGACGCACACCGATGAGGTAGGCCTGCGTCGCGATGAGCGCGGGCGTGCAGAGCACGATGATCACCGAGTAGGCCAGACCCCAGTAGGCCGCGGGCAACGCGAGCAGGCCGAAGGCGCCGAGGCGGTACTTCTGGTCCCACTGCCGCTGGAGGATCGCGAGCTCCTTCTGGAGACGCACGAGCTCGCCCTCGAGCATCGCGACGCGTGCGGCGGGATCGGACTTCGACATCGAGGCGCGGTGTGCCTCAGCGCGCGACGCGGAGCAACGCGTCGACGGCCGTCACGTGAACATCCTCTCGGTCGCGCGCGCGCTCGACGATCCACGTGTCGCCCTCGCCGCGGCGCGCGAGGCCTTCGCCCTCCACGTCCACACGCAGCGCCACGTAGCCGCGCGGGAGCGCGATCGTCGCACCACCGCCCTGGAGCGCGGGCACGACCGTCGCGGCGAGCGCAGGCGAGGCGCCCTCGCGGCCGAGCGTGGGCGAGGCGTCACACGCACGCACCGTCGCGGCTGCGAGCGCACGGAGATCGATCACCGTCTCGCGCGGGATCGCGCGGAGCACGACGAGCACGTTGCCGCGCGCGAGCGCGAGCACCGTGCCGGCCTCGTCGCCGAAGGCCGCGTCGCCCATGCCCGTCATCGCGACGACGCCCAGGCTCGAGAGCGAGGGCTCGAGGGACGAAAGACGCTCTCGCGCCTCGCGCGCGCTCGAGAGCACCCGCACGTCCACGAGCACCGCGAGCGACTGCGCGTCGCGCAGCTCGAGGCGCACGGCGCCGCGCGGATCGCTCGGCACCACGAGCTCGTCGAGCTCGAGGCCGGTCTCGGTCAGCACGCGCTCGAGCGCGAGGCCGCGCGCGGCCTCTGTGGATGTGCGCTGGGTGGGCGCGGGCTGAGCGGAGGCGCCGCAGGCGGTCAGCGTGGCGAGCACGACGAGGCTCGCGGCGAGAAAGCGGGCTGCGCGCGTCATCACTGGATCCTCACGTTGTCGTCCATCTGCGTGGCGATGTTCGCGGCCTCGGGCGAGAGCGCGACGAGGTAGGTCATCGGATCGAGGCCCTGCACGAGGAGCTGCGTGAAGGGCGAGCTGCTCGGCGTGCCGTCGCCGTCCACCGCGAGCGTCGCGTCCCACGTGCGCACGTCGCGCGAGTTGACGATGGCGTGGTAGCGGAACGACGCGCGACCGCTGTCGAAGGGCGAGACGGTGAACATCGGCGAGCCGATGCCCTGGAGATAGTTCAGGCGGAAGCCGTCGGCCGCGCGGTGTGTGAGGATGCGGTAGCGGAAGTCGAGGCCGATCATGTTCGCGTACGAGCTGACGATCGACGCCGCGTCCGAGCAGTTGATCACCGAGCCGTAGCGGCGATCCTGGAAGGCCTGCATGTCGAAGACGCCGCCGCCCCAGCCCGAGAGGTAGTCGCTGTAGTGCGAGGCGCCCGCGCGCGTGTCGTAGCGGAGGCCGCTGCGGTTGTAGACGCCATCGACGATGGCGGCGCCGACGCCGTCCTGCTCGCCGCTGCGGCCGTCGACCCAGCCCGTGATCGCGTCGACCACGTCGACCCAGGGGCGGTGCGGGATCGTCGTGCGCGCGAAGACGGGCGCGGCCACGAGGCCGTACATCGTGAGCGTGATCGCGAAGCTGCCGGGCATCGGCTGCCACTCACCGCCCGGCCTGCGCGACTCGAACCCGAACGCGTGCGCGAGGTCGTAGCGATCCACCGCCGTCACGGGCGTGCCGCTCATGCGCACGGTCGCGCCGTCGCGGAACGTGTCGTCGCCCGAGATCGTGAGGCCGGTCGGCGGCGCCACGCGCACCTCCATCACGGTCGGCGAGCCGCCGCCGTCCATGCCCGCGACGTCCGAGGTGAGGCGCACGTCGTAGTCGATGCGCGAGCCCACGACCCACGCGGTCGGCAGGTTGTAGACGTCGTTCTCGACGCCTCCGCCCTCGGTCGGCGGCGTCGTGAGCTCGTTCCACGGTGCGGGGATCGCGCGCGCCGCACCGCTCGCGAGCTCGAGCGCGGAGCTGCCCGTCTCGCCGTCGTCGGGGCCCATCGCGAAGGGCGTGAAGCCCACGGGCATCTCGAACCAGCCGTCGCGGCGGCCACCCATCGCGCGGTAGAGCAGCGGCTGTCGCGCGCCGTCTTCTCCCGAGAGATCGATCCGGTCGATGCCCACGCGCACGACCTCGACGCGATCCGTCACGCGCGCGAGCACGGTGCCGCCCGCGTCGATGATCTGCCCCTCGACGTCGACGACACCGGGCGCGAGGCGCGTGCCGCCGGCGCCGAGGCCGTTCCAAGCGACCGTGCAGGTCGTGCCGCTGAGGGTGCCCACAGTGGTGGCGATCGGGCTGCCCGCGCGCGTGATCGCGGCGCGGCACCGCTGCGCGGGATCGGTGACGCGTGCCTCGAAGACGAGGGGCCAGCCGTCGAAGCCCGGCAGCTGCGGATCGGCCGCAGGGACCGTGGCGTCGGAGGGCAGGATCTCGGGCACGATGCGCGCCGTCGGCTCGCCGATCACCGTGCGCGTGGGCTCGATGACGAACGCGGGCCCCGACGACTCACACGCGGCCACTCCTGCGAGCATCGTCGCGCCGCACGCCATCGTGCCCACGCGTCGCATCGCCTCGGGAACCTGCATCACGCGCCTCCGGCCAGAGAGAAGGCCGGGACGATACCAGCCCTTCGGCGCCCGAGCAGCGATGCGCTGCGTCATCGGTCGCGGCTCAGCCCTGCTGGCCCGGCGGGGGCAGGGCGGCGGCGCCGGTCCCGGTCCCCGGCGCCACGGCGGGCCCACCGCCCGCGGGGGCTGTCATCTCGCGCGCGCCGCTCGGCGGCTGGAACTCGAACGTCGACGCGTTCACGTCGCGATCGAACTGGAAGCCACTGAAGTCGAAGCGGTTCCAGTTGCCGTCCGGGTCCTCGATCGACACGCGCAGCACCACGCCCTCGGTGCCCGCCGCGTTGCTGACGTAGAGCACGACGCGGCGGTAGCGCGGGTCGGGTCGACGCGGGCGCAGCTCGAGCGCGTCGGTGTTCGGCGGCGGGCTCGCGCCGACCGAGCGGAGCGAGATGCGGAAGTCGCGCGCGATGTCGGCGGTTCCCGTCAGGAAGCCGAGCGCCGCGGAGGCGCCGTCCACGGTGCCGCGCATGAACTGACCGGGCGCGCCGTTCTCGCCGGGCTCGTAGTAGGTGAAGCCCGCGGGCGTCGAGACGACGACCTTGCCGCTCGGCTGCGCGTAGTCGAAGCGGATGCGGCCGGGGCGCTGGATCACGATCGTGCCGCGCGAGCTCTGCGTGCGGGCGTGCGCGCGGATCCAGAAGTGCTGCTGGAAGCGGGCCTGCACGGTGCGCGTCTGGTCGTAGAAGCGCTGGACGCGCGCGGCGACGAGCTCGGCGGTCACGGGCGTCGCCGCCGCGGCAGGCGGGCTGTCCTGCGCGATCGCGTGGCTCGGCGCCGCGATCACGTCGCTCGCGATCCAGGCCGGTGTGCCGAGGGCGAGCGCAGCGAGGACGAGGTCACGAGCGAAGTGGTTCGAGCGGGTCACGAGGGCCTCCGATTCGTCGAGGAACGCACGGGCTTCGACAACGATCTGCCGACCCCTATTCATGGCCCGTCCGGCCCACGAGTTCACGAAGTGTTTCGGCGAGGCTTCACTCCGACGACGTCGTCTGCAGCTCCACCACCGGCCCCGCGCCCTGGGCAAGCCGCGGAACGACGTCGCGAGGTCACGCACGCGCAGGAGCGCCAGCTCGTTCGCGCCGCGATCTCCGTCGATCGGGTGGTGGCCGTCGCGCGCCACGTCGATGGCGCGACCTCGCTCGGGACAGCGCGTCGGCTGGCGACGCGAGCGTCGCTCCGAGGATCACGACGCAGCCAGCGAGCTCAGAGCGGCGCACGGAAGTCCACGAGCGGCGGGCGCATCTTCCACTGCTCGATCTTCTGGCGGCGCTCCTGCGTCTTCATGTCGTCGAGCGACCCGTCGGGCGGCAGGCGCGCCCACTCGCGGTAGCCGACCAGGTACTCGAGCCAGATCGACTCGAAGCTCTGGTTGCGAGCCTGCAGGCGCTGCGCGATGGGCCGCACGCCCGCCCACATCTTGCCGATGTCGATGTAGCCCGCGCGCCAGCCAGCGAGCGCCACGCGCAAGAGGCGCACCTCGTTCCACGCGCTCGGCGGCGCGCTGCCGAGCTGCATGAGGCACTGCTCGAGCAGCGGTCCGCCCATGATCGACCAGTCGTTGCGCAGCATGTTCTGCGCTTGCTGCGGGCTCATCTCCGCCCAACTCTGCCCGTCGTCGAGCGGCGCGCAGGCCATCTTGATCCAGGTGTGCAGGGGCTCCGGATGCTGCACCGGCGCGAGGCCCTGGCCGGACTTCATCGCCTCGTCCTGCCGCTCCTCCTCCTTCTCGAGGCGCGACTGGATCACGAGGTAGATGACGACGCCCACCATCGTGAGCAAGAACGCCGAGATCCCGACGCAGTAGAAGTACCAAGGCAGCCCGAGCAGCGCTTCCATCGTGTCCCTTTCCGCGAGTGCGGCGCAGCATACCGCGCCCCGCGCGTCGGCTGCTCGTTCTGATCCGGCCGGCCTCCGTGGTATCTCCGCGTCATGGATGCTCGCATCGAGGTCCCCAGGGTTCGCGAAGTGATGACGACGATCCTCGTGACGCTCGCCGAGGAGGACAACCTCGAGGGCGTCGCGAAAGCGATGCAGGACTTCCACTTCCGCCACGTGCCGGTGGTCGACGGCGAGACGCTCGTCGGCATGGTCACGCAGAGCGAGCTCTTGCGGCTCTCGATGAGCGCGCTCGGCGGAGGCCCTGC
Organism: Sandaracinaceae bacterium; assembly: GCA_044376125.1. Taxonomy (GTDB): domain Bacteria; phylum Myxococcota_A; class Polyangia; order Polyangiales; family Sandaracinaceae; genus JAFLCL01. The sequence continues at coordinate 21,377 of JBILLJ010000050.1, forward strand.
CGAGAGCTCGATCCAGCAGGCGATCGAGCAGCGCACGTTCGTCGCGCAGGTCATGCAGCGCAACCCGCCGACGCTCTCGCCCGACGACACGCTCGCCGAAGCGGCGCGCAAGCTGGTCGCGACCAAGGCCGGCGCGCTCGCCGTGGTGGAGAGTGGTCGTCTCGTCGGCATCCTCAGCGAGATCGACGTGCTCAAGGTCGCGATGGCCTACCTCTGAGGTGTCACTCGAGCACGGTCAGCGCCTGCTGCTCGACGACGAACGACCGAGGGCTTCGCAGGGCGCCCGAGGTGGATTCTCTCTCGCTCTCTCAGCTCTTGTAGATCGCCATCGTGTCGGCGAGGAGCTTGAGCGCGTCGGCCTCGGGGCGCTGGAAGGCGTTGCGGCCCATGATCGAGCCGAAGCCGCCGCCGGCGTGGATGCCCTTGATCTCCTCGAGCACCTCGGCGGTGCCCTTGGCCTCGCCGCCCGAGAAGATGACGATGCGGCGGCCGTCGAAGCACGACTTCACGACGTGCGCGATGCGGTCCGAGAGCTTCTCGTGGGGGATCTTCTCGTAGAACTTCTTCGTGTCGTCGCGCTCGATGTGCGCCGTGGGCGGCTTCACCTTCACGACGTGCGCGCCCAGCTGACAGGCGATGTGCGCGGAGTACGCGATCACGTCGAGCGCGGTCTCGCCCTGCTTGCTCATCCCGCCGCGCGCGTAGCTCCAGAGCACCGTCGGGATGCCGGCCTCACGCGCCTCGCGGATGAGATCGCGGATCTGCTCGTAGGTCTCGTTGCGGGCCGGCGAGCCCGGGTAGATCGTGAAGCCGATCGCGCTGCAGCCCAGGCGCACCGCGTCCTTCACGCTCGAGGTGAGCGCCGACTGCGGCGCCGCGGGGTTGCCGAGCAGATCCGAGTTGTTGACCTTGAGGATCAGCGGCAGCGAGCCCGCGTGCTTGTGCGCGACGGCCTCGATGAAGCCGAGCGGCGCCGCGTAGGCGTTGCAGCCCGACTTCACCGCGAGGTTCGCGTGATAGTGCGGGTCGTAGCCGGCGGGGTTCGGCTCGAACGTGCGGCCGGGGCCGTGCTCGAAGCCCTGGTCGACGGGGAGGATCACCATCTTGCCCGTGCCGGCGAGGGTGCCGTGGTTGAGCATGCGGCGCAGGTTGCCGATGACACCGGGCGTCTCGCCCGCGTAGTTCGACAGGATCTTCTCGACGGTCTCGCTCATGGTGCTCCCTCTCGTGGGCTCGCGCGCACTCGGTCTGGCCCGCGCGCGCGGAGGGATAGCAAGAATCGGCAGGCATGCGAACGCTCTCGCGGGCGATGCTGCGTTCGCTCAGCCCGTGCGCGCCAGCCGCACGCGGGCCCAGAGCAGCGGAGGCAACGTGAGCGCTGCGAAGGGGACGTTCACGAGGAGCACGTTGAAGAGGCCCCCGCTCGCGAGAGACCAAGCACAGTCGGGCACGAGCCAGGCGAGGAGCGAGGCGATCGTCCAGTCGTCAGCGCGAGGAGCGCGCCGAACGTGAGCACGGGCACGACGTTCACGTAGACGACGTTCCACCAGGCGCCGTGCGCGAGGGAGATCGTGGAGTCGAGGACGAGCCAGCTCGTGAGGCCCGCGACGCTCGCCCGGCGCGCCCAGCGCTCGCCGCGCACGAGCGGCGAGACGAGCGCGAGGTGTGCGACCCACTTGCCCGCGATGGAGCCGCCCGTGATGCCGAAGAGGAGCGTGCGTGTGCGTGGATCGACGCCGCTGCCGATCGCGTCGTCGAGCGCGTCTCGGTAGGGCGCGAAGGGCGGGGCATCGATGGCGATCGGGAGCACGACGCCGAGCGCGACGAACGCGATCGTCGTGGCGGCGAGCGCCCGCGCGATCGGTGATCGAGTCGGATCGTCCATGTCCGCATGCTCTCACGCGCGAAGGGCGTGATCGCCGGCGTGGGGACGCCCGATGTCAATGGAGCGCCCGTGCTCCGGGGTGGAGCGCTGGTGCTCCATGGGGCGAAGGGTCACGGATCGGCCCAGCGGCGCCCTTCGCTTGCGGCTGCGATGGTTGCGGGCGCAGCGGAGATTCGCGCGCCGACGACCGAAGAGGCGCATTCTCGCGTCACCGAATCGTTGCGCGCGACGTGATGCGAGGCCCCCCAAGACACGGCTCGCCTTTCGGCGTGGTCGTGCGACAGTGGCTCGCGCGTCGCGCTCCGTGCGTCGCACGGAGAACCGTTGACGACCACCTCCCACACCACCGCGACCTCGCCCGACCCGACGCGGGGTGGCCCCAAGCTCGAGCAGGGCCGTGTGGGAGCGCGCATCCTCGGCACCGGGAGTGATCTCCCCGCCGAGGTCCGGACCAACGAAGACCTCGCGCGCACCATCGACACGAGCGACGAGTGGATCCGCTCGCGCACCGGCATCGGGGCACGTCGCATCGCGGGGCCCGAGGACAAGACGAGCGACATGGCGCGCCGCGCGGCCCTGCGTGCGCTCGAGGCGGCGGGCCTCTCGGGCCGCGACCTCGACACGATCATCGTCGCGACGGTCACGCCCGATCGGCCGCTCCCCTCGACCGCCACGCTCGTGCACCACCAGCTCGGCGCTCGCACGCGCTGCGCGGCCTTCGACCTCGCCGCGGCGTGTGGCGGCTTCTGCTACGGCCTCTCGCTCGCGCGCGCGCAGATCGAGAGCGGCCTCGCGCGCTACGTGCTCGTGGTCGGCGTGGAGCTGCTGTCGCGCATCGTGGACTGGAAGGACCGCGGCACGTGCGTGCTCTTCGGCGACGGCGCGGGCGCAGTCGTGCTCGGACCCACCGTCGAGGGCGCGACGGGGCGCCTCCTCGCCACCTCGCTCGGCGTGGACGGCTCGCTCACCGAGTCGCTCACCGTGCTCGCGGGCGGAAGCGAAGAGCCCACGAGCGCCGCCTCGGTCGCTGCGGGCCGGCACTACGTGAAGATGAACGGGCAGGAGGTCTTCAAGGCTGCCGTGAAGTACCTGTCCGAGGTGAGCGCGCGCTCGCTCGAGGACGCGGGCCTGGCGGCCGACGCGATCGACTGGATCGTTCCGCACCAGGCCAACCAGCGCATCCTCGAGGGCGTCGCGGGCCGCCTGGGCATCGGCACCGACCGGATGGTGCTCAACCTCGAGCGCTACGGGAACACCTCGAGCGCTTCGATCCCCATCGCGCTCGACGAAGCCGTGCGCGACGGGCGCATCCAGCCCGGGCAGCACCTCCTCTTCTGCGCGCTCGGTGCGGGCGTCGCCTTCGGGGCTGCCGTCGTTCGCTGGTGATCGCCGCGTCGCTGCCGCGTCGCTGATCGGCGCAGGGGCGTCAGGGCGTCGGGATCGAGAGCACCCAGGTGGTGCCGTCCTTGGTCTCGCACCAGGCGTCACCGCCGTGCATGCGCGCGATCGTTCGCGCGAGCGCGAGCGCGAGGCCGAGGCCCAGGATGCGCCGGCCCGAGGGATCGACGAGCGCACCGAACGGATCGAATGCCGCCTCGGCTTCGTGCGGATCCGAGGCGCGCGAGGGATCACGGACCTCCACCCGCAGCTGCCGCTTGCCGAAGGGGCCGTCGCGATCGATCGCACGGAACACGATCTCGACGGCCTCGGTCGAGCTCGCGCGCAGGGCGTGCCGCACGAGACCGAGCGCGGCCTGCACGACGCGGCGCGCATCGAGCGAGACGACACCGAGGCTCGCGCAGCCGCTCGAGTCGAGCCCGAGCCCACACGGTGGCTCGCGGTCTCCGACGAGCCTCGCTGCGCCCGCGAGCACGTCGTCGGCGATCGCCGTGGCCTGCGTCTCGCCGAGCGCGAGCTGGAGGCGCCCGACGTCCGCCCGCGCGACGTCGAGGATGTCCGTCAGAGACGCGACGAGGCTCTCGGCGCTGCGGCGGATCCGCGTGGCGCTCTGCTTCTGAGCGGGCGTCAGCGGTCCGTCGACCTCGTCCTCGAGGAGGCTCGAGAAGCCCGCGATCGCGCCGAGCGGCGCACGCAGCTCGTGGCTCATCGCGGCGACGAAGTGCGTGCGCGTCGGCATCGCGTGCGCGCTCGGCATCTCGCGCAGGCGCACGCCGCGCGCGAGCGGGAGCAGCAGCGCGAACGTCGTGACGGGGCCCCTGGCCGTCTCGCCGCTCTGCATCTCGATCGCGCCGCCCATGCGCGCGGCGAGCTCGTCGGCGATCGCGAGGCCGAGGCCCCAGCCCTCCGGATCGCCCCGTCCGTCCACGCCGCGCTCGAACGGGCGGAAGGGTGCTTCCTTCGCGGTGAGCACCGAGCGGCCCACGTTCGTCACTGCGAGCACCGCGACGTCACCTCGTGCGAAGGCCGACACGTGGATGGGGCCGGGCTTGCCGTGCTTGGCCGCGTTGCCGATGAGGTTGAGCAGCACCTGCCTCACGGCGCGGGGCGAGCCGAGCGGCTTGGGCACCGGCTCCGCGCGCGAGACCACGAGCTCGTGCTGCGTCTTCTTCACCTGAGGCGTGAAGAGGCGCGCGGCGTCCTCGGCGATCGCGCCGAGATCGACGAGGCCGAACACCTCGAGCTCGCCCGTCGTCTCCGCGGAGGTGTCGAGCACCTCGCGCACGAGCGCCGAGAGGTACTCGCCCGCGCTCGCGATGGCCTCGAGGTCCTCGCGCTGCCCGGCGGTCAGCGGGCCGTCGAGGCCCGAGAGCAGGACCTGGGTGAAGCCGAGGATGGAGTTGAGCGGCGTGCGGAGCTCGTGGCTCAGCGCGGCCAGGAACTGAGCCCGCTCGAGCCCGCCTCGCTGCTCCTGCCCCGTCGTGCGGCGTGCGCGTCCCACGTCGTGCCCGGATTCTCGGAAGTCGTCGCTCAGAGGAGCACGACGTCTTCGACGTCGAGCGCCTCTTGCGCGACGACGCTGCGGAGCTCGTCGGCGCGTGCGGTGGCGAGGTTGTAGAGCTCGGTGAGGACCGCCGGGTGCCGGCGGATGGCCTCCTGGAAACGATCGCGCGAGAGCTCGAGCGCGACGGTCGGGAAGGCAGCGATCACGGTGGCCGTCGCGGGCTTGCGAAGGACGACGCTGATCTCTCCGACGACGTCGCCGGGGCCGAGATCCGCGACGACGATGTCCTCGCCGCCCGCGGGGTCGTGCGTGGTCACGCGCACGCCGCCGCTCGCGACGAGGTAGAGGCCCTCGGGCTCGCCGCCCTGCTCGAAGAGCACCTGGCCCTCGTCGAAGGTCTTGGCCTCGAAGAGCGCCATCACCGGCTCGCGCTCGGCTGCCGGGATTGCGCAGAGGAGCGCGCTCGTGCGCACGAGGTTCGCGAGCATGCGGGAGCGGCAGTACGACCCGAGCTCGCGTCCGATCGCGGGCTCGGTCTGGGCCATCGTCTCGAGCGCGGCCCGCGCGACGACGAGCAGCGTCACCGGCTCCTGCGCGATCACCGACGCGGCGCGCGGCGCGCTCGAGACCAGCGCCATCTCCCCGAAGATCGCGCCGGGGCCGAGCACGGCGAGCAGCGTGGGCGCCGCATCGGAGGCGCTCGTGCGCTCCGCGCGCAGCGTGCCGCGCACGACGACGAAGGCCTCACGCCCCTCGCTCCCCTGCTCGATCGCGACGCCGCCTGCGTCGAGGTCGCGCACCGTGAGCGCCGCGAGGAGACGCTCGAGCGCCTTGGGCGCGAGCTGCGAGAAGAGCGGCAGCACGGGCACCTTGCCGTGCGCGATCGGGTCGTCGGCGCGCGCGAGCTCGGTGAGCGCGGCGTTGGCGCGATCGAGGAGCGGTTTGCCGCGAAGCGATTCGAGCGCGCCGAGATCCGGCGTCGCGGGCAGAGCAGGGGGCGAGGCCGAGACGTCGGCGAGGCGCGAGCTGCCCTGACCGAAGGCCTTCGCGATCGTGGTCCGGAGCGTCGCACCATCGCCGCCCGCGCGGTCGGCGAGCGCAGCGGCGGCCGTGGCGGCGGGAAGATCGCCGCGACGCACGTAGGCATCGACGAGCTTCGCCGCGGCGGCTGCGGCGGTGGCCTTGCTGCCGGCCGCGATCACGAGGCGCGTGAGCAGCGCCGCTGCGCTCAGCTGGAAGGGATCGAGCTCGACGAGGGCGATCGCGATGCGGAGCGCACGCTCGCGCGCGCTCTCATCGTCGGCGGAGGTGAGGAGCGAGGACCAGCCCGCCTCGAGCAGTGTGGGCTCGCGTTCCGACTGAGACATGCGCGGAGCGTATCATCCGCGCGCGCCACGGAGCGCCGAGCGCGCGGCGCGCCTTGTCAGTCACGGCCGACGGATCGCGTCCGAGACCCATGCTCGCGCTCGCCAAGGATGCCCCGCTCGAAGAGCTCGTGACCAAGCACCCCTCGACGTCTCTCGATGGATCGGAGCTGCTCGACCCTGTCGATCGGGGGCACGCGGATCGGGGGCACGCGGATCGGGGGCATGCGGATCGGGGGCATGCGGATCGGGAGCCGGAGCGAGAGGCGGCCTGGCGTCGCTTCGAGCAGCTCGCGCGGCGTCGCGACGCCGAGGGCCGACGGATCGTGGTGCCGGTGCTGGGCACGGGCTTCAACGCACAAGCCCGCAAGCGCCTCGACTGGCGCGACCTCCTCGTGCGCGTCGTGCACGACCTCGGCCTCGAGCTCGTGGTGCCCGAGGGCGAGCGACTCGTCGGCAACACCACCCTCGTGTGGGAGGCGATGCTGACGGAGATCGCGCAGCGCTCGCGGCAGAAGCCCTACCGTGTCGAGGCCGAGCTCGAGCGTCACGTGCGCGCGACCCTGCTCGTCGAGTACCCGGCGGGCGGCCCCACGCGCGCCTTCGCCGAGCGACTCGCGTCGGCGCGCTTTCGGGACGTCGTGAGCTTCAACTTCGATCTCGGCTTCCACGTGACGATGCCCACGTGGGTGCGCGAGCGCGAGGATCGCTTCGATCCCGTGTGGGATCACGCCGTCCACGCCGAGTCGGGGGCGCGCGTCTGGTACCCGCACGGCTCGGTGATCGACGCAGACTCGCTCCAGCTCGGCCAGCGGAAGTACGGCCTGCTCATCACCGAGCTCGAGCGTGCGCGGCGCGGTCACAAGAACGCCGAGGAGGCGATGCGCAAGGCGCTCTTCCCGCGCAAGCGGAGGAGCCTCGACTCCGACGCGTACAGCCCCGACGAGCGCGAGGCGGTGTGGGACGCGCAGCGGCCACACGCCAAGAGCTGGGTGAGCGCGGCGATGACCGCGCCACTCGTCTTCCTCGGCATGGGCCTCGGTCGCGAGGAGTGGGCGCTCTGGTGGTTCCTCAACCAGCGGCGTCGCAACCTCGCCCGCGCGGTCGGTCGTGATCGTGCGCTCGCCGATCGACACCCTGTCTTCGTGCTCGTGCAGGCCAGCGAGGCCGCGCGGCTCGAGACGGCAGCGTCGCTCGCGGGGCTCACGCTGCTCGTGTTCCGCGATCGCGGCTTCGACGAGGCCTGGTCGCGTGTGCTCGCCTGCTTGGCGCCTGCGGGCGAGGCGCCCTGACCACCGGTGCCTGACGTGCCGCCTCGTGGCACGTGACTTCCCCCACGCCTCGCCCTATCTTCGCGCGCGCCCGATGGCTGCCGTCAGTCCCCTCAAGGAGATCCTCGAGACCCATCGCGTCGTCGTGTGCGTGGGCTCCGGCGGAGTCGGCAAGACGACGACTGCGGCGTCGCTCGCGCTGTGGGCTGCCATCCACGGCCGCCGGGTGCTCTGCCTGACGATCGACCCGGCCCGGCGTCTCGCCACGAGCCTCGGCCTGAAGGAGATGACGACCGAGGAGCGCGTGGTCGACGCGGCGGTTCTCACCGCCCGCGGGCTCACGATGAAGGGCTCGCTCTCCGCGATGATGCTCGACGGCAAGCGCACGTTCGACGATCTCGTGCGGCGCTACGCCTCGAGCCCCGATCGCGCGCAGCGCATCCTCGACAACCGCCTCTACCAGTACATCTCGGGCTCGCTCGCGGGCACGCAGGAGTACATGGCCATGGAGAAGCTCCACGCGGTGCGGAGCGATCCTCGCTACGACCTCATCGTGCTCGACACGCCGCCGACGTCGAACGCACTCGACTTCCTCGATGCGCCCGAGCGTCTGGCGGGTCTGGTCGACTCGCCGACGATGCAGTGGATCGTGACGGCCTTCGAGAGCTCGGGCTCCATGTCGTTCAGCCTCGTCGGCCGCGGCGCGAAGATGGTGCTGCAGGGCATCTCGAAGCTCACCGGTGCCGGCTTCCTCGAGCAGGTGGCCACCTTCCTCACCGAGTTCAACGATCTGTTCGGCGGCTTCCGCAAGCGCTCCGAGGAGGTCGGTGCCGCCTTGCGCTCTCCCGAGGTCGCATTCGTGATCGTGACGAGCCCCGCGCCGCTCGCGATCGAAGAGGCGATCTTCTTCGCGGACCGCCTCGGCGAGGCGGGCATGAACCGCGACGCGCTCGTCGTGAACCAGGTGCACCGCGTCCTTCCCGAGGTGAAGGCCACCACGGCGGCCCTCGAGGCCGAGGCCAAGCCGCACCTCGCGGGCCTCGATCCGGGCAAGATCGTGAGCCGCGTCCGGCGCGCCTACGACGACGCGAAGATGCGTGCACAGGCCGATCGCATCCAGATCGACAAGCTGAAGAAGCGCATCGACGCCGCGTTGCCGCTGCTCGAGGTGCCCGTGTTCGATCACGACGTGCACGATCTCGATGCGCTCGAGGCCGTGGGGCGCACGCTCGTGGGATGACGATCCGGCGCGTGTGGCGCGGCGCCTCCGGCTGCGAGACGATGGCGCCGTGGGTGTCCCGAGGCCGTCGCTCTCGTTCGTGGACGACGACGTCCGCGTGGACGTCGCGCACGATCCGCTCTCGCAGCCGAGGCTGAGGATCGGGAGCGCGCGTGGCGGCTGGATCCGCCTCTCCTTCGACGGGCGCACGCTCGCGTATGCGCGACACGAGCTCCACTGGCAGGGGCTCGCGTGGCTGCGCATGGCGGACGGAGCCGCGCTCCAGCTCCTGCCGCCCATCACGAGCGCGCTCGCGCGGGCGACGCCGCCTTCGCGCTGGGCCGCGCACTTCGCGCGAGCGCTCTTCCTCGATGCAGCGTCCCCGATCCTCCCTGCGGGGGCCTACGCGCTCGCGGCGATCGACGCCTCGAACGTGTCCGGCCTGCGCGAGGTGGAGCGCCCGTACGGGCCTCCGTTCCGCATGCTCGGCGCGCGGGAGCTCCACCTCCAGCCGCGCGCGATGTGCCTCTCGTGGTCGTGGCGCCCATGGACGCAGGCGAACGTCCTGGCGCTGCGCGAGGCCGCGCCTTCGAGCGCCGCTCGTCCGAGCGAGCACGCCGTGGATCGGCTCGACCTCGACGGGGCGCTCGGAGCCGGACCTCGCCGCACGCTTCGCGGCCGAGACGCGCGGGCTCGCGCTGTCCGACGACGTGGCGCGCGTCTTCGCGCGCTGATCACACGCGGCGCGCCGCGACGTGGACGAACGTGGGGCGCGTCTCTGCGCCAAGATCACTCGCGGAAGTCGGAGCCCGAGAGGCCGAGGCGCTTGAGCAGCGCGTGGAAGTCCGTGCGGTTGCGGCCGGCCATCCGCGCCGCGGCGCTCACGTTGCCGCCCGCGCGCTTCATGAGCTCCTCCATGTACGCGCGGTCGAAGCGCTCGCGCGCCTCGCGCAGGGGAGGGAGCTCGGGCTCACTCAGCAGAGGGTGAAGGGGCGCGGCCTCTCGAGGCACCTCGGCCTCGGCCGACGCGCTCGAGCGTGGGCTCGCGAGAACGGCCTGCACGTGCTGCGGCCGGAGGACGCCGTTGGCGGCGAGGAGCGACGCTCCCTCGATCACGTTCGCGAGCTCACGCACGTTGCCGGGCCAGTCGTGCGCGAGCAGCAGGCGCAGCGCCTCCGCGGAGAGGTGGGGCGTGCCCAGCCCGTGTCGCGAGGCCGAGCGCGCGAGGAAGAGCTCGGCGAGCAGCGGCACGTCCTCGAGCCGCTCGCGCAGCGGTGGCATCGTGAGCGGCACCACGTGCAGGCGATAGAAGAGGTCTTCGCGGAAGCGGCCGGCCTCCATCTCGGCGCGCAGGTCGCGGTGCGTCGCCGCGACCAGGCGCACGTCGACGTGCACCGAGCGCGACGCGCCCACCGGCGTGATCTCGCGCTCCTGCAAGACGCGCAGGAGCCGCACCTGCACGGCGAGCGGGGCATCGCCGATCTCGTCGAGAAAGAGCGTGCCGCCACGGGCGGCCGCGAAGAGGCCGTCCTTGTCACGCACGGCCCCCGTGAACGCGCCGCGCACGTGGCCGAAGAGCTCGCTCTCGAGCAAGGGCTCGGGCAGCGCGCCGCAGTTCACGGCGAGGAAGGGTGCGCTCCGCCGCGGAGAGAGCGCGTGGAGCGTGCGCGCCGCGAGCTCCTTGCCCGTGCCCGACTCCCCGAGCAGGAGCACCGTCGCGTCCGAAGGCGCGATGCGCGCGATGCGTTCGCGCAGCTCCGAGATCCTCTGGCTCGTGCCGAGCAGGCGGTCGCCGTCCGAGGTCCCGACGATGCGCCGCAGGCCGCCCACCTCGCGGCGCAGGCGCACGCGCTCGATCGCGTGGCGCACCTTCTCGAGCAGCTCGTGATCGTGGAAGGGCTTGGTGAGAAAGCCGTACGCGCCACGGCCCATCGCGTCCACCGCGGCCTCCACCGTGCCGTGCGCGGTCAGCATGATCACGGGCAGGTCGAGCGAGCGTTGCTGCACGGCGTCGAGCAGATCGAGCCCGTTCTCGCCGTCGAGGCGGAGGTCCACGATCATCGCGTCGATGATCTCGCGCTCCATGAGCTCGAGCGCGCCGCGCGCGCTGGTCTCGACGCTCGCGCGCAAGCCGTGGTGCTCGAGGCGCATCGCGAGCAGCTCGAGGAGATCCTCCTCGTCGTCCACCACGAGAACGTGACCCAGCGACTCGCCCGCCTCGCTCATGCTCGTTCGATCTCCTTCGTGCTCGGAGGTGCAGGCGGTCTCGTGCTCACGCGCGCCGCGCTCGCGCCCTCGAGAGGCACCGTCAGGACGAAGCGGGCCCCGCGCTCGACGTCCGTGTCGAGGCGGAGCTCACCGCCGTGCGCGACGGCGACCTCGTGGGCCAGGGCCAGGCCGAGCCCGATGCCCACGCCCTTGGGGGAGCGCGCGACCGCGCCGGTGACGAACGGCTGGAAGATCGAGTCTCGGAGCTCGACCGGCACCCCGGGCCCCTCGTCGCTCACGACGATTCGCACCGAAGGCCGTGCAGCGCTCGCGTCGATCTCGCGCTTCACGCGCACGACCTGCCCTGGCTTGGACACCGAGACGGCGTTGCGCACGAGGTTCGCGATCGCGCGCTCGAGCATCTCGGGGTCGAGCGCCGCGCGCGGTGCCTCGCCCTCGCTCGTGAGCTCCACCTCCACGCGCCCTCGCGCATCGGCCCGCTCCTCGGCCACGGCGGTCGCGAGGACCGCGTCGATCGACGATCCCTCCTTGCGGCGGAGCGCGCCCCCCGCGCGCAGGCGCGAGAAGTCGAGCAGCGTGGTCACCAGCCGCACCTCGCGCTCGCACGCGGTGCTCGCGATCTGCACGACGCGCTTCTGCCTCTCCTCCAGCGGGCCGGCGGCGCCGTCCGAGAGCAAGGCCAGCGCTTCTCGGATCTTCGACAGCGGCGTTCGCAGCTCGTGCGACACCGACGCGAGGAAGCCCTCCTTGAGCGCTTCGAGCTCCGCGAGGCGGATGCGCATCCGCTCGAGCTCGTCGGCGAGCTCGACGATCTCGGAAGGGCCCGACGCCGCGACGCGCCGCGAGAAGTCACCCCGTGCGAGGCGCTGTGCGGTGCGCGACAGATCGGCGAGCGGCTGGCTCACCTCCCGCGCCATGGTGCGCGCCACGAGCATCGCGAGCGCGAAGCCCGCGATCGCGAGCAGCGAGCCGAGCCACGTCGCCTGGGTGCCGAGCCGTCCGACCTCCTCGTCGTGTGCGCGCGCCGCCGTGTGGAGCTCTGCGAGGCGCTCGACCCACGCGGATGTGAGCGTCGCGTCGAGCTGGGCCCGTCGCTCCTGCACCTCGAGCGCGGCCGGACAGGTCTCGCCGCGCAGGATCTCCTGCGCGATCGTGTGGTAGCTGCGCGAGGGCTCGCCGATCGCCGCGCTGACGTCCGGCGTCGAGGCCAGCCGCGCTTCGAGGACCTGGGCCGTGGCGGACAGCTCGTCACGCACGGTGCTCGGGTCGCCGGACCGACACCGTGCAGGCGCGGCACGCAGCGCGAGGTCGACGCCCCACGCGGCCTGGTGGATCGAGCCCTCGTTCGCGAGGGCCCGCAGCTCTCTCTCTCCCAGCTCTCGCGAGAGCTGCGTCATGCGCACGAGCGCGCCCAGCACCACGAGGAGCGCGAGCGCGACCACCACCACCGGGGCAGCGTGCGACACGAGAAGTCGAGAGACGAGTCGCATCCGCGGCCAGGGTAGCGCGAGGACCGAGGCGGGGGTGTCTGTGTCGACCGACAGTGTCGGTGACTGCGCTCGCATCGTGTCGCGATCACCTGACAGCTCGCGCGTGAGACCGGAGGTTCGGACTGGCACGCAGCATGAAGAGCAAGACTCGTGACGCACCACACCGTTCGCGATCGGCCTCCAACGCGCCTGACGCGACCACGACGGGCACGGTCGTCTGCACGACGCCCATGACCGGTTCGGTCACCGATCTCGCCACCGCCCTCCCGACCGACGGAGGTGACTCGGCTCGCCCGGAGGCTCAGCGCGGACAGCTCTGGTAGTGGATGGCGCGGTAGCGGGCCGTCTCGGTGCTCTCGGGAAAGCGATCGAAGAGCGACTGCATGCTCGCGCAAGCGAGGCTGTCCTCGTGCTGTGCGCGCTGGGCGCGGATGAGGATGCTCATCTCGCCGGGCGTCTGGGCGCGTCCGTCGCCGAGGAGTCGCTCGATGCACGCGTAGTCCCGACGCCCGAGGCACGCGTAGGCCTCGAACGATCTCTCCTGCTCGGGGCGCACACGGAACTCGCGCTCCGGGTGCTCGGGATCGATCGGCGCCTCGGGCTCGGTGGGCTCGGTGCCGGCCTGCGCCGGCTCGGTGGGCTCGGTGCCAGTCGGATCCATGCCAGTGGGTGGCGCTGCGGGATGGGTGCCAGTCGGATCGGTGCCAGTCGGATCGGTGCCAGTCGGATCGGTGCCAGTCGGATCGGTGCCAGTCCCCGGCGCTGCGGGATCCGTGGCAGTCGCGACGGGTGCGGGTGCCGCGGCCGGTGGAAGGTCACGCGGGGGCGGTGCGCCGTGGGGGGCCTCTTCGCCACAGCCGACCGTGCCCATGGCCAGGGCTGCCCAGAGGATCGCCTGTCGCATCTGCCTCACGTCCGTCACTCCCGTCCGAGGAACACGACCGCTCCGCCCGCCGGAACACTCAAGCTCATGCGCGAGCCCGAGAGCGTCGCGCTGCCCGTTCCCGCCACCGCCTCGAGCGTGCTCGCGCGGCCGCGCACCGTCGGCACGAGGCCATCGACGTTGCGGGCCGTCACGGCACCTGCGCCGCGGTTGATCGCGACGACCGCGAGCGAGCCGTCGACCTCGTCGGCCCACGCGACGACGTAGAGATCGGGCTCGACCACGAGCGGGATGCGTCGCCCACGTCGGAGCGCGCTCGACTCGGCGCGCGCACGACCGAGGGCGCCGAGGTGATCGCGCAGCGCGGCTTGCTCGGCCGACACGCTCGTCTCGCCCATGGCGAGGCCCGAGAGCGCGCCGGTGAACACCATGTCGCGGCGATTGTCCGGGTCGTTGCCGCCCGCCATGCCGATCTCGTCCCCGTAGTAGAGGAAGGGGATGCCCGGCATCGCATAGAGCGCCGTGAACGCGCGCCGGATCCGCGCGAACACGGCCGCATCGGTGGGCGTCCCTGCGAGCGAGCTGCACGCGCCGCCGCCAGGCCAGCGGCAATCGACCGCTGGGCTGAACGACGCGCGGCTCGCGATGCGATTGGAGTCGTGCGTGCCGAGGAAGCGCACGTGCAGGCCCTCGGGGCGATAGCGCGTCTCCATGTCCCGCACGACGCCCTCGAGATCCGTGAACGACATCGTGTCGGTCACGAGGCCGTACTGCATGCGGTGGTGAGAGGGGAAGTCGAACTGACCGTCGAGCCCGTGCTCACCGACGTACGCGTCGATCCAGCCGTAGCCGTTCGCGAAGCTCTCACCACAGCCGTAGTCGGCGCTGTCCCACTGACCGACGGCCGTCTCTCCCACGAGATAGAGACGCTCACCCCCTTGCTCGAAGCGACGGTGCAGCGCGGTGCGGAGGTTGAAGATCGAGCTCGTCTCGACGTGCTTGACCGCGTCGATGCGGAAGCCGTCGATCCCGAACTCCTCGACCCAGAAGATCGCATCGTCGATGAACTGCTCCTCCGCGTCCGGAACACGCCAGTTGATGTCGGGCAGATACGGCGCGAACAGACAATCGAGCGGTCGCTCGCTCCAGCCACACCCCGAGTCGACGCCGCACACGCAGCCCGTGCGGAACCACTCGGGGTGAGGGCCGAAGTACTCGTGCTGTGTGTGGATCTGGTTGTTGATCAGGTCGAACAGCACTCGGATTCCGTGCCGGTGCGCCTCGTCGACCATCGTCCGAAGGGCCTCGTTGCCGCCGAAGCGGGGCTCGACCTCTCTCGCGCGAGAGGGCCAGTAGCCGTGGTAGCCCGCGTACTGGCGGCCATCGTCTCGACCGCCGAAGTGTCCCTCGGCCTGCTGGTTGGTCGGGGAGAGCCAGATCGTGTTGATGCCGATCTGCTCGAAGTATCCGCCCCGGATCGCCTCCGTGATGCCCTCGAGGTCTCCGCCGTGGAAGTCGGCGGGGTACTCCACCGGCGCGCCCACGGGGCGGTCGTCGGCGCGATCGCCGTTCGCGAAGCGGTCGACGACGATCATGTACATGACGGAGTCGCGCCAGCTCCACGTGCGCTCCTCCACCCAGAACGGCAGATCCACGGGCTCCGCGTCGCGGTCCATCGCGTCCGTCGCGCGCACCGCGAGGAGGTGACGGCCGATCGGCACGTCGGCGAGCGAGACACTGTAGTGGCCTCGCGCGTCGAGCGTCGCGGGCACGGCGACGCCGTCGAGCGTGAAGGAGACGGTGCGGGGCAGCGCGCCGTCGCTCGCGATGCGGAGCTCGACCGCGGTCGTCACGCTCGCGACGTCACGCGCGGCGTCGAAGGTGACCTCGACGGGCTCGGTGACGACGAGCTCGGGGCCGCTGGTGCAGGCGGGGGCGCGGAACGCGGAGTTGATGCAGGCGCCGTCGTAGCGGCGCATCGAGCTCTCGGGATCGATGATCCACGTGTCGTCGACGATGAGCTTGTACGCGTGCACCTCGCCGGGCCGCAGGCCATCGGCCGCGCCGAGCGCGATCTCGAAGACGCCGTCGCCGTCCGCGTCAGGCATCGCGCGACGTGTCCAGCCGTTGAAGTCGCCTGCGACCTCCACGCGCGAGCCGCCGCGCGCGTAGCGGATCGTCTGCTCGCAGCTGCGCACCGGCCACTCGACGGCGCCCGCGTCGCCCATCCAGGCATCGGGCGGCTCGCTCGGCGCGTCGATGGGGACGACCGTGTCGAGGTCGGCATCCACACGGTCCACGAACGGTGCATCGCGCCCGGGCGCGTCCATGCCCGCGTCGGGCATCTCGCCCGCAGCGCAGCCGGCCGCGAACGTGAAGAGCACACCGACAAGCAACGACGACGACGCTAGACTCCTCGCCTTCATGACGCGACTGTGGCGGTTTCTCGCCGCAGCGTCCACGCGAGAGCCCATGACGCGATCGACCTCCCCGAGTTGCCTTCTCCTGGCCCTCACCGTCTCGGGCTGTGGTGCCGACCCGGTCGCGCCCGACGCCGCCGGGATCGACGCCGATCGCCCGGCGGACGCCTTCGTCGATCCGGGTCTCGACGCGCCCACGCCCGCAGATGCGGGCACCGACGTGACGATCACGGAGGACGCCGGGCCCACGTCGTGCCTCGCGGCGAGCACGCAGGTCGCCGGCAGCGAGACGCTCGAGCACCCGCTCGGCCGCGCGACGCTCACGATCGAGGGCGACCGCGATGCGTGCCGCCGGCGCTACTCGCTGGCCTCGACGGGCGCGCGGCGCGACATGCTGCCCGGCTCGCCCCGCGCGTTCGCCGAGCGTGAGGACGATCCGGCGCTGCGCACGGGCCACGACCTCTTCGACGCGCTCTTCGCGCTCGCGATGGAGGAGGCCCACGAGAACTCCGTGGGGTCGATCCAGGACTACGCGTTCGACATGGGTCGTGCGCTGCCGTGCCCCGAGGGCGGCTGCTTCGAGACGGGGCGACTCTGGACCTACGTGTGGACGCGCGACACCAGCTACTCCGTCGATCTCGGCCTCGCGTCGATCGATCCGCTGCGTGCCCGGAACTCCTTGCTCTTCAAGCTAAGCGAGCGACGCGGCGGTGGTGGGGAGCAGATCGTGCAGGACACCGGCACCGGCGGCAGCTACCCGGTCTCGAGCGATCGCGTGGTGTGGGCGCTCGGCGCCGAGGCGCTCCTGGCCGAGCTCGACGGCGCCGCGCGCACGAGCTTCCGCGATCGGGCCTACGGCGCGATCACGCGGACCCTCGCGCACGATCGCGAGATCGTGTTCGACCGCGAGCGCGGCCTCTACGGCGGCGAGACCTCGTTCCTCGACTGGCGCGAGCAGACCTACGCGCGCTTCACCGCGGGGGACGTGACGCCCATCGCCGAGAGCGAGTCGCTCTCGACCAACGTGCTCCACCTGCATGCGCTCGAGCTCGCGTCCCGGCTCGCAGGCGAGCGCGGCGACGACGCCGAGCGCGATCGGCTCGCGGCGGAGGCGGCCGCGCTGCGGGCTCGGCTCGTCGAGGTCTTCTGGGACGACACGCGTGGCGAGCTCCTCGCGTTCACGCCGAGCGCGCTCGATCGCGCGCCGGTGCGGCGCGTCGATCTCCTGGCGACCTCGCTCGCGATCCTCGACGACGTGATCGACGCCGACGACGCGCGACGCGCGCTCTCGAGCTACCCGCACTTCGCGAACGGTGCCCCGGTGATCGCGCCGCAGCAGCAGCGCACGCCCATCTACCACAACCGTGCGCAGTGGCCGTTCGTCACGGCGTACGAGCTGCTCGCGGCCCGCCACGTTCGCCATCCCGCCGCCGCGACGCACGCGGTGCGCACGCTCGTGCGAGGCGCGGCGCTCTCGCTCTCCAACATGGAGAACTACGAGGTGCCCTCCGGCCTGCCGTACCGAGAGGACGGCGCGGACTCGGGCCCCGTCGTGAACTCGCAGCGGCAGCTGTGGAGCGTCGCGGGCTACCTCGCGATGGTCTCGCGTGGCGTCTTCGGTCTCGAGGCCGCACACGATGGCCTGCACGTCGCGCCGTACCTCACGACCGATCTCGTGAGCGAGCTCTTCGCGGGGCAGCGCGAGCTCGTGCTCGAGGGCTGGCCCGTCGCTGGTCGTCGCGTGACGGTGGTGCTCCACCTCCCCGAGACACCGAGCGCGGCCGGTCGTGACTTCGAGGTGACTGCGATCCGCCTCAACGGCCTGACGGTGGGAGAGGTGATCCCCTACGCGGCGCTCGATCCCGACAACCGCATCGACGTGGAGCTCGCGGCCTCGGGGGCGGCCGGCGCGACGATCACGGAGATCGGTGACGCGGACTACCGCGACGTGTTCGGTCCGCAGACCCCGTCGATCACGGGGCTCACCGAGGAGGGCGGCCATCTCCGCGTCGCCTTCGATCTCGGAGGCGAGGCGCCCGCCGACGTGCGCGCGAGCGTCTACCGCGACGGCGTGCGCATCGCGACGGATCTGATGGGCACGAGCCACCTCGACGCGAGCTGGGACGCCTCGAGCACGCGCACGCCCTGCTACGTGGTCGAGACCTGCTTCGCGTCGAGCGGGACCTGCTCGCAGCACTCGGCGCCGAGCTGCTTCTGGGGCACCTCGAGCGCGCGTGTGCGCGTCTACGACGCGAGCGCGTTCACGGCCGTGGGCGGGAGCCTCAGCACGAGCCACGGCCGAAGCCACTACGAGCCGTGGGGCGATGCGGGCCACCGGCTCGAGATCACGCACACCGCCACGCAGAGCGGCGAGCACCTCGTGCAGCTCCTCTATGGCAACGGTGCAGGGGGCATCACCACGGGCATCACGTGCGTCGTCAAGCGCGTCGTCGTCGAGGACACCGCGAGCGGCGCGATCGTCGCCGAGGGCGTGGTCGCGATGCCGCAGCTCGGCGACTGGGGTCGCTGGGAGGAATCGACGCTCGCGCGCGTGACCCTCGAGGCCGGGCGCACGTACCGGATCTCGATCGTCGGCGACGACACGACCGTGAACATGTCGTCGTTCCAGCACTTCGCCTCGTACACCGCGGGCACGGGCGGCAGCGAGCCGTTCGCGCGCGTCAACGTCGCCGAGATCCGCGTGCTCGCGCGCTGACGCGGCTCGGCGTCGGTGCCATCGCCGCGGCCGGGTCGCTGTGGCACGATCGCGGACGTGACGGAGCTCGGTAGGACACTGCTCGGGTGTGTCGTGGCTGTCGCGTGCGGCGTCACGCTCGTGCAGGCCACGCTCGCGCGCGCCGACGACCCGCCGGCGAGGAGCGCACCCGCGAGCCTCACGCCCATCGACCAGCGTCTCCTCGGTCCGGACGTCACGAACGACAGCTGTCGTCCGATCGCCGCGGTCGGCGGCGAGGATCGCTATGCGTGTTCGATGACGGAGTGTCCTGGCGCGTGTCAGGTCGTGCGCGTCGAGGTCATCGTTGGGGTGCGGCGTGGCCGCGGGCGCGTCGTGTCGCGGACCCGCCGACGTGTCGGCGACACCGGCGAGTGCGGTTGTTGTACGGAGGCCTTCTGACCTCCTCTCGCGTCGATCGCAGGGCCTTTGGGCTGCTCCTGGCGCTGCTGCTCTTGCTCGTACCATCCGCGGCGGGCCACGCGCTGCGGCGGGCGCGGCCCTACCGACTCGAGCTCCTCGGCGTGGTGCACGATCCGCTGATCGACGATCCGAGCCCCTCGCCGGCCCCTCTCGTCGAGCCCGTGATCGCGACCGATGGTGCGCTCGTCGTGACGGCCAGGCCCGCCGCGCGCGGGGGCAACCGGGATCCGCGCGCCGTCCGGATCACCGACGCGCGCGGAGCGGTGGCGACGACGGTCGAGGAGCTCGCCCCCGAGCTGTTCCGCATCGCGCCGCGGGGGCGCTTGCGGCCCGGCCAGCTGCGGATCACCGGGCTCGACGTCGCGCGTGTGCGCGTCGCGCGTGGAGGGTCCGCGCCGACGGCGCCCGCCATCGCGAGCGTCGTGAACCGCCGCACACCGCTCGATCCGTCGCAGCCCTCCGGCGCGGCGCTGGAGCGCGTGACCATCTCGCTCCGCGAGGCCGCGCCCGCCGGCGTGATCGCGATCGTGGCCCGCTGGATCGACTGGCACGACAGCGAAGGCGGCCTGTACGGCGCGTGGACCACGCTGCCCCCAGGCGCGAGCGGTGAGCTCGCGCTGATCTGCACGGCGGAGTCGTCGTGCGGCGACGTGCACGGCCACATCCCGCGCGAGCACGAGCGCGGCGAGCTGCGCTACGTCGACACGGCAGGTCGCCTCTCGCCACCGACGACGATCACCGTCGCGACGGCGCCCTGACCGACGCGCGCCTCGCGCTCACTCCCACTCGATCGTCGCGGGGGGCTTGCTCGAGATGTCGTAGACGACGCGGTTGATGCCGCGGACCTCGTTGATGATGCGCGTCGAGACCTTCGCGAGCAGCTCGTAGGGGAGGCGCGCCCAGTCCGCGGTCATGCCGTCCTTCGAGGTCACAGCGCGGATCGCGCAGACGTTCTCGTAGGTGCGTCCATCGCCCATCACACCGACCGACTGCACCGGCAGGATCACGGCGAAGGCCTGCCACGTGTGCTCGTACTGCGGCTCGTAGCTCACACCGGGCGCGCGCAGCTCTTCGAGGAAGATCGCGTCCGCCTCGCGGAGCACGTCGAGCTTGTGCTTCGTGATCTCGCCGAGGCATCGGATCGCGAGGCCCGGCCCGGGGAACGGGTGCCGCCAGAGCACGTGGTGCGGCATGCCGAGCGAGGCGCCGACCTCGCGCACCTCGTCCTTGAAGAGCTCGCGCAGCGGCTCGACGAGCTTGAGCTTCATGCGCGCGGGCAGGCCACCGACGTTGTGGTGCGTCTTGATCGTCGCGCTCGGGCCCTTGAACGAGACGCTCTCGATCACGTCGGGGTAGAGCGTGCCCTGCACGAGGTGCGTCACGTGGTGACCGGCGGCCTCGATCTTCTTGGCCTCCGCGTCGAAGACCTCGATGAACACGCGGCCGATGATCTTCCGCTTCTGCTCGGGATCCGTGACGCCCGCGAGCTCCGAGAGGAAGCGCTCGCTCGCGTCCACGTGCACGAGGCGCAGCTTGCCTTCCCCGTGATCACCGACCGCGACGTGCTCGCGGAACATGCGCACGACCTCGGTCGCCTCGTTCTTCCGGAGAAGGCCGTTGTCGACGAAGATGCACGTGAGCTTGTCGCCGATCGCGCGGGCCACGAGCACGGCCGCGACGCTCGAGTCCACGCCGCCCGAGAGGCCGCAGATCGCGTGGCCGTCTCCGACCTGCGCGCGGATCTTCGCGATCGACTCCTCGATGAACGAGCCCGGCGTCCAGTCCGGTGGGAGCTGGGCGACGTCGAAGAGGAACGCTCGCAGCATCTCCGCGCCGCGCGGCGTGTGCACGACCTCGGGGTGGAACTGCACGCCGTAGAGGCGCCGCGCGTGGTTCGCGCACGCGGCGAAGGGCGCGTTCGGCGAGCTCGCGATCGAGAGGAAGCCGGGCGGCAGCGTCGCGACGCGATCGCCGTGGCTCATCCACACGTCGACGAGCTCTCCGGGCGCGAAGCCGGCGAGGATGCCACGGGCGTCGTGCACCTCGATCTTCGCGGGCCCGTACTCGCGCTCGCCGGCGGGCTCGACCTTGCCGCCGAGCAGGTGCGAGGTGAGCTGCATGCCGTAGCAGATGCCCAGCACGGGCACGCCCAGCTCGAAGACGCCGGGGTCCACGGTCGGGGCCCCCTCCTCGAAGACGCTCGCGGGGCCACCCGACAAGATCACGGCGCCCGGCGTCATGGCTCGGATCGCGTCGATCGAGATCGTGCACGGGTGGATCTCGCAGTAGACGCGCTGCTCCCGGACCCGGCGGGCGATGAGCTGCGTGTACTGGGAGCCGAAGTCGAGGATGAGCACCAGCGAGCGCGTCATGGCGCGGCTTGTACGGGCTCGCTCCCGGCGTTGCAACAGGCCACCACGGCGAGCCAGACCAGCCCGCGGCCCGCGGCCTGGGGCCCATGCGCAAGGCAACGAAGGCGCGAGCGCTGATCCCTCGGGAAAAAGGAAACGGACCCTGGCGAACCAGAGTCCGTTCCGAGCGAAACCACTTCGTCCCCCGAGCACCGCAGGCGAGCCCGATTGTCCCGATCATCGCAGGCGAGCCAGGCGAGCCTGCGGCAAGTGGGGCTGGGGCCCCACGCGCAGCGCAGCGAAGGCGCGAGCGCCAGCGAGCGGAGCGGGAGGGGCCCCCAGGGAGTGGGGGAGGGGGCGCACGCCCCCTCAGGAACAATCAGCAGCGACGGCCGCGGCCGGCCGGATCGCTCGGGTCGCTGTCGCTGCACGCGCGGCTGCCGCAGCCCGCCGGATCGCGCGGGTCGCTGTCGCTGATGCCACGGCCACGGCCGTTGCCCGCCGGGTCCTGCGGGTCACGGTCGGTGCAGTTCGGGATCGCCTCGGCGGTGTTGCTCGCCATGCCGACGGCCGCCACGGACGCCGCGAGCACGCCGGCACCGAGGATGCCGAAGGTTCCGCGACGGCTCACGCTCGTCGTGGTGATCTCCTCGCTCGACAGGCTCTTCTTCTTCTCGTCGCTCATGCCTCCACCACTTTCTCGTTGCCTATCGGCGCCGGGCCCCACCCCGAAGTTCGCCGTGGGCAAACGCACTGTAGGCGCGTGACGAAAGTCCCTTCAAATTCATTCAGTGAGAACGTCTCTCACGCAAACTTCCCTCAAACGAAGGGGATTCGCGACGCTCCGCGTCAACCGACGGAACCGCAGACATACGTGGCTTCGGCGGTGTTGTTGTCCTCCAGACACTCGTTGTTCTCGCCCACTCCGGTCCCTGCGTCATCGGCACGGACGAAGAACGGCAGATCCATCCCGAGCTCGGTCTCCATCGGGGTGAAGGTCGCCGAGATCGTGGCCGAGCCGCCGGGTGGGATGGCGGCGGTGGTGCGCACGGTCGCCACGGCGCGACCGGGCATCGCGGGGGTGCCGAGGTAGAAGGTGACCGGCAGGCCCGCCGCCACGGTCACCGCGCCGTCGTTGCGGATGGTGGCGCGCAGGACGAGCGCGTCGGGGCAGCCGTCGCCGTCTGCGCTCGGCTCGGCCGAGACGAGGTCGGGCGCATCGAAGCTCTGCGAGTTCTGGCGGAACGTGTTGAAGCGGGTCCAGTTGGGGATCTCGCGCCGCGGCACGCCCAGGCTCTCTCGCACGTTGGTCACGTGGTAGGTGTGCTCGTTCCACACCGGGCGGGTGCCGACCCAGTTGTCAGCGGCGTCGCGGAACACGCGGATGCCGGCGCGCAGGCCGTCGTAGCCGGGGATCGCCGAGCAGCGGTTCACGGCGGCGTTGGCCGCGAACACGATCTCGGCGTTGCCGTCCGCGTCGACGTCGACGATGAGCGGGTACTCGATGAGCGTGTGCGAGTTCTGCGCGACCTGCGCGAGCACGCTGCCATCGAGGCCCGAGTACACGCGCATGTAGCACTCGTCGTTGTAGACGACCTCGGCGCGCCCATCGCCGTCGAAGTCGAAGACGCTCGAGCCGGTGATGTTCGAGCTCGCGTCCTGCGTGGTCACGCGCCAGAGGACCTGCATCGCGCCGTCGGGGTCGAAGACGGCGTACTCCGTCGAGCCTGCGATGCCGATCTCGGGGAGAGCGTCGCCGTCGAAGTCGGCGACGGTCGGCGGCCCGCCGCGCCCTCCGCCGGGCATCGCCACGGGGCCCCAGAGCACCATGCCGTCGTTGCCGCGGCGGATGGACACCGAGCCGTCGTGCACGACGACCACGTCCGGCTGCATGTCGGCGAAGAAGTCCGCGACCGCGACGTAGCCATCGACGAGCGCAGCGTTCTCCCAGACGACCGTGCCGTCGTGGTTCCACACGGCGTTGCCCGCGACGATCTCGAGCTCGGGATCGCCGTCGACGTCGTAGACCGCGGTGAGCGGCGAGCGCGGCACGCCCGAGCAGCAGTTCGACGCCGCGCTCGAGCGCACGTCCCACTCGAGGACGCCCAGGTGATCGAGCACCGCGCCGCCGATCACGACCTCGGCCAGACCATCGCCCTCGAGGTCGGCGATGGACGGCGCACCGAACTCGACGCGCGCGGTCCAGGGGCTTCCGTCGCGGCGCGCGCTCTGCCAGACGAGGGTGCCGTCGGCGTGGAAGGCCGCGATGCGCGCAGCGGTGCAGGGGCCGACGGCGCTGATGATCTCGGCGGTGCCGTCACCGTCGAGGTCGCCGAGCGCGATCCCGAACTCGGGGCAGACCACGGGATCGACGACGCTCGTGAGCTCCTCGCCCGTGTCGCCGCGCGCGATGCGGAGCACGCCCGCGCCGGTGTACGAGCCGGCGGCGGTGTACGTGTGGAAGACGACCTCGGGCGTGCCGTCGCCGGTCACGTCACCCACGGCCGGCGCCATCATCACGTGCACCGAGTCCGGCGCGACCGTGCTCCCGCTCCAGGCCCACTGCTCCTCGGGCGTGAACACGCCCGGCGGCGGGAAGTACTCGCAGCGCGCGGGACCGCGCGGCAGGCAGCGGCCGAGCGAGGCGTCGCAGAACGCGTCCGCGGGACAGTCGAGCTCTTCGGTGCACGGGTCGCCGGGGGTGGTGCACGCGTCGGCGATGCAGAGATCGCCCGCCGGGCAGCACGTGTGCTCGGGGCCACAGCGCAGCGTGTCGCAGACGGGGAGGCACAGCGTGTCCTCCACGCACTCGTCGCCGTCCCCGCAGCACATGGCACCGCAGCGATCCTCGAGCGGGCACGACCACGCGTCGGGCAGCGGCGCGTCCGGTGTCGCCACGACGAAGGCGTCGGGACCGATCACGCAGCGGCCGTCGGTGCATACACGACCACCCGTGCACTGCGCGCTCGAGGTGCAGCGCTCGGCGGTCGGCGGGGGGCTGCCGCAGTCGCAGCCCGCGAGTGCGAGGCCCACCCACGAGAACGCGGCGAACGACACGAGAGCGGCGAAGGCTCGGCGGATACGCATCCGCCGAGCGTAACGTGATCGCTGCGCCTTCGGCGCGCCCGGGGAGCCCAGGACCGCCCCTCGTCTCTCAGAAGTTGGCGAGCTCAGCGCTTGGACTTCTTCTTCTTGCCGCTCGTGCGCGACTCGGTGGACTTCTCGGTCGAAGTCTCGCTCGAGGCCTCGGCCTCGGTGCCCTCGCTCGTGTCGGCCTGGCTCGCCTCGCTCGCCTCGGTCGGCTTCGCCGTGTCTTCGTCGTCGGTCTTGGCGGCCCCCGCCTCGGGCGGTGGCGCCGGCTCGGGGTCGCCGAAGCGAACGACCTTGTAGGGCTTCTTGTTGAAGCGCTCGTTCTCCTGGAAGTAGGCGAAGCCGGCGATGGGGATGATGGCGAGCGAGATGAGCTGCGACGTCGAGAAGCCGAAGGCCTCGCCGCGGCCCGGATCGTCGCGCACGTACTCGATGAGGAAGCGCCAGAGGCCGTACGCCATCGCGAGCGTGAGGATCACCTGGCCGTGGAACTTGCGCCGCGACCAGACGAAGAGCGTGATCGCGAAGAGCGTGAAGCCCGCGAGGCTCTCGTAGATCTGCGTCGGATGGACCGGGTACGAGTGCGCGGCGCCGTGCTCGAGGCCCTCTTCCTGCACGTGATAGATCCACGCGGGCGAGCCCGTGCCGTCCTCCCAGTGCGGGAAGGTGCCGAGCGTCTGCAGCCACTCGGGCGCGCTCTCGTCGAGGCGGCCACCGAAGTCGCAGCCGTAGAGGTAGCAGCCGATGCGCGTGAGGCCGAGGCCCAGGCCGAGCGCGGGCGCGGCGCCGTCGGAGAAGCGCAAGAGCTGGACGCCCTTGATCTGGCGGACCCACACGATCGCCGCGAAGAAGCCGCCGAGGAAGCCGCCGTAGGCGACGAGGCCGCCGCGGCGGAACGCGAAGAACTGGGCGATCGAGTCGAACTCCTGCGGGTTCGTGATCATGTAGAGCACGCGCGAGCCCGCGAGCGCCGAGAGGGCGCAGACGATGAACGCGTTCGCGAGGAAGTCCTCGTTCGCCTTCGGATCGCGGAGGTAGGCCTCGCGCTTTCCGAAGTACATCACGATGCTCCACCCGAGGATCATCGAGGTGCCGAGCATCACGCCGTACGAGTAGATCGGCAGCGGCCCCCACGGAGTCGGGATCTCGAACAGGATCGGATGCATAGGCCGCTGTCTTTCGCGCGAGCCTCCGACCGCGTCAAGGTTGGGTCGCCGTCAGAGGCCGAGGCAGTCGGCGAGCGCCGAGGGCACGCGATCCGGCGCGTAGTCCGCCGCGGGCGCCCAGCCGAACGCGAAGTGCGTCGGGGTCTCCTCGAGCGTCGCGACGGTGACGAACGACGCGCCGTCCCGATCGTCGGCGCGCTGGATCTGATCGGGCCAGCCGCTGCGCAGACGGATGCCGCGCCCTCGGTCGTGCTCGGGCCGCGGCACGAAGGTGGTGCCGTCCCACGTGACGTCGCTGCCCGCGCTCGCGTCGCGCTGGCTCCAGTCCGTGCCGTCGCTGCTCTCCCACCAGCCGACTCCGTCGCGGCCGGTCACGAAGCGGTCCGCACACTGCCCCGTCGCGGGGTGTGACGTCGGTCCACGCGTAGCCGTTCGAGGAGACGAAGATCGCGCGCCACGAGCCGGTGACGAAGCGCCCTGGGTACCCCCAACCCCTCGAGAAGGCTCAGCGGCGCGTGATCACCGCTCGAACGCCGCTCGTGAGCCGTCTGCGCGGGCTCGCGGTACCGACCCGCCGTGACCCCCGCGACAGCCCTTCGTCCGCTCGTGACGCTCGTGCTCGTCGGTGCGCTCCCAGGCTGTGTCGGCGAGCTCGACGGTGGACCGTCGGGCCCGCGATCGCCCACGGACCCGCCGACGCGCGAGCTCTGCACCGATCCCTCGCCGGGCGCCGCGCCGCTGCGTCGCATCACCGAGCCCCAGTGGCGCGCGACGATCGACGATCTCTTCGGCGAAGGCGCGAGCGAGGGCGTGCCGTATCCGCGCGCGCTCTACAGCCGCGGCTACCGCACCGATGCGGTCCTCGGAGAGGTGAGCCGCGATGGCGCCGTCGCGATCGCCGAGGGGGCGACGACGATCGCCGAGGCCGTCGTGCCGGAGGACCCGAGCGGCCTGCTCGGCTGCACGCCCACGGCGAGCGCCGACGATGCGTGCCTCGCGGGCTACCTCGAGACGCTCGGTGCGCGTGCGTTCCGCCGGCCGCTCCGCGCGGAGGAGCGCGCGACGTTCACCTCGCTCTACGCCGATCTCGTGATCGAGGAGGCGCTGCCGGTGCGCGAGGGCGTGATCGGCGTCCTCGAGGCCGTGCTCGCCTCGCCGCAGCTGCACTACCTCACGACCGACCTCGAAGGCTCCGACGGCGAGGTGATCCGCCTCGACGATCACGCGGTCGCCGAGCGCCTGTCGTACTTCCTCTGGAACGAGCCTCCCGACGACGCGCTCCGCGCGAGCGCCGAGGCCGGCGAGCTGAGCACGCGCGAGGAGATCGAGGCCGCGGCGCGTCGCATGGCCGCCGATCCGCGCGCCACCGCGATGCTCTCGGGCTTCGTCGAGGACTGGCTCGAGCTCCACCGCGTGCGCGGGATGACGAAGGATCCGGCCATGTTCCCGGCCTGGGCCGACGGGCTCTCGAGCTCCACGCAGGCCGAGCACGAGCGCTTCGTGGCCCACGTGATGAACGGCGACGCGCGCCTCACGACGCTGCTCTCGGCGGACGTGGCCGTCGTCGATCCGCGCCTGGCCGAGGTGTACGGCACCGACGTGACCGAAGGGCCTGCGAGCCTCGGCCCCGAGCGGCGCGGCATCCTGAACCTCTCCGGCTTCCTCGCCGGCCACGCGGGCGCGACCGAGTCCGCGCCCGTGCTCCGTGGCGTCACCGTGATGCGTCAGCTCCTCTGCGAGGAGATGGAGCTGCCCGTGGGCCTCGCGGTGAGCTCTCCGCCGCTGGACCCGACGCGCACGACGCGCGAGCGCTTCACGGCCCACCGCGCCGATCCCTTCTGCGCGGGCTGCCACGATCGCATCGATCCGATCGGCTTCGCGTTCGAGGACTTCGACGCCGTCGGCGGACACCGCACGCGTGACGAGAACTCGCTCGCGATCGACGCGACCGGCCGTGTGCGCAGCGCCGATGGCGCGCTCGACGTCGCGGTCGACGGAGGCGCGGACGTGGCGGTCGCGCTCGCGACGAGCCCCGTCGTGCGCAGCTGCTTCGCGCGGCAGGTCTTCACCTACGCCGAGGGCCGCGTGCTCCGCGCGTCCGACGCGGGCGCCGCGACCGATGCCTGCGCGGTGGACCAGATCGCCGCGCAGTTCGCCGCGAGCGACGGCGACATCCGAGAGCTGCTCGTCGCGATCGCGACGAGCCAGGCATTCCGTGAGCGGAGGATCGAACGATGAGGCCCCAGCAGCACCGCACCGGCGCGTTCACGCTCGGCCGCCGCGCGTTCCTCGCGGGCGTGGGCGGCACCGTGCTCGCCCTGCCGTTCCTCGAGTCGATCCACGGCACCGCGCGCGCTGCGCCCGGCGCGCCGCGTCGCTTCCTCGTCTGGCACCAGGGCCAGGGCACGCAGTGGGATCGCTTCGCGACACCGGGCGCGAGCGCCACCGACTTCACGCTCGGCCCGATCCTCGAGCCGCTCGCCACGCTGCGCGATCGCCTCGTCGTCCTGCGCGGCATCGACAGCCGCGCCGGCAACGCGAGCATGGGCGACGGTCACGAGAGCGCGAAGGCCGGGACGCTCTGCGCGGTGCCCGACCGCGGCGGCGCGTCGATCGATCAGCTCGTGTGGGACCGCATCCGCATGCCGGGCCAGCGCTCGCCGCTGCACCTCGCCGTGGGCCACACCGCGCGCCTCGGTCGCTTCCTCAGCGCGCCCAACGAGCCCGTGGAGTCCGAGGGCGACCCGCTCGCCGTGTGGGACACGACGTTCGCGTCTCTGACGGTGCCCGAGGAGGACGTGACGCGTCGCCGTCGCCGTCGCCTGCGCTCGCTCGATGCCGTGCGCGAGAGCTTCGCGACGCTCCGTACGCGCCTCCCGACCGAGGATCGAGATCGCCTCGACCGACACGCCGCCCACCTCGACGAGATCGAGACGCGTCTCGGGGCCACGCGCGCCGCGTGCGAGGCGCCCATGCGGCCGGCGACGTACGACCACAACGCGGACTGGACGCGGGCGGCCAACGACATGTTCGACCTCGCGATCGCCGCGTTCGGCTGCGAGATGACGCCGGTCGTCACGATCGAGTGGACCGACGATCACGACCCCGCGCTCTTCGCGCCGTACCTCGGCGGCTACGGCAACTGGCACGAGATGGTGCACTCGGGCGAGAGCATGCGCGGCATCGCGGGGCTCGCGGACGGCTACCGCTACTACGCCGAGCGCTTCGCGGAGCTGCTCGTGAAGCTCGACACGACACCGGAGCCGATGGGCGACGGAACGATGCTCGATCACACCACGATCCTCTGGACGACCGACTTCGGCTACGGCGCGGGGCACAACAAGAACAGCATGCAGGCGGTGCTCGCGGGCAGCCTCGGCGCCGGCGTGCCGCTCGGGCGCATGCTCTCGTTCGTCGACCCCGAGAACGTCTGGGACGCCTCGCCGATGTCGAACAACAACCTCTTCACGAGCGTGCTCCACGCCTTCGGCGCGACCGACGTCGAGCACGTCGGCTACACGGGCGACGGCGTCACGACCGGTCCCATCCCCGACCTCGTGTGATCACGCTGCGTCGGCGGCCATCGACTCGAGGGCCTCGCGCGTCGGCGGCGCGAGGGGTGGGTCGAGCTCGACCGAGAGCACGAAGCGGGCGAGGGCGCGCTCCTCTGCGGCCGCATCGTCGAAGAGGGCGCCCAGCTCCTTCTCGAGCGAGCGGGGCTTCTTCTTCCACGCGCGGAACCAGCCCTCGAGCTCGCGCGGCCAGCCGCCGCGCGCGACGAGCGTCCAGATCGCGAAGGGGAGCTGGCTGCCGAGCACGCCCTCTTCGCTCGAGCGCAGCTCGAGCACGGCGTTCGTCGCGTCCTCGAGCATCGCGCGCGTGGACTCGTCCGAAGGATCGCAGCGCCACGCGAGGTAGCGCGCGGTGAGGAAGACCTCCCACGCGAAGGGGCGCGGATCGTCGTCCGACTCGGTCGCCTCGCGCACACGATCGACGTCGATCGCGAAGACGGCCAGGTGCACGTAGGGCACGCCATGCCGCGCGGCGAGCGCGCGGTCCATGACGGTCGGGCGGCCGAGGCCTTCGCGGGCCTTCTCGAGCTGCGGGAGCGTTCGCTTCACGCCGCCGAACGTAGCCGCGCGCCGCGCGGTGCACCAAGGAAGCGGCGCTCCTGCGATCACTGCACCCACGCGAAGAGCGGGAACGTGCTGGCGATCGGCCCGCCCGCGAGATTCCAGTCCTGTCCCTCGATCCGAAAGGGGAAGTCGTTCGGGTCAGTCGCTGCAGGCGGCGCTGCGCTGCGCGGCGATCTGGCCGCGCCCCCACTCGAGCTCGGCCTCGAAGCCGCGCTCCGAGAGGCCGACGTCGCCGAGCAAGAGCACCGCCTCGAGCACCACGCCGCGGCGCGGATCGGGGCGGAAGACGAAGACCCGGTTCGGGTCGCTCGCGCGCAGCGAGGGATCCTTGCAGGTGTCCGCGCTGCAGCGCAGCGAGCCGTCGTCCTCGAGGTGCGCATCGAGCGTGCGCACGGTGCGAGACAGCTCTGCACCGCACTGGCGACTGGCCTGTCGGACCTCGCCGTCGTCGTCCTCGTACGCGCTGACCACGACCAGGCCGCGCTGTGGATCGATCAGCCCGCGCACGGTGCCCTCTCGGTCGAGCGCGTCTGCGATCACCGCGGGCGTGGGACGTGCGCCGGTGTCACGGACGTTCGTGCTCCCATCGCGGGAGGGGGCCGTCCCCGAGGCCGCCGCGCCTGGCGAGACGACCGGCAGCGCGCTGCCGCAGCCGAGCAGCGCGAGCGACGACACGAGGGCGAGGGTCAGGCGAGCTCGTTCCATGGGCGACCTCCGGGACGACCCCTTCCCGCAGGAGGGGAGCACGACGTCCGACACATGCATCGATGCGCCGAGCCGCCGGAACGTTCGACGGTTCACGAATCGACACATCGCCTCGTCGGACGTGGCGCGCGCGTGCGCCGCGCGCACGGACGCGCCGATGCACAGCTCCCTGTTCGGACGAACAGGAGCGTCCCTTGAGGGTCAGTGCGCGCCGTGGTCGTGGTAGTCGCAGTGACCTTCGCCCTCGAAGTGCCCGACGGTGAAGGCCTCTGCGAGCACGAAGGCCGCGAGCGTCTGCATCGGCAGGCCGCTCGACGGAGGCTCGTACACCACGAGGTTCCCCTCGCCGTCGACGAGCGGCTCGCCATCGAGACCGCGGAGGTCCGCGAGGCTCTGCGTCGCGAGATCCGCGTACGTGACGACGCGATCGTCTCCTGCGGCGGCGGCCCACGCGTCGAAGCGGAGGTTGGGCTCCTCGGCGCGCGCCGAGTCGAAGAAGAGGTGATCGAGGTGGATCGTCATCTGCGTCTCGTGTGTGCCCGAGGCGGGCACGACCAAGCCGTCGGTGCCGTCGCGCCCACTGACGCATCCCTCCATGTGCGCCGCCATCGGCAGCGCGAGGTCGATGTCGAAGCTTCCGTGCATCGGATGCGTCGCGGTCCCGATCACGCGGAACGACACGTCGCTCGCGATCATCTCGTCGAGGTCGGCCTGCGTGACTGCCCCGAGGCGGCGCGTGGCGGTGCTGGGATGGTCGATTCTGTAGCCGACCTGGCTCCAGCGCTGCGCAGGGATGCTCGTGAGCGTCCAGACCGTCTGGTCGCCCTCGGCGAGGTCGACGAGCGTGCTCGGCGTCTCGGTGGGGAAGATGGCCGTCGCGTCGGCGATCTCGAAGCCATCGACCACGACGAAGAGGTGCTCGAACGTGACGCTCCAGCCATCGGCGAACGCGATCTCGCCAGCCGGATAGCCCATCGTCGCGGCCTCTTCGCCGCTGACGCCGACGACGACGGTGCCCGTCGCCTGTGCACAGCCGTGGATCGAGAGCGCGACCGTCGCGCCGAGGAAGAGATGCGTGGCCTTCATGTTCATGGCTCCAAGTGAGTCGAGGGTTGGTGTCGAGGACAGATGTCGGCGTTGGAAGATGGGTGTCTGTGGTTCACTTCGATCGGTCAGTCGTCAGCGGGTCAGTCGGCCAGTCCGTCAGTCGGCCAGTCGGTCAGTCGGCCAGCCGGTCAGTCGGCCAGCGCGGGTTGGTAGGTGAGGGTGAAGCTCGCCGGATCGCGGAAGCCGAGCTCCCACGCGATGCCCACCTGCGAGCTCGGAGTGACCACGCGCGTCTCGGCCTCGGGGAGGCGTTCGAAGTGCGCCTGATCGAGCCAGCGGGAGAGATCGACCGAGAGCGACCAGCGGCCGTCGGTCGCGACCGTCGCGTCACTGGCGATGGCCTCGATCAAGTTCTCCGTGCCACCGATCTCGACGTCGAGACCTCCCTCGAACGCGATCGTCTCGGTGGTGCCGCTCACCACGCGGCTCGCCGTGCCTGCGATCCAGGCGTGGTGCGCGTGAGTCGGTCCCCCCGGCGAGGCGAGCTCGCCTTCGAGCGCGTCGAATGCCAGCGTCGTGTCGGTGGCGGGACCGACCGAGCCGTCCATCGCGCCCAGCGAGGCAGGCTCGGCCGCGAGGAGATCGAGCGCGCTCGGCCCGAGCCACTCCATGCGCACGCGGCGAGCGCCGAAGGGATCGTGGCCACCGTGCGCGAGCGCGATCGAGGGCCCGAGCGGAGAGAGGCTCGCCATCGTGTCGCCCGCCGGCGCGTACACGTAGAGACTCCCCGCGACGAGCCGCACCTCGTCGAGCACGACGTCCCAGCCCGTCGCGGTGGTGAACGCACCGTCGGACGGAACGAGGAAGAGCTCGCCCGTCGCCGGCTGGCCGCCCGTCGTCCCGCAGGCGGCGAACGCGAGGAGCGTCCCGGACAGCGTCAGGAGGAATCGAGAGGTGCGTGTCAGTCGCCGCCTGGAGTCGGAGTGTGAGAGAGGAGACCGGGGGAGACGTGAACGTGTCATTCGGAACACTGCCCTTCGTGGAGGCTGAGCAAGAGTGGAGGCCGTCAATGCGCGTCTCGGGATGAGTCGCTGTCCGGACGGGTGGTCGGTGCGGGCGGCTGGAAGGGCCCGCGCGTCTCGTCGAAGCGGATGCCGAGGCTCACGTCGACCGCGATCGGGGCGCCGGCGGCGAAGTGCACCTCGGGGACCATGGAGGCGGGTGTGGCCGCGTCCCAGTGCGATGCGTAGCGGAACACCGCGGACTGCCAGCGCGTGTCCGTGGCGTTGGTGACCGCGACGCGCAGCGAGAGATCGCGCCAGCCGATCTCCGCCTGTGCGTCGAGGAGGAAGACCGGCGGCGAGGACTGCCCGAGCGGCAGCGGGCGCTCCCCGAGCAGGCCCGCGCCCACGCCGAGGCCGAGCGAGATCGTCTCGCCGTCGACGACCACGGGGTAGCGGCCCACGACGTCCGCGCGGGCGACCCAGCGCGGCACGTACGGCAGGCGCACCGACGACGTGAGCGCGAAGCCGCGATCGGGCAGGAGGAAGGCCTCGCTCCACGCGAAGCTCACCGAGCTCGTGAGGAAGTCCGCGAGGCCGAGGGCGACGTAGGCGAGCGCGCCGAGCCGCGAGCTCGCGCCCACCTCGACGTTGCGGCCGCGCGTGGCGTCGAACACGAGATCGCGATCGACGTGCGTGTGGTGACCGACGAGGCGCGCGTCGAGGTGGAGCTCGCCATCCTCGTGATCGACGACCAGCCCCGTCTCGCTCGCGATCACGCGGGCGAAAGGGGCGGCCTCGCTCGTCGAGAGCGCGGTCGCGTCGCTCGAGCGCGTGCCGACGCCGACGCTCGTCTGCCACGTGAGCCATGGCGCGAGGGCCACGTGCAGGCTGCCGCGGGGCGCGATCGAGAGGCCCCACGCGTCGGTCGTGTCCACGGGCAGGCGCGGCCCCATGCGGTCCTCGTCGGGCAGCGCCTTCTCGCGCGCGCTCAGGCCGAACACGTCCGCGCGCACGCCCGCGCGCAGGGCGAGCCAGTCGGTGAAGCGGAGCTCGGCGCCGAGGTGGGCGCCGATCTGCGTGAGCGAGAGGTCGTCGTCGAAGACGGCGGTGTGCGGGATGCCGCCCTCGTCGCGCAGGCGGAGCAGGCGCGTGGTGCCCACGTCCTGTCGCACGACGTAGCCGAGCTCGAAGACCTGCGGTTGATCGAAGAAGCGCGTGCCGAAGCGCGCGCGCCCGCGCAGGCCCACGGTCACGACCTCGTACTGCTCGTCGAGGCCGTCGCCGCGCGGATCGAGCGCGATCCCGGTGAAGTTCTCGCGGATGCGGAGGCGCCGGTAGCCCGCGAAGAGGTGGTTGTCGGAGGCGAGGCCCGGCTCGCGGATCGAGAGGCCCGCGTCGAGGAGCGCGCGCGAGGACGCGCCGCCCTGCTCGGGGTCGCGGCTGCAGAAGAACTGCGCGTCGCGGCCCGGGCCGCACGGCAGGCGTGCCCTGGCGACGTCGTCTTCGCGCACGACGCCTGCCGACGCGAACTGCGACATCTGCCCCGCGCCGAAGATCGAGACGCGCACGCCGCGCGCGATCTCGGTCTCGAAGCGTCCGTTCAGCACCGCGCTCTGCGCCGCGCGCTGCACACCGAAGCCGTTCTCTCCGCGCAGATCGAGCGCGACGAAGGTGCCCTGCGCCGCGCGCACGGGCGCCCACGCGAGGAGCAGGCGACCGCGATCGAAGCTCCCGTACGAGCCGCGCACGGTCACCCCGCGCTCGGCGGGCCCGAGCTCGATCTCCGCCGAGCCTGCGACCGCGAAGTCGCTCTGCCACGGCGAGAACGGGCCCTCGGTGACGCGCACCGAGCGCGTCATCTCCGGGATCACGAAGTGCAGATCCGCGTAGCCGTGTCCGTGCGCGTTCGACGGCTCGTTGACGGGCATGCCGTCGACGAGCAGCTCGAGGTCCTGCCCTTCGCCCGCCACGAAGCCGCGCAGGAGCATGGTGCTCGCGTGGAAGGCGCCGCTGTGGTTCACGAGGAACACACCCGGCGCGAGGGTGAGGAGCGACTCGGTGCTCGCGCGCGGTACGAGCCGGTAGCGCGAGGTGTCGATCGCCACCTCGCTCGCCGCCCCCGGCAGCGGCGCGGGCACTGCGGCGTCGACGGTCGCACGCGCACCGAAGATCGGGAGATCGTCGTCGTCGTCCTCGTCGAGCGCCGGGTCG
>JBILLJ010000276.1:0-5488 GCA_044376125.1 Sandaracinaceae bacterium
GATCGGCCTTCACGTCGGTCCAACGATTCATGAGCACCGAGAACGCGAGCCAGTCCACGCGCCGCGCGAGGCGCAGCTCCTCGAGCTGATCGAGCGCGCCGCGGTGGGTGTCGATCGAGCCCTGGTCGGTGGCCGTGTTGCGGAGGTCCATCTGGATCTTCGCGAGCGTCTGATCACGCACGGCGTCGAAGCCACCGCCGAGCAAGCCCCACGCGACCGCTGCGCCGCAGCAGGTGGCGAGCCCGCCGAGCAGGAGCGCGCTCGCGAAGCAACCACGCGGGACGCGCAGGACGCGCACGCCCTGTCGCCCTTCGAGGCGCAGGGTCGCTTCCGCGGCGGCGCGTCGCGCGATCTCTCGCGCCTTTTCTTCGTCGGGAGGCGGCGGCTTCTGTCCGCGCTCGTACCGAGGCGCGTTGGGAACGGGGATGGTCACGCTCAGCCCGCGGCCCCCGTGAGGCCCGCGCGCTCGAGCAGCGCATCGAGCCGGGGCTCGCGCCCCATGAAGTCGCGGAACAGCTCGGCGGCGTCGGCCGAATCACCGCGGGAGAGCACGCGGTCGCGCAGCTCGGCGCCGACCTTCGCGTCGAAGAGACCCTCCCTGCGGAAGCGCGAGAAGGCGTCGGCGTCGAGGACCTCGGCCCACTTGTACGAGTAGTAGCCGGCCGCGTAGCCCACGCCGTGCGCGAAGAGGTGCGTGAAGCCTGCGAGCATGGCGTAGTCGCTCGGCACTTCGGTCGCGGAGAAGGGCGCCATCGCGTCGCGTGCATACGCGAGCACGTCGGGCGTGCGCGAGAGATCCAGCTCGCGGTGGAGCAGGAGGTCCACGACGCCGAAGCCGACCTGGCGCATCTGCATCGTCGCCGCGCGGAAGGTGCGTGCGCGCTTCATGCGCTGGAAGAGCTCGTCGGGGATCGGCTCCTTGGTGTCGACGTGTCGCGCGAAGAGGTCGAGCGCTTCGCGCTCCCACGTCCAGTTCTCCATGATCTGCGAGGGCAGCTCGACGAAGTCCCACGCGACGTTGGTGCCCGCCAGGCTCCGCACCGGCACGCGCGAGAGCAGCTGGTGCAGGAGGTGCCCGAACTCGTGGAAGAGCGTCTCGACCTCGTCGTGCGTGAGGAGCGCCGGCCGATCGCCCACCGGCGGTGTCGCGTTCGCGCAGAAGAGCGCGACGTGCGGATCGAAACCGCCGTCGGCGCGCGGCCCGCCTGTGATGAGTCCGTTCATCCATGCGCCGCCGCGCTTGTTCTCGCGCGGGTGGAGATCGACGTAGAAGATCCCTACACGCTCACCCGCGGCGCTCTTGGCCTCGAAGGTGCGCACCGAGGGGTCCCACGCGGAGACGCCGCTCGTCGGCGCGATGCGGAGATCGTAGAGGCGGCGCGCGATCTCGAAGAGGCCTTCGAGGACCCGCTCGGCCGCGAAGTACGGGCGAAGCGCCTCCTCGTCGAAGTCGAAGCGCTCCATGCGGAGCTTCTCGGACCAGTAGCCCACGTCCCAGGGGCGCAGCGGCTCGGCCGAGCCGGTCTTCTCCGCGCGGTACGCGACGAGCTCGTTCTTCTCGCGCTCGAACGCGCTGCGCGTGCGTGCCTCGAGGTCGCGCACGAAGCGGTACGCGGCCTCACCCGTCTTGGCCATGCGGTCCGCGAGCACGAGATCCGCGAAGTCGCGCTTGCCGAGCAGGCGCGCCTTCTCCGTGCGCAGGGCGAGGATCCGCGCGATGAGCGGCCCGTTCTCGGTGGCGGCGCGCGTGTTGTAGGCGCGCCAGACCGTCTCGCGGATCGAGGCGTCGTCGAGGTACGTGAGCACGGCCATCACGCTCGGGCCCTGCAGCGTGAAGCGATAGCCGCTCTTGCCCTTCATCTCCGCGGCCTGAAGGGCCTGCGCGCGCGCGGACTCCGGCAGACCGGCGAGGCGCGCCTCGTCCTCCACGTAGAGCTCGAACGCGTTGGTCGCGTCGAGCACGTTCTGCGAGAACTTCGTCGTGACCTCGGCGAGCTCGCGGTCGATCGCCTCGAGGCGCGCCTTGCCCGCGGCATCGAGCTCGGCGCCGTGGCGGCGGAAGTCCTCGAGCGTCTTGTCGAGGTGCCGCTTGCGGATCGGGTCGAGTGACGCTGCAGCCTCGGATCGCGCGAGCGCCACGAGGCGCGCGTAGAGCGCCGCGTCGAGCGGGATCGACGCGTAGAACGCGCTGACCTCGGGCTGCACCGCCGTGTAGACCTCGCGCAGCGCGGGCGTCGTCGCGACGCTCTCGAGGTGTCCCACGACGCTCATCGCGCGCGACAGCGGCTCGAGCCGCTCCTCCAGCGCACCGAGCACGTTCTCGTAGCTCGGGGCGTACGCCGACGCGCCGATCTCGCGCACGGCCTCGCGCGCGTCGGTGAGGAGCGCCTCGACCGCAGGCCGCACGTGCGCGGCCTCGATGCGATCGAAGGGGATGTCGGTGCCGAGAGAGAGCAGCGGGTTTCCGGACATGGGCCGAGGAGGGTAGTGCGACCCCGCCCCGACGACGAGCCCGGCGATCGGGCAGCGGCGCTCCGACGTGCTCTCAGCCCACGAGGGCGGCGCGCAACGCGGCCGCGCGAGCGAACGTCGCCTCGATGTCGGGCAGCGCCGCCTCGTCGAGGAAGAGGTCACCGCCGCGTCGGACCTGGAACGTGATGCCTGCGGGCTCGAGGCAGAGGAGGGTGCCGGGCTGGAGGAACGCGAGCAGCGCCTCGCGCAGCCCGTCGG
This sequence comes from Sandaracinaceae bacterium, assembly GCA_044376125.1. Lineage (GTDB taxonomy): Bacteria > Myxococcota_A > Polyangia > Polyangiales > Sandaracinaceae > JAFLCL01. Next base: position 2,731 of record JBILLJ010000276.1, read on the forward strand.
GGCAAGGCGCATCACCCCGGACGAGCACGTCGTCGGCGAGGGGCGGCTGCAGGGCGAGCTCCGGACGGCCGTTCACCTGCCGGAGATCGACGGCTTCGGCCTGCGTGCCGCGGAAGAGCTCGAGCCGAGAGGGCCATGCGACTCCATCGATGAAGCCCACGAGGAGGCTCTGCGCCGCGAGCGCACGGTGCGTCGGGACGCTGATCTGGCTGGGATCGAGCGCAGGCGAGGTGTCGGTCGGATCGGCACGCGAGGCCAGGTGCGCGGGGCGGAGGCGGACGTGCGGTGCCAGGCTGCTGCGCAGCTCGTACTCGCTGGTCGACGACGCGAGCTGCAGGCCCACCACGCTGCGCACGCGCGAGCCCTTCAGCGTGAGGTGCGGCCGCGCCGCGAGCGCGCGCACGAAGCGCTGCTCACCATCGCGCGTGCGGACCACGACGTACACGACCCCACCGACGCCGACCGCGAGCACGAACGCGCCGAACGCGAGGAACAGCCACATCCCTCGAGCGTACGGCGTTTCTCCGATGCCAGCGCCTCCATGTGCGCTCGCGTCAGGTTCACGGCGCAGCTCGCTCGCTCGTCCATGAGTGCGCTTGGAGCTTCTGATGCGAAAGGTCGATCGCGTTCTGCCCGCCTGCATGGACGACGAGCGCGCTGCGCTGCGCGGTTGGGCCGAGGCGCTCTGGGACGCGGTGATCGATGGCGAGCGCTTCGTCGCGGAGCTGCGCGATGCGTTCGCTGCGTGCAGGAGCATGGGTCTCGCGGGCGACGCGCTCGTCGAACGATGGCTCGCGTCCACGTCGCCTCGCGCCGCCGAGCTCGTGCTCGACGCGGTGATCGATCTCGCTTCGCGGTCGAACGGCGGTCGCGGCGCTGCAGACGAGATCGACGAGGCGATCGTCCGCGATCGACGTGTGCGCTGGGCGGTCGAGCGCGCGAGAGCCCGGGACATCGAGCGGGCGGAGCAGGCGGCGAGCTACCTCGCCTGGCCGCCGTTTCGCGACTGATCGGGCGGGCGGGCGCGGGGGCGGGATCGTTGCTAGGACGCCGGGGGTGAGCTGGCATCCGTACTCGTTCCGCGAGCGACCGATGGAGCAGGCCATCCACTACCCGGATGGCGCGGCGCTCGAGGCTGCCACGGCGCGCCTGCGCGCGATGCCGCCGATCGTGACGTCCTGGGAGATCGAGCGCTTGCGTGCGCAGCTCGCGGAGGCCGAGGACGGCCGCCGCTTCGTGCTCCAGGGCGGCGACTGCGCGGAGACCTTCGCGGACTGTCGATCGGACGTCATCGCGAGCAAGCTGAAGATCCTCCTCCAGATGTCGCTCGTGCTCGTGCACGGCGCGCAGCGGCCCATCGTGCGCATCGGCCGCTTCGCCGGGCAGTACGCCAAGCCGCGCTCGCAGCCGAACGAGACGCGCACGATCGACGGGCGCGAGGTGACGCTGCCGAACTACTTCGGCGATCTCGTCAACCGCGCGGACTTCACCGCGGCCGCGCGCACGCCGGATCCGGAGCTCCTCGTGAGCGGCTACATGCACGCCGCGCTCACGATGAACTTCGTGCGCTCGCTCGCGGCGAGCGGCTTCGCGGACGTGCACCGCGCCCACCAGTGGGACCTCTCGTTCGCCTCGGGCGCGCGCCTCTCGAGCGAGGTGGCCGGCGAGTACCGCCGCACGATGCAGCAGCTCATCGACGCGATCCGCTTCATGGAGTCGATCGGCGAGAGCCGCATCGAGGAGCTCACGCGCGTCGAGCTCTTCTCGAGCCACGAAGGCCTGCACCTCGAGTACGAGGCCGCGCAGACGCGCACGGTGCCGCGGCGTGCGGGCCACTACTGCCTCACGACGCACTTCCCCTGGATCGGCGAGCGCACGCGCCGCCTCGATGGCGCGCACGTCGAGCTCTTCCGCGGCATCTCGAACCCCGTGGGCGTGAAGCTCGGTCCCAAGACGAGCGCCGAGGACGTGCTCGCGCTCTCGCACGCGCTCAACCCGCGCGACGAGGCGGGCAAGCTCGTGTTCATCACGCGCATGGGCCACGCGAACGTGGCCTCTCGCCTCTCGCCGCTCCTTCGTGCGATGCGCGAGGCGGGCCGCCGCTGCCTCTGGATCTGCGACCCGATGCACGGCAACGGCATGACCACGCGCACCGGCAAGAAGACGCGCGACTTCGGCGCGATCCTCGGCGAGCTCGAGGAGACCATCGACGCACACGCGCGCGAAGGCACCGTGTTCGGCGGCGTGCACTTCGAGCTCACTGGCGAGGACGTCACCGAGTGCATCGGCGGCGCTGACGGCCTCGGCGAGGACGACCTCGACGGCGCGTACGCGACCGCGTGCGACCCGCGCCTCAACTACCGCCAGGCCCTCGAGATGGCCTTCGCGATCACCCGGCGACTTCGCGCCGGGTGATCGCCCCCACAGCGGCCTCCGGCCGCGAGGGCGGGGGGACCGAGTCCCCCCACCAACCCCCCAGCTCGGACCTCCTCGCTGCGCTCGTCGGCCCTTCGCTCCTCTCGGGGGCTGCGCCCCCTGCCGGAGGGCACCCCGGCTCCTCCGACGGACTTCGCTTCGCTCGTCTGCTGATCGAGAGATGGAGAGACACACCGCGGATTGGCGCCTCCGTCACACCGCCCGTCGGCGCGGGCGCTACGAGACCGAGACCTCGCGGCGCAGGCGAGCGCGGACACCGAACGATCCAGAAAGAACTCGGAGCGCCTTGCGGTGGGGTTGCGCAGCACCCCCTGGAGCGCGC
>JBILLJ010000277.1:0-5487 GCA_044376125.1 Sandaracinaceae bacterium
CCTGCCGGGCGCATTCGCGAAGACGTGGTCGCTCGCTGTGAGGCTCACGTGCTCGGCGACCGTGCTTGGTCGCGTCGCTCACGACTCGGGGCATGGCCTCGATTCGTGTGACGCGACTGCGCGCATGGCACCCAGCCTCGTGTGCAGGCAGATCTTCTGGGGCGAGCATCGCGTGCGAGCGGTTCTTCTCGGCCGAACCGCGAAGCGCCCGGCAGGCCCGAGGGGAGAGGCCCGACGCGTGATCGCTCTGGTTCGCGCTGCAACCGAGCAGACGCCGAGGCGCGCGTCGCGTCTGCTTCCATTCGATGCCGCCGTTCGCGCCGCGAACGCAAAGGCCGGGCGTCGCACCTGCGCCATCCGTCCATGCCGCGCGTTCGCGCCGCAGAACGAGCGGACGCGACGGCAGATGTGCGTGGAGCGTGGGTGCATCGCCAGTGCGCGCGTGTGGTGCAGCGACGCTCCACCCCAGTCGACGTACACTGGCGGCCATGGCGATGGACGAGGTGCTCCCGCTCCTTCCGACGCTCGTGACGCTCGCGCGCACGGGCTCGGTGAGCCAGAGCGCGCGCGTGCTCGGTGTGCCGCGCAGCACGATCAGCCGCCGCCTCGGGCGCATCGAGCAGCTCATGGGCGTCAAGGTCGCCGAGCGCTCGCAACGCCGCGTGCTGCTCACCGGTGCGGGGCGGCGGCTCGTCGACGGCGCGACCGAGGCGCTCGCGCGGCTCGAGACCGTGCACGAGCAAGCGCGCGCGATCGGTGGCGAGGTGCGCGGCGTCTTGCGCGTCGCGATGCCGGCGGGCGCGAGCGGCGCGTTCATCGGCTGGTTCTTCGCGTTCCTCCACGCGCAGCACCCGCTCATCGACATCGAGCTGACGGTGACCGACCGGCCCGCGCTGCGGCTCGAGGAGGGCTTCGATCTCGTGCTCGTCATGGGAACGCCCGAGCCCTCGGGCTGGCTGCGTCGCAAGCTCACCGACACCGAGCTGCTCGCGGTCGCGAGCCCGAGCTACCTGAAGGAGCGCGGAGCCCCGACCACGATCGCGATGCTGCGCGATCACCGCCTGCTCACGTTCGCCGATCCGGGCGCGGCGACGCGCTGGCCACGCCTTCGCGGCGGCGACTTCCCCGTGCACCCGTGCCTCGTGACGAACGACCTCTCGGTCCTGCGCGAGGCGGCCGTGGCCGGCATGGGCATCGCGCTCCTGCCCTACCACGTGGCCCTCTCGGAGCTGGGCTCGGGCAGCCTCGTCCGCGTGCTGCCCACCCTCGTCGGCGAGGCGAGCCACCTCGTGGCGCTCTATCTGCCGGAGCGGCGAGCGAGCCCCGTGCTCAAGGCCGTGCTCGCGGCGATCGCCACGTTCGCCGGCGAGCAGCGCACCGGTCCCGCAGGCGAGGTGTCGCTGCGCGTGACCACCCGCAAGCGCCGCTGACCGTCGACTCTCCGCCCGAGGTGAGCTGCCACTCCTGCATCGTCGCGACGGCGGCGCACGCGGCGCCCGAGCCGTGCGGCGAGTGACGCGGCGGAGCGACGCTCGCAGACGCACCACGAACGAAGACGGCAGGAGAGACCTCGCTCTCCTGCCGTTCGTGTCTCCGCGATCTGGCGGCTCAGCGCTTCGAGGGCTTCTTGGCGGCCTTCGAAGCCTTCTTCACGGCCTTGGAAGCCTTCGCGACCGCCTTGGAAGCCTTCGCGACCGCCTTGGAGGGCTTGCTCGCGGCCTTGGCGACCTTGGCGACGGCCTTGCCGGCCTGCTTGGCGACCTTCGCGACCGCCTTCTTCGGCGCGACCTTCTGCGCCGCGGCCTGCTTCGGCGCGGCCTTCTTCGGGGCCGCCGACTTCTTCGCGGTCTTGACCTTCGTGGCGGGCTTCTTCGCGGTCTTGGTCGACTTCGCGGCCTTCTCGGGCGGCTCGTCGAGGAAGTCCTCGTCGCCGAAGAGCTCCATCGCCAGGTGCTCGGTGTAGGCCCAGCTGTCCTTGATCGGCTTGCGGGAGAGCTTGCCCTTCGCGAGCGTGACCGTGACGCCGTCCTCGCCGACGTAGGTGCCATCGTTCGCGAGCGAGACGTGGCCTTCACCGCCGGCGCCCTTGGCCGCCTCGAAGAGGGCCGCGACGCCGCGCGCGACGTCGGTGTCCATGTCCTTGCTGAGGAGCTGCACGATGCGGATCGAGACCGCGCCGTCCTCGTCGGGCATCACGACGCCGATCGACTCCTTGCGCTCGAAGAGCTTCACGAGCTTCGCGAACGTGAGGCCCTTGGACGTGTCGCCGAACATGTCGACGAAGCGCCGCTCGAGCTCCTTGTCCTTCATGCCCCACCAGCCCACGGGCGTGGGGAAGTCGTCGGTCTTCTTGTTGGAGATCTCGAGCCACGCCGCACCCGGCAGCGTGAGCCTCGCATCGAGGAAGTAGCCCCAGCCCATGTCCGATCCTTTCTCGGGCCGGGGAGCTCGCCCCGTACCCCGTACTGCCTTGGTTGCGCGGGACCGCGTCCCGCTCGCTCTTCGATCGAGTCGACGTTCGTTCAGGGCGTGAAGAAGCGCTTGATGGTCTCGAGGCGAGACCGGATGAGCAGCGGGATGCGCCACGCCGAGGTGAGGCCCTTCATGCGCTGCACGTCGGCGAGCAGGTGGCCGAGCTCCCAGAGCTTCTCGTCGTAGGGCATCCAGTAGAGCTCGGGCGCGTCGTTGCCGTCGATCAGCACCGTGCGCGGGCGCGTGAGCGTGTGCAGAGAGGCCACGCCGTTCGCGACGCCGGTGCCCGTGTCGCGCGTGCCGCTCCACGGGAGCGAGGGCATGCCGCCGGTGAGCGCGTGGTTGTTCACCGTCACGACGCCGACCGAGAGCTCGGAGGCCAGGCGCTCGGCGCGCGCGACGTCCTTGGTCCAGATCGAGGCCGTGAGGCCGTAGCGGCTCGCGTTGATCTGGCGGATCGCCTCCGCCGCGCCGTCGACGCGCACGACGGCGAGCACGGGCCCGAAGGTCTCGTCGCGCACGACGTCCATGTCGGCGGTGCAGTGATCGAGGAGCGTCGGCTCGTAGAAGAGACCGACGGGCGCGCCGTCCTTGCCCGCGAGGCGCTTGCCGCCGGTGACGAGCTTGGCGCCCTTCTTCGTCGCGTCGGCGACGTGGTCCATCACGAGCGCGAGCTGCCGGCCGTTGCACATGGGCGAGAGGTCCACGTGGCCCGGCGCGCCCGGCCCGACCTTGAGGCGGCGCCACGCGTCCGCGAGGCGCGCGACGACCTGGTCGGCGATGCGGCGATCGACGTACGCGATCTCGATCGCGCCGCAGGCCTGGCCGACGTTGTGGAGCGTCCAGTGCGTGAGGCCCGCGATGGTGCGGTCGAGATCGCAGTCGTCGAGCACGAGCGCCGCGTCCTTGCCGCCGAGCTCCGCCGAGAACGGGATGAGCCGCGCGGCGCAGCGCGCGCCGACGTCCTTGCCTGCGTTGACCGAGCCCGTGAAGATGCACGCGTCGATGCCCGCCTCGATGAGCGCGACGCCGACCTCGCGACCACCGAGCACGGCGGTGAGCACGTCGGGCGGCAACACCTCCGCGAGGCGCTCGACCATCCAGGTCTCGACGCGAGACGCGTGCTCGCTCGGCTTGATGACGACGGCGTTGCCCGTGAGCAGCGAGGGGAACACCGAGCGGAAGAGCGTCGCGACCGGGTAGTTCCACGGCGCGATGATGCCGACGACGCCGCGCGGCACGTGATCGATGTAGGCGCGCTTCTTGGGGAACGCGATCGGGTTGAGCGAGGCCTTCTCTCGGCGCGTGCCCTCGCGCACCACGGCGGCCCACGCGTTGACCTGATCGAGCGGGCCGATGACCTCGCTCATCAGCGCGTCGACCTCGAGCTTGCCGACCTCGTCGCGCATGAGCGCGATGACCTCGTGGCGGCGCTCGAGGATCGTGTGCGCGGCGCGCGTCAGGTCCTTCACGCGCTCGTCGAGCGAGCGACGGCTCCAGCCCACCTGCGCGATGCGCGCGCGCTCGACGACCTTCTTCACGTCGGCCTCGCTCGCGACCGAGAGCGGAGAGAGCGGCTTCAGATCGACGGGAGAGAGCGTGTGGATCTGCCCACCGCGCACGACCGGCTCGAGCGGCAGCGCGATCGCCTGCACCTCGGGCTTCGCCGCACCGTTGTCCTTGCTCACCTGGCTCATGGCGCGCCGGTCTAGCAGGGGAGCCCGCTCCCGCCACGCCGCGCCCCCTGCCACCCTGGGCCCTCTCACGAAGGGTGCATCGGCCCCCCACCCCGCCGCCCGGTTCGAAGTGGGGGGTCCTCCCTCTCTCAACGCTCGAAGTTGAAGCGCGCGGCGGCCGCGATGGTGGGCCAGTACGCGAAGGGGCTGCCTGCGAAGGGCCACTCGATCGAGACGAGGAACGTGAAGAGATCGGTCGGGGTGAGCTCCATGCCGGTGCCGACGACTCCGACGCCGGTGACGGTGGAGCTCGAGTCGGGCTGGAGGGCCGCGCCGCCGGCGATCCAGCCGCGGGCCCAGGGCGCCATCTGGTACGCGAGCAGGATGGAGCCGCGCGGCATCACGCCCCACTCGAGCGACTCGTCGGTCGTGGTGCAGGTGCGGAAGTCGCTCGTGCAGCTCTCGGTGCGCAGGACCGTGAAGCCGATCAGCGGATCGATCTCGAAGTCGATCGTGAGCGTGTCGTGGAGCTCGCTCACGCGGAACATCAGGCCCGGGCCGGTCATCAGGCTCGGGACCTCGCCGAGGTTCGTCTCGCGTGCCGTGCCCGTGAGCGCGCCCTGCGCGAGGCCGAGCTCGAAGAGGGGACGGATCGCGAAGACCTCCCCGATTCGAATGGTGCCGATGGCGCCGACCTCCGCGCGCGGCGTCATCAGCACCACGTCGGCGCTCGGATCGACGCCCTGCTGGGGATCGACGTGCGTGGTGAGCCGCGTGTGCGCCTGCACGTCACCGCCGCTCGCGAACGTCGCAGGCAGCGGCAGTGCGGGCGTGGTGGTGAGGAGCGAGCGACGCGTGACGCAGCCCGTGGCAGCGAGGGCGAGCACGGTGAAGAGGACCGGAGCGATCGAGGCGCGCATGCCCTGCCCCTGAGCGAGCCCCGTGCCATCGGAAACGCCCGAAGACGGGCCACTCTGTGCTGCGCGCGTGGGCGTCACGCACCCCACCGTGAACGAGAGCCACACCTCACCGTGCGTGCGAGGGAGAGTCCTGACGGCACCACCACGGACGTCGTGCCGCACGCGATGCGTCGAGGATTCCACGAGGCGGGCAGGTGCGAACGGACAGACCTCACGCGGAACGTCGTGGTTCGCGCACGCATGGGAGCAGGAGGCCGAGGCGAGCGTCGCGTCTGCGCGTGATCGCTCGAAGCGTGGCTTCGTCCATCGCCCGACACGACTCCCGCGAAGCGGCCGGCAGGAACGAAGGAGAAGCCTGCGCCGAGACGTGGTGGTTCGCGCACGCATGGGAGCAGGGGCCGAGGCGAGCGTCGCGTCTG